>DCPU01000022.1 GCA_002323245.1 Mariprofundus sp. UBA1536 | reverse complement strand
TGCCGGTGACGGCATACGGTCAGGGCTTGATTTGCGGATTTGTTTCATCTGATTTTATCAGCTTACTCACCGTTGAGTGGTGCAGATTGGCAAAAGCAGCTATGGCTTGCATGGTATAGCCATGTTCGCAATAAGCTTCACGCATCCAAACACTGCGGCCTTTGTTTTCGTCTGCAATTTCAGACAACGGCAGGTGCCTTAATATCGCTTTGGTTTTAGCCACGCCTGCTGGAATGGCATCAATACCCTTCTGTAGTCGCCCTCGAAATTCGTCATCCCCCAAAATATCAGGGCCATTCAGTGCCTGCCAAGGAGACTGAGCATCTTTCTTGTTCACAAAATCGATATAGGCTTGCTGGGCTTGAGGTTTGGCCTCGCTAAATTGGGAAAGCAACCAATCAACATGAAGAAAAGCCGGCGCAGAAACCAGCCCACTGGTCGCCAGATAACTGCTCCAGGGCCAGTCATTCAAGCTTTTTACCATATTGGCCGCGATTGGATTGCGCACAATATACCTGCTCAACTCAAGCAGATAAGCGTCTTTATCAACAATGATTGACTTAAACCTTCCCTGGAAAACATGACCAACGCGTTGATGCCGGCGGTTAAACCGCTGCGTAAACATGCCATTAAGCTGGCTCATCCCACGGCTAAGATTGGGTTGCGGGGTTTCAATCATCAGATGGTAATGATTGCTCATCAAACAATAGGCATGACATTTCCAGCCAAATCGCTCGACAACATATTGCAACACTTCAAGAAACAACAGGCGATCTTCATCATCAAGATAAATATCTGATCGCGCATTTCCACGTGAGGTCACATGGTAAACGGCACCTTCATATTCTATGCGTAAGGGTCTGGCCATAATCGAAACAATACATGCCATAATCCGCAAATCAAGCCCTGACCCCTCACATTCTTTTGAGGAAAGCATTCGACTTACATATCACGCGCTCTAAATTGTTTCAAAACCTTCGAACAGGTCTCAGGTATTTGAGGTAAAAGTGGATAATGAGTATTTTGAAGTTACTAAGTTTCAAAACCTTCGAACAGGTCTCAGGTATTTGAGGAGGAGACATGGATGATCCATTCTTAGTTTCTCGTGCGGTTTCAAAACCTTCGAACAGGTCTCAGGTATTTGAGGAGAAGACGCTTCATCGTGCGCCTCGGCTCATGAAACCGTTTCAAAACCTTCGAACAGGTCTCAGGTATTTGAGGTGCCACATTCGTGTTTTTGGTCTATTCGTTATTCAAGGTTTCAAAACCTTCGAACAGGTCTCAGGTATTTGAGGTTACGAACACCAGAAAGCAAAGGAGCTGTTGGTAGATGCCGTTTCAAAACCTTCGAACAGGTCTCAGGTATTTGAGGCAAGCACAAGGAGGCACTGTCCCGCAACATGGTACGTTTCAAAACCTTCGAACAGGTCTCAGGTATTTGAGGCCTGAGATTGATGAACACCATGTATTCGACCAAACGGTTTCAAAACCTTCGAACAGGTCTCAGGTATTTGAGGACTACCCCCAAAACACCTATATCTCACAATCACTTACAAAGCCCAACCAGTAGCACTTGCCCTCAAATACCCATTTCACCAAAAAATCCCACATCAAACAGCAAAAAAGCCTTTGTTTTCTTTTTATCTCCGACGATTACCTCAATACTTTTTGAGCAAACCATCAGAACAACCTGATTTTAAAGAACTATCCCAAACCTTATCAACCACACGAAGTCTATACAATCTATACCATTTATCCATCACTAATCAGCCAAACTACAGGCAAAGCTGCCACCCGCTCACCCTGACCAAGGGTGATGGTGCGGCTCTCACATTGACCACATAAGGGATAACAGTGCACACGGTCTTCCTGCATATCCATCATCAACGCGAGCCTGGCTTGTAGCGTTTTAAGCTGGGATGCACTCAGCCAGCATTCAAACACTGAATACTGCACCGACTGCCCATAGCTTTTCATCAAGCGAAACACCTGCCGCCAGCGTTTGGTATTGGCTATATCGTAAGTAATCACCCATAATTTTTTAGCCACCCCTAAAGCTCCATCATGGCATAAACGGGCGGTACACCACAGCCTCATCCAGCAGCGAACGCGCTAGCAAAGCAGCTTGCTCCACAATCACCAAACGATAACTACGAAAAGGTGTCAGGGCTTGATTTGCGGATTTATGAACATATCAATTGTAAAGTTATGCCGCCAGCTGATGAATCCCTTCATACACTTCACCGTGCTGCATTTCAGCCATTTGTAGATCATAATTGGTTTGCAAGTTCATCCAAAATTGTGCACTCATGCCGAAAAATTTACCCAGCCGCATCGCGGTATCAGCTGTGATAGCACGGCCATCATTGCTGATGGCACCACTGTCTCTTTTGCCACCCTATACGGTGTCACTTCATATTCTTCTAAATATTCCGCCAAATGTTCGCCTGGGCGAATTGGCATCCTTTCCCTTGTAACCATATGCTTTTCTCCTAATCGAGCCCTACCTGCTTTGACCATCAACTATCAATGATAATCCACAACTTCCACATCAAACGCGCCGCCGCCACTCCACACGAAACACACACGCCATTGTTTATTCACCCTGATACTATGCTGACCAGCACGGTCTCCGCTTAATGCTTCCAAGTGATGTGATGGCGGGCATCGTAAGTCTTCCAACAATACAGCCGCATCAATACGATTAAGACGCATTTCGATTCGGCGCAACATCTCAGCAGGAAATTTACGAGAGTGAAGCCCTTGTGAAACCTTTGCTGTTTCTTTGCATTTGAAGCGTATCTATAGAGAAGAGACGATTCAATGGCCTAAAATGATGCTAAGTTGCATAATATGTGGCGAACACCTACAGTTGGCTGCTAAGTTGTACATGTGAGGCACTGAAAATGAAAATAGTATCATTTACTGAAGCAAGAAATAATCTTAAATCTGTATTGAACCACGTCATTGATGATGCTGACTGCACTGTTATTACAAGGCGAGATAGTGAAGATGCGGTTGTGATGTCATTGGATTATTACAATAGCCTGATGGAAACCGTTTATTTATTAAAATCACCTGCAAATGCTGAGCATCTAAGTAAATCCATTGAACAATTTAGACAAGGTAAAACTCAAGAAAAAGATTTATTGAACGAATGAGACATTTAGCTTGGACAGATGCCGCATGGTCAGACTATGTATATTGGCAAGGTCAAGATAGAAAAACATTAAAACGTATCAACAAACTCATCAGTGATACCATGCGAAGCCCATTTTCAGGCATTGGAAAACCAGAAGCATTAAAAGAAAACTTAACTGGTTTTTGGTCTCGCAGAATCGATGACACTCACAGGTTGGTTTATGCAGTTACGGACACGCATATCACGGTCATTGCTTGCAAGTATCATTATGAAAAAAGCTGACCAACAGCAACCTATTACATCCTTATACGCTATCCCAGCGTATATCGATTTGCTTATTGCCAATTCAGCGCATCTGAACGGGAGTTCTGCCTTGCTGGAAAAGGCATGTCAGTATGTTTGGGATGCGCAAGATGTAGTTTCTGACAAACCAAGTAGTCTGGATGTTGCTATATTGCTTAGTAAGTTAAGCGCGGATGAGACCACGATTTTGGTATGTTTGCTTAGTGATAGTCGGCTGCGATCCGCTGAGTTTCATAAGGTGATAGAGCGCGAGTTTACGGATGAAGTGCTGCATATGGTGCAGGGCTTGGAAAAGCTGCATGGGTTTAAAGCCAGCCAGTCGGAGGGGTATGAGCAGTCGGAGCGCTTAAGACGAATGTTGCTGGCCATGGTGGATGATGTGCGCGTGGTGCTCATCAAGCTGGCATACAGGGTGCAGCGGCTAAGAGAGCTATCCAAAGCAGATGAAGCCACCCAACAAGCGATTGCCACAGAATCCCTTGAAATCTTCTCCCCCATTGCCAACCGCTTGGGCATAGGCCAATTAAAATGGGAACTCGAAGATTTATCCTTTCGCTATTTGCAGCCAGAAACTTATAAACGCATTGCCAAAATGCTTGAAGAAAAACGCGGCGGACGCGAGACCTATATCAAACAAGTGGTTTCAGAAATTGATGCGCTACTGAAAAACGCTGAGATGAAAGCCAAGGTGTATGGCAGGCCAAAGCATATCTATAGCATCTGGTCAAAGATGACGCATAAAGACAAACAGTTTTCAGAATTGTTTGATGTGCTGGCCATCAGGGTCACGGTCAACACCATCGCAGAATGTTATGCCGCGCTGGGGCTGATTCATGGGCGCTGGCACCATATTCCCAAAGAGTTTGATGATTATATCGCCAACACCAAAGCCAATGGCTATCAAAGCTTGCACACGGCTGTGTATGGGCCTGAAGGAAGACCAGTCGAGATTCAGATTCGAACCAAAGCCATGCATGAATTTGCAGAGTTTGGGGTGGCAGCACACTGGCGTTATAAAGAGCGCACCAAACAGGATGAGGTGCTGGAAAAAACGATTCATTCCGTGCGCCGATTATTGGAAACACCTGATCAAGATGATGAAGAATTTTTAGGCAGCTTTAAAACTGAGCTATTTTCAGACCGCGTATTTGTGTTAAGCCCTGATGGCAAAATCATTGATTTGCCGCAAGGCGCAACCCCGCTTGATTTTGCCTACGGTATTCACACAGAAATCGGGCACAAATGTCGCGGCGCAAAAGTGAATGGCCAAATTGTGCCGCTCACCACGCAACTGCAAAATGGTGTGCAAGTCGAAATCTTAACCACCAATCATGCCGCACCGAGCATGGATTGGCTCAATCCCAATCTTGGCTATATCACCAGCAACAAAGCACGCGCAAAAATCAAAGCTTGGTTTCGCCAACAAAATTATGAGCAAAACGTTATCGATGGTAAAACGGCAATCGATCGCGAACTCAAACGCATGCACCTTTTAAATCCTGATACGCAAAAAGCCCTCGCCCATTTTAAAGTGAACAGTGAAAAAGAGTGGTTTGCGAAAGTTGGGCGCGGCGATATCACCTCGGTGCAGTTAACGCAGGGTTTAAACCAGATTTATGCTCATGAATCGCTGAAAGCATTGCCTTATTATAAACCCAAACCGAAAAAGAAAGGCAGCGCTGATCCATCCATCAATGTTTGCGGTGTAGGTAATCTATTAACTTATATGGCCAACTGCTGCAAACCCATTCCCGGCGATGATATCATTGGTTTTATTACCCAAGGCCACGGCGTGGCTGTGCATCGCCCCGATTGCACCAACATCCTCAACCTCGAACACGATAAGCAAAAGCAACTCATTTCAGTTGCTTGGGCAGATTACGATCATCAGACATTTGAAATTAACCTTACTATCCAAGCCATTGATCGCCCCGCGCTGCTAAAAGACATCACCAGCATTCTTTCCGACCTGAAAGTAAGCGTGCTCAGCATTCAGACGCTATTAAACAAGGATACGCAAATGGTCGATATTCAAACCATGATCGAAATCAAAGACCTTGAGCAGCTGCAAAAAGTAACGGATAAAATTATGCAGCTACAGAATGTGTTTAAAGTTTATCGTCACAATGCCTAAAACTTGAAATAAGACCTAGCTGCGCCCCCGCTTCACACGCCCTTTCTTATCCAAGAGCAACTTCGCATATTGCTCCATCGGAATGTTCATTTGCTTGTGCAACCATCTGGCTTTGGTAAGTAGCGCTTTTCTGTCTATCGATGGGACGTCGCGCTTAAATGCGAATACGATGGTATTGCCGCTTTCCACTTCAAATCGAAGGAGTTGGTTGTTAAATTCACCGCTGAGTAATTGGTCTAATGCTTGGCGTAATTGAAGTGAGGTGTTGCAAATATTAAGCACAAGCACTCCTCCATCAGTGAGCGCATGTTTACAATCCAGCAAGTAAGACGACTGCACTTGATTGGCTTCCATGCCAGCTGTGTTGTACAAATCTGAAAATATAATATCGCTTTTGATGTCGGTATTTTTGATGTGCTTTACAGCATCATCAATATGAATGAACAGGCGATTGCTGTCAGGCAGGTAAAAATACTTTTGTGCGGTCTTGACCACAGCTTCGCGATATTCAATCGCATGCACACTCAATTCGGGAAAGCTGCTAAGCAGATTCTTGACCATGGAGCCTGCACCCAAGCCCATGACAGTTGCCGTTTCTACACTGGGAATAAATAGCAGACCTGCCATCATCGCCTGAGTATAACTCAAATCTAAACCATCAATGTTGTTGAGATTCATACAGCTTTGACTGATTTCCCCATCAAAGCTGAGCGTCCTGCTTTGCCTTGTCTCATAAACATAAATTGGTCCGTGCTCATCTGCTATGGATGAAATGCAGGTTCCACTGATACCCATGCTGTTTTTCATACCCCTTCAATACGCATATACAACTGGCAGGCACTATAACTTATTCTGGAAGCAGATCCTTAATTGAGACGCAACAATCGAGGCTGGCATTTGCGGAGTGGGTCTCAAAAAATAGAACTATCAGACACTAGAGCCAATGCCATAGCCAACACTAACATGCCGCCCAATAAAGAAAAAATCATCGGAACATTAAAATACCAACAGACTATGCCGCCAGCGCCAGTGCCTATAGCAAACCACACCACACCTTGAATGATGCTTTGATATAAACCGCGGATTCAACTTGTAAGTGC
>DCPU01000001.1 GCA_002323245.1 Mariprofundus sp. UBA1536 | reverse complement strand
ATGCTTAACCGGACAGTAGTGATCACACTTATGAACAAAATATTGTTACAGCAATATAGGAGTAATTATGTTTGCTCTTGCGTTAGGTTTGGAAGCAAAGAAGCTGCTTTATGCTTTATGCCTTATCTTTCATTGGGATAACGTGCCAGATAATATCAATCTTTTATAACTACCCAATTTTGTTGAGTTTGGGGCTCGTTTATTATAAGGCGAGCGTAAATTTTTGCGTTTCTATATCAAGAAGCGTATACTTTTGCATATGAGCGTACATTATTGCGGATACGAATGGCTAAGGCGTACATATCATCTAGATGTTGATTCCCCCAATCCTATTTCAAAAATCGGGGGAGCCAAGAACTTTGGTAGCCAGATGTTTAGACCACAGTATCAGCCAAGCGAAACCTTGGGTGGACACCTCCTGTTTGCACTAAAGCATGAGAACCTAAACCTTGGCATTTTAAAATCCCTGTTTAATAGCTGTGATACGAAAGAGCTCGAAGGGTGGATTACAGAGAACCCTCAGGGTCAACAGACTCGACGTGCATGGTTCTTCTATGAATGGCTTACAGGAAAAGCATTAAATCTTCCTGATGCGGACACTAAGTTTAAATATGTCGACGCACTGGATGAAAAATCGTACTACACGTCTGAAAAAAATAACTCTCCTCGTCATAAAGTTCGCAATAATATGCCAGGGGTACCTTCCTTTTGCTGGCTTGTACGTAAAACCCCTGTGATGAAGGTATTTGATGCAAAGCAGCTACATAAGCAGATGACAGATGCTTATGCGAGTCACTCTATGATTGGCAGAGCTGAAGCATTCCTGCTGACTAAAGACTCTCAGAGTAGCTTTGAGATTGAGAAAGAGAAGTTTGATAACCGTGCCGTTCGTTGGATGAAGACGGTTCGTGCATTCATGGGTTCACGCCTTGATGATGTGAAACTCTTTGAGATGCAGAAGCAACTTGTCTCCAATCCAGATAATGGGTGGCGAGCCGACTATGGATGGATTGGTGATCGCCTTCCAGATGCTACACCGCTGCCTGAACACATCAGCGCTCACCCTGAAAGCTTGAATGATTTAATGGAAGCGTGGCTTGAAGCCTACTCGCTAATGTTCGAGAGGCACCCTGTGGCCGCCGCCACGGCCTTAGCGTACGGGTTCATTATTATCCATCCATTTTCAGATGGTAATGGGCGTATTCATCGTTTTATTCTGCACCAAATAGGTAAGGTTCCAATCTCATCAGAGCTGCTTGAAAGTATTAATGACTATATCACCTCACTGAAAAAACTTTCAGCACCGATACTAGACCGTTCTGAATGGACGGTCACAGTGGATTATAACGTGGAGCTGATCAACGATACAACTGAATTATATCGTTACGCAGATGTAACCGAACAGGCAGAGTATATTTACAAATGTATCGAGAAATTTGTTACATATCGTTTGCCTCAGGAACTTGAATATCTGAGCGCATTTGATGGAGCTAAGCGAATCATTAATGAAAAGCATGATATGCCGGAGAAGGATTTAACCTTGCTGGTAAACCTCTGTGTTCAAAATAACGGGACTGTATCGAACAAGAAGCGTAAACTCTTTAAGCAATTGTCTGATATAGAAATCGTTTTTGCAGAGACTACGGTCCAAGAGCTATTTGAGGACTATTTTAAGATGAAGGGTTAACTGCTATTGGTGTAATGACAATACACCACATGTCTCTCAATGCCAAAAGTCATTCATTTAACGGATGCGATGATTAATAATTTCAGATTTATTAATCATGAAATGGAATAGGTGAAAGGACTATTGACGACAGACGATGGATTAAATGGTCTGGTTGAGACAGTGGTGAACTAGGTGCTGGAAGCACATATGACGGAACATCTGTCGTCTTCGTACTACGAGCGCAGCAGCAAGCTGGTGCTACGATTGCCGCAAAGCCATGGTGGCGATGGTTCTTCAGGGCGTGCGTTAGTGCCCGCAAGGTTGAGCACGTCGCCGAGGAGTTGTGCGGTGAGAGTTTCTCGAAATTCTCGGGCTAATGCTGGGTCACTCGGAGACGGAGTCGACATCATCGCCCATGGCGGACACAATATTCCTCACAATATCGAAATTTGGTTCCCTCGCAGCCTGTTCCTGTTCAGTGAAGTAGTGGACTCCCCCTCTGCTTTATGAATGATGGCTAAGACCCGCTGCTAGCATTTGAACAAACGATGGAAAAACACGATACTGTGCACAGTGACTATTATCAGGAGCTGCTAAACGAGGCGATGCCATGAACGTATTATTGAAAGAAACGCCATCCGAAGAGGGACGCATCGTGCTCGGCACACTGAAGCAGGCCGTTTCGCATGCACTGGAGAAAAAGTGCCTCCTTGGTCAGTACGTTGTGATCTGGAAAGAGGGTAAACCTGTATGGTTGGGTGAAGAGTCGGATACCCGCGACCAGCATCACAAATGAAGTGCTGATCTGAGTGGATAGCTTAGAAGTGAACCGGTTTGGGGCTGACAATAGATAATCAACGGCTGCAAGAAGAGCTTCGAATGTTACAAGCAGAAAACAGCCGCCTGCAATCGCTGCTGGATCAGCATGGTATCGACTGGCAAGTAAAACAGGACATCGTGCCTGCAGTCCCTGAGGACAAGACTAATCTTCATTCTTTAAACCTGTCATCAGCAGACAAGGTTGCCCTGTTCAGGAGTCTGTTTCGTGGTCGCCCGGATATTTACCCTGTGCGCTGGGAATCCGCCAAGGGCACCTCTGGGTATTCACCCGCTTGCGGTAATGAGTGGAAGCCGGGCATTTGCCACAAACCTCATGTGAAGTGCGGCGAATGTAGCAAACGCCAGTTATTGCCGGTAACCAATCAGGTGATTTATGACCATCTTGCCGGCAAAAAGACCATCGGTGTTTATCCACTGATGCAGGATGATTATTGCTATTTTCTTGCCGTTGATTTTGATAAGGGTGAATGGCGAGAGGATACCATAGCTTTCTTGCAATCCTGTGAGGAGCTGGATATTCCCGCATCGCTGGAAATCTCCCGCTCCGGCAATGGTGCACATGTGTGGATATTCTTTTCGGATGCTGTGTTTGCACGCGAAGCTCGCATGCTAGGGGGCGGCACTGATCAGCCATGCCTGTAGTCGAGCCAGGCAGATCTCTTTTGCAAGCTATGACAGACTATTTCCCAATCAGGATGCAATGCCCAAGGGAGGGTTCGGAAACCTCATCGCCCTGCCGCTACAGAAACTGCCACGCGAGCATGCACGCAGTGTTTTTGTCAATCAGAAATTGACGCCATATCCGGATCAATGGGCATACCTTGCATCGGTCAAACGGCTCTCTAGGCAGGAGATGGAAAGTGCGCTACTACGCACCTGTAATGGCCATCATCCGTTGGATGTGGCATTTATTGCTGAGGATGACGGTGGTAAGCCATGGCAGCGCCAGGATTCGTCAACGATGCCGTTGTCCTGTGCATTGCCTTCATCGCTGAATGTTGTTTCGGCCAACCAGGTATATTTCGCAAAATCGGAATTACCGCAACCATTGGCCAATCGCCTTGTGCGACTGGCTGCATTTCAGAATCCGGAATTTTATAAGGCGCAAGCCATGCGAATGTCTGTATGGAATAAACCTCGCATTATCGGTTGTGCTGAGAGTTACGAGCAATATATCGCCTTGCCTCGTGGTTGTCTGGATTCGGCGCTGACACTATTTGAGCAAAACGGGATCGAGGCGGTCATCCATGATGAACGAATATCAGGGAGAAGAGTTACCGCAAGATTTGTAGGCAGCTTGAGAAAAGACCAGAAAAAAGCAGTTCGTGAAATGGCTAAGTATGAAGCCGGTGTTCTGTGTGCTCCAACTGCTTTTGGGAAAACCGTAATTGCTGCGGCACTCATCGCCAAACGAAAGGTGAGCACGCTGATCTTGGTTCACCGGACCGATTTGCTTAAGCAATGGCAGGAGCGATTGGGTACATTTCTCGATACCAAAGGAGGAAGTATTGGTTCGATTGGCGGCGGCAAAAAGAAGATCACAGGCAAGATCGATATCGCGGTCATGCAAACACTAACCCGTATGGAGAAAGTCACCGACTTGCTGGATGCCTATGGTCAGATCATTGTCGATGAGTGCCATCATATATCGGCATTTTCCTTCGAATCGATTATGAAACAATCCAAGGCTAAATTCGTATTGGGTTTAACGGCTACACCAATACGTCGAGATGGTCACCAGCCAATCATTCACATGCAATGTGGCCCGGTGCATTACAATGCTCCTGCTTCTGAAACAGCTCCGACCAATCTGGAAGTGTGGCCACGATACCTGCCAGTTTCGGTGATTCCCGAAGGAGATACGATCCAAAATGTGTTCAAGGCATTGGTTGAGAATGATCACCGCAACCGTGCTGTTATCAACGATGTAACCTCTGCTTACCGGGAAGGTCGCAAGGTGTTGGTTCTAACAGAACGAACCGACCATTTGACGCTGCTGCGCAACTATTTGGGTGAAGATATCGCAAACTGCTTTTTGCTTCATGGCAGGATGCCGAGGAAACAGAGAGAAGAAGTGTTGAATAAATTACAATGCCTTAACGAGTCTGCGCCGCGAATACTTCTGGCTACTGGGCGACTGATTGGAGAAGGTTTCGATCATCCAGCGTTGGATACTCTGGTATTGGCAATGCCGGTTTCGTGGAAGGGAACTCTGCAGCAATATGCAGGTCGCCTCCATAGAGATCACGCTGATAAGGATGATGTTCGCATTTATGACTATGCTGAGTTGGACCATCCTCAGCTTTCCAGAATGTGGAATAAAAGAGTTGGCGGCTACAGGGCCATGGGATACACAATACAGGAAGCTGGAACCACTTCTCGATTACTGTGATAGTCCTTTTGGCTTATAGTAAACGTCAAAGCTGTAGTTATTTCTTATGCTTACGAATTCTTACTGGGGTTTCCTCCCCTTGGGGATGCCAGCTAACCCCAGTTATGGAAACATAACTGGGGTTTATTTTTAGGGTATCACCATCCAGTACTGCTAGCGTAATACTCGAACGCAACAATCCTTTCTTCTTCTCCAAATCACCTTCCAGAAATGTTTTCTTGTACTCCTTCATAAACTTTAACACCTGATCGTCTGTCATTGATGTTGGTATGACACTGGGTGTGTAATATGTTCTTCTGCCATTTGTGCCTCGATGGCGATGAAAGCTTATCCAAGAGAGTGAGTAGGGGGGTGCCGTTTAATCCGATTTACTATCTCTGGTCAGTAAATATTGCATAAGACCACGTAATTGTGCTGGCTTAATAGGCTTGTGAAGTATCTCTATGTCTTCTTCTTGCATTTTTTGGATTCGTTTAGGGTCTGTATCGCCAGTAATGATAACTGCTGGCAAGTTGGGTTGATTTAACGCTATACGAGCCTCATGCACTATAGTTGTGCCCTTGTCATGATTCTTTAAGCGATAATCAACCAGCAATAAGTCTATCTCTTTGTTTGATCTGATTTGTTTCATAGCATCTTCAGGCGTTTGACTTGTAAGCACTTCGTAGCCCCAAGGTTTCAGCATAGCTTTCATACCTTCCAAGATGAGAGTTTCATCATCAACAACAAGGATTGTGGCTTGAATTTCATTCATTGTTTCAAAAATATCCACAGGGACATCAGCCTGAGCCGCAGATACAAGATGAATATCGACTTGTGTTCCTTGCCCCAACACTGAGTTGACCTTCAAATCGAGATCTAAAAGCTGGCATAACTTATTTACAATGGATAAACCAAGGCCAATACCTTTGCTGCGGTCGCGTTCGGGATTATCTACTTGATAGAATTCGTCAAATATCTTTTCAAGATTGTGCTTTTCAATACCAATACCTGTATCCTGAATATGAACTAAATAACCTGTTTCATTCGCTGCGCAGGTGATGAGAATAGCCCCTTCATTTGTATACCTGATAGCATTGGAAATGAGATTTCGAAGAATATTTTCCAGTAAAATGATGTCAGAATGAACTATAACATCAGAATCGTGGATTACCCTGCGTTCATCTGACGTACTCTTGACTTGTGAATCAACTTTCAAAGTCAACCCTTTTTTATGCGCTAAAGTAATGAACTCTTCTTCAAGCTTGTATAAAACGGAGAATAGGTGGAAAGAATGAAGCTCTATTTTGACTAGACCTGCCTCCAATCGAGATATATCAAGTAATGAGGATAATAAGCTATTTGTAGCCTCAATGGATAACCGGATTTTCCCAAATATTTCATGTTGCTTGCTATGGGTTAATTGTTGTTCTAAAGCTTCTGCAAAAATAGTTAAGGCATGAATTGGCTGACGTAAGTCGTGGCTGGCAGATGCTAAAAAACGTGATTTCTGCTCATTGGCTTTATCAGCTATTTTAACTTTCTCAGCCAACTTTTGTAACAGATTTCTATTTTCTAAGTATAGAAGACGTTCTTGTGACGAGACTTGTGTAAACTTGAGGGCAAGGGAGAGCGTTACAAAAAAATAAACTGCAGCAAAAAATGCCAGGCTTAAGAATAGGTGTCCCCCCAACTGAACCAGATGAATTATAAGGAATGTAGAAACCGGAAGAGTGAAAGATACAAATATTGATAAATTATTACCCGTGGACCCTAAAGCTGTGCCGATGATTGCAAAAAAGATGCAGACCATTGTTAGCGTGTAAGCATCAATATCAGGGGTAAAAAGAACAAGGCTTCCCCAAACTATTCCGCCCATAAAAGACGGGAAAGCCAATATGTATTTCCATTGTTTTGGGGAATATGTGTGGTAATTACTTTTGGTTGACCAATAGATACCAAGATGGAGAAACATGGCGACAAATGCCATTGATGCCCAAATATGGATGCTCTCGCTTTCCATAATGTTGTGGAAAATATACCAGGTGACTAATATTCCAAAGGTTCCACCAATTAAATTTATAACAAGATTATGCTGAACTGTAGATAGATGTTGTGTATCTATGCTTTCTTCAGATGTCGAGCTGCTTTGAGCGATATCATTTGGCGCAGTTTCCATTATGCTTGGATGGATTTTGCTTTGAGTATGGCTTTTACGCGGCTGTTCACTTCAAGTTTTCGAAACAGCTCTGATATATGTTGTTTCACAGTGCTTTCGCTGATGTTTAAGGTGTTAGCAATGTCTTTGTTTGTATTTCCTTCAATGATGAGCTTGTAAATTTCTTTTTGCCTGTGGGATAACGGTATGGTGTGAGAATCGCTGTTGGCTTTTGATGGAATAAATTTACCACCAGAATACACGATACGAATTGCAGAGATCATGATATCGCTGGATGAATCTTTTGGGATAAAGCCAGCGGCACCAGCTTGTAAACAAGTCTCAATGATGTGTCTGGTGTCATTGCCAGACATGATAATCACAGCAACTTTAGGAAAAGATGAGCAAATCTCTTTTACGCTGTCCGCACTGTAAACACCAGGCATATCCAGATCGAGCAAAAGAATGTCTGTCAAAGCATTTTGACTGAGTTGAAGGTTAATCTGTTCACGGTTACGTGCTTCGCAAATCATAACATCACCAAGTTGTTGAAGAACCAGTCGGATTCCTTCTCGGAATAAATCATGATCATCAGCGATTAGAATTTGCATGTGCATAACTATTATAGGGATTAAAAAAAAAGCAAACAGCCTGACAAAACCAGCACTAAGGTATTGGTTGCTATTCTACCAATGTCTGGCTGTTCAAGCATATGAACGTGCATACAATTGGCATCTTTAGATGGGAGCTATGGCTATGAGCGGATTAGGGTTTATGAAGAGTGAAGGCGGCGTGCGTTTAACTGCAGACTTTATAAAGAGTTTGATGTTTATGTTGTTCGCCGTTTTGGTTTTGAGCATCCCGAACGGTTATGCTGCTAATGTATGGTCTGACAATGCGTTAACGCGAACATATAATGCAACAACGTTTTTTACAGGTAGCAATGTGAACAAGTTTGTGGCCGTTGGAAATTCCGGTGCGGTTGCGACCAGTGCAGATGGGATTACGTGGAATGAGATACTTTCAGGGCTTGCAACACTCCACTTTAACTCAGTGGCAAGCAATGGAACCAAACTTGTTGCTGTAGGTATCGGAGGAGTGGCCACCAGTACAGATGGTGTGACATGGACACAGCAAACTACACCAGCAGCAGTTACTCCAGCAGATGCAAGTTTTTTGGTGCTAAATGAAGTGATTTGGAATGGTTTACAATTTATCGCCGTTGGAAGCCGCAACGTGGTGCAGTATAATTTGGGAACATATGTTGCAACCATTATCACCAGTCCGGATGGGGTGACTTGGACATCACGTACGCCCCAATTAAGCAACACAGTGGGGACGGGATGGACTTATAATTTGCACGCAGTCGCAGCTAGTGGCACAGAGATTGTAGCCGTGGGGATATTCAACCACCCTACTTCTGGAGAATCAGGATATGTTGAATGGAGTACTGATGGTGGCGTGACATGGTCTGGCTCACAACTTTCTCCGGTGATGGGAGGTGGACTTCAGGGGATAGCATGGGGAGGAATAGGGGGTTCAAAGTATGTAGCAGTAGGACGGGAAGGAACGATTCTTTCCAGTCCTAATGGACAGAATACTTGGACAGCTCAAAGTGCTGGTTTAACAGTGAATGACTGGATGTATGATGTTGCGGTGCAACGAGATGGCTCATTTATTGTAAGCGGTGATTTTGATAATAATGTTAACGCTTCCACTCTCTCTCCGATTCTGACCAGTAATGATGGTGTTATGTGGGTAGCAGAAGCTTCTAACACAACTCAGAAAATCGTTAATCTTGGTGCGCAGCTTAATACCGTTGTGGCGGTAGGCCCAGCATCTTCGATATTGAGCGGATTGCAGGATGTGTTCCCGAGTGATCCCGCAGCAACCGTGGATTACGATATGGATGGCTTGCCAGATGCATGGAATCCCAATGCCTCACCAGCTCAGATTGCAGCCAGCTCGTTGGTTCTGGATCCAAGACCGGGTAATTTCTCTATGCAAAACAGTTTATTGGTTCGCTCCCCGCTGGATGGTAATGTGAATGATGCCAGCGGCAACAATCTCAATGGTACGAACACGAACGGCATTGCCATTGCGGATCGCAAGGGAAATGTTGACAGTGCCTTGAATTTTTCGGCGGCTAGCACTGCATTTGCTCGTATCGACAATATTCCCGCCAGTAAAGACTTTACTGTGGCTCTCTGGGCAAGATCCAAGAGTGCAGCATGGAATCAATTAGGGATTATTGCCTCTTCCAGAATGGCGAATGGTTTTATCATGCATTCCGATCAAGGAACCACCGGTTGGACAGGTGGTGTGGCAGACCAGGCAGGGGCCTTCCAAAATGTGCCCCAAGCTGTTCTAGCTGATATTGATGCCACATGGCATCACTACGCCATGACATACGATTCATATACCAATACAGCGCGCATGTTTAATGATGGCGTTCAAGTTAGTGCAAATTCAGTAATGACATCCGTCCGTTCGGACACTGGCGTGATTTCAGTCGATCTTGGTAGGGACTTTAATGCACTTCTCAATCGCTATGGCGACGTGGAATTGGATGAATTCCGCATCTACAACAAGGCTCTTTCGCAGGCTGAGGTTTTTGCTTTTGGCGCATTAGATATTCAGGCGCCGGTTATGACCCTTAATGGTGCAAGCGCGATAACAATAGCACACGGCGGCAGCTTTGTTGACCCGGGTGTAACGGTAACGGATAATCTTGATACAGGCTTGTTGGCGAAGGCTTCAAACACTGTGAATGTGAATGCTGTTGGTACCTATACAGTGACATACACGGTGAGCGACAGTGAAGGTAATGCAGCAACACCAATTACTCGCACGGTTCACGTGACCGATCAGACACCTCCAACAGTCACGCTGAATGGAGCTAATCCTGATGTCTGGTATCTGCATACCGACTATGTTGACTCTGGAGTAACTGCGTCGGATAATGTCAGTGGCAGTTCCCCTCGCCCCCCCATATATCTTAATAAAATTGGTACAGTGGATGTAACGACTCCAGGTGAATATACCATTACTTATACTTTAACTGATTCTGCGGGAAACTCGACAGTGATATCACGCACTGTGATTGTGGCAGACACTGATAGTGATGGTGTGCCTGATGGTTTTGATGCATTCCCGAACGATGTAGCTGCTAGCGTTGATTATGATATGGATGGGTTGCCGGATGCGTGGAATACCGGCAAGACAGCAGCAGACTCTACAACTGGACTGGTGCTGGATTTGAGGCCTGGAAATCCGGCAATGCAAAATAGTCTGCTTGCTCATTTTTCGCTGGACGGGAATCTCAACGACTCGAAAGAAAATAGCATTACTGCCATCAATTATGGTGGTGTGGCGACCTCTGACCGCATGGGGAATACCAATGGGGCAATGAGCTTTCCCTCTCTTGCCTATGCTACTATCGATCAGGTTCCAACCACTAAGGATTTTACCGTATCAGTTTGGGCTAAGTCGCCACAGTCAACATGGAATGCAAGCAGGAACATCATACTCGATAATTCAGGTTACGGGTTTGGTATCTATGCTCAACAAGGGACAACAAGCTTGACTGCTAATATTTATGACGTTTACGCGCCTACCGCTATAGGACAGGTGACCATGACAGATATATACAGCTCATGGCACCACTTCGCTATAACGTATGATTCATATTCAAATACCGGGCGCATGTTTACTGATGGTGTGGAGGTCATGTCTAATAACGCAATGACGCTCCCAGACCGACCGGCGGCCTTTAATATGTACGTGTATCTGGGTGGCTGGGACGGTGCCCTTGATGTAGATATTGATGATCTGCGTTTCTACAACAAGGCACTGACTCAGAGTGAGATTATTTCCTTTGGTGTTATTGATAGTACCGCGCCGGTGATGACCCTGAACGGAAATAATCCGATGACCATTGCACATGGAAGTATCTTTACCGATCCAGGGGTCACAATAACAGATATTGATCCATTGGTGGCGACAGTTACAGGCACTGTTGACATTTATACCGTGGGCACATACACCCTTACTTATTCAGTCACTGATACGTCCGGCAATATCGCAGCACCAGTCACACGTACAGTACATGTGACTGATCAGACTGCGCCGGTCATCAGTTTGAATGGGTCAAGTTCAATTACTTTAGTCCAGGGTGATAACTTTCTTGATCTAGGCACCTCAGTCACAGATAATGTTGATGTAGGGTTGACTTCAACTGTAACGTATCAGGCTGACACAGGGCTGGGATTCATGCCGGCCAGTTCAGTGGATGTAAATGTTCCAGGGGTATACACCATTACCGACACTGTGAGCGATGCGGCGGGTAATGCGGCAACGCCGGTGACGCGAACGGTAACTGTGGTTGCTGACTTGCAGGTGCCGGTCATCAACATCAATGGAGCCAATCCGTTAACTGTGCCTCAAGGTGTCGCATTTGCTGACCCCGGTACTACTGTTGTAGATAATTCTGCAACTGTGCTGTACGCCACTGGGTCTAACACTTTGGATGTAAATACGGTGGGAACATATACCATTACCTATACTGTAAGTGACCGCGCGGGCAATGCTGCAACGCCAGTGACGCGCACAGTTCATGTGACTGATCAGACGGCCCCTGTCATTACGCTCAATGGTCAGGCAACCATGAACGTGCCTAAAGGTGTTGTCTTTACTGACCCAGGTGTACTCATTACAGAAAATGTAGATACAGGCTTGGTCGCTACGGTGACTGGTTCGGTAAATATTAATGCCGTCGGTACTTACACTATTACATACGATGTCAGCGATAGCGCTGGCAATGTAGCCACCACGGTAACGCGGACAGTCCATGTGGTGTTTGATCAGACACCGCCAGTCATTCAATTGAATACTGTTAGTGGTCAAATCACGGTATCAGTGCCGCTTGGAGGTAGCTTCAGCGATCCGGGCAGTACGGTAACGGATAATGTTGATACCGGGCTGGTTGCTACTGTTACAGGCACCGTTGATGTGAACACTCCGGGTGTTTACGTTCTTTACTATGATGTTACAGACAGGTCCGGAAATAAGGCAGCGCAAGTTCGGCGACATGTTCTGGTTGATCGAGGTACAAATCCTAAAGGGCTTAGTTGGTATATGTCGGGTTATTATGATGTGAATCACCCTAACATTGAAAAGCTGGCCAAGAATCCAACTTCGGGAGTTATCATCGGTGTTGGGAAAACAGCATTTGGTGTGGCAGATCAGATATATAGCACTTCTAATGGTTCTACTTGGACATTATCCAGCTTTGCCAATGCAAGTAGTAGCTTCTCCGATGTGATTTGGGCAGGAAGTCAGTTTGTAGCTGTTGGCGCAGCGCCTGACGGCTCCATGAGTGTTGCAAAAAGTTTAAATGATGGAACAAGTTGGAGCTATTTCTACGATGCAACCAAGAGTGCTCGAACGGCTGTTGGTTATATTTCACAAGGAACCTATGTCGGTTCGCTTCAAGCGGTAGGACCATTTACCAATGGAAACGATATCTACTATTCATCTGATAATGTCACCTGGCTGGCAGGTACTTCACTGGATACTTATTCAGCTAATGTTAATGTGAATTATAGAGGTATGATTGCCAGCAATTCTTGGCCCGTGGCATATGGCTCAATCGGTGGCGATGCTACCGATAGTGTCTGGGTGGGAAATGGTGATGGTATTTTCTTTGACCAAAGTTATGTATTAAGTTCGACAGGACAAATCCGCGATATGGTTGGCAAGGATGGAACCACAACAGTTGTAGCGGTTGGTTCACAAGGTCTGGTGATGACCAATACCAATTACGGTGCAGGTAACTGGACTGAAATGACACTGCCTGACCCAACGATTTCACTGAATGCCGTGACGTGGACGGGCAGCGAATTTGTGGCGGTCTCAGATAACCAACTGTTTGCCAGCGTCGATGGTGTTATATGGCAAAAGACCATGGATTTTCATGGTATGAATCCAACAGATATTATCTCTGGCACAAATAATCTGATTATTGTCGGTTATTCAAATCTGGTGGTTTCAGGGCTGAATAACGATACAGATGGTGATGGCGTCAAGGATTTACATGATGCTTTCCCAGGCGATCCGGCTGCCAGTTCAGATATTGATTTTGACGGGCATCCCGATGCATGGAATGCCAATGCTACGATCCAGCAAATCAGTGCATCGGCACTCACGCTGGATGCGTTTCCAAATGACCCTGCAGTCAGTGTAGACTATGATATGGATGGACAACCTGATGCTTGGAATGCTGGAGCAACAGTGGCTCAGATTGAAGTCAGTTCACTTTCGCTTGACCCTCTTCCTGGAAATGCAGCCATGCAGAGTAGCCTGTTGGTACGGTATAACCTAGATGGCAATATCAATGATGCCATGGTTAATCATATCAATGGCGTGAATACCAATGGTGTAGCGATTGCCGACCGCATGGGCAATGCTGGAGGTGCGATGAGCTTCTCCGCAGACACGTATGCCTTTGCACGCATTGATAATATTCCTGCAAGTACTGATTTCACTGCTACTCTATGGGCTAGATCAACAAGTCCGACTTGGAATCAGCTAGGAATTCTTGCCTCTTCAAGAGTTGCAAACGGTTTTATTATGCATACCGAGGGCGGAACGTCTTGGACTGGGTATGTCTATGACAATACGGGTGCTGGATTGGATTCGGCACCAACCTATGCACAAGCTGATATTTATAGTGCATGGCATCACTATGCCCTGTCATATAACTCGGTAGGCAAATCCACACGCATGTATGTCGATGGTGTTCAGGTTAGCATACGACCGCTTACGAATGTGGTGCGGAATTCCACAGGTACGATATCAGTGGAATTGGCCAAAGATTTTGGCCTAGATCGTTACGGCAATGTAGAGCTGGATGATTTCCGTATATACAACAAAGAGTTGTCATGGAGCGAAGTTTTTGCCTTTGGCGCAGGGGATTATCATGCGCCAGTGATTGCGTTGACTGGTGCTAATCCCTTGACCGTGGCTCAGGGAAGCAGCTTTGTCGATCCAGGCAGCACGGTCACCGATGATGTGGATACTGGTTTGGTAGCCACAGCTTCTGGTACGCTTGATATGTACACTGTTGGCACATACACACTGACCTATAATGCGAGTGATGCGGGGGGGAATGCCGCGGCACCTGTCTTACGTACAGTGATTGTCACCGACCAGACTGCCCCGGTGATTTCGCTCAATGGTGCCAACCCAATGTATGTGGCTCTGGGCAGTAGCTTTGTGGATCCGGGACATTTGGTAGCGGATAACGTGGATAGCAGGCTGACAGAAGCAACAGTGACTGGCACCGTGGACACGAACACTTTGAACACTTACACCCTGACATATAACGTGAGTGATGCAGCAGGCAATGCTGCAACAACGGTAACACGCACGGTGATTGTCAGCGATCAGACTGCGCCGGTAATTTCGCTCAATGGCGCGAACCCGATGACGGTGGCGCATGGCAGCACCTTCGCCGATCCAGGCAGCAGCGTAACCGATAATGTCGATACCGGTCTGGTGGCAACGGTGAACGGCACGGTGAACACCAGCGCATTAGGAAGCAATACGCTGAGCTATAATGTGAGTGACACGGCGGGCAATGTGGCGACAACTGTTACACGTACGGTCAATGTGATCGATCAGACTGCGCCTGATATTACTGTGAATGGTTCCAATCCTGTCGATGTGCAGTCAAACGCGACCTATGTCGATGCCTATGCAACGGTGACGGATAACATCGATGCGACCATTGCGACCCTAGTTGGTGTCAGCAATGTGAATACCTCGGTTGCCGGAACGTACACAGTGACCTACAACTATACGGATACAGCCGGTAATGCGGCGGCAACCGTGACCCGCACGGTGAACGTGATTGCCGATACTATAGCACCGGTGATTACGCTCAATGGCGCCAGCACCATCTCTCTGCTGACGGGCACGGCATTTACCGATCCGGGTACGACCGTCACCGATAATGTGGATACTGGTTTGACGGCTACAGTGACAGGCACTGTCGATATTTATACGGCAGCGACCTACACGCTGACCTATAACGTTAGTGATGCCGCCGGTAATGCTGCCACGCCAGTGACAAGGACAGTGATTATTGAGGACGACAGTGATGGCGATGGTGTTCTTGATTATCTGGATGCATTCCCGCTCGATCCTGCAGCCAGTGTCGACTACGACCTGGATGGCAAGCCAGATGCATGGAATGTCGGTGCGACTCAACAGCAGATTAATGCCAGCACTCTGACTCTGGATACCTTACCGGGTAATGCGGCTATGCTGAGTGCGTTGATGGTTCATTACCCACTGGATGGCAGTATCAATGACACCAGCGGCAACAATATCCACGGGGTGAATACCAATGCTGTAGCTACAGCAGATAGACATGGTAATCTGGTAGGCGCTATGAGCTTTACTGCTGCAAATTCTACCTATGCACGAATCGATAATATTCCAGCAAGTCAGAATTTCACACTGTCAATCTGGGCAAGATCCACTGCGCAAACATGGAATCAGAATGGAGTCATGGTCTCTTCAAGAATGGCCAATGGATTTGCTATCTCGCCAATTGCTGGAACGAAAAGTGCTCAACTCACATTGTATGATTTGGGCGGCAACAAATGGGATAATATTCAGTATAGTGCGTTCAATGTCAGCAACTGGCACCACTATACATTGGCCTACGATTTTGCAACCGACGCGGTTGCTACCTATGTGGATGGTGTACTAATTCAATCAAATGCGAATTTCAATTCTAATCGAAATTCTAATGGCACTATCTCACTTGAATTGGGTAGGGATTTTGGTCTGCCAAACTATGGTGACATAGAATTGGATGACTTGCGCATATACAACAAGATGCTCACAGCTAGTGAGGTTAGGGCCTATGGTGGGGATGATGTCGCACCAGTGATTACCTATTCCGGTGCGAATCCGTTGTATGTGGCTCAAAATTCTCAGCCAGTTAATTTGTACCCTCAAGTAACTGATATGATAGATACATCTGTTTGGCAATCTGTACAGACAGGAACTGTGGATACAGCGACTCCGGGAACCTATACCTTAACATTCACTGCGACAGATGCTTCTGGAAATACAGCCACTTTGGATGTGACAGTGATTGTTACCGATAACACGAGGCCGGTTATTACGCTCAATGGTCTTCAGTCAATGACTGCACCACAAAACGCAGTGTTTACAGACCCTGGTGTGGTGGTCACGGATAATGTTGATAGTGGACTGACTGCTACTGTGACTGGTTCAGTCGATACGACTGCTGCAATTGGCAGTTATTTTACCCTTTACTACAATGCTACTGATGCAGCGGGCAATCAGGCATATCAAGTATGGCGTAGTGTGCAGATTACTGATGGTACACCACCGACCGTCACACTCAACGGAACTAATCCGATAACGCTGGTTCAAGGTGCAACCTTCAGTGATCCGGGTGCAACAGCCGTGGATGACTACAATGGGAATAATCCAACGGTCACTGTTTCCGGTACTGTCAATACAGCGGTGGTGGGTAGCTACATACTGACCTATAGCGCAACCGACACAGCAGGAAATACCGGGGCTGCTACCCGTATTGTTGATGTGGTTGCAGATACGGTTGCTCCGAACATCAATATCTATCAATCGAATCCATTCACTGTGGTTCAGCATGCTGTATTTACGGCGCCATCGTCGGGTGTGTCGGATAATGCATCCTCCGGGTTGACGGCCACTGTGACGGGGGCGATTGATACTTCTATTCAGGGAACCTATCTACTTACTTATAGTGCAACTGATGCTGCGGGTAACACAGGTACAACCATACTAACGGTGAATGTCGTCGCGGATACTTCCCCACCAGTTATTAACAGTATCATTGGTGGCAATCCACTCAATGTGGCTCAGGGAAGTGTATTTACCGATCCGGGTGTATCAGCAAGGGATAATTCTGGGCGAGTTCCAACAGTGACAACGGCAGGTACGGTCGATACTGCCACGCTTGGAAGTTATACGCTGACTTATACCGCAACCGATATGTCAGGTAATAGCAGTTCTTCTGTTACACGATCAGTCGAGGTTGTGTCATTTGCATCTGAAGTGTTCCCATCAGCAGGTAATCAGCCTGCTGGCTGGGCACAAAGTGCGGGTGCAGACTATGGTTGGGTTGTATCTGGCGATAATGCATACGATGGTTATGCAAGTTTGCGTAGTGATCCGGCCATGTATGGTATGGATAACTACACTGCAGCAGTGGAAATAACCATAGATACAAACGCAGGTAATGTGATTTTTGCCTATGATGTGGATAGTGAGGACTATTCAGATGTCTTGAACTTCTACATTGATGGTGCACAGCAAAACCTGACAGCCAATGGGCCTCCATTTGCATCAGGCCAGAATCAGCCTTGGACCCTGTTCAATATCGCAGTTATTGCTGGAGTGCATACTTTCAAATGGGAGTATACCAAGGATGGAGGCGCAACTAACGGGGAAGATGCAGCCTGGATTGATGCAGTGATGCTGCCTCCGGCTGTTGGCTTGAACGATACAACTGCACCGATGATTGATCTGTACGGAAGCACAACGATGACAGCTGTTCAGAATGGCACCTTTACTGATCCTGGTGTTCGGATACTGGATAATGTGGATAATGGGCTGACAGCCACGGTGACGGGCACAGTTGATATGACCACGGTTGGTACTTATACACTGACCTACACTGCGACTGATGCAGCAGGTAATAGCAGCCGTTCACTTACCAGAACAGTGAGTGTTGTCTCAATGGCTTCCGAGGTCTTCCCTCCAGCGGGACTCATTCCTTCTGGCTGGGGCCAGAGCGCGGGTACGCCTTATGCTACGAGCAACGGAGCGAATGTAGGCTATAGCTGGTTGCTAGATACCACCAGTGCCAGTGCTGGCATTGCCAGCCTGAGTAGTGATCCAGCCATGTATAACATGGACGACTCCTCTGCTGCCATAGAGGTTTCCTCAACGGTTTCAGCTGGCAACATCACCTTCGATTACCTGGTAGATAGTGAACAAGGCTATGACTTTATCCACTTCTACATTGATGATGTTCAGATGCTTGAAGATTCAGGTATCGGCAATGCATGGACATCGGTGAGCTATGCTGTTTCGGCGGGCACACATACCTTTAAATGGGAATACGTCAAAGATGGCAGTGCACTTGATGGTATGGATGCGGCCTGGATTGACAACGTTGTGTTGCCGCCAGTGGTTCATCCGCCTGTGATTGGTGCAGATGCAATCACTGTTACTCAGAATCAGAGTGTGATATTCACCGCCGCTAGCCTGTTGGCAAACGATACTGATGTCGATGGGGATACAATCTCACTGGTTGGTTTAGGACAACCAGCGCATGGTACGTTGGTTGATGATGGAAATGGCAGTTATACCTATACACCGAATGCTGATTACACCGGCACCGATTCAATCCCTCAAACCATCACTGACGGTGGCTTGGTGGATGTGTACCAGTGGGCAAGCAGTGCAACTGCCAGTACGGAGTATGATGTTGCGCCTAATGGCTGGAGCGCTTCGCAGGTAATCGGCGCTCCGAACGTTGCAGCATATGGGGATGAGAGGAATGCATGGACTCCATCGAATACCGGTTCGCCTGAATGGCTACAGGTGGGATATAATACCTATGTTCATGCGACTGGAATCACCGTGTATGAAACGTACACCAATGGTTATATTAATAAGGTTGAACTGATTGATAGCACTGATGTTGCACACGTTGTCTGGACAGGTACCGATACAACTCAGGATGGTGTAATCGGAGAGTTCGTGTTGAACTTTCCTGAAACAACCTATCTGGTGAAAGCTGTGAAAATTTCATTCTCTGCTGCACCGAACTGGATGGAAATCGATGCGGTTCAACTACGCGGGCGAGGACAATCTGGGTTTACAGTGCAAGGAAATGTAAATGTTGATGTATTGTCTGCAATAGATACAACAGCCCCTGTAGTTTCAGCCCCCGCCAATGTAACAGTATCTGCAACGGGCGTATTGACTCCAGTGACGTTGGGTGTTGGTCGTGCGACAGATAATGTGGATGGTGCAGTGACTGCAACGCCATTGTTCGCAGGACCGTTTATGCAGGGTACACACAGCATCACCTGGCGGGCTACGGATGCAGCAGGCAATGTGGGCAGTGCCGTGCAAACGGTAATCATTACTGCTGCTGCAACAGATGCACTTACGCTGGATCAGGGGGCAACGCTGCCGATTGGTTCGAAGCAAACCTTGCAGGTGAAAGCAACGAAGTCGGATGGTACTGTAAGTAATGTCCGTCTGTTCTCGGCCTGGAGCAGCAGTAACCCGACCATCGCTACAGTGAATGGCAGTGGTGTTGTGGTTGCCCGGGCAGTGGGTACAACTACGATTTCAGCCACCTATGATGGTTTAACGAGCACAACGACTGTTACGGTTACCAATCCAACCTTAACTGGTATTACACTGTTGCCACAAACCACAACCATGAAGATAGGTGAGCTCATCAATGCTTCTGCACAGGCGACCTTCTCGGATAGTTCTGTGGTTGATGCACGCGCACCTGCGACCTGGACAAGCAGCAATAGTGCTATTGCTTCAGTAGGAGGCTGGGGTCGTATCACAGCTATTGCAGCAGGAACAACAACCATTACCGCAGATTGGCAGGGTGTTAGTGCCAGCATCACGGTTACGGTCTCGCCAGCAACACTGACTTCGGTGTTGGTGAGCGGTGCTGCTTCGATGTCTATGGATCAAACGTTGCAGATGCAGGCAACAGGTGTCTATTCCGATACCACTGTGGCGAATGTCAAAAACCTTGCAGCCTGGAGCAGTTCTGATCCGACAATCGCAACGGTAAACAGTAAAGGTCTGGTTACGTCATTCACCTCCGGCACTGTGGATATATATGCAACATTTAATGGAGTGTCAGGCTTTGCAACACTGACGGTCGATGCCGCCACTTTAAGTGCATTGCAACTGTCACCGGGTATTTCTGATATGGCAGTGGGCGATGTTCAGAAATTCAGTGTGACGGGGCTGATGAGTGACGGCAGTAAATATGCTTACCGGGCACAAGATGTGGTATGGAGTTCTTCGAACCCGGCGATTGCAACTGTAGATGACAGCGGTTGGGCTACAGCAGTTGCACAGGGAAGCGTCGATATTTATGCATCTCTGAGTTCCGGTGAGCAAGCATCGGCTGCGTTGACGGTGAATGCAAATACATTGACCGGGCTGCAGTTCCATGCTTCGACACAGGCACTGCCTGTCGGTCAGGATTATGTCTACCGTGTTACAGGCACATATTCTGATGGCAGCAGTGGAGTGTTAAATGCAAAACAGGTGGGATGGAGTTCATCTGATCCGACTGTGTTGAGCATTAAAGGCTCAGGTTTGGCGACAGGTCAAGCCGCAGGGACAGCTACAGTCACAGCGACAGTGGGAGGTCAGACAGTCTCCACCGTTGTGACGGTGAGTGGAACCAGTTTGGTGTCTATGCAAATGAAGCTGACCCGGACATCGTATCCACAGGGCGTTGAGCAAACGTTCCGTGTGGACGGCACATTCAGTGACAGATCAGTGCTGCGTCTACGCCCGGGTGATGTGGTGTGGAGCACATCCGATGCAGCAGTGGTGCAGATTGATCCACGCAGTGGCAAAGCAACCATGGTGGCAGCGGGTAGTGCAATCATCACCGCAACCGAGGCCAATGGAGCAATGAGTGTGCAGGCGAATATCACTGTGTCGAATGCAACATTGAGTTCATTGCTGCTTCGCCCGAATACCACAACCCTGACTATGGGTGATACATTGAAGTATTGGGCAACCGGGGTGTTTAGTGATGGTATTCGAATCTGGAATATTGGCAAAGATGCGGTGTGGAGCAGCAGTGATTCTGCGGTCGTATCAGTCAATGCAGCCGATGGCATCGTCACTGCAATCGGTGCAGGTTCTGCAACCCTTACGGCAACTATGCCGGGCGGCATTACGGGTACTTTGACGATTACAGTGAATTAATCCTCACTGTAATCGATGCTGTTATCAAAAGCTCCGTGTAAGACTTTTTGCGCGGAGCTTTTTTGCTCTTATCTGGTTCGCTTAAAAATGGGGGGATTACCCCTTTATCCATAAATTATACAAAAGCTATACAAAAAGTTGACAAGCGTCTGAATGCTGCCTAATTTCATTTTTGCTAAACAATGAAATGCGCTGTGAGTAGGAGCTGAAAATGCAAAATTTATATGGTGGTGTTAGCCAAACTTTGGTCTGTGAATTCACTTCAAGCTACAGCTGCTTGGTGAACTAATATGAAGCCACAAGTTCCTGATGGATTTTTTACAATCAGCGCCGTTGAAAAGCTTACTGGTGTTAATAAAATCACTATTCGCGCTTGGGAAACCAGGCATGGTTTTATCACCCCAAAACGCACCGAAACAGGGCGCAGACTGTACACCCAAGATGATATTGACCGCATCAAACTTGCTGTTCAATTAAAAGAACAAGGTGTTGCCATTAGCCGCGTCAAAGGGGTAATCGATGATAGCCATGTGGCGCAGCCCCATCACACCAAAGAGGGTGAATGGGACTTTTACCGCCAGCAAATGCTCGAAGCTATTGTCGCCTTTGATGAAGATGCATTGGATGCTACTTATGCCAAGGCCTTGTCGCTGTTCCCTTTGGAGTTGGTTACGAAGGAACTCATGATGCCCGTGTTGGTTACCTTGGGTGAACGTTGGGATAGGACAGAGGGTGGTATCGCTGAGGAGCACTTCTTTAGTTTGTTTATGCGCAACAAACTTGGCGGGCGCTTAAACATGAAAGCAACGGATGCCACAGAATCGCAAGTGTTGGTGGCGGCTTGCTTGCCGGGCGAGATGCATGAGCTCGGACTTTTGGTGTTTGCCCATGCAGCCAAGGCCAACGGTTGCCGCATGGTGCTGTTGGGCAGCAATGTGCCCGTTGCTGATATCCTCGCTGTAGCCAAACGTGTTTCCTGTGATGGCATCGTGATTTCATGTTCTATTCGCGAATTTTCCAAGGCCAGTCAGTCTAATTTAGAGAAACTCTGCAAAGCAGTGGACGTGCCCGTTTGGGTGGGCGGTAAAGGTTCAGTTGTATATACAGACATGATCCAATCTTGCGGCGCAATCATCATTGGCGAAGACCCATTTTCGGCCATTGAAATCATCAAAGAACGTGTGGGAGAAACGCTATGAAATGGGCTTTTGATTTATCGGAAAAAGGTTTGGTGCCTGATGCTGCGATTAGAGGTGGTATTCGTCATTTGGTGAAGCAGCGCTTAAAAGAAATCCATGCTGATGATGTTGAAATCATGGCTGAAAAACTGAGCGAATTTATTGCGGCGATGAAACAAGCGGTGGTTGCTCCTGTGCCCGAAAAAGCCAACGAACAACACTATGAAGTACCCGCCGCTTTTTATTTGAAATCATTGGGTGAAAACTTGAAATACAGCAGTGCATTTTGGTATGAGGGAGTGACTTCGCTTAATCAAGCAGAGGCTGATGCCCTGCGCCAAACATGTGAACATGCCAAGCTTGAAGACGGTCAGCGTATTTTGGAGTTGGGTTGCGGTTGGGGCTCGCTTACCTTGTGGATGGCAAAGCATTATCCCAACAGCCAAATTACTGGCGTTTCCAATTCCAATTCCCAGCGATATCACATCATGGCAGAGGCAGCAAAAAGAGGCCTTAGCAATATCGAAATTATCACTTGCGATATGAATGATTTTAAAACTCAAGAAGATCAATTTGATCGCATTGTATCGGTAGAGATGTTTGAGCATATGCGCAACTGGCCTGCGCTTTATGCTTTGGTTGCATCGTGGTTAAAACCAGATGGTATGTTCTTTAAGCATATCTTTGTGCATCGCACGGCAGCTTATGCCTTTGAGGATAACGGCCCTGATGACTGGATGAGCAGGTATTTTTTTAGCGGCGGCATGATGCCCAGCGATGATTTGCCGCTGCACTTTCAAGATCAACTTCGCTTGAAACAACGCTGGCGTTGGGATGGCACGCATTATGAAAAAACAGCTAATGCCTGGCTGGAAAACATGGATAACAATCGTTCTGAATTATTCAAGCTCTTTGAAGATACCTATGGTAAATATGAAGCGTTGATGTGGTGGAACAGATGGCGTTTGTTCTTTATGGCTTGCGCTGAGCTGTTTGGTTACGACAACGGCCAAGAATGGTTTGTGAGCCACTATTTATTCAGCAAGGCAGATGTTTAGGCATTCGCCATGAATAATCTTATTCTCAATGTCATCCTCTTTCAGCTTGGCTGGTTTGCCTGCGTCTTGGGCGGGGCGGCAAGCTTACCCCTTGCGGGTGTTTTGGTTGCCCTTGGTATTATGGGTTTTCACCTCTGGCGCGCAAGTGAGCCTAAAGACGAGCTATACCTGATGCTGATTGCCATGGGCATTGGCGCGTTGTGGGACAGTTTGTTGGTGATGCAATCACTTGTTGTTTACACATCAGGCACGCTTATCACCCATACCGCACCCATCTGGATTGTGGCCATGTGGGGCTTATTTGCCAGCACCATGAATGTGTCGATGCGTTGGCTCAAACATCGTTATTGGCTGGCCGCTTTATTGGGCGGTGTGGCAGGTCCTATGGCGTATTATGGCGGCGCGCAGTTGGGCGGATTGACGTTTATCAACCTTGAATTGGGTTTGATGCATCTGGCTTTTGGTTGGGCGGTGTTTACGCCATTGTTGGTCAAGCTGGGCGAATCCTTTGATGGTTATCCTGAAGTAGCAGGAGGTTCACAATGATGGAATTGTCAGTGTATTTGTATGCATTCTTGCCTGTACTGGCGTTGGCTTTTGCCACTTGGCTTTTGAGTGTGTATCTCAAAGATGTGAGTATTGTAGATAGTGCTTGGTCGCTGTTGTTTTTAGCGGCGGCAGCTTATTTTGCATTTGAAGCTGAAAATTATGATACGCGCAGTCAGTTGATTCTAGGCTTGGTAATGCTGTGGGCGATGCGCTTATTTATCCATCTCACCATTCGTAATTGGGGTGAGCCTGAAGATAGGAGGTATGTGGCCATTCGTGAGAAGTATTCTCCCAACTTTGCCTTCAAAAGCCTGTTTATTATCTTCGTATTTCAAAGTGTATTGGCTTGGTTGATTGTGATGCCGCTTTGGCCTGCGATTACCCAGCATGTGCCGTTTGGCATCTGGGATATTTTGGCTGTAGGGCTATTTGTAATCGGTTTTATTTTTGAAGCCGTTGGTGATTGGCAATTAAGCCGCTTTAAAGCCAATCCTGATCATCAAGGCAAAGTGATGGATCAGGGTTTGTGGCGATACACGCGACACCCCAACTATTTTGGTGAGTGTTTGATTTGGTGGGGATTTTATCTATTTGCGGTAAGTTCGGGTGGTTATTTCACCATAGTTGGCCCGTTGTTGCTCACTTGGCTGCTGCTTAAATTTTCGGGCGTGGTCATGCTTGAAGAAAACATTGTGCAGCGCCGCCCTGCTTATCAAGACTATATCGAAAATACGAATGCTTTTATCCCTGGATTGCCAAAGAATGGCAGCGGAAAGGGTGAGTAAGTCGTTATGAAATCAACGGTATGGGTTGCGCTGACTTTGTTTGCTTTGCTCGGGCTTGGCCAAGGTGCTGCTTGGGCGAATGAAGCTTTATCGCTAGAAAAAGCGTGGAACTTTAAGGTTTACCTTGATGACTCCGAGCTTGGTAGCCAGCGTTTTGAAGTGACCCCAACTGCAGATGGCACGGAAGTGCGCATCCAAGCTACCTTTGATTATGAAATCATGTTTGTGAATATGTATAGCTACAGACATCGCAATCTTGAAGTATGGAAGGATGGTTGTTTATCATCTATTGAGGCCAGCACTGATGATGATGGCGAAACATTCTTTGTTTCGGGCACCAAACAAAAAGATGTGCTGCTTGTGCGTAGCAAAAGCGGAGAACAACGCTTGCAAGGCTGCGTAAAAACTTATGCGTATTGGGATCCTAGTTTTCTCAAAAGTGAGCAACTGCTGAATTCACAGACAGGTGAATATCAATCCATCAACGTACAAACGCTGGGTGCTGATGCTATCGAAGTAGCAGGCAAAGCACGGGCTACGAATCATTATAAAATTACCAATAACGATTTTGATATTGAGCTTTGGTATGACGCCGATACAGCCGAATGGTTGGGGCTTAGGTCAACCACTGCCGATGGCAATGTGCTGCGTTATGATAGGGTAAAGGAGAATTAAGATGACTTTGAACCATTGGTTGATTACTTCTTTTGTGCTGCTGGCTTCGTGTACGGCCAATAAACCCATCACCACTGTAGACCAAGTCGATTTGGACAGGTTTATGGGTGATTGGTATGTGATTGCTAATATCCCAACCTTTATCGAAGAAGGCGCATTTAATGCGGTGGAATCGTATGCGCGCGATGCAGATGGCCATATCGCGACGACCTTTACCTATCGCCAAGATAGCTTTGATGGTGAGCTTAAAACCTACCATCCCACAGGTTTTGTCTCCCAAGAGAGCAATGGGGTGTGGGGCATGCAATTTGTTTGGCCCATCAAGGCGGAATACCGCATTTTGTATTTGAATGAAGATTATTCTCAAACGGTGATTGGTCGATCAGCGCGTGATTACGTGTGGCTGATGGCGCGCACGCCGCAAATTTCCGATGCCGATTATGAGAAGCTGCTTAGCTTTATTGAAGCGCAGGGTTATGAGCGCAGTAAGGTGTTGAAAGTGCCGCAGCAATCATTGTTGGAGCGCAAGTAAACCATGAAAATCGCAGTGATTGGCACAGGTATTTCAGGCAATGTGGCAGCATACCATTTGAGCAACGACCATGATGTGACGGTGTTTGAAGCCAATGATTATGTCGGCGGGCATACGCATACTCATGCTATTGCATATGCCAACAAGACCTATCACATAGATACGGGCTTTATTGTTTTTAATTACAAAACATATCCGAATTTCACCAAGCTATTAGAAGAGCTAAACGTGGATGTGCAACCATCGGCGATGAGTTTTAGTGTGAAGTGTGAGCGCACAGGATTGGAGTATAACGGCACCACGCTGAACACTTTATTTGCCCAGCGGCGCAATCTATTTCGCCCGTCGTTTTACGGCATGATCAAAGATATTTTACGCTTTAACAAAGAAGCACCTAGTGATTTGATGGTGGATGGTGAGCCTGAAATCACATTGGGCGCTTACCTTCTTGAAAACAAATATGGGCAAGCGTTTATACAGAACTACTTGGTACCTATGGGTGCTGCCATTTGGTCGACCGACCCTGATAAAATGCTTTCGTTTCCTGCGCGTTTTTTGGTTAGGTTTATGGCTAACCATGGCATGTTAAGCGTGGATGATAGACCGCTTTGGTATGTCATTAAGGGCGGCTCAAATGCGTATGTGTCCAAGCTTACCGCCAGCTTTGCTGACAAGATTCGACTGAATACGCCGATTGAATCCGTACAACGTTTTGCGGATTATGTGATGATAAAACCTGCAGACGGAGAAGCTGAAAAGTTTGATGCGGTATTTATTGCCAGCCATTCCAATCAAGCCTTGAAGATGTTGTCAGATGCCACTGATGCAGAGCGTAGCGTTCTTGGCGCGATTCCATATCAGCCCAATGAAGCGGTGCTGCACACTGACCACACCATTTTACCCAAACGCAAATTGGCTTGGGCAGCTTGGAACTACCATCTTTTGCCCAAAGCCTTGGGTAAAACGGCGCTCACCTACAATATGAATATTTTGCAAGGTCTTGATGCGCCTGTGGAATTTTGTGTAACCCTCAACAATGACGCGCCCATCAATCCTGAAAGAATCATCAAACGCATCCAATATGATCATCCTTTATTTACGCCAGAGGGTGCTGCAGCCCAAGCGCGGCAATCAGAGATTAATGGCGCACAACGCACATTCTATTGCGGTGCGTATTGGGGTTTTGGATTTCATGAAGATGGCGTCGTGAGCGCGCTAAACGCCTTGGCTGATTTTAAGAAGGTGTATGATGTTTAGCTGCCTTTATGAAGGGGTGGTTCGCCATCGGCGCTATGCGCCCAAAGTGCATAGGTTTGAAAACAACCTCTTTTATGCGTTTATTGATCTTGATGAGCTCGATACTGTTTTTAAAGGCAGGTGGTTGTGGTCGGTTGGCTCATGGAATCTGGCGTCATTTAAACGCTCAGATTATTTGGGTGATGCCCATATCCCACTTAAAAGCGCGGTGCTTGATTGCGTGGAAACACAAACGGGTAAGCGCCCCCAAGGCCCAGTGCGCTTATTAACGCATTTACGCTATTTTGGTTTTGTCTTTAATCCTGTGAGTTTTTATTATTGTTATGATGAGGCTGGCGAGTTTGTCGAAGCTATCGTTGCTGAAATCACCAATACCCCTTGGGATGAACGGCATGCTTATGTATTGCCTGTGAGTCAAAGCAATGCGGGCGATGAAAAATTTCAGTTTGCCTTTGATAAAGAATTTCATATCTCACCCTTTATGCCCATGGCTATGCACTACCAATGGTATTTCACCGCGCCCGCAGAACATTTGACTGTGCATATGGTGAATTTTATTGGTGAAGACAAGGTGTTTGATGCCACGCTGACCATGAAGAAAAAGGTGCTCAATGGAAAGAATAGCGCCATGGCTTTAATCCGTTTCCCGTTGGTGACGCTCAAAGTGGTGACGCTGATTTATTGGCATGCCCTGCTGCTTTGGTTGAAGCGGGTACCGTTTCATGATCACCCCAATGATGGTCACACCAAGCCATGAATAGCGTTAAAGAAAAATAAACCGGACGACAAGGAGAATAGGTTTATGAATGAAGATACCACCATGCCCCAATATATTCGACCAGGAACCACGCCCAAACCAAGATTTCTCGATCGTTTGGCTAAGCGAATTATGTTGTCCAAATTTACTGGCTTAAAGCACGGGCAAATCACGCTTAAAGATGCCAATGAAGTGCATCGTTTTGGCAATGTGAGTCAGTTATGTGATTTGTCGGTCACTATTCATGTCAATCACAGCGCCTTTTATGGTGATATCGTCTTTGGTGGTTCCATCGGTGCTGGTGAAGCATATATGGCCAGCTTCTGGGATGTGGATGATTTGACCAAGCTGGTGCGCATTTTTGCCATCAATCAAGAACTCTTGGATGGTATGGAAAGTGGCCTTGCCAGCTTGACCAAGCCGATGCAAAAAATCATGCATTGGCTCAATCGCAATACCCATCAAGGCAGCAAGAAAAATATCTCGGCGCATTATGATATTGGTAATGATCTTTTCGGGCTGATGCTCGATGAATCCATGATGTATTCAGCAGCGATGTTTGATCAGCCGGGCATGACGCTGCATGAAGCCCAGCTGCATCGCTTGGATTGTGTCTGCCAAAAGCTGGAATTAAAATCTAGCGACCATCTGCTTGAAATTGGCACCGGTTGGGGTGGCCTTGCTATGTTTGCAGCCAAACATTATGGCTGCAGGGTAACCACCACTACGATTTCCAAAGAGCAATATAAGTTGGCGAAAAATTGCATCAAAGAAGCCGGGCTCGAAGATAGTGTCACCGTACTGCTTGAGGATTATCGTCATCTTGAAGGTGAGTTTGATAAGTTGGTTTCCATTGAAATGATAGAAGCGGTGGGGCATCAGTTTTACGACACTTACTTTGCCAAGTGTAGCCAGCTGTTAAAACCTGATGGTTTGATGCTTTTGCAAGCCATCACCATTGCTGATCAGCGTTATGAATCAGCGAAAAAGTCGGTGGATTTTATTCAGCGTTATATCTTCCCGGGCAGCTGCATTCCTTCGGTCACGGCCATGCTGACATCGATTACCAAAAGCAGCGATTTGCGCCTTTCGCATCTGGAAGATATCGGCCCGCATTACGCTACCACCCTGCATAAGTGGGAAGATAATATTCAGGCCAATAAAAAAGCGATTTTGCAAATGGGTTATAGCGAAGAGTTTCTACGTATGTGGAAATTCTATCTCAACTACTGCGAAGGCGGGTTTGTAGAGCGCGTGATTGCTGATGTGCATTTGCTGCTCATGAAACCCAATAATCGATCCCATGCAGGTTATGCGGCTTATCCGCAAAGTTAAAGAAAGCTGCTGCTATTGGTAAGGAAGATGAATAAGCCTTAAAACATAGCTGCGTGGCCTTTACCGCCTTTTTTGGCCTCATACAACGCAAAATCGGCTTCGCGTAGGGCGCGGTCTTTGTCTATTTCTTCTAAGCCAAGCATGCGAATGCCGATGCTGGCACCAACGGCGAGCCCTACATTGTTGAAGTTTAATGGTTTGCTTACAGTAGATATGATACGGGTGGCCAAATTGGTCACGCGCTCTTTGGCTATTTTGTCATCATCACCCAAACCATGAATAAGCACGACAAATTCATCACCACCAATTCGTCCAATGGCATCTTCAGCCCTTAGCATATGTTTGAGCCGTTCAGCTACTTCTATCAGCACAGCATCACCAGCTTCGTGACCATGGGTATCGTTCACTGCTTTAAAACCATCCAAATCCATCATCAACACCGCACCATAATCTTTGTGGCGAAATGTGCTGGCTGTTATTTTTGCTAAATATTCATCAATCAGACGCCGATTGGCGAGGTGGGTGAGTGGGTCGCTAAAAGCAAGGCGATTGGCTTCTTTGGCTTGCTCTTGGGCGCTGATAAGAGCGTGGTTGACTGATTCTAAAGTTTCTTTGGAAACTGTGGTTTCAATCAGGTCTTTGATGGTGAGTTTACCTGTGTACACCACCAAATACACAAACAACGCGCCGCAGAAGAATATCACGCCAGCAAGCAGCACAATCAACTCATCATGGCCCGTGCCCAATAAGACGGTAACAGCGATATAACCGATAAAAAAGAAGCTCATCAGCATCATGAGCATGCGCCAATGCTTAGAAAACGGCCCTTTTTGTAATAATTTCAAAATGCGGCTGGTAAGGCGAATGGCCAAGGCCATCACACCAGCGCCTGCAATGACCAAAGCAATGGTTAATATATCATGTAGATGCATGCTTGCCTCGCTGCCTGATGCACAGCTTTCAGAATAGTTTCATGAAGTATATGAAAGAAGCATGCCAATACTGCTATATGTGAGTTACTCATGGAAAAAGGGCATAAAAAAGCCGAGCATGTTTCCATACTCGGCTTCGTTATAAAGTTACTCTTTAGATTAACGATGCATCAAATAATCCACTACCAAGCGCACGCCAGCACCTGTGGCGCCACCCACGGGTGAAATGTCATTGCCTTGCATATTCCAGGCTGTACCTGCGATGTCCAAGTGTGCCCATGGCACTTCGCCAACAAAGCGGGAAAGGAAACATGCTGCAGTAATGGTACCTGCTTCTTTGCCGCCGGTGTTTTTGATATCGGCAATTTTCGAATCAATTTGTTTTTGGTATTCAGCAAACATTGGCAATTCCCAAACGCGGTCTTGGGTGCGCTCACCGGATGCTTTAAGGCCAGCTTTAACCGATTCACCTGTACCCAATAGCCCAGATGCTTGGCCGCCAAGGGCAACCACGCAAGCGCCAGTAAGAGTGGCAAAATCGATGATTTCGGCAGGTTTTTGTTCCACAGCGTATGCCAAAGCATCGGATAAAATCACGCGGCCTTCTGCATCAGTATTGAGCACTTCGATGGTGATGCCTTTATAGGAAGTGACAATATCGCCGGGTTTGTAAGCTGCGCCGCCAAGTAGGTTTTCAGTCGATGGAATCACGCCCAAAACATTGATGGGCAGATGAAGCGCGATAATGCTTTTGAAAATGCCAAGCACAGCGGCAGCGCCGCACATATCAAATTTCATTTCATCCATGCCAGCTGCGGGTTTGATGGAAATGCCGCCAGCATCAAAAGTGAGCCCTTTGCCAACCAAAGCGACAGGTGCATCGGCGTTGCCTGCGCCTTTGTAATCCAACACGATAAAACGCGGCTCTTTGGCAGAGCCTTGATTTACGGCGAGTAGGGCAGTAAAGCCTGCTTTTTCAATAGCGGCTTTATCCATGACGGTGACGTTGAGTTTGTCGTGTTTTAAGGCCAAAGCCTGTTCGCCCAAATATTCGGGCGTACACACATTGCCAGGCTCATTGCCCAAATCTCTGGCGAAGTTGGTACCGTTGGCTACGGCTTGCCCGATTTCCATGGCGGTGGTGGCAGCTTTTACATCATTAGTGGCAGCGACCATGATGTTAATCGATGCGAGTGTGATGTCAGATGGTTGTTCTTTGGTTTGATAGGCATTGAAGGTGTATAAGCCAAGGAGGAAACCCTCGGTAATGGCCTGCACTTTTTCGCTGATGCTGGCACCTGCTACTTCAAGCTCAGTCAAATAGATGTCCGCATGGTTTATACCTGCTTGGCTTAAACGTTGCGCTGTTTTTGAAGCCAAAGCGCGTAGTTGATGGATGGTGAAAGATTTGCTTTCGCCAGCACCCATAAACACAACGCGGCGTTTGCCAAGATATAAAGTGGTTGAAGCTGCAAATTGACCTTGTTTATCAGCATGGCTAAGGAAATCAGCGACGGCGGTATGGGATTGAAGGCTTTGGCCCGAGGGGGTGAGTTGAAGGTCGTCAAACAAGCCTAAAATCGCATGTTGGCTGCTTGTTTGGATATCGCTGCTTTGAATCTTGATTTGCATGGTAAGGTATCCTTTGTGGTGTGGCTTGGCGCATTATCAGGCGCGGCGGGCAAGCGTAACTGAGGCAACCATCAATAGCCATAATACTCACTTTGTGGTTTTGCCTGGGTGAGAAAACAAGAACTGTTTCATGCATTGCAGATTCGTTTATGGCAGTTTGCGGCTCAAAATTGATGAACCACTGGAAGATGAATGTTAAAAGCACCTTTGCATGTTGTGTTGTTTGAACCTGAAATTCCGCCCAATACTGGCAATATTGCCAGATTATGTGCCTGCACAGGTTGCCAATTGCATTTGGTGCACCCGCTGGGTTTTGATTTATCGGATAAGCAAGTGCGACGTGCTGGTTTGGATTATTGGCCGCATTTGAATGTGAAAGAGCACGACAACTGGGATGCTGTGGTGAAATATTTTGCTGATAATTTAGAAGATGAACCGCGATATTTTGGCCTCACCACCAAAACCAAGGCCAGCCTCTGGGATGCTGCTTATTTGCCCAATGATATTTTGGTGATGGGCCCTGAAACCAGAGGGCTTCCAGCCGAGATTTTGGCGCAAATTAATCCGATTACGATACCCATGCGCGATGATGCACCGATTCGTTCGCTCAATTTATCTTCGCCATGTTCGGTGGTGGTCTATGAGGCTTTACGCCAGATAAATCGCTGAAATCGCGCCACAGCCTAAGCTTTCTATTATAAAACATCCTGCTACTATGCGCTCCGCTTTGCATCAGGGTGCTGCACTTTATAACGATACCTGACAAAGATTTTGAGGTTAAGAAATGTCCCGTAAAATTAGAAATATTGCTATTATTGCCCACGTTGACCATGGCAAAACAACTTTGGTTGATGAGTTGCTCAAACAATCTGGCACCCTAGATGACATGCGTGAAGACTTGGAAACATGTGTAATGGATTCCAATGCGATTGAAAAAGAGCGCGGCATTACCATTTTGGCAAAAAACACCGCTATCATGTATGGCGATACCCACATCAACATCGTTGACACCCCAGGCCATGCTGATTTCGGCGGCGAAGTAGAGCGTGTATTGAACATGGTTGATGGTGTGGTTTTGTTGGTTGACGCGGCTGAAGGCCCCATGCCGCAAACACGATTTGTAACATCAAAAGCCTTGGCTTTGGGTTTGAAACCTATCGTTGTGGTTAATAAAGTTGACCGTCCTGGCGCTGATCCGGATAAAGTAGTGGATCAAACTTTCGATTTGTTCGCAGCCTTGGGCGCGACCGATGAGCAACTAGAATTTCCGGTTGTGTTCGCATCTGCAAAAAATGGTTACGCGATGTTGGACCACACTGAAACTTCAGACAACATGACTTGCTTGTTTGAAACCATCATGGATCACGTGCAACCACCAGAAGGCGACCCAGCTGCAACCTTGCAAATTTTGGCAACGACTTTGGACTGGGATGAATATATCGGCCGTATCGTGATTGGTCGTATTGCCAATGGCACCATCAAAATGGGTCAAGAAGTCTCTGTTGTGCATGCAGATGCATCCAAAGAAAAATTTAAGGTAACCAAGCTCCTTGGTTTTAAAGGCTTGCTGCGTATCGAAATCCCTTCAGCTGAAGCGGGTGATTTGGTGGCAATTGCTGGTATTGAAAACATCAACATCGGTGAAACCATTTCAGACCGCGACAACCCAGTTGCTTTGCCTGTGATGAAAGTGGATGAACCAACATTGAGCATGGAATTGCATGTGAATAAATCACCGCTTGCTGGTAAAGAAGGCAAGTTGATTACCACACGTCAAATTCGTGACCGTTTGTTCAAAGAAATTCGTACCAATGTTGCGATGAAAGTTGAAGAAACTGATTCTGCTGATATCTACAAAATCTCAGGTCGCGGCGAATTACATATCGGCATCTTGCTTGAAAACATGCGTCGTGAAGGTTTTGAAATGGCCGTGTCACGTCCTACTGTGATTCTTCGTGTTGAAAATGGCGTGAAGAAAGAACCATACGAACATGTAACCATCGATGTGGAATCCGAATATCAAGGTACTGTGATTGAGAAAATGGGTCAGCGTGGCGCTGAAATGACCAGTATGCATACCGCTGATGATGGTATGACTCGTATTGAGTTTATGTCGCCTACACGTGGTTTGATTGGTTATACTTCTGAATTCCTTACAGACACTCGCGGTACAGGCACCATGAACCATGTATTCCATGCGTATGGTGATTATGTGGGCGCATTGCCAGGCCGTAAAAACGGCGTGTTGATTTCTATGGCTGATGGCGAGACTGTGCCGTTTGGCCTGTGGAAAATTCAAGAACGTGGCAAATTGTTCTTGGGTGGCGGCGTGAAAATCTATGAAGGCATGATTATTGGTATTCATAGCCGTGATACAGATTTGGTGGTTAACCCAACGCGTGAGAAGAAACTAACCAACGTACGTGCATCAGGCACCGATGAGAAAGTGGACTTGGTTCCACCTTTGAACCTTTCACTTGAGCGTGCCATTGAGTTTATTGCTGATGATGAATTGGTGGAAATTACACCAAAGAGCATCCGTATTCGTAAGCGTTTGCTTAAAGAAAACGAGCGTAAACGTGCAACGCCTAAAGGTGCATGAAACTTAAATAAATAGTGCTAGAAAAAAAAAGGCCGCTGAAGAAATTCAGCGGCCTTTTTTATGGGTTTTGGTTTTTTATTTCTTAACCGGGGTTGTTCCGGCCATCAAATCAAAGTTGTATTTAATCATGCTGCGAATTTCATCCACATACGCTTGTTTACGCTCGGAGTAACCAATCAAACCGGCAGCTAAGGCATGAGCGGTAGGTTCTTTTTCGTCATCGCGCATAGCTTGGCGTACCAAACGAAGTTGTTTGTACATATCACCACGATTGAGATTGCGGATGTAGCTGGCAACCGACTCATTGACGCTGGCAAATTTAGCCACTTCATGAACCAAGCCAGCACTGCGTTGGCTGGGTATGATGCCGCAACCCTTACTGAAGCACCATTGTCCAAAAAAGTTTTTGCCTTCTTTGGCAAAGCGAGATGTGCCCCAGCTTGATTCATTGGCCGATTGCGCCAGCGCAAGTCGAAATGGCACAGTATCCACGCGTAGTTTGAGTAGAGACCATGCTTCATTATCATTGATGTTAGTCATACTCACCCGGTAAGTTTCAGCTAATTTTTTTAACCAAGCTTGATCAACGGCGTTGATGGTTTCGCCTTGGTTGACGGCATCATAAAGGGCGAGCATGCGGGTGCGCTCATAAGCGACTTTGGCATTTTCTGCCAAAACAATAGGCCGCATAAAATCAAAAAACGCTTTCTTTTTGGCTTTCACATCCTTAATAGATGCAAAATCAGGGGTGGTAACAGTTGGTGCTAATGGCTCGGGGGAACTAAGTTGTGCGCTAGAACTTTTATTGGTGCTTGTCGCTTGCGTAGCTTGCTCTTGGTCGGATGCGTCTTGACTGCATCCAGTGATAGCGAAGGCGGCAATAATTGCCAAAGGCAGCCATGGTTTGATGGTTGTTTTCTTCATGAGTTTTCTCCGTTTTGTATGCAAATTAGGTGGGCTAAGATGTCGGGTTGTGTCTTGCAGACATATGCGTTGAATCATACATGCAAACTTGTGTGCAAGGATTGTGTCGTTACGTCTTAAAAACAAGCTTTCTATCTTCAGCATAGGCTTTATGCTTCGCCCATGACTTCCTCTAGCCACTCACTCACAGCACCAAAGACACTGGATGAATTGCGACAAGCTATTGATGCTGTTGACGATGAGGTGTTGGCGTTGATACATCGGCGCGCGCAGTTGGCATCGTGGGTGGGCGAACATAAGAGTCATGAAGGTAATGCCCCATTTTATGTGCCCAGTCGCGAAGCTTCAATTATCCGTAGATTATTGGCCAAAAATGGCGAGGTAGCCAAAGAAGGCCATACCACACGTATTCCCGATGAAGCGATTCATGGTATTTACAGGGAGATCATCGGTGCATGTCTGGCGCTTGAGCATCCCATGACCATCGCTTATTTGGGCCCTGAGGGCACCTTCACCCACACTGCAGCTACCCGTCAGTTTGGTTCATCAGTCAATTACATGGCTTGTGCCAATTTGGCTTTGGTCTTCGATGCTGTGGAATCGGGTAGAGCTACCTATGGCCTGGTGCCCGTTGAAAACGCTTTTGCAGGCGCGGTCACCCATACCCTTGATTTGTTTGCTGATTTTGAGCGTGAAGTTTATATCTGCGCTGAAGTGCAATTATCTATTCATCATCATTTGTTTAGCCATGCCAGTAAGCTTGAAGATATCAAATTGGTGATTTCGCATCCGCAGCCGTTGGCGCAATGCCGCGAGTGGCTGCTTGAGCATTTACCGCAAGCTAACCTTATCGAATCATCTTCGACTGTGCGTGCAGCCAAAATGATTGAAGAAGCCAAATCTGCAGATGAATCAGGTGAAGCTGGTTTTGATTGGCGACATGCCGCAGCCATTGGTCCTTATTCGATTGTGGATTACACCGAAGTGCCGCTGTTGCAACGCAATATTGAAGATCATCATGATAATATGACCCGATTTTTTGTGATTGGTCAGCATGATTCTCCTGCCTCGGGCGAAGATAAAACGGCATTGGTGATTTCTACCAAAGATGAGCCAGGCGCTTTGTTTAAGCTGATTCAATCGTTTGCTACGCGCAATATTGGCCTCACGCGCATTGAATCGCGCCCATCGCGCAAAAAAGCCTGGGAATATATTTTCTTTATTGATGTGCTGGGTCATCGCGATGATGCCGATGTTAAAGCTGCCATCGCTGAAATTGAAGCTGGTGATGGTGTGATGTTAAAAGTTTTGGGCTCTTGCCCTGTTTCTCGGAAGTTATGATGACAACAATCGATTGGATGGGGAAAACTGTTTCCCAAGCAGCTGGTTTGCATGCTTATGTGCCAGGTAAACCCATTGCCCAAATGCTGCGCGAGTTGGGTTTAGCGGAAAGCGAGATTGAAAAACAAGTGGCGAGCACCGTAAAGCTTGCTTCCAACGAAAATCCCAATGGTCCGCCGCCCAAAGCGATATTGGCCATGCAGCAGGTAGCCAGCGAGGTGCATCGTTACCCTGATGGTGATTGTTTTGCGCTCAAGCAATCCTTGGCTAAACTTCACGGTATATCCAACAAACAATTATTAATTGGCAATGGCTCTAATGAAGTTTTGGAGCTGATTATCCGCGCCTTTGCAGGTAGCGGTGATGAAGTGGTTTATTCACAGCGTGCTTTTATCGTGTATGCCTTGGCGACCACAGCCGCTGGGGCAACGGGCATTGCTGTGCCAGAAATTGATGGTTTGGGACATGATTTGGTGGCCATGGCCGAAGCTGTGAATGCCAAGACCAAAGTGGTGTGTATTGCCAATCCAAATAATCCCACTGGCTCATTGCTGAGTACGGAAGAATTGCAAGATTTTCTGGATGCTTTGCCCCGTGATGTGGTGGTGATTTTGGATGAGGCGTATTATGAATATGTGCGTTTTGAGGTGGCCGATTCAATTGCTGCTTTAAGACATCCGGGGCTGGTGATTTCGCGCACCTTCTCAAAAGCTTATGGTTTGGCGGGTTGCCGCGTGGGTTATGCCGTGGCTGATGCTGCGCTTCTTTCAGCCGTGAATCGATTTCGCGAACCTTTTAATGTGAATATGTTTGCCCAAGCTGCTGCTATTGCTGCCTTAGAAGATAGGGATTGGGTGATGGCCAAAGTGGATGCCTGCGTGGCTGAACGAGCTCGGCTTGAAGATGCGCTCAACAAGCGCGGTTGTTTGCCTGCCAACAGTTTTGGTAATTTTGTTCTGCTCCAAGATAAACATGCGCTTGAGTTGGTCAAAGCGATGGAAAAACGCGGCGTGATTTTGCGCCCACTCGCACCTTATGGCATGGCTGATATGATTCGCGTATCGGTGGGTAGTAAAGCTGAAAATGATAAATTTTTATCTGCCTTGGATGCGGAGCTTTTGGCGCGTCAATGAGTGCGCCCTTATTTATTCCCAAGCTGGCCATTATTGGTGTTGGCCTGATTGGTGGCTCGCTTGCTCTGGCGCTTAAAGCTGCTGGCGCTGTGGGGCATGTGGTTGGCACGGGCCGTGGTGAAGCAAATTTACAACTGGCCCTTACCCTTGGTGTGATTGATGCTTGGACAACTGATATGCGCGATGCTGTTGCGGATGCCGATATGGTGGTTTTGGCTGTGCCTATGGGTGCATATGCATCAGTGTTACAAAGTATTGCGCCGCATTTGAAAGTTGGGGCAATTGTTTCGGATGCGGGTAGCACCAAGGTTGCTGCTATTGAAGATGCCAAAGCACAATTATCCGATAAGGTTCACTTTGTAGCTGCGCATCCCTTGGCAGGCACAGAGCAATCGGGCGCTGCTGCAGCCTTTGCAGCCTTGTATCAACACCATTTGTGTATCATTACGCCTGAAGAAACCAGCAATGCACAAGCTTTGGCTCAGGTCAAACGCATGTGGGAAGTAGCTGGGTGTAAAGTATTACAGATGCCAGCAGCAGAGCATGATGATTTGCTTGCGGCAGTGAGTCATTTGCCGCATGTGGCAGCCTTTGCGTTGGTGAATGCTGTACGTAAACAAGAAAACGACACCTACGAGCCCTTTGCTTTTGCCGCCGGTGGATTTAGAGATTTTACCCGAATTGCTTCATCATCGCCGAGCATGTGGCGCGATATTGCATTGGCTAATAAATCGGCATTGATCAAACAAATCGATGCCTTGAGCCAAGAGTTGGGAAACATGAAACAAGCGTTAGAAAACCAAGAAGGTGAAAACTTGCTGGCGATGTTTTCAGAAGCCAAACAAGCCCGTGATGCATGGTTGGCTGGCAAAACAAAAGCAGAATCATCGATTGTGGATGCAGCAAGAGGAGAAATCGTTTGAATATTGGCGGCACATTGATTGCAGGGCCTGCAGAAGGCCCACTCAAAGGAAACATAAGCGTACCTGGTGATAAGTCGATGTCGCACCGCGCTATTATGCTTGGCGCGTTGGCCGATGGCACCACGCATATCGAGGGCTTTTTGCCTGGAGATGATAATTTTGCCACTGCCGCCATGTTTGAAGCCATGGGTGCTAAAATCACCTGGCATAATGCTGAGAAAACCTCGCTTAGTGTGGAAGGTGTGGGTTTGTTTGGTTTACAAGAGCCAGAGCAAGTTTTGGATGCTGGCAATTCAGGCACTGCCGCGCGTTTGATTACGGGCATTTTGGCAGGGCAGGATTTTCATTCGGTGTTGGTGGGTGATGCTTCATTGCATAAACGCCCCATGCAGCGCGTGGCTGACCCTGTGCGTTTGATGGGTGCACAGGTGGATGGCCGCGAGCAAGGCAATAAAATGCCTTTGGCAATTCGCGGTGTGTCAGGCGGTAAAAAACTGCATGGTATTCATTTTGTATCACCCGTAGCCAGCGCCCAAGTGAAATCTTGTGTGTTGCTTGCGGCTCTTTTTGCCGATGGTGAAACGACGGTGACTGAGCCTAAGCCTACGCGCGATCACACTGAGCGTATGCTGCCTTTGTTTGGTCAAGAGGTTGAGCGATTGGATGCATATTCTTCTCGCCTCAAACCTTCTGGTAAGCTCACCGCGCCCAAAGCAACTGTATTGATTCCAGCTGATCCATCTTCAGCAACGTTTTTTGCGGTGGCAGCATCGATTGTGCCGGGCTCAGATGTGTTGCTACAAAGTATTGGTATCAACCCGCGTCGAGATGGTTGGCGTAGGGTGCTTATCGATATGCAAGCTGCATTGGATATGGTGGCTACTTCCAAAGTCGGCGCAGAGCCGGTGGCTGATATCCAAGTGAAAGCCACCAAGCTGCAGGGTATTGAAGTAAATCCCAATGATATTCCGGATGCCATTGATGAGTTTCCCGTATTGTTTGTGGCGGCAGCCTTATCCGAAGGCACCTTTGTGCTCAAAGAAGCTGAAGAGCTTAGAGTGAAAGAATCTGATCGTATTGCGACCATGGTTGCTGCATTGCAAGCATGCGGGGCAGATATCCAAGAGTTTGATGATGGGGCAGTGATTCAAGGTAAATCGTCACTTACAGGCGGCGTGACTGTGGATGCTCATGGTGATCATCGAATTGCCATGGCCATGGCCGTAGCGGCGCAATGCGCGGATGCTGAGATTCGCATCACCAATGCCGCAGCCATTGCCACTTCATTCCCAAGTTTTGTCGATTTGGCGCAAAGCATTGGTATGAATGTACGCTGGGAAGACGCTTGATGACTTGGCAAGTGAACGCTGGACTTCGTATCGCCATTGATGGTCCATCGGGCTCAGGTAAGGGAACGATTGCGACGTTGCTCGGGCAAACTTTGGCTTTACCTGTGTTGGATACCGGGCTTCTTTACCGTTATCTTGGCTGGCAGGCAGAAGAAAACCAAGTATCGTTACATGATGAAAACGCAGTATTAGCCTTGATTCCACAAGCTATTTCGCAAATGGATTGGCGAGCAGAAGGTATCTTTCTTGCGCAAAATGATTGCACTTCGTTGTTGCGTGGTGAGGATGCTGGCTCTCGCGCATCATTGGTGGCTGCAATGCCGCAAGTTCGTGCTAGTTTGCTGGGCGTTCAACGACAGATAGCCAGGTTGGGCTGCGTGATGGATGGTAGAGACATTGGCACAGTTGTGTTGCCCGATGCAGAAGCTAAATTCTTTTTGACTGCCTCGCAGCGCGAACGCGCTCGTAGACGTTGGGCGCAACTGAAAGAAAAGGATCAGGATTTTTCAATCGAACAAATCGCTGATGAACTTCGCGAGCGTGATGCTCGTGATATGGCGCGTGAGTGCGCTCCGCTTGAGCAAGCTGTTGATGCGATTCGTATTGATTCAACAACATTGCGCATGGACGATGTGATAGACCGTATGATGACAGTTTTAGAACGAAGAAAATTGATAATAAAAACAGCATGAGTGAGATGACAATGAACACTGAAGCAAAAGACACTATGAAAGAAATCGCTGAAGATACTAACGCAGCCACTGTAGAGCCCGTTGCAGAACCCATCGTTGAAACCAACGACGAAGTTGTGGCCGCTCCCGATGCATCCAGCAACGATGAAGATTTCAGTGCGGATCTAGCTGGTGAAGAAGCTGTTGACGAAGAAGCGGCAGTGGAAGATGAAGAGTCTTTTGCTGCTTTGTTTAATGCTTCACTTGAAGATCAACCCAAACTTTCAAGAGGCGCTTTTGTAGAAGGCGTCGTAGTTTCAGTGGATAACGAATATGTGACCCTAGATCTGAAAGGTAATAACGAAGGTGTGATTAAGCTCTCTGAGTTTGCAAGCATCGGCCAAGATGTGCCTGCATTTGGCGTGAGCCTTGAGGCTGTGATTACAGGTAAAGGTCGTTTGGGTTATGAATTGTCTGTGTTGCAAGCCAAACGCAAAGCTTTGATGGATGAAGTGTCTGCTGCTAAAGAAGCAGGGAAAACGGTCACTGGCCGCGTTGTGCGTGAAGTCAAAGGTGGTTTCCGCGTTGATTTGGGAGGCCTTGAAGCATTTTTGCCGCGCTCAGAAGCTGATTCTGGTTTTATCAATGCCGAAGCGTTGATTGGTAATAGTTATGAAATGGCGATTATTGAAGTCACTTTCCGCCCTGAAAACGTAGTGCTTTCTCGCAAGCAACCGCTTGTAGCTGTTGAAGCTGAGCTTCGCGGTAAGTTTTTTGGCAGCCATGCTGTAGGCGATAAAGTTTCTGGTACTGTAAAACGCTTGACCAATTTTGGCGCATTTGTGGATTTGGGCGGTATTGATGCCTTATTGCATGTATCTGATATTTCTTGGAAGCATATCAACAACCCCAATGAAATGTTAAGCATTGGCCAAAGTATTACAGCTGAGATTGTGAAATTGGATGCTGCATCTGAAAAAGTATCGATTTCGATGAAAAACATGATTGAAGATCCTTGGGCGAAAGTCACTGACACCTACGAAAACGATATGCAAGTCACTGGTACTGTACGTAAGTTGATTAAAGCCGGTGCGATTGTTGAGCTTGAGCCTGGCGTAGAAGGTTTGATTCATCGCTCAGAAATGAGCTGGACACAAAAAGACATGGATCCTGCTAAAGTGTTGGCTGAAGGTGATGTGGTTGATGTGGCTATTCTTGATTTTGATGCAGTTGAACGCCGTTTGCGTTTGAGCTTAAAAGCCGTGAGTGAAAATCCATGGCAAGTATGGATGACTACGCACCCAGTTGGCTCAAAAATCACAGGTAAAATTCGCAACATCAGCGATTTTGGTTTCTTCGTTGGTTTGACCGATGAACTTGATGGTTTGGTGCATATCGGCAACTTGTCTTGGGATATTGATGGTGCAGAAGCCATCAAAGCATACAGCAAAGGTCAAGAGGTTGAATGTGTAGTGATTGGTGTTGAAGTTGATCGTCAACGTATTGCTTTGGGTATCAAACAATTGAGCGCTGATCCTTTTGATACTTTTATTAATGGTGCTAAACGCGGCGCTGCAGTGAATGGTAAAGTAGTTGAAGTATTGCCAAATGCTGTGCTTGTTGAAGTGGCTGACGGTATTGTGGCTCGTCTTGCTTTGCGCGAAATTCCACGTGAAAACGGTAACCCAGCTGTGGGTGATGAGATTGAAGCCAAGATTATTGATGTGAATCGTCAACGTCGCCGTGTGGAATTATCCATTCGCAAATTGATGATGGATGAAGAGCGCGATTCTATGCGCCATTATGCTGAACAAAATAAAGCTGAAGAAGCACCATCGGCCTTGGCGTTGCAATTGCAAAAAATGTTGGGTACAAAACGTAAGTAGTATTCTTGCGTTTGTTGATGTAAACCACTACGTTGGCATGGTTATTAAAACTGTGGATGTAGTGGCAAATGGTTAAAAGTAGTGAGTTAGGGGAGCAAGCATGACTAAATCTGAGCTAATTGATGCGGTGGCGAATGCCAATAAAGACATTACGCGCCGTGAGGCAGAAGTTGTTGTGAGTACAGTGTTTTCAGCGATTTCTGATGAGCTTGCCAATGGTGGACGTATTGAGTTACGTGGCTTTGGCAGCTTCAGTATTAAAACACGCGATTCACGCACGGGTCGCAACCCTAAAACTGGTGAATCTGTTCACGTACCTGCTAAAACAGTGCCTCACTTCAAGCCAGGAAAAGAACTTCGCGAGCGCGTTGATAAATAACTATTATTAAAAGCCATCCCAAATGAATTGGATTAATGTCAGCGTTAGCATAGGCCTAGCCATCTTTGCCACAGCATTTGCTTTGGCCAATACCACGCCGGTGGAGATTTCATTCATGGGTTTATCCACTGATCAAGGCCCATTGTATTTACCCCTATATATCGCTTTTGTGCTTGGTTTTTTTGGTGGTGCTTTGGCTTTAAGCTTTTCGCGGCGTAAGCATAAGCGTGAAATTGAGCAGCTAAGAAAAGAAAACAGTTTGCTCACCCAAGAAGTTGAAAATCTGAGAAATATTCCGCTGCAAGATGATTTATGAGTGGCTTTATGTTTACACTCCTCGCCGTGGCAACCTTGGTTGCGCTGGCGATTTTCTGGAAAAACCGAGAAGAATATTCTGATTCATCACTGGATGAAAAATCTGAAGATGATCGTGTTGCCCCGCTTTTAAAAGGCATCAACTACCTGCTATCTGATCAACCTGATCAAGCCCTGCAAGAAATGGTACAAGTGGCTAAAATTCGTTCGGAATCAGCCGAAGTATATATGGCGCTTGGCGAAATGTTTCGTGCCCAAGGCGAATACGGCAGAGCAGTGCGTATTCATCAAAACTTATTGGCGCGCCCAGATGTGCCCAAAGAGTTGAGCTTCCAAGCTTATGTGTCCTTAGGTCGTGATTTTCAGGCTGGTGGGCTCTTGGATAGGGCGCTGCGTCATTATGCCAAAGCTTTAGAAATTCAAACCGATCATTTGGAATCCTTACAAGCATGTTTACGTATTCGTGAGCAAAGTCATGAATGGGACAAAGCCGAATGGCTGGTGAGCAGATTGGAACAAATTCAGGATGTTTCATATCATGACCATCGCGCTTATCTCAAAGCTGAAATGGCATCCGATGCTTATGAAAATGGCGACATTCTGGCTTGTCATGCCTTGGTTGATGAGGCGCTGGCTTTATCGATGGCTTGTACGCATGCGCACTTGTTGTTGATTCAAACTCATATTGATGAGAAAGCATTTGATAAGGCTTTAAGTCAAGCCAGTTTGTTCCTTAAGCATGTGAAGAAAGAACATCATGCTTTATTGCCTTCAGTGTTGATGTCGGATGAAGCCTTCTACAACTCTTACGCCGAAGCGTTCTTGCTGGAAGCTTGGACCAAGCGCCACGATACTGAGCTTGGTATTGCCTGGATTGAAAATATTACCAAGATGAAATCTGCCGCTGAAGGTAAAGCCCTACGTGAGCGCTTAAATCTAAAAGATGTGAGTTTGCGCCATGAGTTACGCTTATTGGCCATGGATAAAGTGGACTCTAATTTGGTCGAACAAACCAAATATTGGCGTTTGACCATGAAATTGTTTGCTTGTAAGAAATGCGGTGTGCAGGTGCATGATATGCGCTACCACTGCCCGAAATGTAATTTATGGGGTACTATGGAGCCTATGCAGGCTGCCAATGTGTTTGGAGAAGAGCAGAATGCGTGATCGTTTGATGGTGGCTTTGGATGTTGAAAACAAAACACAGGCCTTGGAAGTGGCAGCAAGTTTGGGCAAAGATGTGGGTTGGCTCAAAGTGGGCTTACGTTTATTTGTGGCTGAAGGGCCAGCACTAATTTCGCAGCTTAAAACAAAGCATAAGATTTTCTTGGATTTAAAATTTCACGATATTCCCAACACCGTTGGTCAAGCTATTGAAAGCGCTGGTCAATTGGGTGTGCAAATGGTGAATGTGCATGCTGGTGGCGGGGAAGCCATGTTGCGCTCTGCAGCAAATGCTGCTGCTAAATTTCCTGATATGAAACTCATTGCTGTCACAGTATTAACCAGTGATACCATGCCCAAAGAGCAAGCCTTGGCTGTCGCGATAGAGCGGGCAAAACTGGCCAAAGCCTGTGGTTTGGCTGGTGTGGTATGCAGTGTATTTGAAGTAGCTGCTATCAAAGAAGCTTGTGGCACAGACTTTATCACTGTTACGCCAGGTATTCGTTGGGGAGACCAAGATACCCAAGATCAACAACGCGTTGCCGACCCCAAAATGGCGATTGCGGAAGGCTCGGATTATTTGGTGGTGGGTAGACCCATTTTGCATGCGCCCGATAGAGCTGTGGCCGCGCGAGAAGCTGTGGCACTCATGGCAAGTGCATCCTGAATATGCAAGTTGGGTTACTATTGCTGGCAGCAGGGAGCGGTAAGCGCTTTGGCAGTGAGATTCCCAAACAATACTTAGAAGTCGCTGGTTTTCCTTTAATTTATCATACCCTCAAAAGTTTGGCAGCTGAGCCACGCATTTCTGTGGTGCAACCAGTGATTGCAGCTGGTGATACGCGCTTTGCCGAAGTTGCAGCCATGGGTGTTTGGCCCTTTACACTGCTTCCCCCTGTGATTGGCGGAGAAGAGCGAAGCATGTCGATGTGTCATGGTTTGGCGGCTTTGCCTTTGGAAATTGATATGGTGGCTGTGCACGATGCCGCCAGAGCCCTGCCATCAGCGGCACTGCTTGCTGATGTGTTGGATGTGGCTGATTTTCATGGTGCTGCTGTGCCAGGGCTCGCTGTCCACGACACCATTAAGCGTATCAATGCCAACGGCCAAGTGGTGGAAACGCCTGATCGTAAACTATTGATGGCTGTGCAAACGCCGCAGGTGGGCAAACGTTTGTGGTTTGAGCAAGCGCTTAAACTAGAGGCAGATCGACTGCATTTGCATACCGATGATGCATCAGTGTTAGAAGCTGCTGGCTACCCTGTATATATCAGTAAGGGTGATATCAATAATCGCAAAGTGACCACGCCTGAAGATATGCTTTGGCTTGAAGATTTGTTGCTGAAGCAGGCACTGCAAGAAAAACGCATAGGAGATATGCAATGAATATTCGCATTGGGCAGGGCTTTGATGTGCATGCGTTTGCAGAAAACAGGGCTTTGATTTTGGGCGGTATTCATGTGCCTTATCATTTGGGTTTGGCTGGACACTCGGATGCAGATGTGTTGATTCATGCCATTTGCGATGCGCTTCTTGGCGCAGCTTGCCTTGGTGATATTGGTAAACACTTTCCAGATACTGATCCAGCGTATAAAGGTGCGGATAGCACAGATTTACTGCGTCAGGTTCACACGAGTATTGTTGATTTGGGATATGCCATTGGCAATATCGATGCAACCGTCATTGCCCAGCAACCCAAATTGGCAACTTATATTACGCCGATGCGCGAGCGTTTAGCGAATGTTTTAGGCATTGATGCTGATGCTATTAATATTAAAGCCACAACCACTGAGAAGCTTGGCTTTACAGGGCGTGGTGAAGGCATTGCAGCCCAAGCTGTGGTGCTACTGAACAAGTCATAAAAAAGCCGCGATGCTTTTGGCATCACGGCTTTGTTATAGAGAGCCAATAGGGATTAAAACTTGTAAGACCCAGTTACTGCAAATGCATCTGCAAATAGTGAATATGCAGTGTACTCAAAGCCAACTTTCACTTCGGGTGTAATGGCTTTTTCCAAACCAAAACCATACGTAAAGCTTAAGTCATTGTATGAACTGCCGTTAAGAGCAACGCTGGCCAAAGAAAAACCAGCAAGACCGTATGCATTCATGTCATTTTGTAATTGCATGCTGCTTTTGAATAATGCTGAGGCGATATAATCAAATTTTTTCTCGGTAAAAGAACCAGTTTTAGCGGCAGAAGATGAACCCAAACGAAATTGCGCAAAACTATCGAAATCACCCAAGATGATGTTCATTTCTTTTTGTGCGGTGATGTAATACAGCAAACCTGAATCTTGAAGGCCAAAATCAACCATACCAATACCAACGCCCAGTTGCACATCGTTGAGCACTTCTGCATCAATGGCTGAGGCTGATGTGGGCGTTAGGCTAAGTAAAAGGGCAGAGGTTGCTGCTAAAATGATTTTTTTCATGGGGTTACACTCCTTGATTTTATTGAAAAAGTTAAATGTGGGCAAACTTAGTAAGCTTTGAGCAAAACTACAACCGCTACATGAAGTGAAGCTTATTTTTTTAATTTAAGTGCTTGAAACACTTCATCAGCATGAAATGAAGATCGCACCAAGGGGCCTGAAGCGACCATGCCAAATCCTTTTTTCTCAGCCAAATATTTCAGGTCTTCAAATTCCTCAGGTGTCCAGAACTTCATCACAGGATGATGTTTTTCACTGGGGCGTAGATATTGTCCCATGGTGAGGATATCAATATCAGCTTCGCGCATATCATCAAGCACCTGCAAGACTTCATCACGCTCTTCACCCAAGCCAAGCATAATGCCCGATTTGGTGACCACATTGGGGTCGAGCTCTTTGGCGCGTTGCAATAAGCGAAGAGAAGTAAAATAACGGGCACCAGGGCGAATCGAGCGATACAAGCGCGGTACAGTTTCCAAATTATGGTTAAAGATATCCGGCTTGGCATCCATGATAGTATTTAGGCAACTATCGGGTTTACGCTGAAAATCTGGGGTGAGAATTTCAACGGTGACATCCGGCTGTCTGGCTTTGAGTTCACGAATCACAGTAGCGTAATGCCCTGCGCCGCCATCTTTTAAGTCGTCTCTGTCTACGGAGGTGATGACTACATGTTTCAAGCCAATTTCGGCAACAGCCTTGGCCAGATTGATGGCCTCTTGGGGATCCACTTCATCAGGTTTTCCTGTTGCTACATCACAAAATGCGCAGGTGCGCGTGCAAACACGGCCGAGAATCATGAAGGTAGCCGAGCCTTGTTTCCAGCAGCCACCAATGTTCGGACACGAAGCTTCTTCGCATACGGTATTCAGCTTTAAATCGCGCATCATTTTAACGATATGATCATACTCTTTGGACATCGGCGCGCGCACTTTTAGCCAAGCAGGCTTGCCAGCCATGGGTTGGGCGTGTTGCGGCTCTTGTATGAGTTGAATGGGGATAATCGTTTTATTCATGTTGGGTTGTTTCCTTTTCCGTGATTGCGCTGATATCTGGGCCTAACAAAACAGCAATCCACTGGGTTTCTTCTTTGGCTTCGCAAGCAAATTTCACAATCATCGTTAGCGGCACGGATAACAACATACCCACAGGGCCAAGCACCCAGCCCCAAATCACAAGGGATAAAAATACCACCAACGTGGATAAGCCTACACCTTTGCCCATAAACTTTGGCTCAATCACATTGCCCATCACGATATTAACCACAACAAATCCTAAGGCTGTGAGCAAGGCGGCATCCACGCCCAGTTGTACCAACGCTAATAATACAGCAGGAACGGCGGCGATAATGGAGCCGATGTTGGGTACAAAATTAAACAAAAAGGCAATCAAGCCCCAAAGAATGGCGTGCTCCACGCCGAGAACGGTAAGCCAAACCGTGATAAAAGCGCCCGTAGCCAAACTGACTGCGCTTTTAATGGCGACATATTTGTGCACTGAATCTAAAAAACGTTTAAACACTTTCGGGTTGGGTGCATGCCCATCCATGACTTCCCATTTGTGTGGGAGGGCAACAGCTTCTACGAGAAGGAAAATGACAATCAATACAATCATAAAAGCATTGGTTAGCATATTGCCGATACTGCTAAGCAATGTGCCAGCCAGTTTCATGATAATCGATGGGTCAAAACTATCCAAGATAGCCTGTTTGGGCACATTCAGTCCTTGCCCTTGCAGCCAAGTAAGCAGGCCAACCATTTGCGATTGGATACGGCTTTGATACATGGGGATATTGTTGGAAAAATCAGCAACTGAAGCGCCAGCAAAGATGGCCAGCAATAAGCCTAAGATAAGCAAGCCCAGTGTGATGGTTGAAACCGCGATGGCGGTGCTAAAGCCGCGGCGCAAAAGAAAATATAATGGCGGCAAACAAATAATCGCTAAAAAAGCCGATACCAGCAAGGGCACAAACAATGGCGCAGCTGATTTAAGGCCTGCAATGACGATGACCAAACAGGCAAGGATAATCAGTACATGCTCGCCTTTGCTGGCGTGTACGATGGGCTTATCTGCCATTATTCATAATCCTTCAAACGCGGGTCTTCCAATGCAATTTCATCTTCGCCCGAAGCAAAAGAAAGCTTTAACCAAGGCACGCATCCCTCGCATTCTTGGCCAGCGCCAGCGGCAATGGCAGCTTCAAGTGAGCCTAAATTTTTGAGCTGAGCAAAGGTTTTATTTATACACTCGCAGCGATTGACCATACCTTCGTTGATCTCGTCACTCATGATTGCCTCCTTGATTGTTCTTGGCGTAGGTCATCGCTGCTGAATTTAAAGGCAAGCGCAACATCCATAGCAAAGCATCGGTGGGTTGGTGTTGATACTGGTTTAGACCAATGGTCATTCCATCGTGGCCAGCATCAGGCTGGGCATGATAGCTGGAAAAAAGCTTGTCCCAAAGCGAGATGTTAAATCCATAATTACTATTGGTTTCATGGGGGAGCACTGAATGGTGAACACGGTGCATATCGGGTGTGACCAACACGATACGCAGCAGCGCATCCCAAGCTTTGGGTAAACGAATATTACCATGGTTAAACATGGCCATGCCATTGAGCACCACTTCAAAAAAAACAACAGCCAAGGCAGGTGCGCCAATAAGCAGAACCGCTGCAAATTTAATGAGCATTGAAATCAGAATTTCGATGGGGTGAAAGCGCAGGGCTGTGGTTACATCAATATCACGATCGGCATGATGCACCTGATGCAAACGCCACAGCAGGGGTACTTGATGAAACATCCGATGTTGCCAATAAATCACCAAATCTAAAATAATCACACTTAAAATAATCGCAACGGGTACTGGCAGTGATACGAGATGAAGTAGGCCGAAGTTGCTTTCATCTGCCCACAAGGCTATGCCTACAGCACCAGCTGGTAGCAACAGGCGCACGATAAGTGTATCAAGGGCGACAAGGGCGATATTGTTAAACCAGCGTTTGCTCTTATTGGTGTTTAATTTGCGTTTGCACGCAAAAAATTCCCATAACATCACAACTGTAAAAATGCCCAAGAAAAAGCTGAGACGGATATCGCTTTCAGTCATGGGCGGTGAATACTTCTTGGATGATGATATTACGTAGTTCTTCCACGCCGACATTATTGAGGCTGGATGTGAGAATAGGGGTAATGCCCAAAGCATCAAACATCTCTTTAACACGTTTGCGTTTGGCGTTGCCTTCGAGCTTATCAGCCTTGGTAGCAACAGGATACCAGCGAATGCCAGCTTCATTGAGCCATTCAATCATTTGCAAATCGCTGTCTTTGGGGCCATGGCGGAAATCAAGTAACACAAGCACAAGTTGGGCAACTTTTGGGCTTTTCAGATAGCCTTCAATCAGCTGAGCCCATTTGTATTTCTCCGCTTTGGGAGCGCGGGCATAACCATATCCAGGCAAATCCACGACCATCAATTGGGCATCGACTTCAAACACATTAAGCAGGCGTGTGCAGCCAGGATTTTTGGAGGTTTTGACCAAACCTTTGCGCGCAAAGAGGGTGTTGAGCAAGGAAGACTTGCCCACATTGGAGTGCCCAGCCACGGCAATTTGCGGCAAATGGGTTTCAGGAAATTGTTTGGCATCGGCAACGGATATTTTGAATTGGGTGTTGGGCCATTGAAGGGAAATTGTCATGTCGCAAAGCTGCATGGGATATCAATTTTGTTCAATCATGTTGTGTGGTCGACAATGCTGGTGAAATGGTTAGTGTTGCACAAAATTTAGGCAGATTTCCATATGTTTAGCCAAAGGACACCACCCCGCGTATGACCCAAGTGAACTCGATTCAAGACAATTCGCCACTTTTGCCCGGCTTTAAGCTGGGTAAATTTCTTATCAATCCGCCGATTGCGCTTGCGCCCATGGCGGGTATTACCGACTTGCCATTTCGCCGCGTGTGTCGCCGGTTTGGTATTGGTTTGACTGTTACCGAGATGATTGCATCACGGGCAGTGGGGCAGGGCAGAGAACGTACGGAAAGAATGGCAGAGTTGGATGACAACGAAAGCCCTGTTTCGATTCAAATTGCTGGCTCTGATTCAAAATTTGTGGTTGAAGCAGCGCTTTGGGCGCAAGAGCGCGGCGCTGATTTTATTGATATCAATATGGGTTGCCCAGTGAAGAAGGTGGTCAAACAAATCGCCGGCTCGGCCATGTTGCGCGATGAGCCGCTGGTGGCGCGGGTGATTGATGCGGTGGTAAAAGCCGTAGAAGTGCCAGTGACGTTAAAAATTCGTACAGGTTGGGATGAGCAAAGCAAGAATGTGGAAAACATTGCTCGCATTGCTGAAAATCATGGCATCCAAATGCTCACTGTGCATGGCCGCACCCGCGCGCAAATGTTTAATGGTCATGCCAATTGGTTTGATATTGGTAGAGCAAAATCCGTGGTTTCCATCCCTGTGATTGGCAATGGCGACATTATTGATGGTGATTCAGCCATTGAGATGGTGAAGCAATCGGGTTGCGACGGGGTGATGATTGGTAGAGCTGTGCAAGGCAACCCTTGGGTGCTGGCAGAAGTGCACGCAGCATTGATGGGCTTACCCAAACCTGCTGCGCCAGCCGCCGATGAAGTATGGGGCGTGGTGCTGGAGCATATGTTGCATTTGGCTGATTTTCACGGGATAGCAAGGGCCAGTAAATTGGCGCGTAAGCATGTGCCTTGGTACAGCAAAGGCTGGAAAGGCTCTGCTGAATTTCGCTCGAATTTCCAGAAGGTCCACACTTGGCCTGAACAAATGGAAGCGGCCAAAGCATATTTCTTAACCCTCTCCGAAAAAGAACTGACACCTGAGCTTCTTCTTGCAAACTAATATGCCAGTTGTCCAGTTTCAGCATTTGCCAGTGCCGTGCATTTTGCTCGATGCGGCGGGTAATTTTTTAGCGGCAAACTTTTTGGCGCAAGAGCATTTGAACGTCTCGGAAAAACGTTTGCTGGGCCAACCCTTAAGTAATTATATCGCCCCCAAATCGGAAGTGGATGACATGTTGGCGCAATCTTTAGATGGCATGATAGTGACTTCCGACTCCTTTTATACCGTAACTGGGCATAAGCCTTATTTGCTACACAGCTCACGCCAAGATGATGGTAATATTTCGGTGGTGCTCACTGCCGAAGGCAATCGTTTGGAAGCTGAAGAAGAAAGCCGGCGTTATGAAGTGGCCGAAACTGTGGCACGTATTGCGCTAGAGCGGGCACACGAAATTAAAAATCCTCTGGCAGCATTGCGCGGTGCCACCCAACTGCTAAGCGAACAAGTTTACGGCGATGACTTTGAGATTGTGAAACATATGTTATCGGAAATTGATCGTATCAAAGAGCGAGTGGACAGTTTTCTACAAGTAGGGCCAAGAGCTAATGTGGCTATGCATCCAGTGAATATTCATGCCTTGATCGATAATGTTTGCAAAGCCAATGCGAAGGTAAAAGTGCAGCGCTCGTTTGATCCGGGTATCCCTGATATTATTGTGCATGAAACAAGGCTGCGTCAGGCGTTGGAAAACCTCTGGCAAAATGCCATTGAAGCCGATTCGGATTTGATTGTGTGGGAAACACGCATTGAGCATGGCGTGACCTTACTTGGCAATAAAGGCTCAGTGCTATCGATTAAAATCACCAGCAACGGTCATGAAATTCCTAAGAATATTCGCAGCAAACTTTTTGAACCTTATGTCACTGGTAAAGATAGAGGTAATGGATTGGGTTTAAGCGTGGTGCAGCAAGTGGCCCATGAGCATGGCGGTAAAATCAAAGTGAGTAGTGAAGTGCTGCGCACCACATTTACCATGTATTTACCCTTAAATATTGAGAAGTATTCAGCAAAAGTGATAGGACAAGGTTAGGAGCAAGTATGCAAAGCGCATTGATAGTTGATGATGATGATGGCATCCGTTGGGTGCTGAATCGTGTGCTCAAAGAGCAAGGATTTGAGGTCATCGAAGCGCCTGATTTGGCTACTGCTAAAGCAGCCATGGAAGAGCATACCTTCTCGATTGTCTTTTTGGATGTGTTCTTGCCCGATGGCAATGGCATGCAAGCGCTTGAAAAGGGCATGTTTCACGCGCCAGTGATTATGTTAACCGCGGAAACTACCTTTGATCATGCCGTGGAAGCTTATCGCGCTGGCGCCATGGAATATCTACCCAAACCTTTTGATTTGGATGAAGTGCGCTCATTGGTCAATCGCGTCAAAGCCAAAGACAGCGCCAAGCAAAAAAAGAAAACGCGGGTAACAACCAAACAAGATTCATTTGACCCCCAAGATAAACCCAAAGAAAAAACACAGATTTTGGGTAAAAGCCAAGCCATGCAACAGCTCTACCGCATTATCGGGCGTGTAGCAGCATCGGATATGACAGTGTTAATCACTGGTGAGTCAGGCACAGGTAAAGAGCTAATTGCTCAAGAGTTACACAAACAAAGTCTTCGCACCCATAAAGCTTTTATTGCGATTAACACCGCAGCCATTCCTGCCGAGTTGCTGGAAGCTGAATTGTTTGGCCATGAAAAAGGCGCATTTACTGGCGCCGATAAAGCCAGAGCGGGTCACTTTGAGCATGCTGATGGCGGCACGCTGTTTCTTGATGAAATCGGCGATATGCCTTTGGCGTTGCAGGCGAAAATGCTGCGCGTATTAGAAACAGGCGAAGTGCAACGCGTGGGCAGCACCATCACCAAAAAAGTGAATGTGCGGTTGCTCGCTGCAACCCATCAATATTTGCCGAAAAAGATTAAAGCAGGTTTGTTCCGCGAGGATTTGTATTACCGCCTTAATGTGATTCCTGTGCACATCCCGCCGCTGCGTGAGCGCCGTGATGATATTCCTGATTTGGCTGAAGCACTGCTGAGTTATGCCGCAGAAGAGCTGGGTATTACGGCGCCAATTTTGATGCCTGATGCCATCACCCTTTTGCAGCGTTTTGATTGGCAGGGCAATGTGCGTGAGCTTAAAAACGTCATGCGCCGCCTTGCAGTGCTCACCCCAGGTGCAAGCATCACCATGACCGATGTGGCCTTGGCCTTGGGCAATGGTGAAGATGCACCTAATGATGGTGATGAGACTTTGAGCGAAGCGGTGCATCGCTGCGTGAAGCGTTATTTGCAGCAGCTTGGTTATGCAGAAGTGGAAGGTTTGTATCGCCATGTGCTTGATCAAGTGGAGCCGCCGATTTTACGGCTTGTCTTGGAGAAGGCCGAAGGCAATCAGCTGAAAGTGGCTGAGATGCTGGGGCTCAATCGCAACACCGTGCGTAAATTGTTGAAAACATACGATATTGATGCTGTGGATTTTAAGCGTTAATCACGCCTAACATCATGCTCTTGCATGGCTATCACCTTTTTGCGAACATCAGCGCATGAAATTAGCCAATCGTATTCAACATGTTAAACCCTCCGCCACCCTAGCTATCACCGCCAAAGCCGCCGAACTTCGCGCTGCTGGCCGCGACATTATATCTCTCTCCGTGGGTGAGCCAGATTTTGAGACCCCCATTGCCGCTAGAGAAGCAGGTATTGCTGCTATTAATGCTGGTTTTACTCGCTACACGGCTGTGCCGGGCATCCCTGAGTTGCGCAAAGAAATTGCAGCTAAGTTTAAGCGCGATAACGGCCTTGATTATACGCCTGAGCAAATTCTTGTTTCCACAGGCGGCAAGCAGTGTATCTACAATCTATTGCAAGCCCTGATTAATCCCGGTGATGAAGTGATTATCCCAGCTCCGTATTGGGTTTCGTATCCTGATATGGTCTTTTTGGCAGAAGGTCTGCCCGTTAAAGTGATGTGTACAGCCGAAGCCAATTTCAAAATCACTGCTAATCAACTTGAAGAAAGCATCACCGATCACACTCGTCTTTTGTTTCTAAATTCGCCTTCCAACCCAACAGGCATGGCCTACAACGCCGAAGACCTACAAGCCTTGGGTGCTGTGATTCGCAAATATCCCAACATCTTTGTTGCTGTTGATGATATGTATGAAAAGATTTTGTTTGATGGCAAATCCTTTGCCACCTTTGCGCAAGTCAATCCCGATTTGATTGATCGCACGATTACCCTCAATGGCGTTTCCAAAGCTTATTGTATGACGGGTTGGCGTATCGGTTATTGTGCAGGTCCGCTGCCGCTGATTAAAGCCATGGGTATGATTCAAAGCCAATCCACATCGAATCCTTCATCGATCTCGCAAAAAGCGGCCTTGGCTGCATTGCAAGGGCCAACCGATGAGCTTGATGAAATGGTGCGCGTTTATCAAAGCCGCCGCACCTGGTTGGTGAATGCGCTCAACGCTATCGATGGCGTGGATTGCATCACTCCTGATGGTGCGTTTTATGTGTTCCCATCCTTCCAAGGCTGGATTGGAAAAACCACACCAGAAGGCACTGTGCTCGAAGACGACCTCGTCCTTTGTGCTTGGCTGCTAGAAGCTGCGGGTGTCGCGCTTGTGCCTGGCACCGAATTTGGTGCGCATGGCTTTATCCGCTTTTCCTATGCAGTTGCCCAAGCAACATTAGAAGATGCGGTGAATCGTGTGGCTGAAGCCAGTAAAAGCTTAAGTTAAATACCCATTACACATGTATAGGCTTTGGTGATGGCCGATTGGTCTAGCGCCGATGATTATTTGGGCGATATATAAAGACCAATACCAATGGCCTGATATATCTCAAATGATTCCTACAATAATCCTCATGGCTGTTATTGCGATTGATGATAGTAAATCGGGCAAGTAGGATGATGAAGTAGTTGAGCAAGTTGTCCTGCCTGCTACTGCTATTCTAAATCTTAGCAGAGGCCCTAAAATAGCGATTGGAATTATCTCTTTAATAATCGCTTTGGCATTGTTTAGCCAAGGGTTCGGGAATGATTTGTTTGGATTTTTACTCGCTTGTTTCTGCGCCTTGGCTGCTGGAGCAAACTTATTTCCCGAGCATATCGGAAAGTACTTCAGTGATGCAATTGCCGTTGCTGTGATTTTGGTATCAGTATGGCTGATAAACATTTCGCTAACAACGAATATGGCTGAGGGAAATAACCCAGTAGTTCCTTATGTGTTTATTGGTGTTTCCGTACTGTATTTATATCGTCGCTTTAAACATTTGTTTGTGAAAGTTGAAGAGACAACGAAAGACTGAAAATTACGTTCATTTCTTTGTCAGCAAAGAAACGAAACAAAAATCTGCCCTTAAATAGCTGCATTTTTCCTCCACTTATATTCAGAAAAAGGGCGCGTGATACTGCGCTTATCCTTTTTCCGCCCGACGTTCCGGCGCAGCTATAACAAGAGGTTAGGCTCAAAAGCTGCGTATAACTTTGCGTACTGAAGGTGAACCGCAAAGCGAGAGAAGCTCCCCCTGGGGGGGCGGTTCAAAAAAATGTTTAGAAAGCAGTTTAGTCGATAGAGCAGGTCATATCTTCGCCGCAACACATGGGTGATTTGATTTTGCCATGTCCGTTGGGGCATTCAGATACTTGCACCACGGTTCCGTCATCCAAGGTGATGCTGCCATCCACCAAAGGTGCATCGCATTTTGCACAAGTTGCATTCACACCCATACCGCATATTTTGCATTCATAAGTAGCCATAGTTCACACTCCGTCATCGATATTTTGCTGTCTTGCAAGGATTCAACTTAGACGATTTGAGAAAAATAAACCAGTGTTTAACGCGTGGGTTTAGGCTTGAGGCGTGGGGAGTTGTGCTTGTTTGTTGCTGCTTTGGTTGCTTGGTTGAGCACCTGACGTTTTTTTTGTTTCGGGTTGTTTTGGAAACTCAACGATGGCGCTAACCATGCGCATAAAGTTAAGCCGGGCAGAAGCTGGGCTAGTGTTTTCTAGGGTCATGTTTTCCTCCTTTTCAATTTGCGAGGAAGCATGATGAGTAATTATGACAAGTTAAAGTCATGGATGAAAAAAGGATGGTTAAAGATGAGTGATGGTGTTTATTCATTTTTGGACAGCCAAAAACGAACCAAAAAGCTGCCCCTTACATAGCTGCGAACTCCCCTCATCTGCACCATCAAATGGGGCGAAAAGTTTTTTCGCTAATTCCCATTTGCTAGCACATATGAAGGCGCAGCTATAACAAGGGGATCCGCTCCGAAACTGAAGACTTCTGTGTCTGAGTGGTTAAAAAATAAGAAACTTCGTGTAACTTCGCGTGCTTCGCGGTTCAAAAAAGCTTTAAGGTCTATTCCGCATAAAGTCAGCAACACCGTAGAGAGCTTGGTAGATTTCATCGTTGAGTGATTCGTCTTTTACGACTTCATCCAAAGCATTCTTCATGCAGAGCATCCATTGATCGCGAGCAGATTCATCGATGGCGAATGGCATATGCCGCATGCGCAGGCGAGGGTGGCCATACTTTTCCCAATACAATGATGGGCCGCCCATCCAGCCAGAGAGGAACATAAACAACTTTTCTTCGGACATATGCAGGCTTTTGGCGTGCATGCCGCGGATGGGTTTGGTTTCGCTCAAGGTATCCATATGTTGATAAAAGCTTTGGGTAAGTTGGCGTAATTGTGCTTCACCGCCAAGGCGTTCATAAAGGGTTGGTTCATTTTCTTGGTTTGTCATGGGCTTATCCTATGCATTAAAGGTGTTGTTCATTTTTTTTGCAGCAAATCCCCCAGGGGAGCCTCTCATGCTTCGCATTCACCTTCAAACGAACCAAAAAACTGCCCTTAAACAGCTGCGTTCTTCATTCACTTACAGTCAGAAAAAGGGCGCGTGATACTGCGCTTATCTTTTTTTCCGCCTGACGTTCCGGCGCATCTGTAGCAAGGGGGTAGGGGGCAATCGTTTCCTCAAAATGGAGCAGGCACTTCAAAGGTGAGGCGCTCGCGGGTGACGGGGTGGTTAAAGCTTAATCGCTGGGCATGCAGCATCAGGCGCTCACCAGCTTGCCCGTAGAGGTCGTCGCCAACAATAGCGGCATTGAGACCATCGCGATGGGAGGCATGCAAACGCAGTTGATGGGTGCGGCCAGTGTGGGGATAGAAATATACACGGGTTGTTCTTTCATCGCGAGTTATGACTTCCCAGTGCGTTTTGGCGGGCTTGCCGTATTCGTAACACACCAATTGGCGCGGCCTATCGTCAAAGTCCACGCGCATAGGCAAATCGATATTACCTTCATCGGCATCAAGAGGTTTGCTTAAAATGGCTTCGTAGCGTTTATCGACGGTACGTTGGATAAATTGTTTTTGCAGGAGCTTGTTTATCTTCAAATTCTTAGCGACCAATAGTATGCCTGAAGTGGACATATCAAGGCGATGCACAAGGCGTAGTTCTGGGCATTCGGGGTGCGCTGCCATCAAGCGGTTGAACACACAGTCTTTGATCAGTTTACCCGGCACCGACATCAAACCGCTGGGTTTGTTAATCACAATCAAGACATCATCTTCGTAGATAATTTTGGGTTCATCTTGATCGATTTCTAAGCCGTAGTATGGCTCTGGCTCCACATCCAGGCCTTCTAACATAAAGGGTAGAATAGGGCGGCATTTGCCACGACAAGCTGGGTAGAATTGTTGATGATGGCGCACTCCAGCAGCAGGGGAAGCGCCCCACCAAAACTCTGCCATGGCGATGGGTTTTAAAGCATGGGTTTGGGCATAATGAATTAGCTTTGGTCCAGCACAATCGCCAGCACCCGCAGGCGGGGTGGATTCGATAAAGAAGTCAGTGATGGTTTTTTGCTCGCCTTTAAAATTATATAATGTGTAGCTGGCGAACACTTGCGCATGCAAATCTTGGGAGAGTTTACTGCGGCTGTTTTTGAGTTGGCTGATTTGGATATCAGATGCTTCGAGTTCTATCGCTAGCGCTTCAATGCGCTCTTTCCATGCTGAGGCAGCATTGGTGGCTTCGCGTTTGTTGTGCTGGCTTTGCAATGCCAAGGCGCGCAGCTGGCTTTGTTGTTCCTGGGCATCATCCATCACCAAGATATCAAAGCGTTGAGCATCACGGGCTTGTTTTTCGGCTTTGTGGCGTTGCTTTAAGGCTGTCAAAACTGCATCGCGTTGCTTCTTCAAATCTACGATGCTTTGGGCTAAGACGTAGCGTTGTTTCGATGATTCCAGCACTTCCAAGGTTTTGGCCATGTCTTGCAATTGGCTCTTTCCGCTGGTGAGAAAATGGGTTTGCGCTTCCACATCAAAAATAGGCGGCATAAAGCCACCCGCAAACCATTGCCCATTCATCATGCCAGAAAAGGCGCTTAAAAAACCAAGGCGGGCTTGTTGGTCTTGCACCACCAGCACCCCAAACATTTTACCGTGGTCTGGCGTAAAAAAATCTCTATCGAAATCTTTGTTTTCACTAAGTCTAGCTTGCAGCATTTGACTGGCCTGGATTGCCAAAGGGTGGGGGGTATCAGAGAAAGGGGTGGGAAAAACGTTTGGGATATCATCTGCTTTCGGGGTAATGGGGAAATATGTGATGTTCGAATCGTTCAAAGTGGTTTACCCATGTTGCATCAGAATAAAGATGTGAAAAAGTAACAGTTCGAATTTCGGCAGCAACTGTTTTGCCCAATGTAACCATGAAAACATTACTTATGCATTTGCAGTTTGCTTTGGGTAATGTACTTTTTTTCTAAATCACCAACAAAGGATAGCCATGACAATGATGATAGACCAGACAGCGCCCGATATTGAAGTGTGTTACGGTCCAGAGTGCAGTGATGTGGGCGGTCGTAGGCTTACCGAAGCTTTGGCGGCATGCGGTTTGAAATCACGTATGGGCGATTGCCGCAACCAATGCCCCAATGCGCCATTGGTGTTGGTGAATAAACGTATGATTGATCATGCAACCGTTGAAGCTGTGGTCACACGGGTGCAAAGTATCCAAGCAGGTGAGGTTTAAAAAGGAATAGGTACTTTTTTCTAAGAACTACTCTAGTTTGGCACTTCGTTTACAGGAGCAGATGATGACTGATACAACCGATATTTTATTTTCGCCAGCAAAATTGGGCGAGCTTTCATTACAAAATCACTTGGTGATGGCGCCCATGACCCGCAGCCGTGCTATTGATAATGTACCGAATGCTTTAATGGCAGAATATTACGCCCAGCGCGCTAGCGTGGGTTTGATTATCACCGAAGGCACTTCGCCATCTCCAAACGGTCTGGGTTACCCGCGCATTCCAGGCGTCTTTTCCTTGGCGCAAGTGGAAGGCTGGAAATTGGTCACCGAAGCTGTGCATGCCAAAGGCGCGAAGATTTTCTGCCAATTGATGCATACTGGCCGCATTTCACATGAATATAATCTGCCCGGTGGGGCGCGGGTATTGGCGCCATCAGCGGTGGGCTGCAGCGAGCAAATGTATACCGATAAAGATGGTATGCAGCCTTTGCCCGTGCCTGAAGAAATGGATATTGATGATATTGATTCCACGATTAATGAATATGCCCAAGCAGCGCGCAAAGCCATCAAAGCTGATTTTGATGGTGTGGAGCTGCATGCTGCCAACGGTTATTTGATGGAACAGTTTTTCCGCCCGACCACCAACCAACGCGATGATGCTTATGGCGGCAAGGTTGAGAAGCGTGCTCGCTTTATTCTTGAAGTGGTTAAAGCTTCTATCAGCATGATTGGTAAAGAAAAAATCGGTATTCGTTTATCGCCATTTGGTGTGTTTAACGAAATGCCACTGTATCCGGAGATGGAAGCTGATTATTTGTATCTGGCTGAGCAGCTCAATGATTTGGGCATTGCCTACGTGCATATTGTCGATCACTCCGCTCAAGGTGCGCCTGAAGTGCCGGCGCGCATGAAAGATGGTGTCCGCGCAGCATTTAAAGGCACCTTGATTTTATCCGGTGGTTATGATGCCAAACGCGCCAATAAAGATTTGGAAGCGGGACGCGCTGATTTGATTGCTGTGGGTGTGCCGCTATTGTCCAATCCCGATTTGATTTATCGCTGGCAGAATAAAGTGGCGTTAAATGATGTTGATTTTGACACCTTCTACACCCCAGGTGAAAAGGGATATACCGATTATCCTGTAGCTTGATAACAAGGTGTTTTACTTTAGATATAAAAAACTTACCTAGCATGCGCTTGAAGCAAATGTGGTTGCCGCTAATCTGCAGCGACAAGCGCATGTGAGAAGAAGAGGAAGACTATGGCGATTGATCACCATATTGATAATGACGACAAACTGATTGTTACTACGTGTATTGGTACGATGCATGAGGATGATTTGATTGTTGCGCTCAAAGCATATCAACAAAATATTCAAAATCATGCCGATTATGAAGATTACAATGAAGTGCTTATTTTCCCAGAAAAAAGCAGCGTGAAAATCACAGCGGCGGGTTTAAAGAAAATTGCCAAAATCGCTTCCGAATCCGATCGCCCGCATTCCAAACGAAAGCTCTCCATGTGTGTGCAATCCAAGGTGGGTTATGGACTGGCGAAAATGTATCAGGCGTATCGAAATTTATTAAAGTCAGGTAAAAAGGTTCGTGTGTTTAAAGCAGTGAAACCAGCTTTGGATTGGGCGAAAAAGAAATAAAAAACTTTTGCAGAGCCACATTCACTCGAAAAGGGGGCAGCAGCTCTGCACCAGTTGGTAAAGCTTAGTCAAAATGCATTCTGTAATGAGGGTCTAACCAGCATCGCGGCAGCGCCTCACCAGATGGAAATACCATGTCCACTTTATCAACGCTAACGGGTTCACCCATTTCTTCACCAGCAAAATAATGAACCATGAGCGATGTTGCGTGTGGATCCATCAATACATCCAGTTGTTCCACTTCGGCTAAATCTTCATTGCTTTTATTTCGTAAGTACATATCAACCTCCTATGTAACACGACTTCAGCAGTATCACTGCTTTGAAATGAATGTAACACAGGAGGCCCTGTTGGGCAACAGCGCAGGGATTAGGGGTTAGACTTTAGCTGGATGAGACCCGTCAAAATTCAATCGCTTCAATGCGCGCCAATTCCGCATGGATTTTTGGAGATTCCATCAACGCCATCAAGGAGGTGTTGGCAAGAAGCGTGGCATAAGCTGCAAGTGGCAATACGATGCCAGCATGACCAGTATCAAAGCCCAAACGAATAGCGATAGCATCAGCGAGAAACACCGCAAATACTTCAGGGCGTATGCTTTCAGGGATGCTTTCGGGCGCAGCAAAACCTGGATGATGGTGGAAAGCAATACCTTCAATAATTTTTGAAGGCAATTCCCAGTGTTTAGCTAGCAATAAACCCAAATCAATATGGTTGCAGCCAAATTGCGCATGCTCAAATAATAAATGACCCTGATGTGAATCAAGGGTGGCGGGTTGTTGGTATTGGGTAAATAAATTCATGCTCATTTTGCCAATATCGTGAAATAAACCCAAGGTGCTCGCATCTTCGCGCACACAGTCAGGCACAAATTCGGCGATAATTTCTGCCAAGGCAGACACGGCCATCCCATGTTTCCATAACTTGGGCATGTCATACACTTTGCCTTTGGCCAAGGTAGAGGAAAAGCTATGGCGGGTGACAATGCTGCGCACCATAGACGTACCCAGATGCGATACGGCTCTGCCTACATCATTGATAGGCGTACGCAGGCCGAAGCCAGAGGAATTGGCGATACGCAATGTGGCCGCCGATAACACAGGGTCGTCTTTGATGATTTTTCCTAATTGCTGGCTGGAATCTCCCCTGTCACATGCAGCTTGAAAGGCGCGCCATAGTGCTGGCGGTAAGGGTAAGGTGCGTATGCTTTTTTCATACATCGCCAAACGGCTGGAGCTGCCTTGATGCGCGGGAAGCTGTTTAAATTGCTGGGTGTTTACATCTAGGGTGAGGTTAAACGAAGGATGTGGAGAATCGGCCCAAATTTCTGGTGCTTGAATGTCGGATGCAGATGATGGGGCTTGGGTCATATGTATATCTCCTTAGAACAAAAACATGCAAATGTATGAGCAAGGCTGGTGCCATGATGAGAGTGATATTGTCGACAAAGTGTGTGCCAAGCTTTGAAACGCCAATCTGATTCCGTTTCGGCTGCGTATCTGCCATGGTTATGCCCTTGAAGGCTAGGAGTGGGTCAATGAAAAAACTGATGGTCTTGCTGCTTGGTCTTGTTCTGTTGCTGAGATGCACAGAAGATGAGCAGCCTGCAGCACAAGCCAAACAAGCTTTGGCAATGGCGCAATAAGCCGCCGCTGATGCGGCAGCACATGCCAAAGAAATGGCAGAAAAAGCAGAAAAGATGCGCAAGGATTAGGTAAGCAAGCAAATGCCTTTTTTATTTTCATACGGAACATTACAGCAAGCCAATGTGCAGCAAACGACTTTTGGCCGATTGCTCGTTGGCGAAAAGGATATCCTGCCCTGCTATCAGGTGGGTGAGGTGCTTATCCAAGATGAGCATGTCCTACATACTAGCGGTAAGGCTTATCATCCGATATTGATGTACACAGGGGATGCCAACGACCAAGTGATTGGTACTGTGTTTGAAATCAGCGACAAAGAATTATTACAAGCCGATAGTTATGAAGTGGATGCCTATGTGCGCAGGTCAGCGACAGTGTTGTCTGGAAAAACGGTATGGATTTATGCCGATGCAAGAGAAGAAATGAACGAGGAAAAATCATGAGAAACAGTATCACCATCGGTGTGGAGTTTGACTTTAAAGGCAAACATTTTTCGCCCAAAACCAAACTTGATTTGGATAAGTTTTTGCAAGGAAATAAAGATTTTGAAGCTTGTTATATCGCCTTGGGTGAAGCCAATGGCATTGGTCTTTATTCCTATGAGTTGGAAGTCATGATGAGCGAAGAATTATTGTTTTCTGAGCCTGTGGGTGTGGCTGAAAAGTTTTTCCATCAAGGCGAAGTGGATTGGGAAGGTTTGCAAGAAGCATGGCTGCAAGACTTTGAATTTCAGAAGCTTGATGCCATTGCCAATAATATTTTTAATGTTGAAAATCTAAGTGAACACCCCAAGCTTGCCATCGCCTTGCAGATGGCATACGACGCTGGATCTGCCCAAGGCATGCGAGAAACACTACGAAATAAAGGATGGATTTAACCATGGCTGAATTGAAATGTTTACTTTGGGATGTGGATGGCACGCTGGCAGATACTGAGCGCGATGGGCATCGTGTGGCGTTTAATATGGCCTTTGAAGAAGCAGGTATGGACAGGCGCTGGGATGTGCCCACATATGGTGAATTGCTGAAAGTAACAGGTGGCAAAGAGCGTATGCAGTTCGACATCGACCGAGGTGGCATGCCAGCCATTCCATTTGAAAAAATTGCAGCATTGCATGCACGAAAAACTACACATTATGAAACATTAATTGCTGGTGGTTTGATTCCCTTACGCGCTGGTGTGCGCCGCTTATTGGAAGAAGCTTATGCAGCAGGCATCACGTTGGGTGTATCTACAACAACTACACCATCTGCTTTGGATGCTTTGATTGAGCACTCGTTGGGCAAAGAGTGGTTTGATCGTTTTGCTGTGCTTGCAGCTGGCGATATTGTGCCCAACAAAAAACCTGCACCTGATATTTACACTTATGCCATGGAACAACTTGGTGTAGCTGCTGAACATACAGTGGCTTTGGAAGATTCGGGTAATGGCTGGTTATCTGCGCAAGCTGCAGGCCTTAAATGTGTAGTGACCATTAATGACTATACTGCAAATCAAGATTTTGCTGGTGCTGATTTGGTGGTGTCTGAGTTTGGCGAAGCCGACCGCGATGCAGTGAATGTGCTCATCAACAAACACGGTTTGACGGATGTGCATCACGTAACTTTGGCGCACCTGCAAGCGATTGCTGCTGCTTAAATAATTTACTGCGAAGTACGCGAAGTTACGCAAAGTTAATATAAAGGGCTTGAGCCGAAGTTTAGAAGATAGCTTGTTGCTCAAGATGATGTTTTAAAAAACTTCGCGTAACTTCGCGTCCTCTGCGGTTTAAAAAAGGAGAACACATGCAGCTTTTTGATTCCCATTGTCATATTGATTTTAAGCATTTTGATGATGATAGGGATGAGGTGTTTTCCCGTATGCGTGAAGCTGGCGTGTCGCGTATTGTGGCGGTGTCTGTGGAATTGGAGCAAACCCCGCGTTTGACCCAATTGGTGGAATCACGTGAAGGGGTTTGGTTTTCGGTGGGGGTTCACCCCAATCATGAAGTAACTTCAGAGCCTACTTTGGATGCATTGGTGGCCTTATCTGCGCATGCCAAATGCGTGGCTATTGGTGAGACAGGCATGGATTTTTTTCGCCATCATGTGGAGCCTGAACTGCAAGAAGTTCGTTTTCGCACGCATATGCAAGCTGCACACAAAGTGAACAAACCCGTGATCGTGCATATGCGCGATGCGGATAGTGACACACTGCGTATTCTCAAAGATGAAGATGTGGCGGGCTGCGGCGGTATTATGCACTGCTTCTCTTCGGGTTGGGCGGCAGCATCGCAAGCCTTGGATATGGGTATGTCGATTTCTTTTTCGGGCAATGTCACCTTCAAAAACAACCATGAACTGCGTGAAGTAGCAGCCAAAGTGCCACTGGAATCCATTTTGATTGAGACCGATTCACCGTATCTCGCGCCTATGCCCAATCGCGGCAAACGCAATGAACCCACTTTTGTGCGCCACGTGGTTGAATGTATTGCCGAAGTGCGTGGTATGGCTTTGGCTGAATTGGCTGAAGTCAGCACGGCCAATGCCCTTAAACGCTTTCAGATCGCTGCTTAAAAACCAAGCCCTTCGATGATTTATTTTGAAAATGTAACGCTGCGCCGTGGCAAGCGGGTGCTCTTTGCTGATTTTAGCTGCACCGTACACAAACGCGATAAAATTGGTGTGACTGGTGCCAATGGCACTGGCAAATCATCGTTATTCGCCATGATTCTGGGTAAGATCGAAGAAGATAAGGGCGAGTTTCGCACAAAAGCGAAGTTGTCGATTTCTCATGTGGCGCAAGAAACGCCTGCTTTGGATATCAGCGCTGTTGACTATGTAATGCAGGGTGATGAAGAGCTGGCCAGCCTTGAGGCGAAAATTCTCGACGCAGAAAACAAACACGATGGTATTGCTTTAGGCGCTTTGCATGAGCGCATGGAAGCCATTGGTGGTTATCAAGCCAGAGCCAGAGCTGGGCAGTTGTTATACGGTTTGGGATTTATGGCCGAGCAAGAACTAAAACCCGTCAAAACCTTTTCTGGTGGCTGGCGTATGCGTCTGAATCTGGCGCAAGCTTTGATGTGTCGCTCAGATGTGTTGTTGCTGGATGAGCCGACCAACCATTTGGATTTGGAAGCAGTGTTGTGGCTAGAGAAATGGCTGAAAAATTATCAGGGCGCATTGCTGCTGATTTCGCATGATAGGGAATTTTTGGATCAGAGCGTAACCACCATTGCTCATCTGGAGCTCGAAAAAGTTACCCTTTATGCAGGCAATTATTCTGCCTTTGAGCTGCGCCGCGCGGAGCAACTGGCCTTGCAACAATCAGCTTATGTGAAACAACAACGTGAAATTGAGCATATGCAAAGCTTTATCACCCGCTTTAAAGCCAAAGCCACCAAAGCCAAACAAGCACAAAGCCGCATCAAAGCCCTAGCGCGCATGGAAACTATTGCGCCAGCGCATGTGGATTCCCCGTTTTCATTCGAGTTTGATAGCACAGGTTTTATGCCCAACCCTCTGCTGCAATTGCAGAAGGTGGATTTTGCTTATCCAGGTGCGGATGAGGCCACGCCTATCCTTAAAAAAATTTCTTTAAGTCTATTGCCCAGCAATCGGATTGGTCTGCTTGGCCCCAACGGCGCGGGTAAATCCACGTTGATTAAATTACTCTCTGGTGATTTTAAACCAAGCCAAGGTTTGTGCGTAGAGTCTAAGGGTCTAAAAATTGGATATTTTGCACAGCATCAATTGGAACAGCTCGATGCTTTGGGCTCACCTGTCCAGCATCTTCAGCAATTGAACCCATCTGCATCAGAAAAGGAATTACGTTTATTCTTGGGCGGTTTTGCTTTTCAAGGTGATATGGCCCTTGAACTCATCACTACCTTTTCGGGTGGAGAGAAAGCCCGCTTGGTGTTGGCGATGTTGGTGTATGAAAATCCCAATCTGTTGCTGCTTGATGAGCCGACCAACCATTTGGATTTGGATATGCGCCATGCCCTGACCATTGCTTTGCAAAGCTTTGAAGGAGCTTTGGTCTTGGTATCCCATGATAGGCATTTGCTGCGGATGGTGTGTGATGATTTATGGTTGGTGACCCAGCAAAACATCACGCCCTTTGAAGGCGATTTGGATGATTATGCTCGCTGGTTGGGTGAGCAAAGCGCGGCCTTAAATCCCAAGCAGGAAGCAGTGGGTGACCACACCCAAGCTGCCCGCAAAGCCAAACGCAAAGATGACGCTGAGCGCCGCAAAGAAACCCAGCCCCTGCGTAATGCCATCAAAAAACTCGAACAACGCCTAGAAAAGCTACACGCCAAAGAAGCCAGCCTCACCGAAGCCTTGGCCGATAGCGCTTTGTATGAAGAAAGCCAAAAAGCTCGCATGTTAATGTTGACCAATGAGCATGCCGATATTAAACAGCAGTTGGATATGGCTGAAGAAGAATGGATGGAGCTTAGCGAAGCATTGGAATTGGCAATAAGCTAACGTTCGCGGTATCAGGATTTTTTTTAAGGAGTGTATTGATGAGGTTTAAATTATTCGCTTTAAGTTTCATTTTATTAAGTCAACTGACGGCATGTTCATCTTCGTCTGATAATGGTTCGCAGGGTAATAATATTATCATCCCTGAAATCAATAATCTCATTACTGCATCGCATATTTTTGATGCTGATAATGATGGTGATAAGGACGTCTATATCGGTTCTACGCAGGTCTATGATTTTCCGTATGCAGCCGACATGCTGCTTATCAATAATGGCGACTCTACCTTTTCTATTCAACCCAATGCGCTCCCCAATCGATTTTTGAGCACGGGCCAAACCATTAGTGTTGAATCAGCCGATGTGAATAAAGATGGCAACTTGGATTTATTGGTCATTTCTACTGGAACTACATACGACAGCACTAAAATCCAACTCTATACTGGAAATGGAAATGGCACATTCCAAGATAGCAGTACTAACATAACCAACAATCTCTGGTCCAGTTCCCCCTGGGCGAATTGGACCAAAACTGGAGACTTTGACAAAGATGGCAATATTGATTTCCTCGTCACTATTTCTGGCTGCGGCTCAGCAACCACCGCCGTGGACTATGGAACTTGCCGCGGTGGTATGATTTACCTTAATGATGGTGCTGGTAATTTTGCCCCAGCCACCATCACCATGTCGGATGGTGTACGCACATTTACTTCTGATAAGTTGGTTTGGGCTAATGATGGTTTGGTGCAGGGCGGAACAGGTAGTGTACGTATTGCGCTGGATGTGATGGTGGGAGATGTTGATAATGACACTGATGTTGATTTGGTTGCTACGCCAGGTGCAGAAGGAGCGATGGCAACTTTTATTAACAACAGTTCGCCAGGGGTCTTGTCGTTTAATATTCGATATTCTGTAAATACACCTGACCCATTTCTTGAAACCAATTTCAACCGTATCAAAGACGGTGTTTTAATAGATATCGATCAGGATGGTTTCTTGGATATCATTGGATCGAAATCCATCGGGACCAATGGTGTGGGGGCACAAGGAAACGGCATCACAACACCTGTGCATGCCTATATCAATAATGGCACGGGCGTATTTACCCAAAATGATGCTGTTTTTAATGGCGTTCAGCCCAGTGTTGAACATGCAAGGCAGTGGTTGGTAGCTGATTTTAACAATGACATGATCAATGATTTGTTTGTGGCAAATCATGGTTATGACCAGCCACCATTTCTTGGTGAGAAAAATCTTTTGCTCATCAACGATGGTGCGGGCGGCATGACTGATGCCTCAGTGACGAGTTTAAGCACTGCAAGCACATATACTCATGGAGCCAGTGTGGGTGATCTCAATGGTGATGGTTTTGTCGATTTGTTTTTAAATCACTCATTGCAAACCGATGCCGCTAAAGAGCAAAGACTGTGGGTCAATAACGGTGATGGTACATTTACAGGTGCGAATATCGTTATCAAATAACGATGATTGATTTTCTTTTTTAAAACCTTTTAACTAACGTCATTTTATGCTTTGGTTATCAATAAAAATGAGTGTTGTTTGGTGTTTTACTAATGCTTTTAACCTAAAAAAAGGACCCACTAAAAGGGTCCTTTTCCAGTTGTTCCTGTGATGTTACATGGCTGCAGTGGAGCTTTATGGTGCTGGTTGTGTTACAGCAATGCCATCAAGAGTGACTGCTGTTTGTGATAATAATCTACCGTTAATCGTTGCACCCGTATTGACAGTGATAGCTTTGATTGCCATGGCCACACCCTCAAAATGAGCCGTTGTACCCAGCGCAATACCCGTGCCGCCGCCAACCTGCCAGATGATGTTCTTTGCCAAGGCACCGCCGGATAAGAATACGCTGGTCGCGCTTGCCTGAATAAGATCGCCAGCGTTTTGGAATACCCATATATCAGTTGGACCACCTGCGAGGGTGACATTGGTATTAATAAGCACATTGGTGCCCCATTTATAAAGACCTAATTAGCTAAAGGCAGTGTTTCGCCCAAGCCGCCATGCCTCTTTAGAAAATGAAATGGGCACAGCAAATGCAAATGCACCCACAAATACCTGACTTGCATCTTCCATATTGAAGCTGAATTTCATGGCATCTCCCTTTCTCTTGATGAGGTTATACCAAAACCTGATAGGTGGGTAGGAATCTTGCTCAGGAATTGAAAGTGGCTACGCAAGGCTGACTGATTGAAGTTGGGTCGAATGAAAATTTGTAAGGGTATTTTTGCAATCAGTGCTTAAGCGTCATACCTTGCCGTCATGTTAGAGAAACCATCATTTGCCGTTGCTTTGGTGCATGCACCTGTCTTAGACAAGATGGGCAACACATCGAGCACTTCGGTATCAAGTATCGATATCCACGATTTTGCGCGCACCTGTGCGTTTTATGATGTGGCGCCTGTTTATATTGTGCATCCGGCGGAAGGTATGCGGCAGTTTGTGACCGAATTGGCAGCACATTGGCAACAAAGCGGGCGAGGGGAGTTGAATCAAGGTCGCAGACAGGTGATGGGCGCGGTGCGGGTTGTCAGTAGTTTGGATGAAGTTTTGACGGATGATGACTACCAGATATGGTACACATCTGCCCAACCACCGGAAGATGTAGCGGTGGTCTCACCCGAGTTATTGAGCGAAAAAGGTGGAAAACACTTGCTTGTTTTTGGTACAGGGCATGGATTAGATGCTAAAAATTTACCGCATGCAAATGGATGGTTGTGTTCTATCGACGGTATCGGTAAGGTGCGCCACCTTTCTGTGAGAGCGGCCTTGGCAATTTACCTTGATAGGCTGTTCCGATGATTTTGGAGGATGAGCAAAATGCGTGCTTTAGACGATGTAACTACAGAACAATTACGTGGCGATATACCAGCTTTCCGTGAGGGCGACACTGTTCGCGTGAACGTGCGTGTGGTTGATTTTAAAGACCTAAAAGGCGGTAAAGTTGAAAGACGTGAACGCATTCAGGCATATGAGGGCATTGTCATTGCTCGTCATAACAAAGGAATTTCTAGCAGCTTCACAGTGCGTAAAATCTCTGGAAACGTAGGCGTTGAGCGTGTGTTCCCATTGCACTCACCTATGGTTGAGAGCATTGAAGTGAAACGTCACGGTCGTGTACGTCGTGCGAAACTTTACTACTTGCGCGAATTGCGTGGTAAAGCGGCGCGTATTCGCGAACGTCGTTTTAACTAAGGTTTCTTTTACCTTAAAATATGTTTGAATTGAGGGCTCCTTTGTGGGCCCTTTGTTTTTTCTTTAATTTTGATTTTTTTGAATTCCTGTGAATTCATATATGGAGCATAGATTTCATGACACAACGTGAAGATTTTTTTCAAGCAGACTTGGCTGACCAAATCGTAGTCGAAGCTATTGAAGCAGAGTTACACCGCCAACAACACACCCTGGAATTGATTGCCAGTGAAAACATTGTTTCTAAAGCAGTCATGCAAGCCCAGGGCTCAGTGATGACCAATAAATACGCTGAAGGTTACCCTTCAAAACGTTATTACGGTGGTTGTGAGCATGTGGACAAAGTTGAAGCTTTGGCCCAAGAACGCGCCAAAGAAATCTTCGGTGTGAAGTTTGCTAATGTGCAACCGCACTCTGGCTCACAAGCGAATATGGCTGTATTGATGGCTGTGTTGAACCCAGGCGATACCATCATGGGTATGGATTTGTCACATGGCGGTCATTTGACCCATGGTTCACCAGTGAACTTCTCAGGCCGTTTGTACAATGTTGTGGCTTATGGCGTGAGCGAAAAAGATGAGCGCATCGATTATAAAGTGATGCAAAAAATGGCTGAAATTCATAAGCCTAAATTGATTATCGGTGGCGCATCAGCATATGAGCGCGAAATCGATTGGGCGCAAATGCGTAAAATTGCTGATTCTGTAGGCGCAATTTTGTTTGTAGATATGGCACATTATGCTGGATTAATTGCAGCTGGCGTGTACCCAACACCAGTAGGTCACGCCCACGTGATGACCACGACTACGCACAAAACCCTTCGTGGCCCTCGCGGCGGCATGATTTTGACCGACGACGAAGAAATCTACAAAAAAGTAAATTCACGCATTTTCCCTGGTATTCAGGGTGGCCCATTGATGCATGTGATTGCAGCCAAAGCTGTGGCCTTTGGTGAAGCTTTGGGCGCGCAATTTAAAGATGACCAAAAACAAGTGATTAAAAATGCCCGTGCGATGGCAGACACACTCACTGCTGGTGGTTTGCGTGTGGTTTCAGGTGGCACTGATTGTCATATGTTCCGTGTGGATGTTCGCCCGCAAAACATCACCGGTAAAGTGGCTGAAGAAGCCTTGGAAGCTTCGGGTATCACTACCAACAAAAATACCATTCCTTTTGACCCTGCATCACCATTTGTGACTTCAGGTATTCGTATTGGTGCATCCGTGATTACGGCACGCGGCATGAAAGAAGAAGAGGCCAAAGAAATTGGCGCGATGATTCTTAAAGTGTTGTCCAACCCTGAAGATGCGGCTGTGCACGCAGAAGTGAAAACCCAAGTGCGCGCACTTACGGATCGTTTCCCTATCTATGTTGGTTAAACACGCAAAAAAAGCATCCGTGCTTTTTTGCTTTAAGTCTTTGGAAAAGTGTGATTTCTCAAAGACCAATAAATTAAATGCATTGATTTTCCGCCCATCTTTGGGCGGGTTGTAGGGTTTGCGTTAATGCATTGTCCATTTTGCTCGAATGACGATACGCGCGTGATTGATTCACGCGTGGTGGAGGAGGGCACTGCCGTTCGCCGCCGTCGTCATTGCGAGTCTTGTGGTAAACGCTTTTCCAGCTATGAGCGCGCTGAGCTGCGCTTGCCTTTGGTGATTAAAAAAGATGGTACACGCGTGGCGTTTAACATCGAAAAAATCCGAAATGGTATGCAAAAGTCGCTGGAAAAACGCCCTGTATCGGCGGATGATTTGGAAAAGTCGGTGTATAGTGTGTTGCGCAGCGTGCAAGAATCGGGCGAGAATGAAATTTCCGCTGAAAATATAGGCGATTTTGTGATGGAGCAATTGCGTAAGCTTGATGGAGTGGCTTATGTGCGCTTTTCTTCTGTGTACCGTGAATTTAAAGATGTGGATGAGTTTTTAACTGCAGTTCGTGCTGCCATCGGCTCATAGTTAAACCTTAAAAACTTAAATCAAACAAAAAAAGAGGCCAATTGGCCTCTTTTTTTATGTCTTCGCTGATTGGGATAACATCAATCGGTGCGTGTTTTTTCTGATTGTTCTTGTTCAGTTTTGCAATCAATGCACAGTGTAGTAACTGGGCGTGCTTGCAAGCGTTTGACATTAATGTCGCCGCCACAAGCTTCACAATGTCCAAAATCACCGTTGCGTAAGCGATAAAGTGTTTCGGAAATTTTATGAATCAATTTCAGTTCGCGGCTCTTGATACGAATATCAAAATTCATGTCCGTTTCAGCACTGGCTTGATCGGTAGGGTCTGGAAAAGTGACCATTTCGTTATCTTGCATCAGTTGCACGCTTTCATTCTGAGACTCTTCAAGTTCAGCTTTCCAAGCCATAAGTTGTTCTTCAAAAGCGGCAAGTTCTTTTTTCGTCAAAGCCATACTTTTCCCCTTTGTTGCTACGCTGCTTTCGCGTATACCTTTTTAAAGCGCGGTGCATTGTATCGGCTGGTGCACAAAATTCAATTTTCTATCGATGTCGGTGATGAGCCGGATAAGTTGCATCACCCCTTGATATTGCTAACTTGCGCATAGCTATACGCATTTGATGTTTGGGAGAGTATGAATACACATATCCATTTGCCGCTTCGCCAAAGTTACGAGCGCCCGCGTTTGCGCATGGTCGAAGAGCAAATCGTCGCCAGAGGAATCACCGCACCCAGCGTTTTAGCTGCTATGCGGGAAGTGTATCGCCATGAATTTGTGGGCGAGCCTTTGTTGACCCATGCATATCAAGATAAATCGCTACCCATTGGTGAGGGGCAAACCATTTCACAGCCATTTATGGTGGCGAGAATGACCGAGCTGCTGGAGCTTCAAGGCCACGAACGTGTATTAGAGATTGGTACCGGTTGTGGTTATCAAACAGCAGTGCTTTCGCGCCTTTGTAAACGTGTGTACAGCATTGAGCGCATTGAAACATTACACGAATTGGCCAAGGCGAATTTGCGCAAAGGCAGGCACACCAACGTCATGCTGCGTTGTGGTGATGGTTTGCTTGGCTGGGAAGATTATGCACCCTTTGATGCTATCTTGGTTACCGCTGGCGGTTTTGCTTCGGATATTTGGATGCAGCAGCTTAAAGTGGGCGGTTATTTGCTGCTGCCAGAAGGTGAGGGTAGGGCGCATAAATTGGTGCGCCGCCAAAAAACCGAAGATGGGTTTGATGAAGAATACTTTGATGATTGCACCTTTGTGCCTTTGCTTGCGGGTAAAGTATAATGACAGATACCAAGACAGAGGTGCTATTGAATCAAACCGAGCAAGACAACGTGGTTAAAAAAACATCTTGGTTACGCCGCTTGTATCTTTGGACCTTATCTTGGGCGGAGCATCCCTCGGCTAAAGTTGCCTTGTTTGCCATAGCTTTTATTGAGTCGAGCTTTTTCCCTATCCCGCCTGATATTCTGTTGATTGCTTTGGCTTTGGGTAGACCAGAGCTGGCTTTGCGCTTTGCCGCTATTACAACTGCGGGCTCCACACTGGGCGCTGCCTTTGGTTATCTCATTGGCATGTTGCTATTTGTCAGCGTGGCGCAGCCGATTATTGAGTTTTATGGTTTGATGGCGCAATTCAATCATGTGGAAGGTTGGTTTGCTGAATATGGTGTTTGGATTGTGCTGATTGCTGGCTTCTCACCCATTCCGTTTAAAGTTATTACCATTGCTGCAGGTACTTTTGGCTTGTCTTTTGTGCCATTTATTTTGGCTGCCTTAATTTCACGCGGTGCGCGTTTTTATTTGGAAGGGGCTTTGCTTCGCTGGGGCGGCGATAAAGTGCGCCATTTTGTAGAAAAACATTTTGAATTGCTCACCGTGCTAGTGGTTGTCTTGGTTGTGCTTGGTTTTGCGGGCGTATGGTTGTTGCGCTGAAATACCTAAAAATCAACCAGATTGGCTTGCTTTTGTTATGTGTGACATTGTTTTTGTCAGCTTGCGAGCGGTATAACTATTATCCACGTGGAGTGCATCAGAATGATGGCCCAAGCAGTAAAGCCACGAGCACATCGGGTGAACAAGTTATTCGTAGTCCTATGTATACCGTGCAGCTGGGCGATACCCTCTACAGTATCGCAAGGCGTTCGGGCGTGGATTACCATTTACTGGCCAAACGCAATAATATCAAAGCGCCATATACTATTTATGTGGGGCAGAGCTTAACCCTTAAAACAACGGCTCTGGCATCCACCAAGCTACCCATGTCTACCTCGAAAAAAGCCAATGATGAAGCCAAAAAATATCCTGTGGCCAATCAAAAGAATCTGAGCTTGATTTGGCCAGTGACTGGGCAGCTCAGCAGTAAATTTGGGCCAAGAAAAAATCGCATGCACGATGGCATTGATATTGCAGCGAAAGAAGGTGCACCCGTGTCCGCAGCAGCTGCAGGTTTGGTGGTGTATGCTGATTCAAGGCTGACGGGTTATGGTAATCTGATTATCATACGGCATAGTAGCGATCTGTTTACCGCTTATGCCCACAATCAAAAAAATTTAGTCAAACGCGGCGATCAAGTTTCCAGTGGTCAGCGCATTGCTTTGGTGGGCACATCGGGACGCTCATCTGCTCCGCATTTGCATTTTGAGGTGAGACGCGGTGAAACAGCAGTGGACCCCTTGGCGTATTTGCCAAAACGAAAGTGATAGTTAAAAATTCGCAACTTATTTGAAATAAAGTAGTAGGAGATTGTTTTGGGTACCAAAGAAAAAAACAATATTGAAGCAGAAATCAACAACGAAGTTTTGGATATGAACGCCGCAGGAATCGATGAAAATCTGGAATCTGCAGAAGAGACCATTGATCCCTTGGTGGCATTGCAAGAAGAAGTAGCGATGCTGCAAGATAAGCTGCTTCGCCAACATGCAGAGATGGAAAACTTACGCAAACGCACAGAGCGGGAAGTGGTGGATGCGCGTAAATTTGCCATTGAGAAATTTGCATTATCTTTGCTTGATGTGGTTGACAACTTAGAGCGTGCTGTGGAAACCGAAGTCGGGAATGAAGAAGCTGTGCGCACAGGTGTGAAGCTCACTTTGGACGCTTGGCATAAAACTGCGGAAAAATTCCAGTTGGAGCGTATCGACGCAGTTGGGCAGGTCTTTGATCCGCATCTGCATGAAGCCTTGTCCAAAATGCCATCTGAAGAAGACGAAGGCACGGTGATTGCGCAGCATGTGGCGGGATACGCGCTCAACGGTCGTTTGATTCGCGCTGCGAAAGTATTGGTTTCAAGCGGCAAGGCCTAACTGTTATTTCTAAGCCGCAACCACGCATCTTAATAAGCGCCTGTTTGCTGGGAAGCAACGTGCGCTACGATGGTGGTAATTGCTTAAATCATCCCGACACATCTGGGCAGGATTTGATAACACAGTGGCAGCAACAGGGTTTGCTGCTGCCATTATGCCCTGAAGTGGCTGGTGGTTTGCCTGTGCCAAGGCCAGCGGCGGAAATACAAACCCAAGGCATGGCTTTGCAGGTGCTTAATGTTGCCCATAACGATGTCACGGCTCATTTTCAAAGCGGGGCTAAGCAAGCACTTGCCTTATGTAAAAAATACAATATTCATATCGCCGTACTTAAAGAAGGTAGCCCTTCATGTGGCAGTGGGCTTATCAATGATGGCTCTTTTACCAAGACCAAAATCCAAGGTGAGGGCGTAACCACTCAACTTTTGCGAGAGCATGGCATTGAAGTGTTTAATGAGATGCAGACAGAAGACGTTCTTTTGGCCTTAAAGCAACAATAATAACGAGATAATTACAGTGTTTCTTGCTTGATTTGCTTGTGTTTTATAGGGTGCGAGCATGATTTTTAAATTGGATTCTCTCAGCCCTATGTTCCTAAAATACCATCCTTTGCTGCTTACTTTTTCTCTCTTCGTTTTTGCTCTGTTATCCGCGCCGAGTTTGTTGCTGGCTGAAACGTATACCAAAGCAGAACTCATCACTTATTTGGTCACAGAAACCAAATTGCCACAAGCATTTGTCGAAAAGCATATTCAGGCAGCAAGCTTTGATGGCAGTTTGATTGATAAGATGAATACACCTTATGAGTCGCGTTCGTACGCGGAATATCGCCCCTTGTTTGTGAATACGCGCCTAAAAATCAAAGCTGAAGCTTATATCAAAGAACACCGCGCTATTTTTGATGAAGCCCAAGCCAAATATGGGGTTGCCCCAGAAATCATCGCCGCCATTCTGGGTATGGAAACACGTTTTGGGGCCAATCGCGGCAACGATAAAGTGCTTGATGCTTTGTTTACATTGTCTTCGGGTTATGAGCGCCGAGCTAATTTTTTCCGTAGTGAACTTAAAGACTTTCTTTTGTTGTGCAGTGAAGAAGATTTAAATCCGCAAGCAGTGCTTGGCTCTTACGCTGGTGCTTTTGGTACCACCCAGTTTATCCCTACCTCGTATCGCGCTTATGCCGTGGATGCTGATGGGGATGGCAAACGCGATGTGTGGAACACGCCCAAAGATATTATTTTTAGTGTGGCCAATTATTTTAGCCGTCATAAATGGGATGATGCCAAACCCGTAGCACATTGGATTGCTAAACCTTTGCCATCTAAATTGGTCAAGCAAGCTTTGAAAGATGAAACTCGCGAATGGCGCGCACTTGCTGATTTTACGAAAGTGGGCATCAAAAAACCCAACAGCCAATGGTCAAATGATGATCAAGTGGCCTTGGTCACGCGTAAAACCGATAAAGGTGTGCGCACGCTGCTTCTTGGCCGCAATTTTCACACCATCACCCGCTGGAACCGTTCTTGGAACTATGCGCTGGCAGCCACTGAGCTGGCGTTTATGCTGGGCAACGATAAGTGTGAAGTAGGCAAGTAATGCGTCTTGTTGTACCCGCAGCAATGCTGCTTTCGCTGTTCACCTTGGCTGCTTGTGCACCAACAAAACATACCGCAAGCCAAGAAATTCAAACGGTGCCCAGTAGCCATGATATTCATGCGCCAGCTGCCAGTGTGGGCGGGCATGTGAAACGCGGTACGCCGTATCAGATTGCTGGTAAATGGTATTACCCCTTATCCAATGGTGAATTTTACGACCAAAGCGGCATTGCCTCTTGGTATGGTGAAGAGTTTCATGGCAAGAAAACTGCCAATGGCGAACTTTACGATATGCATACGTTCACAGCAGCGCATACCACGCTGCCTTTGCCTTCAGTGGTGTTGGTGACCAACTTGGAAAATGGCAAACAAATCAAAGTGCGCGTGAATGATCGCGGTCCATTTGTGAAAAACAGATTGATTGATTTATCGTATGCCGCAGCCCAAGCCTTGGGTTATGACAAACAAGGCACCACGCGGGTGCGGGTTCAAACCTTGCAAACACCCTCGACATCACAGCTTGATGCAGCTGCAGCTATAGGCGAAAAAAATGAGGAGCTTGATACAACGTCTGAAGCTGAAGCTCAAAAAAGCGTTAAAAAAATCAATCAAGAAATCATGCCTAAAACAATGCCTGTAGTGGCATTGCCAGCGGTGATTCCGGCTGAAGTTAAGCAGCCTGAAGTAGCACAGCAATTCACATCCCAAGCTGCCACTAAAGCCGTGATTCAAGTGGGCGCGTTTGGTAATAAAACCAATGCCGATGGTCTGGTAAAACAACTGCAGGCTGGGTTTGGCGAAAGTATGCCTGCCCCGTATGTGATGGAGAATTCAGGTATTTATCGCGTTCGTTTGGGGCCATTCGTGGCTGAGAATGAGGCGGTGCAAGCCCTGCAGTTGGTACAAAGCCAAGGTTTTGGCGCAGCGATGATTGTGCATGAATAAAAAGAATAAAGTGATTACGGCTTTTGGCTCATCACGTATTGAGCCAGCTGATTTGCGTTTTAAGGATGTGCAAGCTTTGGCTGAGCAAATCGCGCTGATTGGTTGGGATGGGATGACTGGTGGGCATCAAGGTATGATGGCTGCATTTTCGCGCGGTATTGCTGAAGGTGGTGGGCATGTTACTGGTGTGACCCTTGAGCGATTTCCCACCCCGCCAAACAACACGCTCAGTGAAGAAAAACGTGCGCATACCTTTTTTGATCGCATGCAATCATTGATTGAAGATGCTGATGCTTATTTGGTGCTTCCTGGCGGTTTGGGTACCTTGGCTGAATTTGCCATGACTTGGGATTTGCTGGCGATTCATGTGTTGGAGCCGCGTCCTTTGCTGGTGTATGGCGAAGATTGGTTGCCACTGATGGATTGTTTGAAAGAGAAATTGGTGATGTCGGTGGATCATGGTTTTAGTTGTGTGCATTACTGTGAAAGCCACGAGGAAGTGCTTAAGCACTTAAGGGAACAATAACTGTGGCCAGCTTTGAAGATATCAAACTCAATATTCCTGCAGATCAAGCAGGACAACGCTTGGATACGGCGCTGGCGGCTGTGTCGGTGCTCTCGCGCCGCCGCTTGCAACGCGCCATCGATGAAGGCGGGGTGTACATTAATAAAAAGCGCTGCCGTAAAGCAGGGCGTATTTTGATGGGCGGAGAATCTGCGCGTATTGTCTTGCTTGATGGCGAAGAGCTGGTGCCTTTTTCGCCAGAACAAATCATTTGGCAGCATGCAAGCTGGGTGCTGGTACATAAAAAGTCAGGGCAATATGCCCAAGAAGCATTGCATCGCAGTAAGGGCACGTTGCCTTATGAGCTCTCGATGTCGATCAACCTTACACCTGTACAAGTTAAATTGTTGCGCCCAGTGCATCGTTTGGATAAAGGTACATCGGGTTTGATGATGTTTTGCTTTGACCCTCTTGCCTTGCAACGCTTGCAACAATATTGGAAAACAGCAGTAAAAAAAGAATATTTAGCTGTGGTTTCGCCAGTACCGGATTGGACAGAGCTACGCATCTCTTCGCCGCTTTCAGCCACATGTGACCGCCTGGGTCGCTATCATGTCGATCCCAAAGGCAAGGCTAGTGAAACCGATGCTTATGTGGTGGAAACACGCGGTGACAAGGCATTACTGCGTTTGGTGCCGCATACAGGGCGCACGCACCAGCTCCGTGTTCACTTATCCAGCACCGGATTTCCGATTGTGGGTGATAGCCGCTATGGTGGGGCAAAAGCAAAACGATTGATGTTGCATGCAAGGGCTTTGAGCATTGAAGCTTTTGCGATGCGCTTAACTGAACAACAAACTTGGCAAGTAGAACCAGAGGATGATTGGACATGGTAAGGATTTTTTGCACAGCCATTTTATTATTGTGGAGTAGTTCAGTGCTGGCTGCCAACGCAGTAAGCTGGCCAACCGAGCCTGAGATTCATGCCAAATCATGGATTTTACTGGATGCGCGTTCTGGGCAAGTGTTGGCGCAACATGCAGAAACCATGCATTTGCCACCAGCTAGCATGACCAAAATGATGACGCTATATCTGGCTTTTGAGGCGCTTAAGCGCGGTAGTATCAGCATGGATCAGCGCGCTAATGTGAGTGATAAAGCTTGGAAAATTGGTGGCAGCACCATGTTTCTTGAACCAAGGATGCACCCACAAGTGCGCGAGTTGCTGCATGGTATCGCTACGCTTTCGGGTAATGATGCAGCCATCACCATGGCTGAATTGATTTCAGGCAATGAAAATGATTTTGCGGCATTGATGAATGATAAAGCTGCTGCTTTGGGCATGCAGCATTCACACTTTGATAACGCCACAGGCTTTCCTACTGAAAATCATTACAGCTCAGCCTTGGATATGGCCAAGTTGGGTGTGGCGCTATGGCGCGATTTTCCCGATTATTACAAAATCTTCTCTGAAAAAAGTTACACCTATGATGGCCGCACCCAATGGAATCGTAATCGTTTGCTGTGGACTATGCCTGAAGCGACTGGGCTAAAAACGGGTCACACTGAAGATGCTGGTTTTTGCATGACGGGTGCTACTGAGCGTGGTTATCAACGTTTGGTGTCAGTGGTGTTTGGTGCGGATTCAAAAAAAGCCCGCCTGCAAGAATCTGAGCGCTTGCTTCGTTATGGTTTGGATAGGTTTATCACTTTAACCCCTAGCGAGAAAGATATCCGCCGTAAAATTGAAGTGTTTGAAGGCAAAGAAAATTCAGTGGGCTTGAAAGCTGCGCAGGATGTTTGGATTTCTGTGCCCAAAGGCAGCGAAAAAATGCTGAGCTTTCACCTCACCTACGAATCACCGCAATTGGCGCCTATTCAGGCTGGCCAACAGTTGGGCAGCATTGAGGCTGTATTGCGCAGTACGGATGGCGATGTGCAACTGAAAGTGATTCCGATGATAGCTGAAAGCAGTGTTGAGCGCGCATCATGGTTGGGCAGAAAATATGACACCCTTCGTTTATGGTGGCAGGCGCAACAATAAGGCCTGATTTATTCAAGGTGGTGATGTGATGGACAATCTGCAACCAGTGATGGCTTATGTGAACACAGCTTTTGTGCCATTTGATGATGCCAAGGTGCATATTGAAGACCGTGGTTTTCAGTTTGCTGATGGTGTGTATGAAGTGGTGGCTTGTTTTGGTGGTGCTTTTCTTGATTTGAAGCCGCATTTGCAGCGCTTACAACGCTCTTGTGAAGCAATCAATGTGCCGTTGCCTAAACCGTTGCCTGAATTGGAAGCTTTGGTGCAAGAAGCTTACGATTTAAATCCATTTTCTGATGCCATGGTTTATTTGCAGGTGACACGCGGTGTGGCGCCGCGTTCGCATTTGGTGTCTTACAATTTAACCCCGACTTTGGTGATTACGGTGCGTGATTTGCCTTTGCCTTCGAAGGAAAAAATTAAAGCGGGTCTTAAAGGTATCACGCTGCAAGATATCCGCTGGAAACATTGTGAGATTAAGTCCATTGCTTTGTTGGCCAGCGTGATGGGCAAGCAAGAAGCAGGCAGACGCGGCGTGGATGAAGCCTTTTGGCTGGATGAAGTCGGCCATGTTTTGGAAGGTTGCGCGACTAATATCCTAGCCATTATTGATGGCGCTCTGGTCACTCATCCTTTGGATCATCAAGTGCTGGGCGGTATTACCCGTGATATGGCCATCGCCGTGGCAAAGGAAGCTGGTATCAAGGTTGAAGAGCGTGAATGGAAACTTGATGAAGCTGGCCTGACTGAAATTTTGATGAGTAGCACCACCAATGCGGTAATGCCGATTTGTGAAATGAATGGTAAGCCTGTTGGTGATGGTTTACCTGGCGAAGTAGGGCAGAAGATTCGTACTTTGATGATTACCAAAATTGATGGACTTAGGCCAAATCCTTCCCTATGAATCTACCAACCATAAAAGCAGTGCTGTTTGATTTGGATGGCACGCTCATTGATGCCTTCACGCCAATTGTGTTTGCGATGCAGAAAACCCTGAAATTTTATAGGCTTCCTGCTATGACTGATGCTGCCATTCGCAGGCATACCGGGCGCGGCGATTGCAGCATGACCGACTTGTTTGGTGATAACAAAGAAGATGCAACCAAACATTTTTTGGCCATCCATGATGAGATTTATCTCAATGATATTGGTGTGTTGGATGATGTTTCAGACGTTTTAGATTTTCTTGATACCAAGTGTATGCCTATGGGTATTGTTACCAGCAAAGGCCAATATCGTGCTGAAGCGCAGCTGACGCAGCTCGGTTGGTTGGCGCGATTTGGCACCATCATTGGCAAGCTTGAGGGAAGGGCGGCCAAACCCAATCCCGAGCCTATTTATTTGGCGTGTACGGATTTGCAGGTGGATGTGAAAGACGTGGTGTTCATTGGTGATGGGGAAGCGGATATGAAGGCAGCTTTTCGCGCTGGATGTTTCGGCATTGGCATCACATCATCGTTTAGTGAAGAAGAATTGCTGGCAGCAGGCGCAAGCCTTTGTTTTGCCAATATGGAAGAGGTTTTGGTATGGCTGAAAAGCACGATCGCCTGATTCGGTTTTTATTGCCCGAAGCCAGAGCTCGCGGGGTGATTATTCGTGGTAAACACATTTTTGCAGAAGCTGCAGATGTGCATGGATTGGTCGATGAACCCAAATTGATGTTTGGTCAGACCTTGCTGGCCAGTTTGATGCTGCTGAGCATCAGCAAAGGCGGGGTGCGGCAAGTGTTGCAGCTTGATGCTACGCAAAGCAACACGGCCATTACACGCATGCAGGCGGAAACACGCAGCGGCGCTGTGCGCGGTTATGTGCAATGGTCAGATGCTGCTGTGCATCAGCGGCAAGAGCATCAAGGTATTGCTGCTTGGATGGGAGAAAACATGCTGCTCTCTACAGTGCGCGATATGGGTGTGGGCCAGCCTTATGTATCCACTATTCAGCACAATTCCGAATGGCTTGCTGATTATGTGTTGCACTATTTAAAACAATCGGTGCAAGTGCATGCTGATTTAATCTTGCAAGATGATTTGGCCATTATGATTGAAGCGATGCCAGGCTCGGACGATGACTATTGGTTTAAAGCCGTGGAGAGTTTGGCGAAAATCAGCAATGCATCCATTACCAACGATGCGCCTGAAACGATACTAAAAGCTTTTGAACATTTGGGCTGCCAAATTGTCGGAGAAGATTTATATGCTTATGCCTGCTCATGCAGCGATGAGAGCATGGCCGTGGCGATGACTTCCATTCCTGATGAGGATTTGCTTGATTTGGCCGATGAGGATGGAGACGTGACATTATCGTGCCAATATTGCAAACGTATCTCAAAAATTAATATAGCTACACAAAGGTCTTGAAACATGCGCTTAAGTGCGGAATTTAGAAGTCAATTTATCCAACATGAAATGCGTACCCACGGGCGTAAAAATGGTTTTGTCACCACAGGCCAAGAAGCACGCTTGATGAAATGGTTGCCCATTATTGGTTTGCCCAAAGACAAAACATTGGCTGAGGCAGGTATCCCCACTGATTCACCGGTGGTCATGGAAATTGGTTTTGGTAACGGTGATTTTCTAGTGCATTTGGCCGAGCAACATGCCGATTGGACTTTGGTGGGCGTTGAAATTTATTTGCCGGGCGTGGCCAAAGCCGTATGCCGCTTGGATGATGCTGGTTTTATTGAGCGCACCCGTATCACCCAGCTTCCTGCCCAATTCGTGCTTGAGCATCAAGTCAAAGAAGAAGAGCTTGATGGTGCGTTTATCAATCATCCTGACCCATGGCCTAAACCACGCCACCACAAGCGCCGCATCATCCAAAAAGATTTTGCAACGCTATTGGTATCACGCATCAAACCAGGCGGTTTTATCAAACTAGCCACGGATAAACCTGATTTGGCTGAATGGATGCAATCGATTTTGGATGCCATGCCAGGTTTAACCAACGTGGCAGGAGTGGGTGGCTTTATTGATCGTGATGAAGACAGACCAGAAACAAAATTCGAACAACGCGGCATCAAAGAAGGACGTATCAGCCAGTTTTTGTACTATATCAAAGCCAGCTAAAGGTTTGAAATAAGTTGGTTGTGTGATGATGAGCTTATCGTAAAATAGAGTCGAATGTCCGCAGTCGGACGGAACGAGTCGTTCAATAATCAAAGCTAACTTGCCCATCATAAATTTTTATTTGTCGAGATTGGCGAAGCGTCGGGTGTAGGAAATCCAAAATGGTGATAACAATAATGAAAAGGCAATCACGGCTACGATAAGTTGGTAATTGGCATCCGCTAATATGCCTGATGTCATGCCTACTGCCGCTAACACAAAGCTAAACTCTCCGATTTGAGCTAGTAGGGCACCTGTGTAGACGCTATTGCCCCAAGACTCACCAAGCAGGCGGAATACTGCCCCGTTGATGATAGTGTTTAGAATCAAAGCAAACAAAGTTAGGCCAATCACCTTATACCAGTCTGGCAAGATGAAGCCGATGTCGACCAACATACCGATGGATACAAAGAACAAGGCAACGAACACGGTTTTGAATGATTCCAAGCTTCCGTGTACCCATTTGGCTTCGTTAGCGGCAGCAACCACCATGCCGGCAACAAAGGCACCCAAGGCTGCGGATAAATTGAATAAACCGCTGATAAGCGCCAATCCAAAGCAGAGCAGCAATGCGCCAAAAACTTGTAAGTCGTGGTCATTTTTTACCGCCTCACCAATCACGGGAATGCGGAAATCGGGTTTGATGACAATCCAAGCGCAAAGCCCAAGCAGGGCAATGCCGCCAATGATTTGTAAAGTGGCTTCTGTCGTGGAGATGGCATCGCCGCTTAGTAAACCAATCACAATCAACATGGGAATCACGGCAATATCTTGAGCAAGCAACACGGTGAGCGCATCTTGACCATGAGATGTTTCGAGCTCGTTGCGATTTTGAAGCAGATTGAGCACCACAGCCGTGCTGCTTAGGGCGAGTATAAAACCAAGTAAAACGCAGAGAATGGTTGGCCAGCCAAAAATAAGACCAATCAATTTTACAATCAAAACAGTGATGGCAATTTGGGCAAAGGTGCCAATGACGGCGATTTTCCAGTTATCAATGAGTTTTTTGGGTGAGACTTCCATGCCAATAAAAAACATCAGCATCACAACGCCAAGGGCTCCGATTCTATCCAAGGTGATCTGATCGGTGACCAAAGCAAAAGCTGATGGGCCAAGTAAAATACCAGCAAGCAAATAGGCAATCACATTGGGTTGTTTGAGTGTGTGCATCAGCATGCCAATGAGCAAAATCGCGGTAATGCAGCCAACAATCGTTGGCATCATGGGATCCATATGCATGGGTTCACCTCAAAAGTGGAATTAAGTAAGATTGTGATGGTTGCTATGCCCAATGGGTCGACGTTTTGGCATCACCAGCGCATCATAGCATAAGCAGAACAATAGGATAACCGTGAGCGCAGAAAGTTTTTAAAGTCATTGGGTTATGAGTATCAACGCTGATGCTTTGTCTTGCGAGATGAAACCATAGCTCCTATGCTCTGCCATAAGCGAAACCATCGTTATGGCTAGGGAGTGAGTGAATGGATATTTCAGAACTATTGGCTTTTTCAGTAAAAAATGGCGCTTCGGATTTACATGTATCAGCAGGCGAGCCACCCATGATTCGTATCAATGGCGATATGACCAAAATCAAGATGCCTGCCTTGGATAACAAATCGGTTATCGCCATGGTTTACGACATCATGAATGATGAGCAACGCAAGAATTTTGAAGAGCATAAAGATTTAGACTTTTCTTTTGCCCTTGGTGACATCGCCCGCTTTCGTGTGAATTGCTTTTGGCAAAACCGTGGCATGTCAGCAGTGTTTCGTACCATTCGCACTGAAGTGCTGACCTTAGACCAATTGCATGCCCCACCATTGTTTAAGGAGCTAGCTATGGCTCCACGAGGTATTTGTTTGGTCACAGGGCCTACCGGCTCGGGTAAATCAACAACTCTTGCGGCCATGATTAACTATCGCAATGAGCTGGAAAAAGGCCATATCCTAACTGTTGAAGATCCCATCGAATTTGTGCACCAGTCGAAACAAAGTTTGATATCGCAACGTGAGGTGGGGCCGCATACCAAATCTTTTGCCACAGCCCTTAAGGGCGCTTTGCGTGAAGATCCAGATGTGATTCTAGTGGGTGAAATGCGTGATATTGAAACCATCAGTTTGGCGCTTACTGCTGCTGAAACGGGTAATATGGTATTTGGCACCTTGCATACATCATCTGCCCCCAAAACCATTGACCGTATTATCGATGTGTTTCCAGCCTCGGAAAAAGACATGGTGCGCGCAATGTTATCAGAATCCTTAAAGGCTGTGATTTCACAAACCCTGCTCAAAACAGCTGATGGCAAAGGGCGAGTTGCAGCCCATGAGATTATGCTTGGTACCCCGGCCGTAAAAAATCTGATTCGTGAAAATAAATTGGCGCAGATTGTTTCATCCATGCAAACAGGTCAGCGCGAAGGTATGCAAACCCTGGATATGGCACTGCAAAATTTGGTAAAAGCCCGTAAAATTACCCAGCAAGCAGCGATGGATAAAGCACAAAACAAAAAACTATTCGGTGGGCAATAAGCTATGAGTGCACAAGCGCCAGAACAAAAAATATCTATCAAACAGCTGCTAACTATCATGGTGAAGCAGGATGCTTCTGACCTTTATATCACAGCTGGAATGGCGCCTTGTTATCGCATCAACTCCCAAGTTACCCCGCTTAAACAACCTCCGCTTACCGCCATCCAATGTGAGCAGTTGGCCAATGCCACGATGTCGGAAAAACAACGGGCTGAATTTTCCGAAAATTGGGAAATGAATTTAGCGATTGCTTATGAAGGTTTGGGTAGGTTCCGGGTGAATATTTTTAAGCAACGCGGTGATGTGGGCATGGTGATTCGTAAAATTACCACTGACGTGCCCACAGTGGATGAATTGCGATTACCTGAAATTTTCAAAGAAATCATCATGAATAAACGTGGTTTGATTATCATGGTGGGAGCAACAAGTTCTGGTAAATCAACATCGCTGGCTGCGATGATTGATCATCGAAATCGCAATTCGGCAGGGCATATCATCACCATTGAAGATCCGATTGAGTTTGTGCATAAACATCGCAAATCAGTGATTACCCAACGTGAATTGGGCACTGATACCCACGATTTTAAACAAGCCCTAAAAAACACCATGCGCCAGGCACCCGATTTGATTCTGGTGGGTGAAATTCGTGACCGTGAAACCATGGAACATGCATTGACTTTTGCCGAAACTGGCCATGTGTGTGTGGCAACCTTACATGCCAACAACTCCAACCAAGCACTTGAGCGTATTCGTAACTTCTTCCCTGAAGAAATGCACACCCAAATTCAGTTGAATTTGGCCATGAATATGAAAGCGATTTTGTCGCAGCGTTTGGTGCGCACAGTCGATGGCGGTCGTACTGTGGCCATTGAAATATTGATTAACAATTCACGTGTTGCTGATCAAATTGGTAAATGGGATATCATGGGTATCAAGGAAACCATGGAGCAGGGCGGTAATTATGGTATGAATACCTTTGACCAAGCTTTGCTTGAATTGTGGCGCTCAGGCCGTATTTCTGAAGTTGAGGCTATGAAGAATGCCGATGCAGTAAATGATTTGCGTCTGAAGATGAAAATGGCGAAATTGGAAGGTAATGAAGAAACCGAGACTAGAATTGACCAGCTTACTGGTGGTAGTGCGGATTTATCCATTTAATAGGTATTGATAAGGAGCTCTTATGGCCGATTGGCATATGATAGATGATTTGCTGCTTGCTTCGAATAAACATGGGGCATCGGATTTGATTATTCGCAGCAATGACCGCGTGCGTATGCGCATCAATGGTGCGGTGGTCACCATCGCACCCAACCAAGTGCCTGTGCAAAATCGCGAAGCTGTGAAAGCCATGCTGAATCATATGCTGAGAAATCATCATGAGATCATTGATATTGAAGCACATAAGAGTTTGGATTTTCATTATTCTTTGGAAAATGTAGCACACTTTCGCATACACATGATGCGTACCAGTGGCAACTTTGGATTGGTAGCCCGCATTATCCCGAAAACTATTCCTTCTTTCGAAGATTTACATTTACCGCCAGTCATTCGAGAGGTGACCAATAACCGCAATGGATTGATTATTATTGCTGGTTCAACGGGCTCTGGGAAAAGTACCACGATGGCAGCGATGTTGGATCATATTATCACTCATCGACCGGTGCATGTGGTGACCATTGAAGACCCTATGGAATTTCACTATAGCTGTGAGAAAAAGGGCACTGTTTGTCAGCGTCAGTTGGGTGAAGATGTATCCGCGTATGCTGATGGTTTATCCGATGCTTTGCGCGAGGCGCCAGATATTATTGTGGCCGGTGAAGCAAGGGATAGGGAAGTGATTCAACTGGCCTTGCAAGCCGCAGAAACAGGCCATTTGGTGATGGCAACCGTGCATGCCACCACAGCAGTAGGCACCATTCAGCGCTTGATGTCTTCGTTTGCTTTAGATGAGCAAGATGCCATTCGCGAGCGTTTGGGTCATAACTTGCGCGCAGTGATTGTGCAAAAACTTCTGCCGAAAAAAAATGGCAAAGGCCGCATTGCAGCTCTTGAGATTCTTATCTGCAATTCTGTGATTAGGCATTATATTTTAGAAAATCGTTTAAGTGAAATTCCCAAAGCCATGGAAGATGGCGCCACCATTTATGGTAGCCAATCCTTTGACCAGCATTTGCAAAAACTGGTGGAAAATGAAGTAGTAGAATATGAAGAAGCGCTGGCCAACGCTGTGAAGCAAGAAGATTTCATGATGCGTATGGGCCGTGAACAAGAAGTATAGGAGATTTACCCATGCCCAGCTTTGATATCGTATCAGAAATTGATATGCATGAAATGGACAACGCCATAAATCAGGTAAAAAAAGAAATTGCGACACGCTTTGATTTCAAGAACTCAAAAGCCAGCATTGAACTTGATGCTGGTGTGGTCAAACTCGTGGGCGATAATGTCAACAATATCAACACTGTCCAAGAGTTATTGCGCGCAAAAATGGTACGCAGAAACTTAGAAGCCAAATGCTTGGAATATGGTGATATTGAAAATGCATCGGGTGATACCAAGCGTCAAACCATCACCTTGAAACAGGGCGTGGATACCGTTTTGGCGAAAAAAATCGTCAAATATATCAAAGATGAAAAAATGAAAGTACAAGCTGCAATTCAAGGTGATCAAGTGCGCGTCACAGGTAAGAAACGTGATGATTTGCAAGCTGCTATGGCTTTGATTCGTGGTATGGACGCTGACCGCCCTTTAAGCTTTACCAACTTCAGAGACTAAGATGGCTTTATCGGCAGTTGCTCTTGTTGGGGCAACGGGCACTGGCAAATCTGCCTTGGCTATGAGCTTGGCTGCAGAACAACAAACCTGTCTTGTTTCTTGCGATTCTATGCAAGTGTATCGCGGCCTTGATATCGGTACTGCCAAACCAAGTAAACAAGAGCAAGCTGCTGTGCGTCATGCGCTCATCGACTGCGCGGATGTGCAGGAGGTTTGGTCGGCACAAACTTGGGCCAATGCTGCCCGTGATGTGATCAAACAAGAAAATGACCATGGCAGAATGCCCATTATTGCTGGCGGCACGGGCATGTACCTAAAAGCTTTATTAGAGGGTTTTGCGGCTGTGCCTGATGAAAAGGCAGGCGTGCGCGAAAGCTTTGAAGTTTTGCAGCAAAGTTATGGTACGCCGTATTTGCACGAAAAACTCAAGGCTATTGACCCGGTATTGGCAGATCGTTTGGAAAACCAAGATACACAGCGCATTATTCGTGGTTTATCCGTATTTGAAAGCACAGGTGTACCACTGTCTGTGTGGCAACAGCAGCAAGCACATCAGCAACAAGAAAACCCCATTGTTTGCCCTGTGTTTGTTTTGGAAACGCCTAGACCTGTACTTCGTGAGCGTTTGGCACAGCGTTTTATGCAAATGCTAGACATGGGCTGGTTGGATGAAACCAAGTGGCTTCAAGCGCAAGGGTTGGCTGATACGCACCCTGTGATGCGGGCCGTGGGTTATCGGCAACTGTTGCAATATGTGCGCGGTGAATTGGATTTGGACGCAGCAACAACCGCTGGTATTACGGCCACCAGAGGGTATGCCAAGCGGCAAAGTACTTGGTTTAGAAATCAAACACCCAATGCTAAACGTGGTGATGCAGATTCATTAACACCGTTTCTAAAACAAGCCATAAAGGGATTGAAGCTGTAGCTTTTCTTTTAAGTTGCGTCTTGCTCGGACCAGACTGCAAATTCATTACCATTGGGATCTTGGAAATGAAAACGACGACCACCAGGGAATTGAAAAATAGCTTTATTGATATGCCCGCCAGCTTGTTCGACTTTTGCACATGTTGCTTCTAAGTTGTTGCTGTAAAATATGACCAAGGCGCTGCCAAGGTCCGCATTTGAAGTCAAAGGACTCTTGAAAAAACCACCTTCCATACCGCTTCCTGAAAAAGCCATATATTCACTGCCATAATCAACAAAGCGCCAATCAAAAACAGCGATGAAAAAAGATTTGGTTTTTGCAAAATCCTTGGCGTGAAATTCTAAATAATGAATGGATTCATTTACAGGCGCAGTGCTCATGGGTTGACTTCTTTGACAAGCTCTACGCGCCCATCGCGTATGGTTTGAATGGCGAATGTTTTTTGGCTAATGCCGTTGCTATCAAAATAGAAATTACCAGTAATGGCAGGGAATTCTGGTGTGTCATGCAAGGCATTGATGGCATTGATGCCGGTGAGGCCAAGGCGAGTGCCTATGGCGGCAACATTCATAGCTGTATCATAAGCGAGCGCAAAAAGTGCACCCATTTTTTCTTGGGCCCAAATGACGCGGTATTGATTTTGTACATCCAATATCGCCAACGGTAAGGGGTTTAAGTCGTTAAATGGCGTTGCAAAACGAATCGAGTTTAAATACCTGCCTCCATCATCAAGCAAGTGGCCGTCAAACCAGCGATCGCTGCCGTACAAGGGGATATTACTGATATCGGCGTAGGCCAATTGGCCAGCCAACACCGAAAGGTCACGTCCAGGCACGGTAAGATAAATGCCATCCATATTCAAAGGCATACGGATATCCATATCTGCTTCGGCGCTAAATAGCTTTAAATCATCATCAAGCATGGCCAACAATTCTTCATCATCGGTGCGCTCTAAAATACCTTCCAGTTCGAGTCTATGATCAGAAGCAGCAGCATCGAGTTGAAGGATATCGATAATCTCGCCGCCATTGTCGATAAAGGTTTGGGCAAAGGCTGCGGCTTCATTTTGTTCACTGAAGTTATCGTTATGAATAATGACCAACCGAGTTAAACCAAGTTTTAGAATATAATGGGCCATAAAATCGGCTTGAATCGTTTTGGCTAAGCTGTGCACAAACAACGAGGGAGATAATGAGGCCAGTTCCACTTGGCTTGCCAATGAAATGACTGGCAACTCTGGGTTCAGATAAGGAATCAGGGCTTTGGTGTTATCACTGAGAAGTGGGCCAATAATCCATTGCACGCCTTGCTCAACCAGTTGGTGGTATGCGCTGACACAAGTATCAGCATTGCTGGCTGTGTCTTGAATGCGCAGGATGATACTATCCTCAAATTCTGGCCTGCTCATAGCCATACGAATGCCTTGTAGGGCTTGTTCACCATAAGCTTTGTACTTGCCGCTTAAGGGCAGTAAAACGCCGACTACATTCATTTGCCCTTCGCTTTCAGCCCAATGTTTGACGATGGTTGCAGCTTCTGTGTCGGGCAAATCAAGCTCAAGAATTTTGGCAATGATACGTACAGCATGGTAATCGCCGACCATTAAACGCTCACGTGCTGCATAGCGGTAGAAATTGGCTTGTTCGGCTGTTAATTGCAAATCGGATTGACGCAATTCAAGCACATATTCAAGAGATGCATACTTGGCAGCTTTTTGCAGCCAAAGGTTGCGCCTTTCTTCATCTTGAATGGCCACAGCCAGCATCCAGTTGACGCTGGTGTGTTCTGCGACTTCATCGAGTAGCGGCGTGGCATCGGCGATGATGCGCGCCAAGGTGTAGGGGTCGGAGGGTTGTTGCAAGGCTTGTGTGAGTGTGAGCACAGCATCATCATGCTTTTCATTACGAATCATGGCTTCGGCAAGGATGACGCGGGTGTGAGTACTGTAGGGGTGTTTCGTCCAAATTTGTAACATATCTTGGCATATGCCCAAGGCATCGGGATGTTCAAATTCAAATAAGAGTTCAGCATATTCAAGCGCAGCTCTACCTTGGCTTTGCATGGGAATATCTGGGTTTTGACTCAAAAGTAACAATTCTTCCAAAGCGAAAGTATAGGGGTTTTCTGTGTGTGCTTCGCTCACAAGGGCATCAATGACCAATTGCTGCTCATCCACTTGGGCCTGCAAAACCTTGGCTTCTTCAGCGGCTTTTGCATCAGCTTCGCTTTGTTGCTGCATATGAATGGTGCTTTGTTTTTGTCCGCCAGAGCAACCTGAAATCAGCAAGAAACTGAAGGCGATACTTAGCGTAATTGCAGTGCGGATTGAATGTGTATAAGCTGACTTCATCATGGAATCGCAAACTAATCACAAACAACAATTCGGTAAACTTTTCATCGTGGCAACACCCATTGGTAATCTTCAAGATATGACGTTTCGCGCTGTAGAAACGCTCAAAGTTGTGGATGTGATTGCAGCTGAAGATACCCGCACCAGTAGAAAACTGCTCGATTACTACAATATCACCACAAAAATGATGCCCTGCCACGACCACAATGAAAGCAAAGCGGGTAAACAAATCATGGGCTTGCTGGAAGAGGGCAAAGATGTTGCCCTCATTTCAGATGCGGGTACGCCCTTGATTAATGATCCCGGTTATCATGTGGTGCATATGTTACGCGAAGCTGGCTTTGATGTGGTCACGATTCCTGGCGCATGCAGCCCTATTGCAGCTTTGGCAGCTTCGGGCTTGCCTACAGATACCTTCACCTATTTGGGTTTTTTGCCGCGAAAGGGCAAAGCCAGAACTGAAATTTGCGAAATTATCCAATTTTCAAAACACACCCAAGTGTTTTTAGAATCACCAAAACGTGTGCTCAAAACCCTACAAGCCCTGCAAGCTTTGCCGCAAATGGGCAGCCGCCCATGCTGTGTGGGAAGAGAGCTCACCAAAATGCATGAAGAGTTTATCTCAGGCAGTATTGATAGTGTTGTGCAGCATTTTGAAGAACATGCTGGACGTGGGGAAATGGTGGTGATGATTGGTGCTGGAGAAAGCGTGGAAGTTGATGATGCCTATATTCTCAACATGCTGCAAAGCCGTGCCGCAGCCGATACTTCGGTGTCAGCCTCTTATTTGGCCAAACAGATTGCCAAGGAGCTTGGTGTCACCCGCTCAAGGGTGTATGGCCTTTTGCATGGACATGAAAACGATAAGGACAATCAAGCATGAGTACCCGTAAGGGCAATAAGGCAGAAATTGCAGCTGAGCGCCATTTAAAGATGTTGGGGTATGATATTCTCGATCGTAATGCCAGATTAGGCAAAGGTGAGCTTGATATTGTGGCCAGCAAAGATGACATCCTCGCTTTTGTTGAAGTCAAAGGGCATCAGCGTTATGAATCCAGTTTGGAAGCGATGCATGATGATAAATGTCAGCGTTTAATTTCAGCGGCCAAGGTATGGTTGAGCAAACATCCCGATTACCAAGATTTTCAATGCCGGTTTGATGTGATGATTGTTTCACCAAAAACATTGTTCATCTTGCCGCCCATGATTGAGCATATCAAAGATGCATTTCGTTTGCCGTAAGTGATGCGTTAATCTTAAACTGTCGCTTCTTCAGGTGATTTACTCTTGAGCGTAGCTATGTTTTTTAGTTCCGCGCTCAAGGTCGCGATTTGCGCATCATTTAGTAATTTGCCTTCGCATTGAATAAAAAATACATCGACAACGCGTTCACCAAAGGTCGAAATGGCAGCACCGCGCAAATCAAAGCCAGCGTTGGTAATGGCATATGCCAATTGCGCGAGTAAACCAACCCTGTCGGCAGCGGTGACTTCAATAGCTGTTTGCTTGGTTGAGGCCAAAGGCAATGGGCGCACGCGCACTTCCACGCGACCCATCAAAATATGTTGTCTGATTTTCGCAACTTTAGGTGGTGAAAGCTGGCTTTCTGAGCGCAGCATATTTTCGATGCGGCTGGTGATGCGTCTTAAATCATCTTCCACCATCAAAGGTTTACCTTGGCGATCTTGCACATGAAACACATCAAGGATTTTGCCGTTGCCCAATTCAAACGCATAGGCAGCAATCACATTGATTTGCCCTGCGGCAATCACAGCTGTGAGTTTGGCAAACAAACCTTTTTGCTCATTAGCACCAACAATCAACATGGTGTCACAGCGCTCATGGTCGATATGAAAACCCACACTCATATCGGTTTTATGCTGCATAAAACCCGATTGAAACAGCATTTCGGCGATGGGCAGCAATTGATTTGGAGGGAATTGGGCAATGCATCGTTGCGGCCAAGGATTGAGCAGCTGGGTAATGGCTTTGGCATTGCTTGAAATTTTCGCGGTGCTTTCAATGCGCGCGAGGCGCTGGCTCTCAAAAATTTCAGGGTTGATGGATTTGTTGGCAAACATCTGTTTGCTGGCATGATAAAGTTGGCTAAGCAATGAGCCTTTCCAATCATTCCAGACATTGGGGCCAACAGCTGCAATGTCGGAGACAGTTAAACAAAGTAAATAATTCAAACGCTCGGCGCTGCCAACACTTTCAGCAAACACACGAATCACTTCAGGGTCAGACAAATCAAAGCGTTGCGAGGTGACCGCCATGTGCAGATGTTGGCGCACCAGCCAAGCAACCAACTCGGCATCTTCGTCGTTTAAGCCCAGTGTTAAACAAAAATCGCGGGCCATGTTTTCACCATTCACCGAATGATCGCCTGCCATACCTTTGGCAATATCATGAAAAATTAGTGCCAGATACAGCAGCTCAGGGCGCTTGAGGCGTTGGAATGCTTCCAAGGCAAGCGGCAAACGCTTTACCCTGTCGCCGTGTTTCATGTTGCGTGCTTCGCCCACAGCGCGAATGGTGTGCTCATCCACAGTATAGGTATGGTATTGGTTGAATTGACCAAGCCCGACGATTTCGCCAAAAGCGGGGATAAAGCGGCCGAGTACGGCAGTATCATTCATTTCCTTAAGCGCCCATGCTACATTTCGTGGATGACGAAGGATGCGCAAAAACAAGGCGTGTGCTTCGGGGTTGGCACAAAATTCGGCATCGATGAGTCGGCTATCCTCGCGTACTTGCCGCAAGGTGGCGCTGCTTAGTCTGCGATGGTCTTGCTGAGCAAAATGGAATACGCGCAACAAATTTAATGGGTCTTGTTGGAAAATAGCCGGGTTGGCCAAACCCACGCTGTTGCCCTTGAGCGTGAAGTTATCGTCAACCGTGCGCGTGATTTGCCAAAGTTTGGGGTGCAGTTGTTCGTCCAAATCTTGCAGCACCAACCCCGACACGCGGGCGATAATGCCGGCATTACGAAAGTAATCTTTCATTAAGGCATCAACAGCAGGGCGATGTTTGATGGCTTGATAACCCATGGCTTCAGCAAGTTGCGCCTGCATTTCAAAGGATAATCGATCGCTGGGGCGTTGGTTGAGTAAGTGAATGCCTACCCGGCAGCGCCACAAAAAATCTTGGGCAGCAATCAAATCGGCCATTTCACGCGCCGAAATAAAACCGTGTTGTACCAAGTTGTCGGCGTGCTCTACACCATACCACACCTTGGTAATCCAAAACACCGATTGCACATCACGCAAACCGCCTTTGCACTCTTTGATGTCGGGCTCCATGATAAATGCACTATCTCCCGTATGTTGGTGACGGTTTTTGTGCTCTAACAGTTTGGCTTCAACAAATTTGCGTTTTCTGCGTGCCAAAAAGGTGGTGCTTTTGCTTTTAAGTTCGGCGTAAATCTCACCTTTACCACTTAATAGCCGTGATTCCATGGCTGCAGTTGCCGATTGCCAATCTTCTTTCAGGTGCAGAATGGTGTCTTTGACTGTGCGTACAGCATGGCCAATCTTGGCATTCATGTCCCAAAGCACATAAAGCAGCTTCTGAATATCATCATTCATTTGCGCTGTGGTTTCTTCAGGGATTAAAAACCATAAGTCCCAATCGGATTGCGGGGCAAGCTCGCCGCGGCCATAACCACCAACTGCGACCAAATCGATATGCTTGCATGTTTCTGGGGCAACCCTTTGCCATAATATTACAATCAGCGTGTCCACACCTTGTGACAGGGCATGCATCATCGCATGGCCATCTTCGCCAGCAGCAAATGCTTCTTTGATGTTCAGGTGTAGTGATTTGAGTTGGCTTTTGCCCTCGGCCGCCAAAGTTTGTTGTTCATTCATATTTCAGCATCTCCAAGTGGGGTAAGTATGGTGTCTTTGGCTTTGGCTGATGTGTGCGGATAGTCGGTGGTGAAATGTAGGCCACGAGATTCATGGCGTTGTTGGGCGCTACGAATCATCAATTCGGCGAGCAAGGCCAAATTACGCAATTCCAATAAATTACGGCTCAGTGGATGCTGCCAGTAGTAGGCAGCGATTTCTTCTTGAATTAAATTGATGCGACGGCGAGCTCTGCGTAGGCGCTCGGATGTACGTACAATGCCAACATAATGCGACATGGTAGCGCGCACTTCATCCCAGTTGTGTTTGATTTGTACGCGTTCTTGTTCGGGCACCACACCGCTGCTGTCCCAAGCAGGTAAGGCAACAGTGAACGGTGTTTGTTCTTGTTTGGCTATAGTTTTGGCGCAGCGGTCTGCCATCACCAAACATTCGAGGAGTGAGTTGCTGGCCAAACGATTGGCGCCATGCAAGCCCGTGCCTGCGGATTCACCAATGACAAACAATTGGGCAATGTCAGTGCTGCCATCCACCTTGGTGGCTACACCACCGCACATATAATGGGCAGCAGGAACAATCGGCACAGCTTGTTTGAGCATATCAATGCCAAGAGCAAGCAGGCGGGCATAAATATTGGGGAATTGTTGCTGAATTTTTACCTCGCCCAGATGCCTTGCATCTAGGAACATACAATCCTCACCGGTTTTTTTGATTTCATGGTCGATGGCTCTGGCTACAATATCACGGGGTGCAAGCTCGCCCAAAGCGTTGTAATCAAAGACAAAACGATGCTCGTTTTTGTCCACCAAATACGCCCCTTCGCCACGCAGCGCTTCGCTAAGTAACATGGTGGATCCGCTGGGATTAAACAAACACGTAGGGTGAAACTGCATAAATTCCAGATTCATCACTTTGCAGCCAGCCCGCCAGGCCATGGCAATGCCATCACCCGTGGCTGCATGCGGATTGGAGGTGTACAAATAGACTTTACCCACGCCGCCTGTGGCCAAAATGGTTTGCTTGGCACTGACCGTAAATACATTGCCATCAGGGTCGAGGATATAAGCACCCAAGCAGCTGTTGGGTTCTTTGTGGATGCCCAGCTTTTTGCTGGTAATCAAATCAACCACATTATGATGAGATAAACAGGTGATGTTTGGGTTGTTTTGCACATGGCTAAATAATGTTTCGCCGATGGCCTTGCCTGTAGAATCTTTGGTATGGGCAATGCGTCTATGGGTATGGCCACCCTCGCGGGTGAGGTGAATCTTACCGTTTTCTTGGTCAAAGGGTGTGCCCATAGTAAGCAGCTCATTCACAATATCGCGGCCAGCATCAATGATTTCATGCACCACATCTTCATGACAAAGCCCAGCACCTGCGATAATGGTGTCTTCGGCATGCGAGTTGGTCGAATCAAACTCATCATCCATAGCGCTGGCAATGCCGCCTTGGGCTTGCCAAGTGTTGGAATCGGGAAAGCCAGCTTTGTTGATAAGCAATACCGAACCTTGCTTGGCCAAGCGGTAGGCCGCCATCAATCCCGCAGCACCGCTACCGATGATGAGGAAGTCACAAGACTTGCTTGCAGCTGTGGGTGGGTGCTCTGTTTCTGTCATGGGCAAAGATTAAACGCAAAGTTTTGATTTTACACCAGAAAACAATAGCGCAGAAGGGCAAGTCCCCATCAAAAAGCCCTGCGCTATTTTAAATAGCACAGGCCTTTGACTGACTTGGGTCAGCTTAGTTGGTGATCACAGCTTCTAAGCGTTCCATATCATTGACTACTCGCCAATGGCCTTCGCCAGCTTCTACGCGTTGTTCCCACATTTGTAGTCTGTCCATGTACTCGCGCGGATCGACGTTGTCGGAACGAAGTTTGGTGACATTCAAAGCCACCACATTGTAATCGGGCATTTGTAGGGCGATATCACGCACATAACCCTTTTTGAGTTCTTCTTTAAGATCAGAGAAGATAAGTATGGTTTTCTTGCCGACTTTGGCCTCATTTAAGAACTCCACACCTTGCAAAATGCCGCCTGTGATATCAGTGAAAGAGCTGGGTTTCACCGTTTTGACAAAGGTATCAATTTTTTCTTTAAACTGACGCTTTTGACGGTTGGCCGTGCTGGGTTTGTCATCAAAGGTTGCTTTGGCAATCAAGTCCTTTTCACTAAAGCTGGCTGTATCCACACGGGCGACGGCAAAGGTGTCGCCTGGGTTTAATTTGGCCAAAGTGTAGTTGATAATGTTTTGTGCCTTCACCAATTCTTCGGTGTAGGTGCCGGATGTATCAAGCAGCATATACACGCCTTTGGTGGTGTTGATGGGCACGTCTTGGCTACAGCCAGCAATCAGCGTGATGGTGAGTGGTAACATCATTTTCTTCATCAGGTTGTTCATAGCATTGTTCATATTAGGCCTCCTTAACATTTTGCGTGTGTAATGGTTGGAAAGCTTTTTTGCCTTTGCTGTCTTTTTGCGGGATTTTTTGTTCAATCCACAGCGGAAGGAAAATGAGCAGGTCGTAGATGCTGGTGAGCATGCGGCCAATGTAGCCCGACATATTGGCCAACATTGTGAACAAGAAGCTCAATGCCCGTAGTGAAGCTACAGCCAAAATGCCCAAGACGGTGCGCGAAGCTTGAATAAAGGATTCAAGCGGAATGGCAACAAACACCAAAGCAAAGGGAAGAATAAAGCCCATACCCATTTGTGCGGCTGTAGTAATCCAGCGCTCGGATACACCCATGGTGGCTGCGCCGTTAAGCAATGAAGCGCGCAGTGCTGCATCATCTTGCGCCAATACTTCACGCATATAAGCAAGACCTGCTTCCACGCTGGCAAGGGTTAATAAAATACCAAATGTAATCCAAATCATTTTCATGCGCATGGTATCTTTCATAGCACCAATCACAGGGAATAGGCGGGTAATGCGTAGGCTCTCCATCAAGAAAAGACCCATCGCCACTTCCACCAAAATAATCACCAAGGCTGCAATATTGGCCACGCGATAACCCATCATCATGCTGCTGCCGCCGACCATTTCTTGCATGGGGCGGGCAATCAAGTTGAAGTTGATCATGGCGCCGCCAACAGCGATGGCGAGCACAAAGCCAGCAATAAAAAACTGAGTCAACGATGATGATGACAACGTTTTTTTTGGTGGCATCTTTTTCGCTAAGAATTTGCTCATAACGCTCCATTTGGTGATCCACCACGCGTGAGCGCTCCATCAAATCGTTCACATGTTGGTCCACTTGTTTGAGGTCGTTGTCCATTTCGCGCCACGCGGGCAGCATTTTTTTGAGCAACATATGACGCTCGCGGCTGGCTTTGCGATAGGTTTCAAGGGCTTTGTGGTGATTTTTATTCATCGAATCATGGATGCTTTCCAAAATATGACCCACCATAGGGTCACCCTTGGTGGCTGAGATATTGGCCACAGCATCCACAGCCTTTGCCCAACCGGGCACTTCAGGCGGCACATCTGAGCTGGCTTGGTAGTCTTCGCCAACCTTGGTCACCACATCATTAATTTTGCGGTGCAGGCTGGGGTATTCCGCCAAATCTTTTTCGACAATTTTATTGATGCGCTCAAATTCGCGCTCAATGTCATGTTCGGCAGCCTCAAGGCCAGCAGCAATCAACACTTCCGTATTACGCTCGGATAAACGCTGCTCTACCCCTTGCAGCGAAGCAGACGCTTGTTGAAACGCGCCGCTTGCCAATGAAGAAACAGCATCAAACATTTTATGCATAGGCTCTCTAGCAAGATATGCGAGGGCCACGATTATTACGCTCCAAACAACAGCTGAAATCGCGGCGCTTTCTGACCATAGTAAGTAAATTTCTGAAAACGACATATACTTCTCCTTGTTAAGCTTGGATCACTAGCTGTGTTGCTGGTGTCTGGCTGCAAGGTCTGCTGAGCATTTGGGCATATATGTTAGCGGCATCACAAACGTTTTAAGCTGCTAATATTATTGATATTTTCACTGTGCTATTAGCGCACAGCGTTGGTTTCAGAGAGGGGGAGATGTATGGGTAAGTTGTTGTGGTTGCTGGTGTTTTTTGCGGTATTGCTCTGGTCGGCGATTGCGCCCAAAGATTATTTTACTTGGTTTTTAGAAGTTGTGCCCGCGCTGGTGGCTTTTGTGGTGTTGGCATTCACCTACCAATCCTTTCGCCTCACCCCATTGTTCTACACACTTATCCTTATCCATTGCCTCATACTTATGGTCGGCGGCCACTACACTTATGCTGAAGTGCCCCTGTTCGACACGCTTTCCGAAATGTTTGATTGGGGCAGAAATGATTACGATAAAGTAGGGCACTTCGCGCAAGGTTTTGTGCCGGTGATGGTGGCTAGAGAAATCGTTATCCGCAAAGGCATTATCCCATTCCCCGAGTGGCGTAATGTCTTCATCGTGATGTTTTGCCTAGGCTTCAGTGCTTTTTACGAACTGGTCGAATGGTGGGTGGCATTGGCCACAGGTGAGGGTGCAGAAGCATTTTTGGGTACGCAAGGGTATATCTGGGATACCCAATCTGATATGGGTTTTGCACTACTTGGTGCAATCATGGGCTTGCTGCTCTTGAGTAAATGGCATGATAAGCAGCTTGTTACAGTTTAGGGAATGTATCCAAGTGTAGCTGGTGTGCTTTGTTCATTTTTGGGCAGCCAAAAACGAACCAAAAAACTGCCCTTACATAGCTATGTTTTTCCTGCGCTTATCTATTGTTAACTGGCAAGACTTCAGCATAGCTATAACAAGGGATATCGGTGTTGCTTAGAATGTTTGTGTCTTGGTGCCTTTGTGGTAAAAAAATTATTTACTGTCTAATGCGGGGGTCAGCCCATGCGTAGGCTAGGTCTGCGACGAGGTTGCCGAGAAGAGTGAGCACGGCGCCGATGACGGTGATGCCCATGACTAGGGGGTAATCGCGGGAGAGCACGGCTTCGAAGAATAATAAGCCCATGCCGGGGATGGAGAAGAGTTGCTCCACAATCACTGAGCCGCCGATAAGGCCGGGGATGGATAAACCCAATAGCGTAATCATGGGGAGTAGGGCATTTTTGAGGGCGAGGCGGTAGTGGATGCTGCGCTCTGGCACACCCATGGCTCGGGCGGTGGTGATGTAGTCGCTGCGAATAACATCAAGCATGCCAGTGCGCATAAAGCGTGACATGCCAGCAAGGCCGCCGATGGCAGAGATGAAGACGGGAAGAATGAGGTGTTTGAGTAAATCCAATTGTTGCTCAAACCACGGGAGTTGTTGCCAGCCATAATCGTGCATGCCTGAGATCGGTAGCAACTGGATGTTGACACCCAGTGCCATCATCAAGAGAAGACCCAGCCAGAAGGAGGGGATGGCAAAAGCGAGAAAGACAAATACGGTCAAACTTCGATCCAACCATGAATCCTTGCGCACCGCCGAGACTACCCCGATGGGCACGGCTAACAATAAAATTACAGCCATCGCCAAAACATTAATCCAAAGCGTGACCGGAATACGCTCAGTGATTTTATCGAGCACAGGACGATTATCTGATGAAAATGAATTGCCAAAATCGAGCACTACCAAGCGTTGCAACCAACTGAAATATTGTTCGTAGAGCGGTTTGTCCAAGCCATAAAAGCTGCGCAGGCGCTCGATATCTTGGGAAGAAACTTTGGGATCAAAGTTTTGCCCTACCACCGATGGTTCACCTGGCGATAAATGCATCATGCCAAAGGATATAATGGTGATGCCAAGCAACAAAGGAATCATGCCTGCGAGGCGTTTGAGGGCATATTGTTTCATGGCGGCAAAGGTAGGGCTGATTGGAAAAGAAGGCAATCAAGGCCTGGAAAGATGCTTAGAAGATATGAAGAAAATATGATGAAAAAGCAGAGGGATGTTCTGACTTCTAAAAATTTTCAAACGCCCTACACTCCCGCCTATGTTAAAAGTATTCAAATCCTATATGCAGTCTTCGGATGTGATTTCATCATTAATTGCGCCGGATTATCAATTGTATATCTCTGCGAATCTGCAAGCGCAGCAATTTCAAACTATTCATGCAGCTTTAGCAGCCCACGGTTTGGCCGTGATGGATGCACAAGAAGTGATTGGTGGCTGGAAGCTGGCGCTGATTGGCAATGTCAAAGATATGAAGCAACGCAATGCCGAGCTTCGCCTTCTTTCTGAAAATTTAGATGTTGATATCGCTTTGCTTGAAGCTTCACCAGCGCCGAATCTAAACAAGCCTGGCGTATTGTTTATGGATATGGACTCCACGCTGATTCAATGCGAATGTATTGATGAAATTGCTGATTTTTTGGGCATCAAAGCGCAAATATCTGCTATCACCCAATCGGCGATGGAAGGTAAGCTCGACTTCTCTGAATCCTTGATTGCCCGCGTAAAATTGCTGGCTGGCTTGGATGAATCGGTACTCAATCAGGTGTATGAAGAGCGCATTCGTTTGACTGATGGCGCTGAGCGCTTGATCAATACGGTGCAAAGTAAAGGCTGGAAAGTAGGCTTGGTTTCGGGTGGGTTTACCTTTTTCACGGCGTTGTTAAAAGAGCGTTTGAACTTGGACTTTACCAGCGCCAATACCTTAGAAATTATCGATGGTAAACTCACGGGCCGCGTGCTCGGCAATATCGTGGATGCCAATAGCAAACGAACGTTATTGATAGAGAAATGTGCGGAATGGGACATAGCTTTGCAGCAATCGGTGGCTTTGGGCGATGGTGCCAATGATTTGCCGATGTTGGGGGTGGCTGGTCTTGGTATTGCTTTTCATGCCAAACCCAAAGTGCGGGCAGCAGCACCCTTTGCCTTAAGCCATGGCGGCCTTGACCATACATTGCACTTATTAAACGATTGGAAGGTTTGACGAGTTTATGAGTATCAAACGCATTTTGGTGTACCCCGAAGACTGTCTGACCAAAGTGGCCAAGCCAGTGACCGTCTTTGAAGATCCCAGCTTAAAAACGCTTGTCCAAGACATGGCTGATACCATGTATGATGCACCTGGCGTTGGCCTTGCTGCGCCGCAAATTGGTGTATCGCTGCGCGTGGCCATTACCGATGTGGATTGGCGCAGTGAAGAAGGCAGCGGTAGCCGCGATTATAAAGTGTGGATTAATCCTGAGTTTTTATGGAAGAGCGAAACTACCGATTTCACCGAAGAAGGTTGTTTGTCGGTGCCAGATATCTATGGCGAAGTCGAGCGCCCCAATGCAGTGCGTCTGCGCTGGCAGGATTTAACGGGTAAGGTTTTTGAAGAAGACTTTGAAGGTTTTCAAGCTGTGGCTTTGCAGCACGAGTTTGATCACCTTGATGGCAAAGTATTTATCGATTATTTCAGCCCGCTAAAACGCCGCATGATTGTGAAACGTTTGAAAAAGAAATACCTCTCATGAGTACACCTTCAGCCAAACTGCGTGTTGTTTTTGCAGGCACGCCTTACTTTTCAGTGGCTTGTCTTAAAGCTTTGATAGACCATGAAAATATCGATGTGGTGGGTGTGGTTTCTCAGCCGGATAGGAAATCAGGGCGAGGTATGAAGCTTTCGCCATCACCAGTGAAACAAGCCGCCATTGAAGCAGATATTGATGTTATTACGCCGGAAAGCCTGCGCGGCAATGAAGAAGCTTTGGCTTGGCTGCAAAGCAAAGAAGCTGATATTTTGGTGGTTGTAGCATTTGGCATGATTTTGCCTGTGTCGTGGCTGGAAGCGCCAAAGGTTGCGCCGATTAATGTGCATGCCTCCTTGCTGCCACGCTGGCGCGGCGCAGCGCCCATTGAGCGCGCCTTGCTTGCAGGTGATGCCGAGACAGGTGTAGGCATTATGCAAATGGAAGCGGGCTTAGACACAGGCGGCATTTACTTTGAAAAACGTTTGCCCATTACATCTGCAACCACGGGCGCAAGTTTGTGGGCCGAGTTGGAAGGCCTGGGTGCTACGGCTTTGCTTGAAGCTATTTTCGATATTGCATCAGCAAAGCTTACGCCTATGCCGCAAGCTGAAAACGGCTTAACCTATGCCAAGAAAATTAGCAACGATGAGCGCATTGTTGATTGGCAAATGCCAGCAGAAAACATTGAACGTTATGTGCGGTGTTTTACGCCCAAACCTGGGGTGCGTACTTCAGTTGCCGGCAAAGACTTAAAATTAATCAGCAGTGAAATGTTGGCCGAGGCGAGTAAGCAAGAAGCGGGCACTATTGTGGGCATTAAGGCTGGCTTGGACGTGGTCTGCGGTGATGGTAACGTGCTTCGTGTTACCAGCTTGCAACCAGAAGGTAAGAAAATAATGGCTGCCAGCGACTACTTGCGCGGCAATTCGCTTCAAGTGGGTGATAAATTGATATGAAAAAACAAGGTGTGGTGATTGCATTAGAGCAGGGTAATGCTGTGATTCGCGCAGAACGTGAGTCTTCGTGTGGCTCATGCGCTGGCAAATCGGCATGTGGTACCCTTGGCGCTTGGGAAAAAGGGGCTGCTGAAGAGCCACAAGAAAAAACAAAAAACCAATATGATATTCGCTTGCCGAATATTTTGCTGGCCAAAGTGGGTGATGTGGTCACCGTTGAAGTGCCCGACCAGTTGATTTTGCAGGTGAGTGTGATGTTTTATGGATTGCCTGTATTGGCCTTTTTGCTATTCGGTGCGTTGAGCTTTTTTGTGGCAGAAGCCATAGGCTTTTCTGGTGATTTGGCTTCTGCGTTGTTTGGTCTTGGTGGTGCTGGTTTGGTTTGGTTATGGATGATGAACCATGCTGAGAAATTTGATGCGCCGCAGATGGTGGAAGTATCCAGTGGTCATGTCGGTTGAATCGTAGGGTATTGAAATTGAATATGAATTTGCCTTATATAGTGATTCATACAACATTCATCTTGGCTTTTCATGGTTCTTCGCCTTGTAGGTCAAGTCGTACAAACTATAGCATTAAGGAGAGTACCATTGTTTAACACCTTGAAGAGTTTTGTCGTTGTTACAGGTTTGGTCGTTTTGCCAGCTTTGTGCCCAGCTACACTTTATGCCATGCCCGATAGCTTTGCTGATTTGGCTGCGGCGCAAAAACCATCAGTTGTAAATATCAGTACCACCCAGCGTAGCAAAACCATGCCAAAAAATTTCCGTTCGCCGTTTGAAGGCTTTCCATCTTCACCCTTTGATGATTTCTTTCGAGGTTTTTTAGATCAAATGCCAGAGCAAGAACGTCATGCTTTAGGTACGGGTTTTATCCTGTCCAAAGATGGGTATATCGTCACCAACAACCATGTGGTCAAAGATGCCGATGAAATTGTGGTCAAAAATAGTGATGGTGAAGAATTTGAGGCTGAATTGATTGGTACCGATCCCAAGCTGGATTTGGCACTACTTAAAATTAATAAAAAGAATGTCAAACCTGTGACTTTAGGTGACTCCAACGCCATGCGTGTAGGCGATTGGGTGGTTGCCATTGGTAATCCATTCGGTTTAGAGCAAACGGTGACTGCGGGTATTGTTTCCGCCAAAGGGCGCGTGATTGGTTCGGGTCCTTATGATGATTTTATTCAAACTGATGCCGCGATTAATCCGGGCAATTCGGGCGGCCCATTGTTTAATGCCAAAGGTGAAGTGATTGGTATCAATACGGCCATTTACTCACAAAGCGGTGGCAATAACGGTATTGGTTTTGCCATTCCGATTAATTTGGCCAAATCAGTATTTGAAGAATTACGTAAAAATGGCCGCGTGCAAAGGGCACGTTTGGGTATTCGTATTCAAGATGTGGATAAAGTGACCATGGATACTCTGGGTCTGAAAAACAAATTTGGAGCTTTGGTGCCGCAAGTTGAAGCCGGATCTGCAGCTGATAAGGCTGGTATTCAAGCTGGTGATGTGATTGTGGCCATTGATGGCGAAGTGATTAAGAAATCACATGATTTGCCAATTAAAGTGGCGCGTCATCAACCGGGTGACAAAGTGGTTGTGGATGTGATTCGAGGTGATGAAAGGAAATCGATTCCTGTGGTTGTTGAAGCCATGCCAGAAGATGAAACTGCACAAATGCAAAATAAGAAAAAGGCTTTAGCTGAACATGGGTTGGTTGTTGAACCGCTTACCCCCGATGTTGCTAAAAAATTACGTGCTCGCACCGAAGCTGGTGTTGTGGTGCGTCAAGTGCGTCAAGGCTCACCAGCCCATCGCGCTGGCATTGAGCAGGGTGATGTGATTATGCGTATTGATGGTTTAGAAATTACCAATGTGCGTGAATTTGAAAAAGCAGCAGCCACGCTGAGTGAAGATCATGCTTTGCGTATTTTGCTCGATAGACAAGGCAACCAAGTGTTTACCATTATCTTGCAGCCCAAAGGTTAATTGGTGACATCAAGTTTGCCGCTGCTGCAAATGATGACCCGCAAGGGTTGTCATTTGTGCGGTGATGCTTATATCGCAGCAGACCTTGCCCAGCGGCAAGGTCTGTGCCGTTTTGAAGCTGTGGATGTGGACACCGACGAACACTTAAAAAAATTATATGGCAATGATGTGCCGGTATTATTGATTGAAGGCGTCGAATGTATGCGCCATTTTGTTGATTATCCGCAATTGGCCGAAGCATTGCAGTTAGCAAAAGAGGGAATGGTATGAATGTAAAGGTTATCGCAGCGTTAGGGCTTATCCTCGCTTTGGGGGCAGCGATGTTTTTTGCCCTGCCAGAAGGCACCAAGCCAATTGGCGCGGGTGATCCTGTTAAACCATTCCAATTACCTGACTTGAACGGAAAATTTCAAGGGCTTCCTGAATGCAAAGTGTATTTACTCAACTTCTGGGCAACATGGTGTCCGCCATGCCGCAAAGAAGTGCCTTCTATGGTGAAGTTGTATGAAACCTTTAAAGATAAAGGTTTTGAAATTGTGGCCGTTTCTGTGGATCAAGGTGATGAAGTGGTCAAAAACTTTGTTGCCGAAAATAAGATGAATTTTACAGTGTTGTGGGATAAGGATTCATCGATTTCAAAGCAATATAATGTGTTTCGTTATCCTGAAACGTTTATTGTGGGCCGAGATGGTAAAATTTTACAGCATCTCAAGGGTGGCGTGGAATGGTTGCAGCCTGAGTTTTACAACTATATCCAAACCCTTGTGACTACTGCCCCGATTCAAAAGTGAGCGAACAAGCGTCTAAGCAAAGAATCCATCAGCTGCGCGGCGAGCTACGCGGACATAATTATCGCTATTATGTGCTAGACGCCCCCATTATTACTGATGCGGAATATGATGCATTGTTGCGTGAGCTAGCAGAGTTGGAATCGAATTCTAGTGAACCTATCCCAGAAGATTCACCCACCCAAACTGTAGGCTTCAAACCCGATACTGCCTTTCAAAGCCGCCCACATGGCGTGGCTATGTTGTCATTGGCCAATGCCTTTTCAGAAGAAGAAATCCGTGAATTTGTGCAGCGCAACCAAAGCCTGTTGCCTGATGATATGCAAGTATCCTATATCGCTGAACCCAAAGTCGATGGTTTGGCTATTAATATATACTATGAAATGGGTCAGTTGATTTATGCGGCTACGCGCGGCGATGGTGCAACCGGTGAAGATGTGACCGATAATGTGCGTTCTGTGGCCGGCATTCCTTGGCAATTGCAAAGTGATTCCTTTGCAATCCCGGCGCGTTTGGAAGTGCGGGGTGAAATTTATATGTCCAAAGCTTCGTTTATGGCCTTGAATCAAAGGCAAGAAGTTGAAGGGCAAAAGCTTTTTGCTAACCCACGTAATGCGGCGGCTGGCTCTTTGCGTCAGATCGATGCCAGGATCACAGCTTCGCGTAATTTATCATTTTTTGCTTATGCGGCCGGTGTGGGCGGTGAGCAGTTTGCTTCTTCGCAAAATGAGTTGCTCACACGTCTTCAATCCCTTGGTTTTGCCACCCAAGAGGTCGCAATTTTACACGATGTGGAAGCGGTATTGGCTTATTATCAAACATGGTCGGAGAAACGCTCAGGCTTGGCTTATGATATTGATGGCATGGTCTTTAAAGTCGATGACTATGCCATGCAATCGCAACTTGGTTCTGTGGCGCGTTCACCGCGCTGGGCGATTGCTTATAAATTTCCTGCAGAAGAAGTGGAAACGATTGTCGAATCCATCACATGGCAGGTGGGGCGCACGGGTGTGATTACGCCTGTGGCCAATATGAAGCCTGCTTTGGTGGCGGGCGTGATGGTATCGCGTGCAACCCTGCATAATATTCAAGAGTTGGCGCGCAAAGATATTCGCGAGGGTGATAGGGTGGTGATTCGCCGTGCAGGCGATGTGATTCCTGAGGTGGTGCGCTCATTATCGATGGGTGATGCTAATCGTTCACATGCACCGTTGGTTCCTGAAGTCTGCCCAGTATGTGCTGCGCATGTGATGCAAGAAGAGGGTGAGGCAGCAATTCGTTGTTCGGGTGGTTTGTCATGCGCTGCCCAACTTAAAGAGCGGGTGAAGCATTTTGTATCGCGTGATGGTTTTGATATTGAAGGTTTTGGCAGTAAGTTGGCTGAAAGTCTTGTCGATGCAGGTTTGGTGAAAACCATCGCTGATGTATTTAATCTAGATTATGAGATATTGGCCACATGGGAAGGTATGGGTGAGAAAAAAATCGCCAATTTGCAGCAGGGCATAGCGCAGCGGCAAAACATCATTTTGTCCCGTTTCATTTACGCTTTGGGTATTCGTCATGTAGGCCAAGCAACAGCGAGGCAGTTGGCTTTGCGTTTTGCAAATTTGGATGCACTACAACAAGCCGATGTGGAATCATTATTGGAAGTGCAAGATGTTGGCTTGGAAGTGGCGAATGCTATCGTTGATTTTTTTGCTGAATCCCATAACCAGGATGTCATCAAGCAGCTACAAGCTTTGGGTGTTGAAATTTTAGCGGAAGAAAAACCTGTTGTGGATACTTCGCATCCGCTCGCTGGAAAAACAGTAGTGCTGACGGGTTCACTTACAGCCATCAAACGTAATCTGGCCAAGATTCAGTTGCAGCAACGTGGCGTGAATGTGGCAAGCGCCATTTCAAAAAATACAGATGTGTTGATTGCTGGTGAAAAAGCAGGGTCTAAATTAAAGAAAGCAGCTGAATTGGGTGTGGAAGTCGTCGGGGAAGATGCCTTATTGGCTTGGTTAAATCATAAAATTTGATTTTTGAGCAACTAAAAAGGCGCCACATGGGCGCCTTTTTAATGAACAGTTTTAAATTAAGCAGTCATTGCCTTGATAGAAGCGTTAAGGCGAGAAACACGACGAGCTGCTTGTTTCGGATGAATGATTCCTTTGCGGCCAGCACGGGCTAGTAATGAAGTTGCTTCACTAAACGTTGTGTTTGCTGCTGCTTGATCGCCAGATGCGATAGCTTCACGAACGCGTTTGATAGTAGAGCGCATTTTAGATTTTTGTGCGCGAGTACGATCGCGTTTGATGATGTCTTGACGGGCGCGTTTTTCAGCGGAAACATGATTAGCCAATTTGGAATTCTCCTAAATAACATGAACCATTTAGAAATGACCATGCGAATTGGTTGCGCAGTATGTCGATGAACGGATGGCTGTCAATCCTTAAATTCGATTTTTAATGTGGTGTTAATAATTGCTGGACGGTGGATGTTGCAGCCGTTATAAATCCGCCCTATGAAAAATGTATATATTGCTCCCTCAATTTTATCGGCAGACTTTGCCAACTTAGAAAAAGAAATTCGCGCTATTGATGTAGGCGGATGTGATTGGGTACACGTAGACGTCATGGACGGCTCTTTCGTGCCACCAATTACTATCGGCGACAATATCGTGAAGGCGATTCGCCCACACACCAAAAAGGTGCTTGATGTTCATTTGATGGTTAACCATCCAGAAACACAAGTAGAAGCCTTTGCCAAAGCTGGCGCAGATTTTATTACTGTGCATCAAGAAGCGTGTGTGCATCTCGAAAGAACATTGCAATTGATTCGCTCACTAGGTTGCAAAGCCGGCGTATCACTTTGCCCATCAACGCCAGTGTCAACATTAAAGAATGTTCTTCACTGCACAGATTTGATTCTGTTGATGAGTGTGAATCCTGGCTACGGCGGACAATCTTATATTCATGCCGTGACGGATAAAATCAAAGAAGCGCGTAAAATGCTTGATGAAGCAGGAAGCGATGCTTATTTGCATGTTGATGGTGGCGTAAGCCCTAAAACCATTGAAGAGGTCTCATCTGCGGGCGCAAATGCATTTGTGGCAGGCTCTGCTGTATATAATACACCAGACTATGCTGCTGCGATTGCAGAATTGCGCGCTATCGCTGAAAAAGCAGGCTAAGTTCAATCCAAAAAAATAACAATTTGTTAGAATTTAAAAGAGGGGGAAGGGTTAAATTATGACAGATCAAACTGATCACTCACGACGTAATTTTCTCTATGTTGCTGCCGGAGGCCTAGGTGCAGTAGCAGGGGGAGCGGTAGCGGTTCCGTTTATCGGAAGTATGTTACCAGCTGCAGACACACTGGCAGCTGCAACCACAGAATTTAATGTAGGCACAGTTGCTGAGGGTCAGTTGGTTGTGGTGCAATGGCAAGGTAAACCTGTGTTTATCACCAACCGTACACCAGAGCTATTGGCACAACTTGATGGCCATGATGATAAGCTTAAAGATGCCAATTCTGAAGCTATCGAAGCTGTTCAAGCAGCATGGATGGATACGCCTGAAAAACGTAAAAACCGCTCTATCAAACCTGAGTATTTGATTGTGGTAGCGAGCTGTACGCATTTGGGATGTATTCCACTCTATAAACCTTCAAAAGGTCGTACAGAGTGGGGTGATTCTGTGCCTTCAGATTGGGCTGGCGGCTGGCATTGCCCATGCCATGGCTCTTACTACGATTTATCAGCACGTGTAGTGAATGGTTCACCTGCACCGCACAATCTTCATGTCATGCCATACAAATACACCAGTGATACTGTTGTAGTGATTGGTTAAGGGGGATATTCGTGTTAGATACTATTATGAAAACTAAAGTATTCGGCTGGGTAGACCGCCGTTTGGGCTTAGAAGCCATTATTAAATCACAGCTGACTGAATACCCAGCGCCTAAAAACCTAAACTGGATGTGGGTGTTTGGTGCCTTGGCCATGACCGTTTTGATGCTGCAAGTCATCACAGGTATTTTCTTGGCTATGTATTACAAACCAAGTGCCATGCTTACTGATGGCGGCTTCTCAGTAGCCTTTGATTCGGTAGAGCGCATTATGCGTGACGTGAATTTTGGTTGGTTGATTCGTTATATGCATGCTGTTGGTGCATCGTTCTTCTTCCTTGTTGTGTATATCCATATGGGTCGTGGTATGTACTACGGTTCATACAAAGAGCCACGTGAGTTGATTTGGATTGTTGGTGTTGTGATTTTGCTTATCATGCAAGGCGCTGCATTCTTCGGTTACTTGCTTCCTTGGGGTCAAATGAGCTTCTGGGGTGCGACCGTAATCACCAACTTGTTTGGTGCGATTCCAGTTCTTGGTGAATACATTGGTCAAATTTTGATGGGTGGTTTCTCTGTTGGTGACCCAACGCTGAACCGTTTCTTCTCATTGCATTATTTGTTCCCATTGTTGTTGGTTGCTATCGTTGGTGGTCATATTCATGCCCTGCACACTGTGCATTCTAACAATCCAGACGGTATTGATTTGGATCAACACGACCCTAAAAATGTCGTAACTTTCCATCCTTATGTCACCATGAAAGATGCATTTGCAGTGTCTGTGTTCTTGTTGTTCTACAGCTATGTAGTGTTCTTTAACCCACAAATGGGTGGTTATTTCATCGAAGTAGACAACTATGTGCCAGCCAATAACTTGCAAACACCTGCGCACATTGCACCTGTTTGGTACCTCACACCTTGGTACACCATCTTGCGTTCATTTGAAGTCAAGCTGGTTGGTATCGCAGCTATGGGTGCTTCACTGGCTATCTTGTTTGTATATCCTTTCTTGGATCGCTCAAAAGTACGTTCGGCGCGTTACCGCCCTATGTATCAAGGTATGGTCATCATGTTCTTCATTGACGTGATTGTATTGGGATACTGTGGTCACTCAGCACCAACTGAAACATTAAAACTTGTTGGTCAGATTGCTACGGCATACTACTTCGTCTTCTTCCTGGCGCTGCCTTTCTTGCCCATGATTGAGAAAACCAGACCATTACCGGAGGGAGTGTAAAATGAACATGAAATCTATGTTACTGGGCTTGGTTGCTGCGACGTCTATGATGGTCTCAACTCAAGTGTTGGCATCTGGTGGTGATATGCACCTCAAACATGCAGAGATTAATGTGGCCGACCAAGAGCAATTGCTTCGCGGGCTCACAGTATTCACTGATGTTTGTATGGGTTGTCATTCTGCAAAATACGTCACCTACAAAGGTTTGATGGATTACCCAGAGCTTGGTATTAGCCGCGAAATGGCTGATGAGTTGCGCGGTGATAAAGCGCTGACTTCAGGTATGACTACGGATTTGTCGCCTGAAGATGCCAAAGAATCTTATGGTAAAGTTCCGCCTGATTTGTCACTTATCGTGCCAGGTCGCCGTGGGGGTGCCGATTATATTTATTCATTACTAACTGGTTACACGCATGACCCGGCAGGTAAAGTTGCAGATGGTAATTACAATGAAGTCTTTCCAGGTCATTTGATTGCTATGCCAGATCCATTGAGCTGGTTGGATCACGATGAGGCCGATACGGCTGATTTGGAAAAACAAGCCAATGATGTATCAGCATTTTTAGCGTTTATTGGTGACCCACATCAAAATGAACGTCGTGCAATCGGTGGTTATGTGATGGGCTTCTTGTTGTTACTCGCTTTGGTGTTGTTCTTGCTAAAACGCGAAATCTGGAAAGACGTTCACTAAAACATTGCTTATAAAGCTTTGAATCAAACGCCCGCAGCAATGTGGGCGTTTTTTTTTGCTTAAAATTGATGCTTATTCACAATGCCTTGATTAGTCTCTCACCTTCATGAGTAATCTTTCTGAAACCACCCATCTTTTGCGCAGCCATGTGTTGCATCGTGCGTTTTACTTTGCTGTAAGCAAAGCAAGATGGGAATTATTTCAGAAACGGGTATTACAATTTTGGCAAAATGAACAGGCCTTAAGTGAGCGTACCAGTGTTGCGCAAGAGCATTATGTTCCTTTGATGGAAAAACACCTGGATGGAAGGTCTGCTGATATCACATTACTAGAAATTGGTTGTGGACCTGTTTGTGCGATTCAATATTTAGAGATGGGTGAAAAAACCTATGTTGACCCATTGATCGTTGATTACCGGCGGTTGTTTCCCGGCTTAATGCCAGAAAGCGGTACCTATATCACCATGATGGCAGAACGCTTGGAAATGCCGAGTGCATCTTTTGATGCTGTGGTTTGTCTGAATACATTAAGTGATGTGCTTAACCCCGAATTGGTATTGAATAAAATGAGCAAGCTGCTCAAAGATGATGGACTATTGTTTGTGAGTATTGATGTTTGGCCGCATTGGTTGGCTAGGGCGCATCTCCTTTTAGCAAAATTTGCACCGACATTGCCGCGTTTTAATCGTTTATATACCTATACAGCACGGGGATTTCGCAATTCATTGAGCCGACATGTACAAATTATCTCTGAAGAAAAAGTGATGGCCAAGCGCAGTTGGTTTTCATTGAGTAAAGAAATTATTTTTATCTGTAAACCGCACGATTCTTCGGCGTTATAAATGAAACAACGTATTGTATTGATGCCACCCAATTGGTTGGGTGACGTGGTTTTGGCACAACCGGCGCTGCGGGCATTGTGCCAACATTATCAGGATGCCGACATTGAAGTGTTTGGCAGGTCTTGGTTACCTGATTTAATTCCCTTTTTAAACTTGAATCATCCATCCATTCGTTATGCTCCGGAAATCACCAAGCATAGTGATGCTGTTTTTTTATTCCCCAATAGCCTCCGTTCTGCATTACAGGCATTTGCTTCTCGTGGGAAAAAACGAGTGGGTTTTCGCAAAGAAGGGCGGGGGATGTTATTGACCCATGCTTTTACTTCCACAGTTGATTTGATCCATGAGCATCATCGTGGTTACTATCTTGATATGCTCAAGCAATTTGGGCTGCCCACGCCATATTCCAATGTTGAGCTTGTTGTGCCCGAAGAAGAAATGAAAAGCGCACAGGCTTTGCTTGTTGCTCAGAATATCAATGTTGAACGTTTTATTTGCGTGGCACCTGGCGCGCAGTTTGGCGGCGCTAAGCGCTATCCTGCGGAATCATATGCCGCAGTCTTAAAGCGCATCAGTGCCGATGGCTGGGATATTGTAGTGCTTGGCACGCCTGCAGAACGAGAAATTGCCAGCCAATGTGTATCGCAGGTGAGTGGCCACTTTTGGAATGCTTCAGGGCAAACGAGTTTGCGCCAAGCGTTGCAAATTGTTGGCGCAACCAAGCTGATGCTTTGTAATGATTCAGGGCTGATGCATGTGGCAGCGGGTATGGGTGTGCCTACAGTGACTATGTTTGGCGCAACTGACCCCAATCGCACTTCACCATCGGGGATCAAAACGCATGTCTTGTATAAACCCGCGACCTGCAGCCCTTGTTTGCAGCGTGAATGCAATGTGCTTGGCCACCCATGCATGGCCAATATTATGCCCGAACATGTCTATGATGCCTGTAAGGCCTTTCTCGATAATATCGAATAGAAAGGTTGGAAACTAAACGTTTAACCTGTGTTTTTTGTAGGTTTCAATCAGACTCAGTGTAGAGCTGTCGTGGGCGCCCATAGGTACAAAATCACTAAGTTCTGGCAAGACCACATTGGCCAATTCTTTGCCCAATTCAACACCCCATTGATCAAAGGCATTCACATCCCAAATCACACTTTGCACAAACACCTTGTGCTCATACATGGCTGTAATCATACCCAAAGTGAATGGGTCTAACTTTTGAAAAAGAATGGAGTTGGTGGGTCTGTTGCCTGAGAAGGTTTGATGCGGAATCAACAAATTTATCTCTTCAGCTGACAAGCCTTTGGCTTCCAAATTTTGGCGTGCTTTGTCTGCAGAGCGACCCACCATCAAAGCTTCGGTTTGGGCAAAGAAGTTGGATAGAAGCTTTTCATGATGATCAGCAATTGGGTTTTGGGTTTCAATCGGGGCAATAAAATCACATGGAATTATGTGCGTGCCTTGATGAATCAATTGATAAAATGCATGTTGGCCATTGGTGCCGGATTCGCCCCAAATGATGGGCCCAGTTTTGTAGTCCACCTTTTCACCAGTGCGGGTCACACTTTTGCCATTACTCTCCATATCTGCTTGCTGTAAATACGCAGGGAAGCGGTGCAAGTATTGGTCATAAGCCAAAATCGCATGGGAGCCAGATTCAAAGAAGTTGTGGTACCAAACGCCAAGCATGGCCAGCACTACAGGGATGTTTTGCTCAATGGGTGCAGTCTCAAAATGTTTGTCCATTTCATATGCGCCAGCAAGCAATGCTTCAAAGTTTTCCATGCCCAAATACAAAGCGATAGAAAGACCAACTGCGCTCCATAAGGAATAACGGCCACCCACCCAATCCCAAAATTCAAAGATGTGTTCGGCATCAATACCAAAATCTTCGGCCCGTTTGGTGTTGGAGGATACGGCTACGAAATGTTTGCCAATGGATGAGCGGGTACCACCGCGCGTAAGAAACCAACCACGCGCTGTTTTGGCATTGGTCATGGTTTCAGGGGTAGTAAACGTTTTGGATACAATCACGAAAAGTGTGCTTTCTCGGCTGAGATGTTTGAGCGTTTCTACAATATGGGTGCCATCAACATTGGATACGAAATGCACGTTTAGGTTGTCTTTGGCGTAAGGTTTGAGTGCTTCACAAGCCATCAATGGGCCTAAGTCCGAGCCGCCGATACCGATGTTGACGATATCGGTAATACGTTTACCAGTGCTGCCCAACCATTCACCATTGCGTACAGCTTCAGTAAAACCACGCATTTGTTCCAATACGCCGTTGATGCCAGGCATCACATCCTTGCCATCGACAGTAACGGGAGTGCTTTCACGGTTGCGCAGGGCTGTGTGTAAAACCGCGCGGTTTTCAGTGTTGTTGATTTTTTCACCGCGAAACATTTTCTGAATCCAGCCCGTCACATCTTGCTCTTTGGCCAGTTGCATCAAGTGCTTCATGGTGGTGTCGGTGATGATATTTTTGGAGTAGTCCACATACAAATCACGCAGGGTTAGGGTGAATGCCTCAGCTCGCTTGGGGTTGTTGGCAAATAAGTCCGTCATTTGCACTTGCTTCATCGTTTCTGATTCCGCTTGTAATGTTTTCCAAGAGGGTTGCGCTGTGGGTTTCATATATCATCCTTTTTAGCGGTGTAATGCTGTAAAAACACGCTCCGCAAGTGTTGTCGACATACCTTCTACTTCTTCCAATTGCTTGCGTGATGCCTTCTTTACACCATCGATGCCACCAAAGTGTGTTAGCAGGGCGCTACGCTTCAATTTTCCGATGCCTAGGATACCGTCCAAGCTTGATTTTAATACACTTTTTTGTCGGCGTTGTTGTAAGAAGCTGCCGGCAAAGCGGTGAGCCTCATCGCGCACGCGGGCTATCAATAAAAGAGCTGCATTGTGGATGCCGGGTTTAAAGCCGTGCAGCAGATTGTTAGGGGCATGATCCCAGCCTGCCCAGAGTGTTTCTTCTCCAACTTTACGTTTGGCGCCTTTAGCAACAGCGAGCAGTTTGATGTGTTCAAAATCAAATTGTTTGGCCACTTCTTTAGCTACACTAAGTTGCCCCTTACCACCATCGATAAGCAATACATCAGGTGCGGGTATACGCTCTTCGTTGATGGCTGAGAAAAAGCGGGTGAGCACAGCCGCCATAGCGGCATAATCATCACCATCAAGCACAGCTTCACCCTTAATGACGTCATCAAGCTTGTACTTTCGATACAAATCTTTGCGCGGGCCATTCATGTCGGCAAAGACAATCGCCGATAACATTTGTTTGCCGCCAAGATGGGCATTATCTACGGCAGCAATCAGTTGCGGCGTGGTATCGAGCTGCAACATGGAGGTGAGGGCTTCAAAGGCTAAGCTTTGATTATGACCAGTGCGCGCTGCCATGGTTTCGGTGCCAGCGCGAATCACTTTATTCAACCATTCAAAGCGAGGTCCGCGTTTGGGGAAATAGAGCGTGGTTTTAGCGTTTGGGTGCAGCAGTTTGAGCACATGCCCAATGCCAGTACGCAGGGTTTCATCGCTAGCAATCAGCATAGCTTGGGGCGGTGTTTCCTTGCGATAACGCTCAATCATCAGCGATTGCAGAATTTCCAAATCATCGGCTTCATGGCCTTGGTCGACCTTGATGCTGTGTACACCCAAATCGCGACCATTACGCCGAATGCCAACGCAGGCCATCACAGCATCACTTTGCCGAAGAATGGCAATCACATCGGCATTGCTGGGCAAATCCTGTTGATCGTTTTGGGCAAAGATGGTGCGCAAGGCAGCAATGCGATCGCGCAAGATTGCAGCGAGCTCAAATTGTTGTTTGGAAGCAGCATCTTTCATGCGCTCTTGCCAAGTTTGCATCAAACTTTGGTCGTTGCCTTTTAAAAAATCTTTGGCATCAGCGGCTTGTTGCTGGTATTGGCTTTTGCTCACAATATGACAACAGGGCGCTGAGCAGCGGCCGATTTGATGCTGCATGCAAGGACGGGTGCGATTTTGAAACACCGAATCCTCACAATCGCGCAACTGAAATACCTTTTGCATCAAATGAATGGTGGTGTGCACGGCGCCTGCATGTGGAAAGGGGCCAAAGTATTCGCCCGGAATCTTGCGGTCGCCGCGATACATTTGCAGGCGAGGATAATTCTCATCACGCAGCAAGATGTAGGGATACGTTTTTGAATCTTTGAGCAGTACATTATAGCGCGGCTTGATCTGTTTGATGAGGTTATGCTCAAGCACCAAGGCATCTGCTTCGGAAGGCGTGACGTTAAACTCAATAGCGCGCACCAGTTGCACCATGGCTTGGGTGCGCAACGATTCGGATTGACGCTGGAAATAGCTCGATACCCGCTTGCGCAAGTTGCGTGCTTTGCCCACATACAAAACCTTGCGGTTTTCATCCAACATTTGATAAATACCCGGTTCAGTGGGTATTTCCTTCAAAGGACGCGGCGGCTCAACCCACATGATAGGCACCAAGAGGAGATAAAACCGCGAAGTAGACAAAGTTACGCAAAGTTTTTCGGAATTCTTTTTGTTTGCTCAGATGCGGATTGATGCAGGCCAATCTGGGTTGATACAAAGCAATGATTGCTGTCTGAAAAAAACTTCGCGTCACTTCGCGTCCTCTGCGCTTGAAAAACATGCTCAAACCTTCTGGCAATTCGGGCAAAAGAATGATGCTCGGCCAGCTTGCACGATGCGTTGAATTGGCGATTTGCAGACTAGGCAAGGCTCACCATCGCGGCCATACACCTTAAAACTATGTGCAAAATAACCAGGCTTGCCATCGGCTTTAACAAAATCACTGATGGTGCTGCCGCCTGCAATAATGGCTTCTTTTAACACTTCTTTGATATGTAATACCAGTAGGCCAAGCTGCTTGCTGCTTAATGACTTGGCTGGGGCAGCAGGATGAATGCCAGCGCGAAACAAGGATTCAGAAGCATAGATATTGCCCACACCCACCACGATAGCATTGTCCATGATGTTTTGTTTGATGCTGGTGTTTCGGGTTTGTAAGTTTATTTTAAGTTGTTTGGCATCAAACTCGTCGGTTAACGGCTCAACCCCAAGTTTTTTTAACCAAGGGTGTGCTAAAAGGTTGTTGGTGTCGCAAATATCCGCATAACCAAAGCGACGGGTGTCGCGGTAACAGAGACTGATGTTTTCACTCAAATCCAAGCGCACGTGCTCATGCTTTGCAGCTTCAGCATCGTTTTCTAGCACATGAAATTGCCCAGTCATGCCCAAATGCCATAACAAGGTTTGCTGATTATCTAAGCTGAAAATTAGATATTTGGCGCGGCGGTGGATGTCGTTAATTGTTGCATGCGTAATGCTGGTAAAATCAGGCAGGGGATAGCGTAAGTTTTTACCGCTATTGCGCACATCAAGAATGCGATGACCCATTACTTGGGGTTTTAATCCGTTCACAACGGTTTCAACTTCTGGAAGCTCAGGCATGGTTCAAACGCCTGTGATGAGTAAATCAATGGCGTTGATAATATTGATCCTTTCGTGACTAAGGTTGGTAATCGGTTTGCCCAAATAAGCCTTAGGCACGGCTGCCAATTCAGCAGTCGATAAAACCATAAACTCGTTTTTAATGCTTACCGTAGGGTTTAAGTGACGCATACGATTGCTGATGCTATCGGCTTGATATACGGGCACAACGATACGTGTCGTTAATGTTGCCAAAAGATCAGCTTGAATATCAAGAAGGTAGGGTACTTTTATGTTTGTATCTGGGTTGGGGTTGGCATACACATCAAATTGCGCCATTAAAACAACCTTAGCCCATCGCTAAAAAGACCAGATTCTTCAATGCGCTTATTATACTCTTCGATGGCTTGCTTATTTTCAGCCAGCCAAGCTTGAGCTTTTTGCTTGCGCACTTCCTCAGCCAAAGATTTTTCTAAGGTTGCAGAAAGATTAATTTTTAGCGCTTTGGCCTGTTCAAGAAGGTCGCTATTTAAGCTGAGGTTGGTCGCTTTTTTCTGAGCGTTGATATCATAAACGGGTTGCATAAGCCCTCACTATGTTGACTTTTATACGCATAAATTATGCGCATGATGACTAAAGGTCAATGCGTATTACTTGCGCGTGGCTGTTACTGGCGCATGATCAGAAAACCATGAATCGGTATACACACTCACGCTGTCAAAGCTTTTGGCGACCTCAGGTGTGGTGATATGGTAATCAATGCGCCAGCCCACGTTATTGGCGCGCGCTTGGCCACGATTAGACCACCATGAGTATTGTTCTTTTTCAGGGTAGAGCGAACGAAACACATCCACAAAGCCGCTTTTATGAATCACTTGATTCATCCATTCGCGTTCCTCGGGCAAAAAGCCTGAGTTTTTGCGATTACCGCGCCAGTTTTTCAAATCAATTTCGTTGTGACAGATATTCACATCCGCGCACAATACAAGTTCGCGGCCTTCATCTTTCAGCCTGTTTAACAATGGAAGAAAGCGAGCTAAAAAAGTCATCTTCACGGCTTGGCGCTCTTCCGAGCTGGAGCCAGAAGGAAAATACACACTCATAATGCTAAGGTTGCCAAAATCAGCCATCACAAAGCGACCCTCAGCATCCATGTCCGACCAATCCACATCAGGATCAATGCTCCCCAAACCCACATGCACAGCATCAGGCTCCACCCGCGAATACAAGGCCACGCTGGAATAACCAGGTTTTTCAGCGATATGAAAATAACGAAAGTAGCCTTCAGGTTTGGCTTCATCAGGAAGCTGCTCTTCGTTGGCTTTAAGCTCTTGAATACAAAGCACATCTACATCTTGCGCGGCAAACCAATCCCAAAATCCCTTTTTGGTGGCAGCACGAATGCCATTCATATTGATGGTGGTGATTTTCTTTATCTTTTCAGACATGTTATTTCCTTTGGCGAGCATCGGTTGTTATCGAAGAGGGGTAGCATAGCGGCGTATTCAAAGGGTTAAACTTCTGATTGCAAAGGTTGCAAAAAGAAACCTTTGGGGTGTATCCTGCCTGCTTTGATCACACAGGAGAAAACTATGGCTGTCGCAATCAAACTTTCCGATGAACTGGTAAACGATGCAAAGCTTTATGCCAAAGCTCAACATCGCACACCGCCCAAACAAATCGAACACTGGGCGCAGGTGGGCAAAATGGCCGAAGAAAACCCTGATTTACCATTCACTTTTATTCAAGAGGTGTTGCTCTCTCATGAAGAAGCTGAGCATGGTCAACTTGAAGCCTACCAATTTGGCTAATGATGCAAATCCTACAAACACCACGCTTTGCCAAGCAGCTCAAAAAACTTAAAGGCAATCAAAAAGCAGCTTTAGACGAGGCTGTGCGAACTGTCGCCGAAAACCCATTGCTAGGTATCCAAAAGCGAGGCGATCTAAGCTTTTTGCGTGTTTATAAATTTAAGATGCTGCAACAAGAAGCCTTGCTTGCTTACAGTTATGAAGATGACAAGTTAATCATCACGCTTTTGGCAATAGGCTCACACGAAAATTTTTATCGGGATTTGAAGCGTTAGTGGTTCTAGAAAAATTGCCAGTTTAAATTTTGTGCCTAGTCATAAATTCTTTCCATGTTTGAACTACATTATGAACGAAATCTAGGCTATTCAATGATGTTCCATCATTAAGAGTGATATCTATGCCTTCTTCACCAATACCGTAACCAGCTTTGCCATAGCGCCCAGAACCATAGCCTTTTGAAGATATGACTGAAGATGTAATTGGTATTCTTCTATCTAATTTAAAGTGTTTACTTGCAGTAGCTATATCACCACAAATTTTTAACCAATTATTTGTGTAAAGTTCTTTTTCAAGAACACTTTGAGCACGTACGTCGTTAGGCATCGACAAGTCATTTCTAACCCAATCAATCATTGAGTAACCCATGATGATGAAGTTAAAAAAACGATCGCTTGTTACTTCGTCATTAAGTAAAACTGCGTCACGCTAAAGTTTATCAAAAAGGTCACGAACATTAGTAATCCCAAATTTAAGCGTCCTATTCATGTTCCCAAGCTTTGATTTTTTCAATGCAATCATCCAATGGGCGGATGTCTTCGGTGTCGGGCACGAAGACGGAGAGGCGCGAGGTGGTGAGGTGTTCTAGCCAGCCTGCGACGAATTGGTGGTAGAGGGTGTCGATTAAGGTGTTGTTGTTGGCGGCTTCTTCGCCGATAAAAGCGGCAGAGGATGCGATTTCGCCGCGCACTGCAATGGATGGGTTGCCGATGATTTTTGATTCTTCGCTTTTGAGCATGCGGAAATTACCGCCCAAGTCGAGGTACATCAGCCAAGGTGTGCCCACTTCGGCATGGCGTATGGTTTGCACCATCAAATCTTTGATGGGTACAGGTGCTGCCGAGAGGCGATGGAGAATCACGTGGGCGAAGATGCCGCGCATGAGGAAATCAAACATACCAGCCTTGCCTTTGGCTTTGAGGCCAAATTCATCGTCTTTCTGTAGGCGAACATTCACCCAGGAAGACACTTCATGAGCATCGGTAAGCCTCATATCATCAGCTTGTAAAGGTTCGCCCAATTTGCAGGGGCGCCATGTTTGTTTGTCAGCTTGCAAGCGCCATGCTTTATCACCAAGAAGCGCCAATGCATCAATGCTGAAATACATGTCCATTAGTTGCGCTCTTGAATTTTATCAGCACTTACTTCATCAATGACGGGCAGACCCGTGTTGGGGCTAAGGCGCAAGCAAAGTTCACCTTTGAGCAAGCGCACCAAATCGTTACCCACCAAGTCATTACGCCAGCCGTGAAGGCAACTTAATTTGGGTAGTGGGTTTTTGATGTTGTTACCCCAAGAGGCAAGGGCGGATAGCTCGCTTTTGCTGGCAAGGATGGTGGCAGAAATGCTGCAATCTTCAGCGCGCAGGCGCACAAGCGTATCAAGCAATTCCAAGCGCAGGTCGGTGCCGGCCGCGTTGTGTTTGCGCGCTTCGTGTTGTGGCCAGCTTTCAGGGTCAGACGCCAAGCCTTTTTCCCAAAGTTTTAACCATGTTTCACCAAAACGATTAATCACACCGCTATTGAGGCCGCGCATTCTGCCCATGACATCGATGTTGAGTTTATCGCGTTTGGCCAGCTCTAACATGGGTTCATCTGCAAGCAGACGGCGGCGAGGGATATCTTTTTTCTGGGCTTCGGTTTCGCGCCAAGCCGCGATTTCCCTTAAAATGGACATTTGTTTGGGTTTGAGTTTATTCACTCCCTTTACCCGCCAAAAGGCTTCGTTCAAATCCGTTTGATAGGTGCTTAAGCTGGTTAGCGTGGCTTGCTCTTCTTCCAGCCACGCAAAACGCTTGCTGGCCTGGAGTTTTTCTTTAAGCGCCTGGAAAATTGGCATTAAATAAATAACATCATCAGCGGCATACAGCATTTGCTGGCTGGTGAGCGGTCGATGCAACCAATCACTGAATGATTCGCCTTTGGGTAGTTCTTTTTTGAGCAAACGTTGCACCAAATTACCAAAACCCACTTGCTGACCATAGCCAAGCAGGGCGGCAGCAATTTGGGTATCAAATAAGGGTAGTGGCAAAGCGCCAGAGTGTTCTAAAATGATTTCCAAGTCCTGGCGGCCGGCATGAAACACTTTGAGGATATCAGGATTGTGCAACACATCCCAAAGCGGTTTGAGGTCTTTGATTTGCACGGGATCAATAATAAAACAATCGTCATTGCTCGAAACTTGCATCAAGGCAAATTGGGCGAAATAGGTTTTTTCACGGTGAAATTCGGTATCTACACACAGCACTTTGGCGGTGGCGAGTTTCTTACAACAAGGAATGAGTGATTCCAGGGTGGTGATGTATTGGTAAGGAAGGTTAGATGACATGCGGGCAAGCATAACTTGAAAAGGTCATGAAGGCATCACCTGTGCTCAACGACCACCTGCTTATGCATCAGTCAATATCCACATAAAATATTAAGCCTGTTTCTTTGTCTTCATAAAGCTTGCTCCACACATTAAACGCCTCGCTGGGGTCGGATAACATGGTGCGTTTGATGATGGTTTGTTTTTTGGTCGTACCGCTGGCGCTGGCGACGAGCTGATCGCATATGCCACTAATCGAATAAAAGGCAGAATCTTCATCGGATTCATCATCAAAAATGAGGCGGCAATTAAATCCGCCATTGGCAAGTGTGTTATCGCTGGCAAGGCGAAGCACATCGGTTTGCACATTAATCACATCTCGATCAAGAAGACCTGCTGTGCGGGTTGAAAACATGACATGAGTTTGCTTCTCAAAGCTGGTAATCAGTGCGCCCAAATTGCCGGTGATAATAGAATCAAAATTGGCAGCTTTAAAAGCGCTGACATCATCGGCTTGTAGGGCGACTAGGTTGACATGGCGCTCAGTATTGGTGGCCAAACTGGTGCTGCTCATTGTTAATAAACAACCTACAAATAGGCTAATGCGGATTTGAGTAACAGACATTTAAAGGCTCCGAATAATACTGATGGTTTCATATTGGGTTTGTTTGATTTTTTCTTTCAGCGCTAGGCGCATCAATTCTGCATCGGCGTGGGAGAGGCCAATTTTTTCCAATTCATCGATATCTTTGATGTTAAAAATCAGCTCACGCAGTTTGGCAATCATCACTTTCATGGATTGCAGGCCTGTTTCACTGGCATAGTTATCAAGGCTGGCTTTGGCTTGTAGTTGCACAGGCGAATAAAAAAATAAACTGGTGAGACAAATAATCAGAAAAGATGTTTTTAAACAAAATGGGTTCAAGAGATATCCTGGTCAAAAGTGACAGCGTTGTTGGCGAATTTATGGGGCACCGTAACTGGGAATATGTCATGGTCATGACACCCATAAAAAACCTAAGCGTATGTTGAATCTGCTGTCTGAGCCGTATGATTTTGTATAAATCAAGCCTTTGCCGGCTTGGTGTGGCAGGACGCAGCAAATGTTGCCTTGCAGTCAAGAGCCGCATACGTAGGCTGCGCAACCGTTAAGTCTTTTGAAATTGAGTCGTTTTTTGGAGTTCGTTTATGTCCGTCCGCACATATTGTGGTGATTTTCGTAGTACACACCTTGGTCAACAAGTAAAACTTTCAGGTTGGGTTGAAACCAATCGTGACCATGGTGGGGTGATTTTTCTTGATGTGCGCGACCGCTCCGGCTTGGTGCAAGTGGTGGCTCATCCCGATACAGCCGAGATTCATGCGTTGGCGCACTCCATGCGTCAGCAAGATGTGATTGAAGTACACGGTGAAGTGATTGCCCGTGATGCAGCCGTGGTGAATAAAAAAATCCCAACTGGCGAAATTGAAATCAAAGTGAGCAATATCGTGGTGTTAAACCGTGCTGAAACGCCGCCATTTTCCATTGATGATCAATGCAATGCTGGCGAACAAACCCGCCTTGAATACCGCTATTTGGATTTGCGCCGCCCAGTGATGCAACGCAATTTGATGTTGCGCCATAAAGTGACCCACGCTGCGCGTAACTTCCTAGATACTTTACACTTTATGGATGTCGAAACACCGATTCTAAACAAATCAACCCCAGAGGGAGCACGCGATTATTTGGTGCCTTCACGTGTGTATCCAGGCTCTTTTTATGCGTTGCCACAAAGCCCGCAGTTGTTTAAACAATTGTTGATGGTGGCCGGTTTTGACCGTTATTACCAAGTGGCGCGTTGCTTCCGCGATGAAGACTTGCGCGCTGATCGTCAGCCTGAATTCACGCAAATCGATTTGGAAATGTCCTTTGTCGATCAAGACGATGTGATGCTTGCTGCTGAAGGTTTGATTTGCGCCATGTTTGAAGCGGGTATGAATGAGAAATTGCAGCCGCCATTTGCGCGCATGACCTATGCTTTTGCTATGGATAAATATGGTTTGGATCGCCCCGATGTGCGTTTTGGTTTGGAGCATGTTGATATTACCGATTTGATGAAAGACGTTGATTTTAAAGTGTTCAGCGGCCCCGCCAACAATGGCGGTTTGGTGAAAGTGATGCGTGTACCAGGTGGTGCAGATAAGCTTAGCCGCAAGCAAATTGATAATTACACCAAGTTTGTCTCGATTTATGGAGCACGCGGTTTGGCGTATATCAAAGTCAACGATATCAATGATATTCCCAACGGTTTGCAATCACCGATTGTGAAGAATCTTTCGGAAGATGTGCTCAAAGCCTTGATGCAGCGCTGCGAAGCTGAAAATGGTGATTTGTTGTTCTTTGGCGCTGATAGCAAAGAAGTGGTCAACAACGCTTTGGGTTATTTGCGCGTGGAGTTGGGCAAAGATTTGGGCTTGTATGATATCAAAGAAAACAGCTTTGTTTGGGTCGTCGATTTCCCGATGTTTGAATGGGATGCTGATAACAAACGTTTGCAAGCTTTGCATCATCCTTTCACTTCGCCTTATATGGAAGATTTGGATAAGTTGGAAACAGCACCACTTGAGATGCGTTCGCAAGCCTATGACTTGGTTTGGAACGGTACTGAAATTGGCGGTGGCTCGATTCGTATTCACGACTCAGCTGTGCAATCACGTGTGCTTAATGCTTTGGGTATTTCTGAGCAAGAGGCCAATGATAAATTTGGCTTCTTACTCAAAGCCTTGCAATACGGCGCACCGCCACATGGTGGTCTGGCATTTGGCCTTGATCGGGTGTTGAGCTTGATGGTGGGCGCAGAATCAATTCGTGATGTGATTGCCTTCCCGAAAACTCAAAAAGCAGCAGACCCCATGGCTGAATCACCATCTGAAGTTTCCGATGCACAATGGTTGGAGCTGGGCCTGCGCAAACGTCGTAATCTGACCGAGCAAACTGATTGATTGCTTTCTCATTGACAGATGCCGGCAAAGGAAGAACTGTTATGCCAATGATACGATTGAGTTTTTTGTTATTTCTTGTTGCTTCCTTTGCATCTTGCGCCAGTAAACCGCCGGTACAGCTGATGGCTGAAGCCCGCGAAGCTGTACAATCGGTGCAAGCCATTTATGTGGATGACGAAGCCAAAAGCAAAAATAGTTACAAATATTACCAGAGCGCAGAGCAAGCTTTGCTGGCTGCTAGCCAAGCTTTAGATAACAAAAATTATGATTTGGCGCGTCAAAAGGCTTATGAAGCTAAGCGCCAAGCGCGAATGGCTGCCAAGCTCAAATAACAACACGAAAACGATTCAAGCGATTTACCAAGCGAGGAACAATATGGCTTTTGATAAAATTACAGTCCCAGCAACGGGCGAAAAAGTTACCATGGGTGCAGATGGCGTACTTAATGTACCCAATGAGCCTATCATTACCTTTATTGAAGGTGATGGTACTGGCCGTGATATCTGGCGCGCGGCGCAACGTGTGTTGGATGCTGCTGTTGAAAAAGCTTATGCGGGTGAGCGTAAAATCGCGTGGATGGAAGTGTTTGCCGGCGAAAAGTCTTGGAATATGTACGGCCAAAATAATGATGCATGGTTGCCACAAGAAACATTGGATGCCATTTCTGAATATTTGATTGGTATCAAAGGCCCATTAACCACACCAATCGGTGGTGGTATCACCTCATTGAACGTGGCGCTTCGCCAAAAACTTGATTTGTATACTTGCTTGCGCCCAGTGAAATATTTCCAAGGCGTACCATCACCTGTGAAAAAACCTGAAGATGTGGACATGGTCATTTTCCGTGAAAACTCGGAAGATATTTATGCGGGCATTGAATGGGCAGCTGGCTCGGATGAAGTGAAAAAGGTTATCAAATTCCTGCAAGAAGAAATGGGTGTGACCAAAATCCGCTTCCCTGAATCTTCAGGTATCGGTATCAAACCTGTATCGCGCGAAGGCACCGAGCGTTTGGTGCGTGCTGCGATTCAATATGCCATTGATAACAATCAAAAATCAGTAACCATCGTCCACAAAGGTAATATTATGAAATTCACTGAAGGTGGATTTATGCGTTGGGGTTACGACTTGGCCAAGAAGGAATTTGGCGCAGTTGAAATCGATGGCGGCCCATGGTGTAAATTGCCCAATGGCATTGTGATTAAAGATTGTATCGCGGATATTGCTTTGCAGCAGGTGCTGACCCGTGCCACTGATTTTGATGTGATTGCCACCTTAAACTTGAATGGTGACTATTTATCGGATGCATTGGCTGCGCAAGTGGGCGGTATTGGTATCGCGCCGGGCGCGAATATCAACTATGTCTCGGGTCATGCGATTTTTGAAGCCACCCACGGTACTGCACCAAAATATGCCGATAAAGATATGGTAAACCCTTCATCTGTGGTGTTATCTGGCGAAATGATGCTGCGTTATATCGGTTGGACCGAAGCTGCTGATTTAATCATCAAAGGCACCAACGGTGCGATTCAAGCCAAAACCGTCACCTACGATTTTGAGCGTTTGATGGATGGGGCTGTGAAGCTTTCAACATCAGCTTTTGCTGATGCCGTCATTGACCATATGGATGATGCAGCTGTTGGCGGCAAAGAAGCTGATCAATACGATGAATTGGCTGATAAATTTCATGAAATCTTTGATGAAAGCGCGGAGAAAACCGCAGAGTTTGCACAATCAGCGATGGAAAAAGCACGTAAACAATTAACGATTGCTGGCAAGTTTACAGAAGAACAAGGTCAAAAGATGAAAACATTTCTTGAAAATGATTTCTCACGTTTGGCTGAAGAAATGCGTAAAGGGGCTAAAGAAAAGCTTAACCCTTCACGTTTGGGTGCTGGCGCCTTGGCTTCGATGTCCAAATTATTACATAAAACAGGTGTGGCGCTTTCATCGTTTGCCGATAAGGCAGATGGGGCATTGGCTTGCCGTTCGGGTGAAATTACCAGTGCTGGCAAACTCAAATGTGATGCCTGCCAATACGAAATGCATTTCAAAAAAACAGGGCGTATTCCGCCTTGTCCTAAATGCCACAAAACAACCTTTACCAAAGGATATTAAGTTATTTTCTTCTTTATTGAGGCTGCTACATGAATGATGTGGCTGCTGTACCTATGTCTTGTGCCCTGAATCTGGCCATCAAATTGATGCGCCGCGAATCACCCACACCTGACGATGCTGGTTGCCAAGTGTACATCGCCAAGTTGCTTGCGCCGCTTGGTTTTGTGCATACAACCGTGGATGTGGCAGGCATTACCAATTCGATTTATACACGCGCTGGTGAAAAGCCAGGAGTGCTTGCTTTTGCAGGCCACACGGATGTGGTGCCTACTGGGCCACTGGAAGCTTGGACCTATCCGCCATTTGAGGCTGTGGTTAACGATGGTTTCTTGCATGGTCGCGGCGCTCAAGATATGAAGGGTGGCATTGCTTGTTGGCTGGCTGCGATTATGCAGCTTTGTGCTGAGTTTGAGCCCATGCCCACCATGCAGATTTTAATTACCTCTGATGAAGAGGGCGATTCAACGGACGGAACGATTCGCATTGTGGAGTATCTGCAAGGAAAAGATGCATTGCCTGATGCTGTGATTGTCGGGGAACCATCTTGTTCAACAAAAGTGGGCGATACCATTCGCCGTGGTCGACGCGGTGTGGTGCAAGCCAAAATGAAGTTTCATGGCAAGCAGGGTCATTCGGCCTATCCGCAAGATGCAGACAACGCCATTCACCGCGCAGCGCCAGCCTTGGCTAAGATTGCAGCTATAGATTGGGGCGAGGCCAAAGATGGTTTTCCAGCTACATCATGTCAAATCACCAATTTTAATGCGGGCACTGGCGCTAGTAATGTGATTCCCGGCGTTGCCGATGCCTTTTTGGATATTCGCTACAACCCGCAAAATAGCTTTGAACAAATCAAAACCAAAATTCAACAAGCTTGTGATGGCGTGGATGTGAGTTTTGATTTTGATCATGTTGCCCAAGCGTTTTCGACGCCAGACGGATTGTTTTTGGATACGGTTTGCGCAGCCATTGAAAAAATAACCGGCATCACCACGCTCAAAGATACAGGAGGCGGCACCAGTGATGGGCGCTTTTTAGCAGCAGCAGGCGTGCCTGTGGCTGAATTGGGCTTAACCAATTCAACCATTCATCAAGTCAATGAATGTGTCGCTATCCACGAGCTTGATACACTTACGGCTATTTATTCAGAAATCATACAAACATTTGAGGTAGTTTCATGTTAACACAATTGGGTAGTCAACCAACTGCAGCACCGACTAAAGTATTGGAAGTGTTTCCAAATCCTAATCCGGAACGCGATTATCATATCAAAATTGATTCGCCAGAATTCACCTGCCTTTGCCCAAAAACAGGGCAACCTGATTTTGCTGAAATCAAGCTGGATTATGTGCCAGATGAAATGTGCGTAGAGCTCAAATCATTAAAACTTTATTACTGGAGCTTTCGCGATGAAGGGCATTTTCATGAGAAAGTGACCAATATGATTGCCTCCGATTTAATCGCAGTGATGAACCCGCGTTATTTAAAAGTAACTGCTGTGTTTAATGTGCGCGGCGGCGTGTACACCACCATCGAAGTGGAGCATCGCCAAGCTTGAAGCTTTTGTCATTTGTGAAAATGCAGGCCCAAGGTAATGATTTTATTATCTTAGATGGTCTTCTTTCACCTTTGCCCAGGCTTAGCCATCAACACATCATCGCCATGTGTCATCGGCATACGGGCATTGGCTGCGATCAAATGCTGGTGCTATCCAAGCATGAATCAGCTACAGCCCAAGTCACCATTTATAATGCCGATGGCTCTACTGCTGCCAATTGCGGCAATGGTTTACGTTGTGTGGGTGATTATTTGATGAATAAGCTTGCGTTAAGCCAGGTGAGCTTGGCTTTGCAGGATAGATGGGTAAAAGCCAAACGTGTGGGCGATGCTATTGAAGTGGATATGGGCAAAGCCATTGTTGAAGTCGACACGCAAGATTATGTCGATATTCATATCGGCAACCCACACCGTGTTTTCTTTGCTGATTACATCGCCAATCCCGACAAAAACGTTGAAATCATCAGTGAACACCGCAAAGAGCAAGCCGTGATTCGTATTTTTGAGCGCGGGGTGGGGGAAACTTTGGCTTGCGGTTCTGGTGCTTGCGCCACAGCGGCTGCGATTTGGTCGCGTGCGAAATTGGTAGCACCGCTCACCATCCATATGCCTGGTGGTAGTGTGGAAGTCTCAGGCACGATGGATCACATCCTGTTGCGCGGGTCAGTGGCAATAGTGTTTTCGGGCGAGTATCTGCTAAGCTAAGTCACCAATACCTGACCTTGTGTCGAAGTGGGAGGTTTGATTGCGAAATCAGGGTTTTAATGCAGAAGAATACCGCTTTTTTCTCAATTTAGATTTTCAAAAGCGGGTATTTCCGCTCACCGTACTCTTGGCCATTGCCTTTGTTGGTTTGGCGTTTTTAAACAAAAGTCAGTTTGGTAATGAAGCACTGGGTTTGATTGATACTGCTTTGGCGCTGATATTTATCGGCGTGAGTGTGTTTTTACGCTTGCACCTCATTGCGCCCATGCGAGCGATGGTGGTAGTCTTATCGCTGCTGATTTTCCATGTGGGTTTAACCATCGTCTCATCAGGCACCATGCATGGGGTGTTGTTTTATTATTGTGTGATTCCCTTTGTGGCTTTGTATATGACTGGCGCACGGGTAGGGCTAATGATGAGCTTTACTTTGCTGCTTATGGCGCTGGTGATGTTGATACTTTCATTGGGCGGGCATTTTAGCTTTGGCTACTCCTCGGTGGAACTTGGCTATTTTCTCTTTCTTTTATCTTTTTCCATTGCTGCTGCTTGGTTGTTTGAATCGATTCGTGAAGGAGCATTTTATTCGGCGTATCGTGAAGGCATTCGCTACGACAGGCTGATGGAAGCCATTGATGAGGTGTATTACCGCGTTGGGTTGGATGGCCTGATTCAAGAATTGGGTGATGCTATTATTTCACTCACTGGCTGGCATCCCCGCGAGGTGGTTGGGCGGCATATTGAAATGTTTTATGCCGATCCAGAAGAGCGTAAAGCTTATGTGGAAGCTTTGACCAAGAACGGCAGTGTGAAAAATTACCCCATAGCGATTCTAGGTAAATATGGTCAACGCGTGATGATTTCCATGAGCTCACGGGTGGTTACCAACGATGCAGGCCAGCCCCAATACATTGAAGGTATGTTTCGTGATATAACCAAAGAAGTAAAACTTGATTACGAAAGGCAAAAGCACCTAGACCATGTGCAAACCTTGAGTCTAATTGATACTTATCTTGCGGGTTCGGGTTTGGAAGCAGGAATTGAGCAAACGATGGAAGCATTGTTACATATTTTTTCGGCACAACGGGCGTTTTTAGTGCCAATGACGGATGCAAATACCCCTCCCGTTTCGGCAGCGTATTTGGCTGCTGCGCCAGGCTTTACTCATTTTGACCCGCTGGCGTTTATTGGTCTTGAAGAAGTCAAACACGCGCTTTTGGGCTTGCCCAAGCCATCTGCGCAACAACCTACATCTACAGATGATATTGGATTGCTTGCAACACCTTTGCGGCAAACACATCAAATTCATGCCCATGCCTTAACTTTAATGGCGCTCAGTAACCAAGTGGTTTGGGTCTTATGCTTGCAGCAATGTGCTTCGGAAGCTGAAGGCTTATCTGCACAACACAAATTGCTGATTGATATCACCCATCGCCTGCGTGGTGCTTTGGAGCAATTGGATTTGCAACGCAGTTTGCAAGAGACAGCCATTCGTGCCGAAAGTGCCTCAAAAGCAAAAAGTGATTTTCTAGCGACCATGAGTCATGAGTTGCGCACGCCCCTGCATGGGGTGATTGGCTTACTTGATTTGCTCAATAGTGATGTGCGTAATCTTCACCAAGAGCAGCGCAATAATCTCAATTTGGCACAATCATCAGCCCATGTATTAAGCGCCCTGATTGATGATATTCTCGATTTATCAAAAATTGAGTCTGGTCATATTGTCATTGAAAATACCAACTTTAATTTGGAAAAAACCATTCGAGAGGCCTTGGTTCCCTTTGTGGTTCGTGCCAAAGAAAAAAATATCAATTTAAGCTTTGAAATGATTGATGTGGCAGAAATCATAACCGGTGATGCGAGTAGACTCAGGCAAGTGCTGCTGAATTTGGTAGGCAATGCTGTGAAATTTACCCACGAAGGTTATGTGCGAATCGTGGTCGAGCAAGATGCCAAAAGTTTATATATTAGTGTTGAAGATTCGGGTATTGGTATTGAAGAAAAGAAACAAGACCTCGTATTTCAGCCTTTTGTACAGGTTCACGATATTCAAATTTTGGGTGATAACTTACAAGAAAAGGGCACAGGCTTGGGCACAACCATTGCCCAACAATTTGTCGCCATGATGGGTGGCTCTATCAGTTTACATAGCGCGCCAAAGGTGGGTACAACCATGCGCATGACACTGCCCCTGCGCCAAGTGGGTGAAACTAGGGTGACAGTGAGTCGCTGGCTGGAAGATTTGGTCGATGTAGGTGAACCATCTTCGATGGCCAATCAACATGATAAACCGTTGCAATTTGGTGCCGCACTCAAAGTGTTGTTGGCAGAAGATGATCCGGTTGGTCGCATGGTGGCGCTCAAACGTTTGGAACGGGCAGGTTTTGAAGTGACGGTCGTGGCTGATGGTGAAGCAGCTTGGCTAGCTTTGCAGCAGCAGGATTTTGATTTGCTGCTCACTGATGTGCGCATGCCGGGATTAAATGGCATACAGCTGACAAGCAAAGTCAGAGCGAAGGAACAAGAACAAGGCAAAGTGGCGATGCTCATCATGGGTTTGTCCGCTTTTGCTTTGGAGGATGTGAAAAACGATGCACTGCAAAGCGGTATGAATGCTTTTATTTCTAAGCCTGTGGATATGCAGGCATTGATGCAGAAACTAAAGGAAAGTGATTTGGTAAATACATATCATGACTAAGCTGCTGAGCACAACCAACCATGACCGTGATGTGGTGGATTTAACTTATGTGTATCCTGTGATTTCACGCCGAGCAGGTGGGGTGTCATTGGGCATTAATCTTAATCCCAACAATGCTTGCAACTGGGCCTGTGTGTATTGTCAGGTGCCCAATTTATCACGTGGCGTGCCGCCAGCTACTGATTTGGACCTTCTTGAGCAAGAGCTTGATGAGTTTTTGAAAAAGCTCATCTATGGCGACTATATGATTGAGCATGTGCCCGAGGAATGTAGGGCGCTTAAAGACTTGGCTATTTCTGGTAATGGCGAGCCGACTACATGCCCCAATTTTGCCGAAGTGGTGGCCTTAATCGTTCGCCTCAAAGATAAATACAAATTAGATGTGCCGCTGCGATTGATTACCAATGGCTCTAGCGTGCACAAAGGCCCTGTTCAAGATGGCTTAAAATTAATGTCGAAACACCAAGGTGAAGTTTGGTTTAAGGTAGATACCCTAGGCGAATCAGAGACACTGGCGCTGAATGGCGTGAAGTTATCGCCTGCTTGGCAGTTGGCACAACTCGAAAAAGTTTCGCTGGTTTGCCCTACTTGGCTGCAAACTTGCGTGCTCACTGAGCAAAGTGAAAGTGCTGGTTTTATGGGTAATTATTTGGCTTGGTTGCAACAAGCTTTGGCCAAAGGGCTGAAAATTCATGGCGTATTGCTGTATGGTTTGGCTAGGCCGTCGCTGCAAGCTGGTGGTGATTCGTTGCGCTCACCAGAACAGACCTGGATGATGAATTTTGCGCAAAAAATTGAATCGTTAGGACTAGACGTTAAAGTGTCTTGAGTTTTTAATGTGTAACAAAGGTGGTTGGTGATGAAACAATTGATTCATGATGCATTGCAAGCAGGCATTGAGCTTCGTACTGCATGTTTGACCACATTGGAAGCACCGCTCTTGGCTGCAGCTGAGGTGATGGTGGAATCGTTGCAACAGCGCGGTAAAATTTTGGTCTGTGGTAATGGTGGCTCGGCGGCTGATGCTCAGCATTTTGCTGGTGAGTTGGTCAACCGCTTTGAAATGAATCGCCCAGGGCTAGCAGCCATCGCTATGACGCATGATGCATCAGTAATTACCAGTATTGCCAATGATTTTAGTTTTGACTCTATTTTTTCGCGCCAAGTGGAAGCCTTGGGCCGCGAGGGTGATGTGTTGCTGGCTATTTCTACAAGTGGTGATTCACCCAACGTAATTAAGGCCGTGGATGAAGCACAGGCTTTGGGCATGAACGTTGTGGCTTTAACGGGGCGTGATGGTGGTAAACTTGGTAAACACAGTGGCGTTAGTGTGCATTTGAATATTAATTACCCATCCACACCGCGCGTGCAAGAAATGCATATCACTTGCTTGCATATTGTTTGCACTTTGATTGATGAAACCATGTTTGGTCAAAAATAGAGCTTATTACTGACAAAGGATTAGATGCCATGAGCGATCAAGAAACGCCACCAACGAGCTGGAACAAAAAAGAAAAGAAAAACAATCTGCCATTATACATTCTAATAGGTGCTGTTTGCTTTGCCTTGGCTTGGGTGATGAGCGGGGCAATGAAATAATTGCTTTCTTGGGATAAAGCAGCGCTCCAATGCCAAGCTTGGCAGCAAGCTGGAAAGAAGGTGGTATTTACCAATGGATGTTTTGATTTGTTGCATCCTGGGCATATTCAATATTTGGCTGATGCCAGAGCTTTGGGTGATGTGTTGGTGGTGGGTTTAAACGATGATGATTCCATCTCGCGGCTAAAAGGCCCCACGCGGCCAATCAATGCCTTGGCCGATCGGGCAGCGATGTTGCGGGGCTTAAAGTCGGTTGATGCTGTGGTGAGTTTTGCTGAAGATACACCGTTGTTATTGATTCAAAAGTTACAACCTGATGTATTGGTCAAAGGTGGTGATTATTCGACTGAAACCATCGTTGGCGCTAAAGAGGTGGTAGAAAGCGGCGGTGTGGTCAAAGTGGTGCCGTTTTTGCCTGGTTATTCATCAAGTCAATTGATTGCAAAAATCAAAGCCAGTTAATGTTTATCCAGTAATAACCCTAGTTGCTCAAACCACAGTAGCGCCAAGTTTTCCAAGCTTATATCCCGACAACCTAAGGCTTGCATGCTGGTCATTTTCCGCGAAGTGCCACAAGGGTTGATAGCATCAAACCATGATAAATCCGTATGGACATTCAGCGCCATGCCATGCGAGGCCACGCCTTGATTGATACGCAGCCCCATGGCGGCTATTTTTTCATCACCAACCCAAACGCCAGGAAAACCGCAGTTGCGCTCCGCTTTGATATCATAGTTGTTCAGCAGATTGATACATGATTGTTCGAGTAAATTTACATAATCACGCACATTGAGCCGGTATGCTTTTAAGCCAAGAATGGGATACATCATCAACTGACCTATGCCGTGGAAAGTGGTTTCCCCGCCGCGCTCGGTGATGATGAGCGGGGCTTTAAGTGTGGCTAAGCTGTTGTTAATGCCGCGTCTGCCTGTGGTGTAGACGGGTTCATGCTCGCAAAACCACACCACGTCGCTGCTTTCAGCACTGATACGCTTTGTCGCCTGCGCTTGCATGTTGCTCGAGAAAGTTGGGTAGTGTTGTACCCCCAACCATTTGAATTTCAGTCGAGGCTTAACATTGTTGGCATTATTCATGGTTTGGGTTTTCTCATTGACGAATGGGTGTTTGCATGACTGAATCCGCGACAACTTTTACAGTTTCATACAAGGAACACAATCATGAAAACAACATTTGAGCTGATTCCAGCCATCGACCTGAAACAAGGGCAGTGTGTGCGCTTGAAACAAGGCAGAATGGAAGATGCCACCGTGTATGGCAGCAACGCCGGTGAGATGGCTGCGCATTGGCAAGCTTTGGGTGCCAAACGTTTGCATGTGGTGGATCTGGATGGAGCATTTGCGGGTAAACCTGCCAACCAAGAAGCGATTCGGGATATTTGTGCTGCTTTAACGATTCCTGTGCAACTGGGCGGCGGCTTGCGCGATTTGAAGATGATTGAGGGTATGCTCAATTTGGGTATCAATCGCGTGATTTTGGGCTCGATTGCCATTGCTAATCCGCAATTGGTCAAAGATGCTTGTGCGGCTTTCCCAAGTCAGATTTGTGTGGGTATTGACGCCAAAGGCGGGATGGTAGCCGTGCATGGTTGGGATGATGTGACTGATGTGAAAGCCAAAGATTTAGCGCTGCAATTTGAAGATGATGGTGTGGCAGCGATTATTTACACCGACATCGCCCGTGATGGCATGCTCTCTGGTCCTAACATCGAAGAAACAGTTACATTAGCACAAGCCATTTCCATTCCTGTGATTGTCTCTGGTGGTGTGGCCAATATGGATGATGTGCGCAGCTGCGCCAAACATGTGCAAGATGGCATTGCTGGCGCTATAACGGGTCGTGCAATTTATGAAAACACCATTGATTTTTCTGCGGCAATGAAGGAACTCCACTAATGTTATCCAAACGTATTGTACCTTGTCTTGATGTGGCACATGGCCGAGTGGTGAAGGGTGTGCAGTTTGTGGATATCATTGATGCTGGTGACCCAGTGGAAGCTGCCATTAAATATGATGAACAAGGCGCTGATGAATTATGTTTCTTAGATATTCGCGCCAGTCATGAAAGCCGCGATACCCTTTATCATATGGTGAGTGAAGTGGCTGAACATGTGTTTATGCCGCTCACCGTCGGCGGCGGAGTTAAAGCCCTACAAGATATTGAAAACTTGCTGCATGCCGGCGCTGATAAAGTGTCCATCAATACCGCAGCGATTTTTAATCCAGCCTTGGTCAAAGAAGCAGCCGAGCGTTTTGGCTCATCCACCATCGTGGTGGCAGTAGATGCCAAACGTGTTGGTGATGCTTCTGGCGGACATTGGGAGTGTTTTACACATGGTGGCCGCAAAGAAACAGGACTCAATGCTGTGGATTGGGCAAAAAAGATGGCTGATGATGGTGCAGGTGAAATCTTGCTCACCAGCATGGACGCTGATGGCACCAAGGCTGGCTACGATATTCCATTAACTCGCGCAGTCGCTGATGCGATTTCTGCCAACGTGATTGCCTCTGGCGGCGTGGGCACGCTTGAGCATTTGGCGGAAGGTTTGACTGAAGGTAGGGCTGATGCGGTATTGGCAGCCTCCATTTTTCACTTTGGTACTTATACCATTGCTGAAACCAAAGCTTACTTACAATCCAAAGGTATCCCTGTTCGCACTTAATTTGCTGAATTTTTTTTTGCAGTTTAGCTCCCGTCATTAATAGAGAAAGATTGACGCACATTGACTTCTAAAATGCTGTGGTCTAAATCTATATTTAGTTTGAGGGGGAGTTGTTATGTTTAGATTATTCGCTATTTCCGTATTACTTTCATTTTTGCTGGTGCCGCCTGCATTTGCAGATGATAAAGGTTTTTTCTCTAGTTCATGGGATAGCATTTCATCCTTCTTTTCAGATGATGAAAAGGATAATCATGAAATAAAAGCTGACCGTAACAAAGGCAAAACAGACCAGGGTGAAAATAAGAAGAAACATTACGATAAAAATGATGGCAATGCGTTAAATCGTGATAACGGGAGCGGCGGAACTGGCGGAGGCGCGACGACCACTCCTCCGACGATTATACCTCCTGTTGCAGTTACCATTGAAGCAACAGGTGCACAAAATACTGTTTTTGCAGGTGTTGCCACAGCAACAGACAGTGCAGGTAATGTTTTGGTGGTAACCAACGATACACCTGCAACTTTCCCTGTAGGTATTACCACTGTGACTTACACAGTCACAGATATTTACGGCAACATAGCTACAACAACACAAACAGTTACCGTGACCGATACAACAGCACCAACGTTAACCATTCAGCAACCAGCAATCACAGTGGAAGCCACAGCACCTCAAATGACAGTTGCCCTTGGTATCGCCACCGCCACAGATATTGTCGATGGGGTATTAGTACCAACAAACAATGCCCCGGCGACCTTCCCACTTGGCGTAACCACAGTGACATATACAGCTACGGATACAGCAGGTAATGCCGCAACAGCGCAGCAACAAGTGACAGTTCAAGACACCACCCCGCCAGTGATTACACCGCCAGCAGCAGTCACAGGTGCTTCGCAGGATGGTTATGCGGTTGCAATAACTATCGGTACAGCAACAGCTACAGATGCTTTTAACCCAGTCACCATCACAAACAATGCACCAGCTACTTTCCCAATCGGCAACACCACCGTGATATGGACAGCTACGGATGCAAACAACAATAGCTCTACAGCAACGCAATTGGTCACTGTGACCGACAACTCCATCTTCGCCAATCTTCCGCCTGACCCAGGTGCAGCAGGAGAAGCCACCCTTGAGGGCATTGATTCTGATGGCGATGGCGTCCGTGATGATGTTCAACGATGGATTGTGATGAGCTATCCAAATTCGGAGAAAACAAGAGCTGCTCTGCGGCAATTAGCCGTGGATTATCAAAACTCCATTTTAGATGTCACAAGTAAGGCGGTAGTGATAAATAATTTTATCAGTATGCAAAGAACTTTGTATTGCTTGAGCTATATCATATTAGACTTTTATGATGTTAGCCCAGCATTGAAATCGGTCGTTCTTAATACTTCTGCACGGTCACGAGCTTATTTAAGGGGGGATTACCTTTTAAGTGGAGAGGTTATCGAAGGCTTAGGTGTTAATTATGGAAAACAGGGTTGTAATTTTAACCCTGATGTGATGCCAAATTGAGGGGGGGGGGGATAAAATGAGATTAATTTATGTAGCAGTTTGTAGTTTCGTTTTAGTAGTTGCGTCCTTCTCTCCAATTCATGTCAATGCAGCGGTGTGCCAGAACAAGACTCAAGTGGTCTATGGTAATGGTGTGTTTAACTCGCGAAATGAAGCAGCATCCTCACAAATTATTCTTGAGAGAAGTTTAGGAGTTAGGGTTGGGTTTAACCCTGTTGCACTAGCCTATGCCAATGATGGCGGTGCAGCTCTCACTTTGTCTGGGGCGCTTCCAGTCATGGAGCAGCTATTGGAGCTGTTTTTACAAAAGACAGCTGTGGATAATACGAATAACTTTTGGAACTGGATTTCAGGGACTGGCTCTGTGCCTGTTCCTCAATGGTTCCTTGATGGCATGGAGCAAATCGCTGTAGGAGTAAATGCGGCTAACTATGTTCTTGATAGTGATGTTCAAAACCATGTGAATATCTACACAAGATACCTTAATGCAGGAAATAAAGTGCTGATTGTGTCTCATTCTCAGGGAAACTTTTTTTTCTAATGCTGCACACAGGCTTTTAACGCAAGCTGGTTTTGGAAATAATGTGGGTATTGTTGCTGTGGCGACACCTGCGGGCATAGTTGAAGGGGGCGGTCCGCATGTAACGGCACCAGAAGACTTGGTTATTAAGGCAGTTAGAATTTTATCGCTTGGTATTGGGGTGCTTCCTGCAAATGCTGGGAATATGACACGTCCTCGCAATGCTGATTGGTTTAATCATAATTTTATTAGGTTTTATATGCAGGGCATTGAAACTGGGTATTTTATTATTCAAGGCATTGTCCTGACGATTGATGGGGTCAATGGTGTTGGTGGGCTTCAATATCCTGGTGCTTTGGGTGGACGGAATTTTACGCTTGATGGCGTGTTGCCCAATGCCGCAGCCGCTGCGGCTTTGCAATACGCTGTTGCATCGGAAGCAACGGCTTATCCCGGTGTACAACCACCAAGTGTGAGATTGCTAAACACGGGAGCTGGTTCTTTAACCATATCAACGTGCACAGGTTCATCATTCAGTATTAATCAGTCATTAGTAAGAACATCTGCAGGGAGAGATTTCCTCATGGCTATGGGTTATAATCAAGATAGATGGCGGTTTAATTCTGTGGGTCCATCTTCTTGGAATTATGGCCCAACGAATCGGATTGATTCTGCAATGAGTTTTCCTTCTCTTGCCGAATTGCGTGCATATGCGGACCCTCGCCTATTCGGCACTTACTTCAGCGCTTGTGGAATAAATAAGTCATTACAACAGTCAACCCGCGTGTTTCAATTAAGTACTACGGGTTTTCTTAACATATATGAACTGTTTAACCCCAACGGTATTAAGAGGTGTAACTGGTCTGCGATATATGAAGCATATCCATACTTTGATGGATTCGGCGCTCTGATGGATGATTATTATGTTGCCGGTGATAAACAAGCTTGGGCAGATGGGCTGTTAATCAAAGCGAAGGCGTATTATACGTATTAGCTCCAACATGGCTTGAATAAGGTTGTTTGGCTGAAAGATGAACTTGAGCATTTTGAAAGTTTGACTGAAGGTAGGGCTGATGCGGTATTGGCAGCCTCCATTTTTCACTTTGGTACTTTTACCATTGCTGAAACCAAAGCCTACTTACAATCCAAAGGTATCCCTGTTCGCCCATTTCAAGCTGCGCATTAAACGGTTTCAATAAAATCAAATAGGGTCTACGCTAAGGTGTCGTGTGGTTTGTCGTATAAAACCTGCTTAAGTCTTGCTTTTAGGAGTTGATCCTATGCCTATTGATACCAATATTTCAGCGCTCATTTATAGGCGCACCAAAATTATTGCCACCATGGGTCCAGCCTCTTGGGATGAGCCTAGGATTTCAGCATTGATACAAGCCGGGGTAAACGTCTTTCGTCTGAATATGTCGCATGGTGACTATAAATCGCACCAAACAAGCTTTGAGCGTATTCGCGCCGCATCTGCGCGTCTCAACAAACCCGTCGCCATTTTAGCCGACCTTTGCGGACCAAAGATTCGGGTAGGGAAATTTGTGGATGGGCCGATACAACTCAAGCGTGATGATGAGGTTGTGTTGACTACCCGTGAAGTGTTGGGCTCTGCAACGCTGATTCCCAGTCAGTATTTGTCGTTGCATGAGGAAGTCAAAGTAGGACATAGGATTTTACTCGCCGATGGTTTGCTTGAATTGCACCCGCATCACATTGAAGGACAAAACATTTATTGTCGGGTGATTCGTGGTGGTGCTTTAAGTGACCATAAGGGCATGAATCTACCTGACACGCCTCTAACCACACCGGCGCTTACCGAAAAGGATAGAGCTGATGCCTTGTTTGCCTTGGGTCTTGGTGTCGATTTCCTTGCGCTTTCTTTTGTGCGCAGCGCAGATGATGTTGCTGATTTGCGAAGTTATATTGCTGAAGCTGGCTTTGCTTCGGCCATCATTGCCAAGATTGAGCGCAACGAAGCACTCACCAATATCGATGCGATTTTAGAACAGGCTGATGGTATCATGATTGCCCGTGGTGATTTGGGTGTGGAGCTACCGGCCGAACAGGTGCCTATTGTGCAAAAACAATTGATTCAATTGGCACGATTGGCGCATAAGCCTGTGATTGTGGCCACCCAGATGCTTGAATCAATGGTGGAGCATTCCCAGCCCACACGGGCTGAAGTTGCTGATGTGGCTGGGGCGGTATCCTCAGGTGTTGATGCGATTATGTTGTCTGCGGAAACGGCATCAGGAGACTTTCCCGTCGAGGCTGTGTTGCTGATGGATAAAGTGGCTAGACGCACCGAAGCATATCAATGGCATACAAGCGCAAAAGCAGGTTTTGCCTTAGATACTTCGATTACACCACCGCTTTCGCATGCCCATGCTTTGGCAAGGGCAACCACAGATTTATCGCATGACTTGATGGTGCATGCCATTGTGGTGGTTTCATCCACTGGCGCATCGACATCTGCAGTAAGCTCAGCACGGCCATCTGCGCCTATTGTGGCGGTGACATCAAATACGCAAACTTACAGACGCATGTGCCTGCTTTGGGGTGTGCTGCCCGATTGGTCAGATGATATCAATATGGATGAGCTTATGATGCTCGCTCGCCAACATGTGCGCCAACTCGCCATGGGCCAAGAAGGTGATAATATTTTATTGATTCGCGGCTTTCATATCGATGTGGAATTAAGCGCGCCTTCCATCACAATACTTCATATTTAAGCTTTCATTCACAATAAAATAATCTTCATGAGCTCTGTTGTGGCTTGATTTCATGTCTATGGTTTAAGGGCCGGGAAAAAATTAATGCGATGCCTTACTATTGTCTTGAACTTCAACTATAATGATTGCAAAAAGGAAGCTAGCTCACTAGATGATGGGCTGAATCGGTAAAGATAGCTTTTTTGACCCATGAAGGAGTATCCATGAAAGTATCTGATATTTATACGCAACTCAACAATGCCCGTGCAGCTCATAAGGTCTGGGTGGCTAGAGCTGAAGCCATGGTAGAAGGCATGCCCATTGAAAAAGAACAAATCCCACTTTTGCATACCGATTGTGTTTTTGGTAAGTGGTATTATGGCGAAGGCCAAGCTGTGCGTAATTTGCCTGCTTATGCCACCATCGAAAAACCGCATCAAGCGCTGCACAGCACATATTTCAAGATTTTTAAGTGTCTGTTTGACGAACCCGATGTTTCCATGTTTGGTAAATTACTCGGCAAACAAAAAAAGGCCAAAGAAGAGCAGCTAACTGAAGCCAAAACGCTAATTGTGCATCTTCGCAAACAATCTGATGATATTTGTGAAACCTTAGACGCCTTAGAAGACCAGATTCGCCGTGCTGTGCAAGCCCAGCAGAAGGCTAGACAGAAAAACGATGCTGTAGCTGCCGATATCAATAAACAACTTAATCAAACCATTGATGATTTAAGCAAGCTATAATCGCTTTAGAGATTTCAGGTGTTGGTTGGCGTTTCTTGAATATAGCGTTTGTGTTTATCCGCCAGTATTTTAGTGATGTCGACCACCACCAATCCATCAATACAATTGGCAAAGTCGGCATCGATATTAAAATCGATAAAACGCACCCCGCCAGTCTCACAAAGTTCAGCGTATTGCTTGAATAATGTGGGTACCACACAACCCATATGTTTAAGGCTGGCTTTGAGGTGGCGAAAATCCTTTTTGTAATCAAGGCCTGAGAATTGAGTGCTTAACAGCTCTCGGCTCTCCTTGTCCAAACGATAAGGTGTGCGGGCTTTGGCCTCATACTGGGATGTGCCAAAATACAAATCAAAGAAATAAACCAATAAATCTTTGGCAGCAGGTGGGTAGGTGCCACTGATGCTCACTGGTCCATACAAATAACGAAATTCTGGATATTTTCGCAAAAATGCACCAATACCAAACCATAGGTAATCCAAGCTTCGTTTGCCCCAATATTTGGGCTGCACAAAACTTCTACCCAATTCTAACCCCAGTTCTATGGTAGTGTTCATGCCTTCTTTAAATTCAAATAAGCTTTGTGTGTAGATGCCACCAAGCCCATATTGTTCTTGCACAGTTTTGGATGCGCTCAAGCGGTAAGCGCCAACGATTTCGAGTTCATCATCATCCCAAAGGATGAGTTGGCTGCAGTATTGGTCATAAATATCGGTATCGCGGCGAAAACCTGTGCCTTCTCCAACCGCACGAAATGAGATTTCCCGCAAACGGCCGATTTCTCGCAAAATTGCGCAATCGGCATGGTAGTTGAATAAATATATTTTTTTTCCATCCCATGTTTGGCCCAGTAGTTCACAAGCTTTGATTTCTTGGCGCAGCGGTTGTCGTTTTTCAGGGTGGGCTATGGCCGAAGTGGTTTCAAAAAGAGGTGTTTTTTGTTTGCCAACGCGGTAAAGATGGCGCTGAAAAAGTTTTACTTTGGATACTAGGGAAAGATTGGTTTTTTGATATGATTCATACGTAATCATTTCGCCAATAGACACCGACACAGAGCGATTGGCTTGTTTGAACATCTCCCGCACCAGCCACAGGGTAGAGAGTGGTTTGGCCAACATCGATAATGCATAAAAAAATACAGAATTTCTGCCATTCACGAAGATAGGCAGAATAGGAGCACGCAAGGCTGTTGCAATGCGTAAAAAACCAGAGTTCCAAGTGCCGTCTTTGATGCCTGTTGGCCCCATGCGTGAAACTTCTCCTGCCGGGAAAATAATCAGTGCGCCTTCTTGGTTAAGGTGTTGGTACACCGCTTTTAGTTGTTCCTTCGATGAGCTACCATGCATATTATTCACAGGCAGGATTAAACTTTCCAATTGCGAAATGCCGCTCATCACTTCATTGGCCAAGGCTTTAACATCCGAGCGAACATCGCCAACCATTTTGAGCAACACAGCACTATCAAGGGTGCCAATAGGGTGGTTGGCAATAATCACCACCCGCCCTTGTACTGGGATGCGTTCAATATCTCTGGATTTTAAGGTGTAGGTGAAAGAAAAATGCTCAAGCATTTGTTCGATAAAATCCAAACCCTTGCGGTGTGGGTAAGTCGCAGCAAACCGCTTCAGTTCTGTTTCATGAAACAACATACGTAAAGCGATGGTGATGGGTTTTAACATCACATGGTAACGCTGGCGTAGTTTAGGGAAGCGGTAATCAATGAGTGAATCGACATTTATCATGGCCGTATATTTTGGCTTGGATATGGCAGCAGTGTGACAAAGCCTGAAGATGCATGAAACTTAGCTGGTTGTTGAGATAAGCATGGGTGAATAGCTTTGACTTACCCTTGTACTGTCGATATATTGCGCGCTCAATTCTGGGGTTTCATGAATTCCACATACTCGCCTGGGTTGAATGTTAGTAAAAAGAAAACAGAGGAAATATCATGTCTTTGACACCAGAACAAAAATTAGAAGTGATGACTGCATACGCCACCAAAGAGGGCGATACAGGTTCACCAGAAGTACAAGTCGCTCTTTTGACTGCACGTATCAATGGTCTTTCAGGTCACTTTAAAGACAACCACAAAGATCACCACTCACGTCGTGGCCTGTTAAAAATGGTTGGCCAACGTCGTAACTTGTTGAAATATCTTAAAGGCGAAGACTTCGGTCGTTATCGTAGCCTGATTGAGCGTTTAGGCTTGCGTCGTTAATAAATGCAGTTTTTGAGAAAGCGGCCCTTGGGTCGCTTTTTCTTTTTGTATTTTCCGATTTCGGATAGATGCAAAAAAAAGTGAAGTGCAGGTTTGGCTTCACTGTAGGTAAAGGAAGAGAAATAAATAAATGCACGGGCAGGGGCTCGTGAAAGGAAGATTATGTTTAATGTAAAAACAAGTAAGGCGATCGTTGGTGGTCGTGAAATCAGTTTTGAAACCGGCCGTGTTGCCCGTCAAGCTGGTGGCTCAATTCTGGCACAAGTGGGCGATGTAGTTGTCCATGTGGCTGCAACAGCTGCAAAAACACCGATGCAAGGCGTAGATTTCATGCCTTTGACTGTGCACTACCAAGAAAAAACATACGCAGCTGGCCGCTTTTTGGGTGGTTTCGTAAAACGTGAAGGCCGTCCTTCTGAGAAAGAAACACTGACCTCACGTTTGATTGACCGTCCTATCCGCCCATTGTTTCCCAAAGGTTATTTTCATGAAACACAAGTGATTGCCACTGTGATTTCTGCTGATGATGCGACCAACCCAGATGTGATCGCTATCAACGCTGTATCTGCTGCACTTTCAATTTCAGATGTACCATTTGCTGAGCCCATCGCAGCTTCTCGTGTGGGCTTGATTGATGGTGAGTTTGTGCTGAACCCAACTTACCAACAAATGGAAAAATCTACCCTTGATTTGATCGTTGCTGGTACGCGTGATGCAGTCTTGATGATTGAATCTGAAGCCAAAGAATTGTCTGAAGAGCAAATGATTGATGCGATTATCTTTGGTCAAGAAGGTTATGCGCCAGTGATTGATGCGATTGAAGCATTAACCAAAGAAGCGGGCAAAGAAAAATTGGTTGTAGAACTTGCTGGTAACGATGCTGTACAAGCTGTGATTAAAGCAGCATATGAAGCAGACGTTCGTGAAGCTTACGGCACTGTTGATAAATCAGCACGCTCTACCAAATTGGAGGCGATTCGTGTTGCAGCCCAAGCAAGATTTGCTGGCACCGAAGAACACCCAGGTGAGTATTCAAGCAATGACGTATCTTCAGCGATGAAGAGCTTAGAGAAAAGCGTTGTGCGTCGTTCTATCATCGATGGTAACCCACGTATTGATGGCCGCTCAACCACTGATGTGCGTGCGATTGATTGCCAGGTTGGCGTGCTGCCACGCACCCACGGTTCAGCCTTGTTTACACGCGGCGAAACCCAAGCTTTGGTCACTATCACTTTGGGTACAGAATCGGATATGCAAACCACCGAAAGTTTGGAAGGCGTAGCCAAACAACGCTTTATGTTGCATTACAACTTCCCACCCTATTCAGTGGGCGAAGCGCGTCGTATGGGCGCACCAGGCCGTCGTGAGATTGGTCATGGTCGTTTAGCAAAACGCGGTGTTGAAGCTGTGTTGCCATCCATGGCTGATTTTGGTTATGCGATTCGTTCGGTTTCTGAAATCACTGAATCCAATGGTTCTTCCTCTATGGCATCAGTTTGTGGTACTTCGTTGGCATTGATGGATGCTGGTGTGCCAATCAAGGCACCAGTTGCCGGTATCGCGATGGGTCTTATCTTAGAGAAAGACGGTTATGCAGTATTGTCAGACATCTTGGGCGATGAAGATCACTTGGGCGATATGGACTTTAAAGTAGCTGGTACCACTGAAGGTGTGACTACCTTGCAATTGGATATCAAAATTGGTGGCCTGACACGTGAAATTATGCGCGAAGCATTGGCACAAGCCAATGGCGGCCGTATGCATATCCTGGGTGAAATGGCCAAGTGTATGACCCAGTCTCGCTCTGATGTGGCTGCTCACGCCCCACGTATGTTCACCATGAAAATCAAAGCGGACAAGATTCGTGAAGTGATTGGTGCTGGCGGTAAAGTGATTCGCGGTATTGTTGAAGAAACTGGTGCTAAAGTGGATATCGCTGATGATGGCACAATCACTATTTTCGCAGTAACTGGCGAAGCTGGTGAAGCTGCTAAGAAAATGATTAACGATATTGTTGCTGAAGTTGAAGTCGGCGCTACTTACGAAGGTAAAGTTGTGAAGGTGATGGATTTTGGTGCATTCGTGCGCATCCTGGGTCAAACCGATGGTTTGGTTCACATCTCGCAAATTTCAACCAAACGCGTTGAAAATGTGGCGGATGCTTTGAAAGAAGGCGATGTGGTGAAGGTTAAAGTGTTGGAAGTTGATCGCAGCGGTAAGATTCGCTTGTCGATGAAAGCATTGATGGAAGAAGCTGAAGAAGCGTAAATCCAGCAAGAAAAATTGAGAAAAGGGCGAAGCTTAGGCTTCGCTTTTTTTTGCCTATTGCAAAGATTGTGACAAAAAAGAAGAAAGTGGCGCGCTTTTTGCTTTTGCATCGATAGCGTCATATATTTGCTGGGTAGATTCAGCAGTAAATGTAAATACTTAGGTAAAGAGGGAGTTTGATTATGGTAATGACATTATTGGTCATTGCGGCCATTTTGTTTTTGGCTTTGCAGTTTCAGGACAAATACGGGATCCCATCGCCGTTAACTTTGATTGGGTTGTCATTTCTGGCCCATTATCTTTTTTCGGGAACCCCTGTTTTAACAGGTGATGCCGAACATTTTGCGGCGTTAGTCTTATTACTCTTACCGATACTGCTGATTGCCGACACCTTGGAATTGACCATAGCTGACTTAAAAGAACACGGTTTGAGTTTGTTCTATCTGGCGGTGATTGCTGTGGCGCTATCGGTAGTGGTGGCCATTTTTACTGCTGATTCCTTGTTTGGTCAGTACAACCTTTCCATTGCGGCTGTCATTGTGTTGTTTGCGATGGTTTTAGCGACAGACCCTGTGTCGGTGGTGAGCATATTTTCGAATTTTGAATTGCCCCATCGCTTAAAAATTCTCGCTGAAGGTGAGAGCTTGTTTAATGATGCTACAGCCTTGATTGTATTTGTGTTTATTGGCTTGTATGCACTTGAAGGCGGTGAAATTACTTTGGGTTATGTGTCGGAAATCAGCTTAATTGTGGTTTTTGGCTCTGCTTTGCTGGGTGTGGCTATTGGTTATATTGGTTTGTTGATTATGAAAACTACGACCAACCGCACGGCAGAACTGATGATTGTAATACTTGCTGGCTACGGTGGTTTTGAGTTGGCTGAATATTTCTATCTATTGCTTAATATGTTTGGTGCTCATTCTCACTTGCATTTATCAGGTATTCTCACTTGTATTTTTGCCACACTCACTTTGCACCATGTGATGAGCCAATCCATTAAATCGGATGAAGAAGATTTGGCAGATGAAGAAGCGGCTTTGCAACTTGAGTCTAAACGTGCAAACAGCTCGGAAAGTGTTATTAGCTCTATCTTTGACCGTATTAAAGCTACCGTTGAGGAGCGTGATCGTCATTTGCGCACCAAAGAAGATATTCAGTTGCTGGCTATTGTGGCCAATACGGTATTGTTTTTTGCGATGGCAGAAGTTATCAATCTTGAAATTCTGCTTAAATATAAAACTGAAATTATCATGATGTTTATTGCTACCACCATCATTCGTGGCTTGATGATGGCCAAGTTTGCCATTATCACCAACCAAACGACCAAAATGACCAATGTGAATTTCCGTTGGTGGGGTGTATTGACCTTTGCAGGTATCAAAGGCGGCCTATCTATCGTGATGCTGATGATGATTCCGCAAAACTTTGAGCATATCGAATTATTCACAGCCGTGGTTGTGGGCGTGATTATGTTATCTACATTCATCTACTCAGGAATCTTGCTGCTGATTATTGGTAAAAATGCTGAGATCTTCCGCCAAGAAAAAGAAGCTGAAGGTCATGATCACTGATTTTCACCTTCAGTGATAGGTAAGGGTGATGCAAGATATCAAAGATAATATCGACGGTATTTTGCAGCGCATGGCCATGCTCTATGGCTGGTCCAAGCTCACGGTTGTGGCGTATAGAAATGATTTATTGGCCATGCATGATTTTGTAGCTACATCGGGGGCATCTGCTTTTGATGCAGATGCAAGCGATGTGAGCGCTTATTTAAAACATCTTCAACAGCAAATGCTGAGCAGTAGTAGCATTCAGCGCAAACGCAGCGCTATGGCCACCTGGTTTCATTATTTGCAAAATGAAAAGCTGCGTGCTGATTTTCCGATGCAGGACATGATGAAGGTGATGCCATCATTGCATTTACCCAAACATTTGAGCGAAGATGAAGTCGAGTCGTTGCTGGCCGCGCCTGATGTGGCCACCAAACGCGGTATTCGTGATCGCTGCTTATTGGAGCTTCTTTATGCCACTGGATTGCGTGTATCTGAGCTTGCGGGCTTAAAATGGGCAAATATCAATCGCCGCCAGAAAACGTTGCGTGTTATTGGTAAAGGCAATAAAGAAAGAGAAATTCCCTATGGGGATATGGCTGAAGAATGGTTGATGAAATGGATGGAAGTTGCCGATAAAAAAGGAATATATTTGTTTTCTGGGGCTGCGGGTGCCATCACGCGGCAGACACTTTGGAGTATTGTAAATAAATATGCCAAGCAGGCCGGCATTTACCCGCTGCCTTCACCACATGTGCTCAGGCACGCATTTGCTACACATTTACTCAATCATGGCGCAGACTTACGCGCTGTGCAGACCTTACTTGGTCATGAAAATATTACGACCACAGAAATTTATACGCATGTCTCGCGCGCCAAGCTTCATGAGGAAGTCAACAAAGCGCACCCCATGGGTAAAAGATAGGCTATACAGCAAACAAGATTAGCGAAGGAGGAGGTATAAGCTATGAGCAATAACGATTACTCCTTATTTGATGGCAATACCAGCAGCTTCCAGAAGGCCATGGATGCTATGAACCACGGCGATGATATCAAAGCATATCGCATGTTTGGCGATCTTTGGAAATCAGAACTTTGGCAAGAAGATGTTGATGTGCAGCTCAATTATGCCCGTGTGTGCGAAAAAGTAGAGGACCATACCACGGCCTTGAAGATTTATTCCAAATTGATGGAAACCATGGCTAAAAATCCCAACGATAATAACAGTCTTATTGTTGAAGCCAACATGACCCGTTTAAGCGACTTGATTAATGACACCAGTAATATGATGAACAGTCGTATCGATGTGAAACAGAACTTGGATGAAGCAAGCCTGATTAAATCATTATTCAGTTTTGCTTATGAGCGCATTATCCAGCCGGGTGAGTCGATTTGTGATATGGGTGATGTGGCCGGGCAAATGTGGCTATTGACGGAGGGTGAGGTTGAAGTGATCACGGCGCATGGTGAGCCGATGGTTATCAAAGGCAGCGCTGATTTTCCTTGCTTGATGGGTGAGTTGGCATATTTCACAGGTATGCGCCGCTCAGCAACCCTTAAATGTACATCTAGAGTCACCCTAATGGAGCTACCCTTTGAACGCATCATTGATGCCCAGGGTAGCGACCCGAGCATTCAATTGATGTTGGATCATTTGTTCCGCAGCCGTTTGGTGTTCCATTTGTTAAGCCAACACAATATTTTCAAAAAATTGGATGAAGATGTGCGTAGGCAAGTCGCACTATCATTTCGCCATACCAGTTATTTGCCGAAGAAAATTTTGGTGGAAGAGGGTGTGCCTCGTGATAATGCCTTTTTGGTGCAGTCGGGTACCTTACTCCTGCTGAAAAAGAATGATGATGGCGTGTTTGAGTTTATCAGCAGCATGCATTCTGGTGATATCTGCCATCTTGGCGGTTTGCTAAAAGATTATCATGCGCCATATCGCATTGTTACAGGCACACCTTGTCGTTTACTTCGTTTAAAGAGCGAAACTTTTTCGCCCATCATGGCCAAAAATCCTTGGTTGGTGAAAGCAATTTTAGAACACACACATGAATCTGTTGAGCGGCAAGTGTTGCACCCTGAGCGTAAAAACCTATGGGCCGCTGACCGTTACATCAAAATGGATAAAAAAAGATAAAAGGAAGTTTTTTACAACATGGCTGAACATCAGTATATCTACACCATGCAAGGCGTTGGCAAAGTTGTCGGCGGTAAAAAGAAAATTCTCGATGATATTTGGTTATCATTTTTCCCAGGAGCCAAGATTGGCGTGTTGGGCTTAAATGGTTCTGGTAAATCAACCCTACTTAAAATCATGGCTGGTTTGGATACCGAAATTTTGGGTGAAGCGCGCCCTGCAGATGGCATCAAGATTGGCTATTTGGCACAAGAGCCAGAATTAGAACCCACAAAAGATGTGCGCGGCAACGTAGAAGAAGCCGTCCAAGAAGTGAAAGATGCTTTGGCTGATTTGGATGCGGTCTATGCAGCTTATGCTGAGCCCGATGCCGACTTTGATGCACTGGCTAAGAAACAAGCCAAGCTTGAAGATATTATCAATGCCGCTGATGGTCATGATTTGCAGCGCAAGCTTGATATTGCAGCCGATGCCTTGCGCCTTCCGGAATGGGATGCGGATGTGACCAAGCTCTCTGGCGGTGAGCGCCGACGTGTGGCCTTGTGCCGCCTGTTGTTGTCCAATCCAGACATGATTCTGCTTGATGAGCCTACCAACCATTTGGATGCTGAATCCGTAGCTTGGCTGGAGCGTTTCCTTCATGACTATACAGGCACCGTGGTTGCCGTCACCCATGACCGTTACTTCCTTGATAATGTGGCGGGTTGGATTCTTGAGCTTGATCGCGGTAAAGGTATTCCCTTTGAAGGCAACTACTCGTCTTGGCTTGAGCAAAAGGATGCCCGCTTGTCTCAAGAGAGCAAAGAAGAGTCTTCGCGTCAAAAAGCCATCAAACAAGAATTGGAATGGGTGCGCCAAGGCACCAAAGGCCGTCATGCTAAATCTAAAGCGCGTTTGAAAGCCTTTGATGAGTTGGCGAGCAAAGAAGTGCAACAGCGTAATGCCACCAAACAAATCTTTATCCCTGCGGGTGAGCGTTTGGGCGACATCGTGTTCCAAGCTGAAAACGTGCGCAAAGGCTTTGGCGACCGTGTATTGGTCGAAGACCTTAACTTCAGCCTGCCGCGCGGTGGTATCGTGGGTATTATCGGCGCCAATGGTGCGGGTAAAACCACCTTGTTCCGCATGTTTACAGGCCAAGAGCAACCCGATGCGGGCAAGCTTATTAAAGGTGAAACTGTGCAACTGGCTTATGTGGATCAATCGCGTGATGCCTTGGATGACAATAAAACCGTCTTTGATGAAATCTCAGGTGGTTCCGATTTTATCACCCTGGGTAAAGCTGAAGTACCCTCACGCGCTTATTGTGGTCGTTTCAATTTCAAAGGTGGTGATCAGCAGAAGAAAGTATCCATGCTTTCTGGTGGTGAGCGCAATCGCTTACATATGGCCAAAATGCTCAAAGAGGGCGGAAATGTGTTGCTCCTCGATGAACCGACCAACGATTTGGACGTTGAAACACTGCGCGCCTTAGAAGACGCCTTACTCGACTTCGCAGGTTGTGCAGTGGTGATTTCGCATGATAGATGGTTCCTCGACCGTGTCGCCACGCATATGCTCGCTTTTGAAGATGATGGGCATGTGGAATGGTTTGAAGGCAACTTCGCCGAATACGAAAAAGACAAAGAGCGCAGACTCGGCAAAGATGCAGCTCAACCACACCGCATCAAATACAAGAAACTGGCCTAAATTTTGGACTTTAAGTGCTTTAGCCTCACTGATTAGAAGGATTGGGAGAAGGGAAAAATGATTGTTACTCGATTACAATTGAAAAACTGGAAAAACTTCCAAGCCGTTGATGTTTCTCTAAGAGATAAGGTGTACTTAATAGGTCCAAATGCTGCTGGTAAGTCTAACTTTTTAGATGTATTTCGTTTTTTGAGGGACTTGTCGAACCCTGCTGGTGGAGGTTTCCAAAAGGCTATCTCTGATAGAGGTGGCATTAAAAAAGTAAGGTGGTTGATGGCGAGAAGGTTCCCTGAAGTATCGATTCTTGTTGAATTATCTCCTAATGCAGATGCTGAGGTTGAGTGGTCCTATGAGCTCTCATTTAAAGGCGAAGGCTCTGGTAGGCAGCGGCCTGTTGTTACAAAAGAAAGAGTTTTACATAAGGGCGAAGAAATATTCTGTAGACCGAATCAGGAAGACAGAGATGATGATGAAAGGCTTACCCAAACTTATTTGGAGCAAATCAACTCAAATGGAAAATTTCGAGATGTGGCTCATGCTTTTGAAAATGTGACATATTTGCACTTGGTCCCTCAATTATTAAAATTTGGAGAGCAAATAGGGGGGAACCAGCTTTCAGGCGACCCTTTTGGTCAAGAGTTTTTGAATAGAATTGCGAAGTGCCCTGAAAAAACTAGAAACGCAAGACTAAAGAAGATTCAGGAAGCATTATCTATTGCTGTGCCGCAATTTGAGAATCTCAGTTTTGTTAGAGATGAAACAACTGGAACCCCACATTTAGAAGCAAGGTATGCTCATTGGAGACCTCACGCTGGATTGCAACGAGAGGACCAGTTTTCTGATGGTACATTAAGGTTACTAGGCCTTATGTGGTCGCTTTTAGATGGAGACTCGTTACTCCTGCTTGAAGAACCAGAGCTTTCATTAAATGATGGTATAGTCGAGCAAATACCAATGTTGATATCTAGCATGCATAAAAAGGCTAGAAACCGCAGACAAGTGGTTATCAGCACTCATAGTGAAGCACTGCTATCGAATCAAGGAATTGATGGGCGTGAAATCCTAAGGTTAGTTCCTACACAAAATGGGACAGAAGTTATTCTGCCTGATGAGAATGAGTCTTTAGCTTTAGCAGCTGGGTTGTCGGTAGCGGAAGTTTTGTTGCCGAAAACGCGTTCAAAGAATGTGAATCAGTTAGCCTTTCTCTAATGATACCGATTGGCATCGCTACCGAAGATGAGTTGAGTGAGGCTGTTGTCGAAAAAGTTATCCTCGGCGTATCAGCTGATTTCGATACTAGTATTAAATTAAGAAAGGGTGGCAATGGGTATTTAAGATCCAACATAAAAAAATTCAATAACTGGGCTGCGAATTGTCCTGTAGTAGTCTTGACTGATTTAGATGCTGCACCTTGCCCTGTAAGTTTACTTTCCAGCTGGTTAACTACGCCTAAGAATAGTGGATTAGTATTTAGGGTTGCAGTTAGAGAGGTTGAATCTTGGTTGTTGGCTGATGCAGATGGCATCTCAAGTTATTTAAAAATTAACACGTCAATAATTCCTAAAAATCCAGAGAGTCTTGAAAACCCTAAACGCGAATTGTTAGGTGTCGTAAGCAAATCTAAAGATAGAAATTTGAAAGCAGATATTCTTCCAGCCTCCAAGAATTCGACATCACGTGTAGGGCTTGGTTATAATTTTAGGTTAGTAGAATTTGTAAATAAGAGCTGGGACTATCGAAGAGCCGCACTCCAATCTGATAGTTTGAGGCGATTTATATTAAATGTTGAAGCCGTTTATAAAGAGTCGTCAGGTTCAGTATAGCTAAGTTAAGTTTGTTTTAATGAGATATTACTTTTTTAGTCTTCTAAGAAGGGGTGGTGTTCTACTTAGGCGAGTTTTTGTATGTGGCAACACTACTGTCCGGTTAAGCATTGAGTAGATACATCTGCCGCTGATTACTTACTGGTTTTCTTTTTGGTGGAGGTGAAGGTTCACCTAAAAGATCAATGATATTTCTTCGTTGCATCAGGGTTGTTGTGAGAAGCCTAGCCAGTTGTTGCATTGTCTTTTTCGTGGGCATAATTGTTTTTGTGAGATGCAGTAATAGGTAGGCAATCATCGCTATAATAATTTGAGTTTTGACTGCGTTTTCTGATGTGCCGATGAATCGTTTTATCTTCAAATTCTGTTTGACCCATTTGAAGAACAGCTCAATTTGCCAGCGCTG
>DCPU01000013.1 GCA_002323245.1 Mariprofundus sp. UBA1536 | reverse complement strand
ACTTACAAGTTGAATCCGCGTATTTCAACACCAAGCGTTGATTGATAAAGGCGCTATAAGCGATGGCAATGACAATAGATAAACCTATGCCAAGCATCACAAAGCGAAACAAGAGTTTCGATTTCAGCATTTGTCTTCGCTGTAACCATGTATCGCTAATGGGCATTGCTTATTTCCTTGGTTGAATGGCTTGCTGTATTTTTTTGCTTTTAGGTAAAGCAATTAACATACCAATCATCAAGAAACCGAGAATGATGCCTTGCCATGGGCTGCTTAAGGTCATGCAGCTTTTGGCTTGGCTGAGCTGTTCCACATTTGCTGTTTCTGAGGCTGCAACATTACTGCTGGCTGCATTTTTGTGCGGGGTGGCCAAGGCGGCGGGGTCTACGATTATACCATTGCTGATGCCATCTTCATCGCCTGCACCACCATCGGTGAGGTGAATATAAAGACCAGTTTGCGCTGCATCACGGTAAACATTGTGTTGTTCGGAGTTGGACCATTGCGCGCTAGGATTAAGCTTAAGCCATGCAGTATCTTCAGCCAAAGGATTTGGGGTGATGAGATGCACTTGGGTGCTTTCACCTGTCGCCAATTGATGAATTTCAAAGGAAAACAAGCTGCCATCGATTTGATATGTTGTAGGGCGATCATATCCAGTGTCGGCAAAAGCAGGTGCTTGTACCTGACGAAGCTCACCATTGCCTTCGACAACCAAAGCAAAGCGACCATCTGCATCTTGCCAAGTAGCAACACGGGCGGATAGGGCATCATCTATACCATCGTGATCCCAATCAAAGCCTTGCTCTTGGCTGTTGGCAATGCCGTCGCCATCCAAGTCCAAAGAGATGTCGGTGATATTGCCTTCAGCCAGGGTGTAAACCTCATATTCATCAGCAACCAAGCGGCGGGTAAAGGCAATGGTTAAGCTTTGTGAGGTGCCTTTGCTGATATGTGGGTCGCGGTCAAAGTGCATGGCATCTACAGAAACATTGACTGCGGTTGACCAGCTACTATCGCTGGCGTGTTGGGCTACAAAAATTTCGTTATCAATGCCAATGCTTTGTTGCCAAGCCACAGCCCAAACATCAGCTGAAAGCACCACCAATGATGGTTGCACAGCCATATCACCCAAATCAGCAATGGCAGTTGCTGCTTGATTGCTCAAGCCTGAAGCTGCATCAAAAGCTTGGCTCCAAATTTGGCTATATACTTGGTTGCCCCAGCCCGTGTAGGCCAAAGCGATGTTATTGTTGTTTAAGCTATCAGCTGCAATTTGCACGCCTGCTTCTTGGGCAGCGGGTGCTTTGATGTGTTGCACTAAGGAAAGTTCATGTCCCCAAGTTTGACCATCGGTGCTGTTGCGCAAAGCAACTGCCCAATCACGTTGTGAACGTTGGCTCCAAACGATACTTTGCAAGCCAGAAGCATGATTGAGCCAAGCTGCATCACCGACCAAAGCATCGGCTTGGCTGATCAATTGGGGTTGGCTCCAATCGAAACCATTATGTTGAATCATATACAAAGCTCCTTCCACTAATTTGCCAGAAGCAGGGGTGGTGACCAATACAGAAAAAACTCCAGACGCTGAAGCGCTAACATCCATGATGTTCCAGTTTGCGAGCGGCCACACAGAAGGTGTCGCACTCCAGCTGTCTGAAGAAGGGGTATAGTGATACAACACAGGTGTTTGTGTTTCACTCCAAGCTAAGGTGAGCGATTCATTGACCACAAAACTTTGGGTCATGCCGCTGCTGATGGTTTGTGAAGACCAGCTAATACCATCGTTGGTTGATTTCCACATTTGCAGGCCTGCTGCACTGGGCGCTGTAGTAAACATAGCATTGTTGCTGATGACTGGGGTTTTGCTGCCGCCATAATGGGCAGTGCTGCTTTGATTAAAGTAAGATGGTAAAACATGGTGTTCCCATGCTGCGGCTTGATTGAAGCCAGCAAGACTGGTCATAAGGGTTAAGAGTAGGAAGATTATATTTTTATTGAATGTAGACATCACTGGCTCCGTTTTCTGTGTTCTTAAGACCGCTCGCAACAGTCATAAGATATCTATCGGATAGAGATGAATTTCCTACGTAGGTGAGCACACTAAATACACCTAAGGATTTTCCTTATGCGTTGACTTTTAATGGGCTGAAAAACTTAGTTCATGACATCAGTGATTCATGCTTTACGCTTTGCCTTCAGAAAAAAGAGGGGTGGTTAAGATTCTTAAGCAATATCAACAACATGAACGCGAAAACTTGCAGGCTTTGTTATCAACATTTGTGCAGGCTGATGATGTGGCGACATTGATGGGTCATTTTGATGCGGGTTGGTTAAAGCTATTGAATCATGGCGATTTCAAACGCTGGTCTTCTGGGCTGTTGTCGCTTCCCAAAATCGAAGTGACTGATATTGAATTAAAAACATCAGTGCGTGTGGGCACAAAAGATAGTTGCGATACGACCCAAACCGATATTGAAGCCTCGCTCAAAGCACTTTTTCCATGGCGAAAAGGCCCATTTGATATTTTGGGTGTGCGCATCAACACCGAATGGCGTTCGGATTGGAAATGGGATCGGGTATTACCGCATTTATCGCCACTAGCTGGTAAACGTGTGCTCGATATTGGTTGTGGCTCTGGATATCACATGTGGCGTATGCTAGGAGAAGGGGCTAAGTCTGTGGTTGGTATTGATACCTCATCCTTGTTTGCCTTGCAGTTTGCGGTGATGAAGCGTTATTTGCCCCATGCTGATGTCTTTTATCTGCCCACGGGTATCGATGAGATGCCGGGTGACATGCAATGTTTTGATACGGTGTTTTCGATGGGTATTTTATACCACCGCCGTGAGCCTATTGAGCATTTGCTCAAAGCCAAAAGTTTGCTTGCTGAGGGCGGTGAGTTTGTGCTCGAAACACTGGTGGTTGATGGCGATGAACAGCGTTGTTTGATGCCGCACAAGCGTTATGCGAAAATGAAAAATGTATGGTTTATCCCGTCGGTAGCCATGCTTGAGATTTGGCTAAAAAGAGCAGGTTTCTCTCAAGTTTCATGCGTTGATTTGAATGTCACCAGCACTGAGGAGCAACGCTGCACCGATTGGATGCAATTTGAATCACTGGCTGATTACCTCGACCCCAATGACCCATCGTTGACCGTGGAAGGCTATCCAGCGCCCAAACGCGCTGTGATGATTGCGAAAGTTTGATGCCATTCAACATCGAAGGAAAAACCACTTGTAGAGGCAAGCATCTATCGTGGCGGCATGCGCCATTGCTGGCCAAAGACCCGCTTAGTGCTTGGCAGGGCTTACTTCAAGCCAGAGGTTTGCAGGAAAGTGATGCCTTTTTCTCGCCCGCCTTATCGGATTTACCTGATCCCTTTTTGATGCAGGATATGGAAAAAGCGGCAATGCGTTTGACCAAAGCCGTGATGCGCAAAGAGCGCATCCATGTGTTTGGCGATTTTGATTGTGATGGTGTGAGCGGTACCTCGATTCTCGTGGAAGCATTGCGGGCTGCAGGCGCGCCAGTGACCTATTCAATTCCCCATCGGGCTGATGATGGACATGGCATTGGCATTGAAGCTGTGCAACAAGCTTATGCTTCTGGTGTGAGTCTGGGCTTAAGCGTGGATACAGGCACTACCTGCTTAGAAGCTTGTAATGTAGCCAGTCAACTTGGCTTTGATTTGATCATTACTGATCATCATTTGCCCGATGCAGTTTTGCCTAATGCTTTTGCCTTACTCAATCCTGCCCGTGAAGATTGTGGGTTTGCAGACGGTTTATTGTGCGGCACTGGTGTTGCATTTTTTCTTTTGATTGCCGTTTGGAAAAAATTATCCGAGCAAAACGCTCGCCCCGATTACGATCTCAAACAATTGCTTGATCGTGTGGCCATGGCCACGGTGGCTGATGTGATGAAATTGCGCGGCGTCAATCGGGTGTTGGTGCATTTTGGGCTGCAACAATTACGCACAAATCCATCGATTGGCATGGCTTCGCTTTTGGAAGTTGGGAAAATAAAGAAAAATCGCATTAGCTGTGAAACCATTGGGTTTCATTTGGCACCGCGCATTAACGCAGCTGGGCGCATGGCGCATGGTGAAGAGGCCATGGCCTTATTATCATGCCAAGATGCAGATGAAGCCCTACGCTTGGCCAAAGGTTTGGATGTTTTTAATAAAGAGCGGCGAAAGGTTGAGGCGGATACCTTTAAAGAGGCCGTGTCTAAGCTCAAAAATCCTATTATTGATGATGAAATAAATGCGGTGTTGGCCGTGTATGATGAAAGCTGGCATGCAGGTGTTGTCGGCTTGGTGGCAGGACGTTTGGCCAGAGAATACAATCGACCAGCAGCCGTGGGTTTTGTTGATGGGCAGAACAATGTGCGCGTATCGCTTAGAGGCAGACCTGGTTTTCATATCGGTGAGCTACTGCATGCATGCAGTGATGTCTTGCTTGGTTTTGGCGGACATGCAGGGGCAGGTGGAGGCACCATCAAAGCTGGTTATTGGCAAGACTTTGTAAGTAGTTTTGAACAAGCCATCAATCATCAGCAGCAATCGGGATTGTTTGCCAACGCTGTAGTCATTGATGGGGTGCTGACCATGCCAGCCTTGCATATTGGCCTCGCCAGTCGCTTACAGCGCTTTGAACCTATCGGTCAGGGCAACCCTCCTTGTGTCTGGATTTTGCATGAAGTGCACATCGTGGATGTGCGCAAGCTCAGTGGTGGTGTGGTGCGATTGCAGCTTAGTGATGGGCAGATGTTTGCTCAAGCGGTGGTGTTTGGTGGTGGAATCTTTGAGCAGGATTTGCAAGTGGGTGTGATTGTTTCTTTATTGGGCAGTTTGCAACCAGACGTTTTCCGCGGCGGGGATGCAGTGCAATTTGTGGTGGAGGATGTGCTTAGGCTTTAAGGGCATTTTCTTGCAGTGCCAACTCATGTTTAGCATCGATTTTCGCCTGGCGCTCAGCTTGTTTCTTTTCGTCATTACTCTTTTCTTGCTCAAGCAAACGCATGGCCAGCACCAGACCAAGAATAATCATAAAGGGCTCCATGATACGCACGATGATAAAGGTATTGGCACCAATGGCGTGCACCAACAGTCCCGCATAACCGCAAAGCGCGCCCAGCGCCACGCCGCGCAGCACGGGATCTTTTAATGAAGCGCTACTTTTGCGTAGCAATACCCAAATGCGCCGTAAGAACCACACGAACAAAACCATGCCAACAATACCCGTTTCCAATAATACGCGTGGGTATTGGGCATCAAGAAACTTACCACCGGTAATGCCCACACCAAAAATTGGGTTTTGAGGGAAGTTTTTGGTCATGACATCTTCCCAAGCGCGTAAACGTTCGGTGGTGGAAGTATCTACCTTCAAATTACCAACGGCCAACTGACCTTCTTGTTCTGCTTGGTTAAATGTAAACATTACCCTATTGATCACGTTTTGTGGTAAGACTATGGGTGCGAGTGCGATGCCACCTAAGAAACAAACAATCAGTAATGTTTTCCGCTGAGAGAAGAATAAGAAGAACACCATAGAAACAATAAAAGACAAATATGAACTTCGTGATTCGGTGAAAACAAAGGGTACCAAAATCGTTAGCAAACATGTAAGTAACAGCAAGCGTTGTTTGGTATCTTTGGTATGTAGGAAAATGCCCAGAACAATACTGAACATAAACATCAAATAGCCGCCAAAGGTATTGGGCTCGCCTTCGCTGCCCTCAAAGGGAGCTGAAACACGCTCCCCGCCTGGAATTTGCAAAATGCCGATTAAGGATGCAATCAGACAAGTGAATATCATCATAATCAGGAAACGTTTGATAATCGCTTCATCATGCAAATGGTTGACCACGATATAAAAAAGCACGAAATATTCGAGATATTTAACGACAAAAAATAAGCCATAAAGACCTACCTTGCCTGCGAAGAAAGCAATGAGAGTGGTAAATGCACAAGCCAGCCAGTAATACCAAGCAGCTTGGTTGATGGGCGTGTATTTGATAATGCCCAATTGATTTTGAATGGCCATGCGGAACATCCATGTAAAACAAATCAGGGTGAGCATGATGTCATCAAGTCGAACTGTAAGACCGCGGGATTCATTGGTGTTTACCAATCCAGCAGCAACTTCAGCTTTGCTTGCGCCGCCGAATGTAATTTCTGGTGAAAGCAGGGTGGATAAAATCAATAAATATAGCGCCAACTCCACACTAGAAAAGGTGATGACCACAATCATCAAGCCTGTAAATAGCAATAGGGGGCCCTGAATCAGTGTGGGCGACAACAAAAATGCTGCGTATAACAACATGGTCGTCAGCACAAACGTCAGCAGAATGGCTGGCGGGATAGGTACGCGAATATTGTTAAGTTTCAGGGTAAGCCTCGTTAAGGCTTGCTATTGGTATCAGGTTTGATTTGGTCCATGGGGCGGTAGTCTTTGTTATAGGGTTCATCAAAGTTACGGGCGCAATCACGCATGGAAACAGCAGCAGCTGAAAAAACAAGGGTGAGCAAAAGTAAAGATAGCCAGCGGCGCATAAGCTTTTTACGGCGAATCAAGCGATTGAAATCCTTTTGCATGATAACCCCTTATGATCTTCCAAAACGGGTGAGAAGGTCTTGCCAGCCACGACGTAAGCGGCGTTTTTGTTTATCAAAAGCTTGTTTAAAGGCACCACCGCGAAGTTGTTCATCTTCACCGTAAGAGTAAGCGTAATAACGGTTCATTTTATATGTGGCATAATCTGGTGATAGCTCACCTTTCACACCATTGAGAATCACACCAATCACTTTACCACCAACGGCTTCAAGGTTGCTCTTCACGCGTTTGAGCGCCCCGCGTACCACTGAACCAATATGGTAAACCAGCAATACCCCATCCACTTTGGAAGCCAAAATGGTTGCATCTGTGGTGTGCAAGAGCGGTGGCATATCAATAATCACCATATCGTATTCTTCGCGGACTTCTTTGAGGATTTTATCCATCATCGGTGCAGCCAGTAGGTCAGGTGGGTTGGCATTCACATGGCCACAAGTGAGGATCTCAAGTTGATCTAAGCCAGGTGTGAGCAAGGCTTGGTCAATGCCCATATCGCCTAGCATCACGTCTGAAAAACGTTTCACAGCATCTTGCCATTGGAATTGGCCCAACAAGCATTCGCTCAAACCAATTTCGCGTTGTACACCAAAGGTGTGGTGCTGCATGGGTTTTCTCAAATCACCATCGATAAGTAATACGCGAGCGCCTTGTTGCGCCAAAACCACGGCCAAGTTGGCAGCCACAGTACTCTTTCCTTCTTTCACCGTGGAACTTGTCACCATAATCAGTCGATGGTCACCAGTTTGCGAGAACAATAAATTGGTGCGCAAACTACGGTAGGATTCGGATATGGTGGATGGTGGTGAAAAATGCGTAATCAACCTGATTTGCCGTTCGAGTTGATGGCCACTGGTTTTTAAGCCTTCGGTGCCAGAGAAAAGTTCAATGGCTTCATCATGTTCAAGCTGGGGTACAAACCCAACCACAGACGTATCCAAGAAACTTTCCACTTCTTCGATGGTGCCAACCGATGAATCCACAGCTTCGAGAATCAAGGAAACGATGAGTCCAAGCACCAAACCAAGGATAAGTCCCGCCACGCCACTTTGCATAGGATTAACCGGATTGATACGGAATACAGGAATCATGGCTGGGCGAACCAGAGAAACAGCTTGTACTTTTTCGGCTTCTTTGATCAGTACTTCTTGATATTTCTTTTCAAGCAAATCAAAAAGTTCTTCATTGATGCGCACAGTGCGCGACATACGTTGTATTTCTAAAGCTTGTTCAGGCAAACCTTGGAACCTGCTTTTTGTTTCATCAATGCTGCGTTGCACATCTGATATGCGGCGTTGGGTCAGGGTGATTTGTTTTTCAAGTTCACCAATCATGCTGGCTAAGATATCAGCTGCTTGTAGGCTTAATTCTTTGATTTGTGGGTGCTCATCGGTGTAATTGGTCATCAATTCAGTGCGTTTGAGCGCCATATTGACAAGGCGGGTGTTGAGCTGGTCAAAATAGTTACTCACGCTACCTGCGATGGTGACTGCTTGGAAATCCCAGGTGCCTTTGTTGATGCGTTCACGCAAGGGTGCAATGGCAAAGCGTAAGTCGTTCAAGTGTACTGTAGCATCGCGATAATCTTTTTCTAAATCAGAAATGATACGCGTCATCAATTCAGGATCAGTGCTGGAGAAAGATAGATTGTTGGCGTTGCGATAATCGCGAATCGACTCTTCGGCAGATTTAAGGCGGTCACGAACGACAATAAGCTGTTGTTGAATAAATTTCTTAGCTTCAAAAATACGGCGATTTTTATCTTCAATATTAAATTCTTTAAATTCATCAGCCACTGATTGCGCCAAGTCTCTTGCAAAAACAGGATTGGTAGATGTGGCTGTAATGTTGATGATGCCCGATTCTTCATCTTGGAATACCGAAACGCCGCTTTTAATGCTAAGCACTTCGTCCATATACTCAGGATTGGCTCGTACTTCTTCAGAGCTTAAGTCACTAGGAATCAAACCCATACGTTGGGCTACTCTTTCCATCACAGCATAGGATTCAATAATGGCCAATTGGGTTTTGTTATCGCTAAAGCTTTGGCCAGCGCCACCGCGTAGAAGAAGGTCAGCAACATTCACTGAGGATTCGATTTTAATGGAGGATGTGGCGTTATAAATGGCTGGCGGTTGTTTGGCCCACGTTAATACACCACTAAAAAAGCCCATGGCCAAGCCACAAAAAATAATAATCCAACGCCTACGGGCAATGATTTGCCAGTATTCAGAAAGGTTTAATTCATATCCATCATTGGAATGTGAAGTTGCTGCCATTATTGAACCTGCCCAGCCAATAGGCGAAGTGTTAAGATTTGTTGGGCAATGCTCACAGGTTGCAGTAATAACGTTACAGATGGCGATATATCTGCAATAAATTTATTCCAGTTGGCAATAGGGCGGGATGGGATAATCAAAATGTCATTGTCCATTAAGGCCAGATTTTGTGTTAAATCACCTTTTTCTAAGAAACGCTGGAAATCGACTGCAATAATCTGCGGTTGATCACGATCGGCACGCACGATACGTATATCAGGTAGATAAGCATCCCCAGTAAGCCCACCTGATTTAGATATGGCGTCTAAGAAGCTGATTTCACCTGTGAATTCAACGATGCCTGTTTTTGCCACTTGTCCCAACACATATACCTGGCGTTTGGATTGGGCCAGTGAAGGCACAAATATCGTATCACCATCATCTATCAGTGCGTTTTCAGACAAATCACCTTGACGAATGGCGCGTGATAAATTCAGCAATACTGTTTTGCCGTTGCGGATAATTTGCACATTGTTCAAGTTGGCTTGCGCTGTAGGGCCACCAACGCGCGATAAGAAGTCAACAAGGCTCTCACGGCCACGTAAAGCGTAGGTGCCAGGGCCTGTTGGTTGGCGAGATAGGTTTTGTACTTCGCCAAAAATACTTGCGAATTTACTGTTAGCGCGAATCACCTGAATATCCACGCGAGGATTACGTTCATATTTTTGAAGAATATCAGTTGTAAGAATATCGATTTCTCGAGGTGTGTAGCCAGCAACCTGCAAGGCAGCCTGATATGGTAAGGAAACGGTGCCGTTGATTTGCACCACGACTTTCTGCGTTTCAGGCTTACCACCTTGCCAGAAGGTGATACTTAGCTCATCACCCACACCGACTTTGTACTCAGCGACATTGTCAATGGTTTTGAATACTTTATTTTCATCAATATGGTACAAGTCGCGCCGATTAATGTCTGAAGTAGTGCGAGGCAAGCTCACTGATTCAATGCGGTAAGCTTGTACAAAAACACGACGATTTTCACGTAAGGCAATGGGGTCCAGACCTGGTGGTAACGGGGAGGTATCCCCAAGCGCATCAATTTGCATATGACCTGCGAGGGCTCCGTTATTGCGCAGCCATGCTGCTACAGATTCAGCCCGGGCTTGAGAAAGGGCGGTATTGTTGGGGTACAAATCAGAGCGAATAGGGCGCTGATCGGCGCGGCCAGTAATTTCAAAACGTACTTGAGATAAGGGTTGTTTGAGTGCAGCTGACCAATTAGCAATCGAGGTCACTGATGATGGATTTAGTTTGGCTGTGCCGGAATCAAAATAAATCGATAAACGTTCGCCAATTTTGTTGCCTTGGATTGTTCGAGCTTGGATGGGTGTAGCTTTTGTCGGTGACCAAATTTCAATACCACCATCTGCGCGCGCAGCCGCAATATTGAGTAAACCTTGGTTGGTGACATCACCCAAATCAATGTCCAGATACACACCGTAGTTGGGGACAAGCTGATCTTCGCTGTAAAATTTACCCGAACGCCAACCCCAAACGCCAAGACCCTTGCCATCGCTAGAGGAAGCGACCAATTCACGGTTGCCATCTGCATCCAAATCACCAACGCGAACGTCTGACCAGGTACCTTGCTGGGTGACCGCAACTTCCTTCCAATTTTTTTCACCAGCCAGCCAAAGTTTGATGCCATGTTGGTATAGGCCTGCAACGATGTCTAAACGACCATCTCCATTGATGTCTGCTACAGAAACACTTTCAGCATCCGCATCGGCAGGAAGCACTTCGGGTTCCCATCTGCCTGCACCATCGCCATACCAAATTTGCACACCACCAGCTTGCCGCCAGAGTTGATCTTTGCTTTGGGTTGCGCCCAAGCCCCCACGACGAGAGGCAATGATATCCAAATCACCGTCTTGGTTAATATCTTCAACAGCTAAACCTGTGAAGATACCTTTTACAACAGGTCCTACACCGCTTAACCAGCCACCTTGGGCATTGTTGAGTAAAACAAATACCCCACCATCCAACTCAGTGTCACCACGGGAAGCAATAATATCCAACCAACCATCATGGTTGATATCCGCAAGTTTAATGGCATTAAAAATACCACCCTCTATGGGTGCACTGTGCAAAGTCCAAGTCTGGGTAATTGTGCTCAGTTTCCATAACTGTAGTCCTTTCTGATCACCTTCGCCGCCAATCAACACGTCAAGATTATCATCATGATCCACATCGCCACTAGCAAAGGCGCGGGGTTGCATGGCTGTAAGTGGGCCGCTTTGTAGTATCCAATTACCGGTGCTATCGCCCCATTCGACATGAAATCCATCGACACGATCATTGCCGCCGACAAGTACATCAAGATGACCATCCTGGTTAAGGTCAACAAAATGCATGGACTGTGATTCGGAAGAGCGCTGCGGGCCAACATTATGCATTTTGTATTTCGGCAGAGGTTTGTTGTAGCCATCCAATGACATCGAAGGTTCAGGCACAGCTGTGCGACAGCTGCTTAAAGCTGTGCTTAAAATCGCCAGAGCAAGAATAAGAGGGAGGGCTGATTTAATCGTGGTTGAAATCATGGTCTTTTACTTAGCAAGAAGTAGTCCAACTTTTGAACGGCTATTTTGCGCTTTAGAAACATCATTCTAACGTGAGATAATGGGAAAATAAAAGGCAAGGGTGCACGTTGCTGGCTGAAAAGAAAGTATAGTGTTTTCAAAAGGGTAAGCAACATAAGCGCATAAAAGACTGTTAAGCCATAATTGTCAAGGGTTTACGCCATTTTATGCATTTAAAAATTTAAGTAAATTGGACCAATTTCCGAATTGTAAATTTGTGTTGTCGGCAAGTGTCATTTTTTTGTGCTTTTATCTGTGCCAAAAAGAGAAATTATAGGTTCAAGATTGACCATAAAAACAAAAAAAAGGACCTACAATTTCTTGTAGGTCCTTATCAAGGTGGTGCTCCCAGAGCGATTCGAACGCCCGGCCCTCTGATTCGTAGTCAGATACTCTATCCAGCTGAGCTATGGGAGCAGTTTTTCTTCGGTCTCTTGCGAAACCTGCGGCATGGTAACGTCTTCAATCCATACTTTCCAGTCTAAATTATCCATGCCAAATAATTCTGGAAAATCCTGGTATACCCAGCCTTTGTATTCAAGCTTTTGGCCCTGATACAGCGCAAGATAAGCCGCAGGATTGGATATGCTTTCGTCGTTGATAAAAGTTTTATCTTTTATGCGCAGACCTGAAGCAAGACCCAGTATTTCAACAGTCCAACCGTTGATTACTTGGCTTGCTTTGTTTTCAACTGTCACCCCAAATGTTCGGGCAGTCGATTTTTTTAAAAAGACTACTTTAGCATGTCCTTCCTTAGTGGATGCCCATTCAGGAAGATCTTTACCTAAGTTTGAAGCATGCGGATCAACTGGCACACTCAATGGCAATTGCCATTCAATCTCTTCAATTTTTTGGCCATCACAGGCAGTGGTTGCAAATGCTAAAAAAGCCATGAGTAACAACCGCGCGAGTATGGCGGAGAGAGAGGGATTCGAACCCTCGATAGGGTTAAACCTATACACCCTTAGCAGGGGTGCGCTTTCAGCCACTCAGCCATCTCTCCTAGTAAGTACATTACAACTTCGTAACGCCCACAAAACAAACTGGCGGAAGGGGTGGGATTCGAACCCACGGAAGATTTCTCTTCGCCGGTTTTCAAGACCGGTACATTCGGCCAGCTCTGTCACCCTTCCGTTGTGGGGCGCAATATAGCCAGTGATTACCTGATTGCAATGCAAAAAATGAAATGCGAAAGATTCCACTTATATTTTCTCAAACATACGCTTGCCCAGCCAGGTGGGATTGCGCTCTACAGTCACGCCTGCAGCTTCCAAAGCATTAAATTTTACCTCTGCAGTGCCGCTTCCGCCCGAGATAATAGCGCCCGCATGGCCCATGCGTTTGCCTGCTGGTGCAGTCGCACCAGCAATAAAGGCGACAACGGGTTTACTCACCTGAGCTTGAATGAAGGCGGCTGCCTCTTCTTCTTCAGTGCCACCAATTTCCCCAATCATAATAATACCGTCGGTATCGTCATCGTTTTCAAACAGCTTCAAGCAATCGGTGAAGGTCATGCCGTGGATCGGATCACCGCCAATGCCAATGCAAGTGCTTTGCCCAAGTTTGGTTTCGGTGAGCTGAGCAACAGCTTCGTAGGTGAGTGTGCCTGAGCGGGAAACGACGCCAATGCGGCCAGGCAGATGAATATGCCCAGGCATAATGCCGATTTTAGCTTGTCCTGGGGTGATGATGCCAGGGCAGTTGGGGCCAATAAGTGTGGTGGATTTGCCGCGCAAATAAGCTTTTACTTTCAGCATATCGGCAACGGGTATGCCTTCGGTGATGCAAACAATCAAAGCAATGCCCGCATCAGCAGCTTCCATAATGGCATCAGCAGCAAAAGGAGCGGGTACATAGATCACGCTCGCTTCTGCGCCTGCTTGGCAAACAGCATCAGATACAGTGTTAAATACAGGGCGACCGATGTGGGTTTGACCGCCTTTGCCTGGGGTGACGCCGCCCACAAAATTGCTGCCGTAGGCTATCATTTGTTCGGAATGAAAAGTGCCTTGCTTGCCGGTAAAACCTTGGCAAATTACACGTGTGTTTTTATCGAGTAATACAGCCATTACACTGCTCCTGCGGCAAAGCTTGCTGCTTCATCCAAATCATTGGCCCAGCGCACATCAAGCCCAGCCTCTTTAACAAGGCGGCGGCCTTCTTCTTCATTGGTGCCTACAAGTCGCATAATCACAGGTACGTTCATGGGATGTGTTTTAATGGCTTCGAGTAAGCCTTGGGCGATAATATCGCAGCGCACAATGCCACCAAAAATATTCACCAATACCGCTTTGACATGGGTATCGGAAAAGAGAATTTTGAATGCTTCTTTCACCGTTTCAACCGTTACACCGCCACCAACATCAAGGAAATTGGCAGGCTTTTTACCTTTAAGTTGAATGATATCCATGGTTGCCATGGCTAGGCCTGCACCATTGACCATGCAGCCAATACTGCCATCCAATGCGATATAATTAAGACCATGTTTGCTGGCTTCAATTTCCCGCAAGTCTTCTTCACTCAAATCGCGCAATTCGGCAATCGCTTTTTGGCGGTATAAAGCATTGTCATCAGCGGAGAATTTGGCATCAAGGGCGATAAGTTCGCCCGATGTGGTTAAAGCTAAAGGGTTGAGCTCAAGCATGCTGGCATCGGTGGACACAAACATGGTGTAAAGTGATTGGGTCAATTGGCTAAAGGATTTTAAAGTATCACCTTCAAAACCAAGGAAGAATCCCATTTTTCTGCTGATGTACGGCGATAGTCCTGCCGCAGTATCTACAGATACAGTTAGGATACGCTCAGGTGCATTGGCAGCGACGGTCTCAATATCCATGCCACCATCGGGTGATACAACAAAGCTCACTGCTTCTAAAGCGCGATCAACCAGCAAACTGATATAATATTCTTTGGCAATGCTCACGCCTGATTCAATATATAAGCGTTGCACTTCTTTGCCTTGTGGTCCTGTTTGGTGGGTGACAAGGATTTTGCCCAATAAGGTATTCGCAGCCGATGTTACCTCAGCTAAGCTTTTACAAATCAACACACCGCCAGCTTTGCCTCGGCCGCCTGCATGAATTTGTGCTTTAACAGCCCAAACATCACCGCCCAAATCCTTTGCAGCTTGCAAGGCTTCTACGGCTGAAAATGCAACTTTTCCTTTTGGTGTGCTCACGCCAAAAGAGGCAAGCAAAGCTTTAGCCTGATACTCGTGAATATTCATCCAATTAACCCCATCGCATCCACTTGTGCGACCAATGTTTTTACTGATTCCAACGATGCTTGCATGGCAGCCTTCTCATCAGTATTTAAATCCAGTTCAATCACAGCTTCCAAACCGCCACCACCAAGCTTGCAAGGTACACCCATAAAATAATCGGAAATGCCATATTCACCTTCAAGCCAAGCTGCGCAGGGTAGGGTGCGATTTTGATCTTTTAAAATGGCTTCCGCCATTTGAACTACAGCAGCACCGGGTGCATAAAAGGCCGAGCCAGTTTTGAGCAGTTGTACAATCTCGGCACCGCCTTGGGCTGTGCGCTGGCAAATGTCTTCAATATCTTGTGCACTTAATAATTCAGTGATGGGCACGCCGCCGACTGTGGCATAACGCGGGAGAGGCACCATGGTGTCGCCATGACCGCCCAGGACCAATGCTGAAACATCGGAAATCGAAACATCGAGTTTGCGGGCAATAAAAGAGCGCATGCGCGATGAATCCAGCACTCCTGCCATGCCAATAATGCGTTTGCGGCTAAAACCAGAAACTTGTTTGGCAGTGTAGACCATGGCATCAAGCGGGTTGGTGACCACGATAATAATGCAGTTGGGTGAGTGGGCGACGATGTTTTTGGTCACTTCAGCTACGATTTTCACATTGGTGGCCAGCAAATCATCGCGGCTCATGCCGGGTTTGCGCGCTATGCCAGCGGTGATAATCACCAAATCAGAGTTGGCAGTATCGGCATAATCTTGGGTGCCAATCACTTCCACATCATAGCCCAAAATGGGAGAAGCTTCGTGCATATCCAAGGCTTTACCTTGGGGAATACCTTCCATTACATCGAGAAGCACCACATCACCAAGTTGTTTGTAGGCAGCTAAAAATGCAGCCGTGGCACCCACATTGCCTGAGCCAACCACGGTGAGTTTTTTTCGGGGGAAATAATCATTGTCGCTATTCACTGCTTCTTCTAAACGCATGTTTAACTCCTGTTGCTGACCAAACCAACCAAACCGTGGGTGAGACTAACCTGATAATATTTTTTCGAAATGGTTAATCGAAGGCGAATGAAAGCACAGACTTGATGGCCTGATTTATAGCTTTTTCCTGAATTTCAGTGCGGCTTCCTGTAAAAAGATAATGTTCTGCAAAGGCAGCTTGTTGCGGAAATTTAAATCCCATAAATACGGTGCCAACGGGTTTATCACTGCTGCCACCGCCAGGCCCTGCAATGCCGCTGATGCTGATCGCAACGGTGTTATGTTCAGCGCCAACAACAGCACCATTGGCCATCGCTATCACCACTTCAGCACTGACAGCGCCAAAAGCCTTCAATAAATCTTCATCTACACTCACTTCCTCAATCTTAGCTTGATTGCTGTATGTTACCCAGCTTCTATCAAGCACATCTGAAGCGCCTGACACAGCACCAAAAGCAGCGCTTAAACCGCCAGCTGTACAGGATTCCACACAGCGCAATTGCCACGATTTGCTGCGTAGCTTGCTAAGAAGTGTTTCAGCTTGGCGCATGGGTTAAAAAAACCAGCGGAGTAAAAGAATACCAACCACTGCGCCCATTAGCCCAGCAATCAAATCATCGTGCATAATAGAGAGCCAATCGGGCCCCCAGCTTTCAAATATTTTGATGGGGAAGGGTTTTAAAATATCAAAGCCGCGAAAGAGTACGAATGACAATAGCAGTAGGGTGGTCATTTCAATATGGGGAATAGCAGCGAGCATCAGTGATATACAAAGCCAAAGCCCTGCCCATTCATCAATCACAATCCAGCCCGGATCATGGCTTTCTCCCTTGGCTACAAGTTGCGGTAGCACAACAGAACAAACCAAAAAGCCAAGCATCGTTACCAAAACAGTCGCCAAAAAAAGACCATTCAAGCCAAAGTATTCAAGAATAACATAGGCTGGAAGCAGAGCGGCAAGGCTTCCCCAAGTGCCTGGTGCTTTGGGCAACCAGCCGCTGCCAAGTCCTGCCGCTAAAAATTTGAATAGGATAAAAGTAGAATTAGGCAAAATGGTCAAATCCTTGTTTTTTTACTGGCATGGCTTGTCCTGCTTGGTTGATGGAAACACCAGCACCTTGCTGGCAAACACCGATAAGATGCAAGTCAGCTTGTTCAAGATGTTCGCGTTTGTCAGCTGGAGCGGTAAATAAAAGGGCATAATCTTCACCGCCAGTAAGCATGAGTGCTTGGACTACGTCTTCATTGAAATCCACTGAGAGCTTAGCAAAAGAGGGAAGTTTTTGAAGGGCTTCCCAACAGAAATTGATGTGTAGTTTCGAGGCTTTGGCAATATGGGAAGCATCTTGCAGTAAACCATCGCTGATATCGATGCAGCATTGGATATCTTGCGCCAGCAAAAAACTGCCGATATCCAATAAGGGCTCAATATGACTAAAATGGCTTACAAAAGTACCATTTCGTTGCTTGGCAAACCATTGCTTTAAACCCGCAGCAGACAGGCCAAGATTACCAGCCAACCACACATCATCACCTATTTTGGCTTGATTTCGGCACATCGATTTACCTTCTGGAATAAGGCCACCAACAGTGAGACTCAGGCTATTAATGGGATGTTTGGCCGGAGAGCGGGTGGTATCACCGCCGGCAAGTTCAACTTGATGTTTTTCACAAGCTGATACAATGCCTAAGCTCATGGCTTGAAGAGCTTCTTTGTTGGCGCCGGTGATCGCTAGCCAAACCCACGATGCTTTGGCACCCATGGCAGCAAGGTCAGATAAAGCGGCGTTGACGGCGCGGCCTGCTGCCAAGTCCAGCGGGAAGTCTTCAGGCCAATGTACGCCTTCAATAGCGGTATCGGTGCTGACGACCAATTCAAAGCCAGCAGGGATGGCATGCACCGAAGCATCATCACCATTACCAAGTTGAGTAAGGGGGTGTTTTACGCTCGTTTTGGATTGAAAAAGCTGATGGATAAAATCGAATTCGTTATTCATTGTTGGCCGAGGGAAATGAGAAGCGAAAAGTTAGAAACGAACGCACAAAAAAAAGGCAAAGCCACCACAGCTTTGCCCTTTGATATAAAAAATTAGAAACGGCTACCCGCCATATAATGTTGAACTGCTGCTTTTTCAGCATTCATATCACGAATGACATCAGCAGTATGTTGCAGTAGATGTGCAAACACAGCATAAGCAAGTTCCTGATCTTTACGCATTAATTCGGAAAACGAGCTGCGTGGTAGTTTGTAAATCACGCAATCTTCTTTGGCTGTAACAGTAGCGCTGGCATCAATGTCTGTCAGGAAACTCATTTCACCAATCAAATCACCAGGGCCAACTTTGCCCACGCGTATTTTTTCGCCGTTGAGGTCGCATTCAATCACAGCTGCTCCTGAATTTACCACATAAATGGAGCCGCCTTTGCTGCCCTGTTTGACTATGATGTCATTTGCGTCAAATGCAACCACGTCGATTTTGTCGGCAATCAAGGCTTTCTGTTCGTCGCTTAGGCGTTGTCTGAAGAAATTTTCTTCTAACCAAGTATAATCAATATCCATACGCTTTAGACTCCCTCTGTAATTGTGTTGAGCAATTTTTTAGCTGCTCACAAATATAGTCGTGTTTAGCCCTGTTAGGCAAGTGGACATAAATGGGAGCTTAGTGATTCCGAAGCGCTGAAAAGTTAGCCAGCTCACATAATAGCTCTTTTATTTCCGTGTTTTGCACATCTGGCAGCAAAGCTTTGGCGCGCTCGGCATAATCTTTTGCCCGTTGCATGGCATACACTGCTCCGCCATGAAGTTGCACACGATCACGCACCCATTCGCGGTCACCGTTTTGGTAAACAGCAGCATCACGCTCAGAAATGACCTGAACGAGCTGGCATAATTCTTCATCTTTTTGCATGGCGTGAATCAGCGGCAAAGTAATTTTACCTTCTTCCAAATCATGACCCACAGGCTTGCCTGCTTCGCTTTCATCGGAGATATAATCCAAAGCGTCATCCATCAACTGGAAGGCCACACCCAAGCACATGCCGTATTCGGCCATATCTTTAATCACTTGTGCAGATTGCCCAGCCACATGCGCGCCCACTTCGGCAGCTGCTGCAAAAAGTACAGCAGTTTTGCGCTCAATCACTTCTAGGCATTCAGCCTCCGTCATTTCCAAATGGAACGTGCGTGAGAGCTGCAACACTTCGCCTTCAGCCAACGCATTGGTCACATCCGACATGAGCTTGAGCATGCCCATATCATTGTCTTGGACCAACATTTGAAAGGAGCGGGAGAAAAGGTAATCGCCCACCAACACACTGGCTTGATTACCCCATACACCATTGGCAGACGGGTTGCCGCGTCGAAAATCGGATGAATCCACCACATCATCATGCAGCAAAGAAGCGGTGTGGATAAATTCCACCACCACCGACAAGGGAATATGGCGGCTATCTTGATAATTAAACATTTTGGCGATCAGCAGGCAAAGCAGCGGGCGCAAGCGTTTGCCACCACTATTAATAATATAGTGGCCAATAGCTGGAATCATGGCGATATCAGATTGCAGGTTTTCATGGATGCAAGCATTCACGCGCTGCATATCGTCAGCACATAAATCTACAGCATATTGGAGGGGATTATCAAAGTTCACGGCTGGAAAGCGTAGGCAGTTAAGTGCTTACGTCAACAAACAAAATCTTTGCCCATTCCTTATGTAACTGTGAATCAGAAGTGGCTAAAATCGAAGAGCTTAATCTTGCTTGGGCAAAAGGAGATAGGTTTGCAAAATCAGTCACTGGGCACCCAGCTTCCTCAGCCAGCAGTAATCCTGCTGCATAATCCCAAAGTTTCTCACCACCATGAATCACAAATTGCGAGCGCCCCAGCGCCAGCCAAGCCCATTCTAAGGCGCAAGAGCCCAGATTGCGTTGGCTACGGTAAATACCTTTGCTGACAACTACGGCAGCGGTTTCGGGTTTGAGGCGTTTGAAATCAATAAAGCCAATGCTTTGCGCTAAAGGTCTTGGTGAGGGCAGCGAGGTCACACGTTGTCCATTAAAAAACAGCCCTGCGCCAGCGATAGCTGAAACCATCTCATCACGAATAGGGTCGTAAATACAAGCCAGCACGGGTTTTCCACCGCTTATCAAAGCTACAGAAATGGCAAACAGTGGCATGGGGGTAGCAAAGTTGCCCGTGCCATCAAGCGGATCTACACACCAAAAGCGACCACCTTGCTGTAAGCAAGCTAGTTGCGCCTCATGACTCATTTCTTCGCCGAGAAACCCAATGCTGTCATCAAGTTGGGCCAAGCCTGCTTGCAGAAAATCTTGTGACTTTTGGTCAGTTTCAGTCACGATGGAGCCATCGGTTTTGATGGTGCTTAAAGCAGTTTGGCTGATAAAAGCAGGTAATAAAATGTCGTTGCCTGCTTGATGGACCATTTTTTCTACGGCCAATAATAAATTCTTCATCTCAACGCTTAGCTCCTATGTGTTTTGCTCAATTCTAACCATGTTTCAATAGGCACTTTTCTTGCGCTGCCAAATCCACCCACCCAATACACTTCGTTGATGCAAAGTTGATACAAAGTGAAATCTGTAAAATCAAATAAAAGGAGGGCATCGGGAATGGCGGCGAGGTAACACGATTTGGCTTTGACCAAATTAGTAGGTGAAACCTTTTCAATGCGGCCAGTAAAACTGATGCGGGGCAGAGCGAGAGGCGAAGTGCCTTTTGTTTCTGGGGTGCAAACCACCAAGCCGATGTTGGGTGTTTGTTGAATATTTTTACTATGTTTTGCGAGCTGAGAAAGATGCAGCAGCGCTTTGCCTTCAAAAATCGCAAAGGGAGCCATGGATGATTCGGGGCCTAGGGTGCCTTGGGTGGATAAAAAGGCGACTTTTGTTTGCGATAAAAGAAGTTGTATGTCTTTTGTCCAAGCTTCGCTCATCAAATCTCCAAGTTATGAATTTCGCTGCCAAGATTGCATTTGATGCCTGAATCTGCAAGATGCAATGCCAACAGAAATATTACAAATCCAAGGAAATAGGGAGGGCTGGTTGTTGCATCAACGTATTGAAGCCATGTGGTGGAGCAAACGTTTTAAGCCCAACCTTATTCTCCGCGCTTTATCCAAAGTGTATCTACCGCTGTTTCGCTTCAATCAACAATCGCGTATCAATCATAAGGTGAAACCCGCTATTCCGCTAATTTCGGTGGGTAATATCACCGTCGGTGGCAGCGGTAAAACGCCGTTTGTGGTGTGGCTGGCGCAAGCGCTGAAAGCGCGCGGTTTTTCACCAGTATTGCTATCACGCGGCGATGGTGCGAATAATCAAACCCCGCATTTGGTCTCGGAATATTCCAAAGCCCATGAAGTAGGCGATGAGGCTGTGTTGTTGTTTCGCTTAAGTGGTTGCCCTGTAATTGCTGGACGCGATCGTATTTTAGGCGCGGAAATTGCAGCTAGTTATGGGGATGTGATGATTTTGGATGATGGTTTTCAATATCGGCAACTCGAACGGGCGTGCGATATCGTGATGGTGCCCGCTGAAGGCGTGGGTAATGGTTATCTACTTCCCGCTGGCCCTTTGCGTGAACCTTTGGGCGCATTAGAGCGCGCTGATATTGTGGTGCGAAGTGGTGTTTGCGAAGCTTTATCCAATAAAAAGGAATGGGTGTGGCAAGCATCCAGCCAAAGCATTCATGCTTGGAATGATGTGATAGCTCAAACACTGAGTCCCATTGAAGAACCCATCCATGTGGTTACAGGTATTGCTAGGCCAGTGCGCGTGGTCAACGATTTGAAAAGCTTGGGTTTTGAAATCGCAGAGCATACCAATTTTATCGATCATCATGCCTACACAGCTGACGACATTACAACGATGTTTCAGGTTCCTTATCCTATTGTTACCACAGCTAAAGATGCTGTAAAACTTCTGCCCCTATGGCCAGCTGATAAACCACTTTGGGTTTTAGAGCAAAAAGCAGATGCGGAAGAGGGTTTGCTTGATGAGGTGGTCAGCTTTATCCAAACCAAAGAAGCTGTTACTTCAGATCATCAATTTTGATGGAAATTGTTTCTTGGGATTGTAATGGCGGACTAAGAAACAAAGTGAAATGGCCTGATGCACTTGAAGCGGATGTATCGGTTGTTCAGGAGTGTGAAGACCCCAAAGAATCAACAGCGGCTTATAGAGATTGGGCAGGTGAGTATCTTTGGGTAGGTTCTTCAAAACACAAAGGCATTGGTTTGTTTCCAAAGCACGGTCACACTGTGAGTGGTTTACCTTGGGATAAGCAAGATAGGTGGTGGAATCATTCCAGTGTGGTTGCAGAGTTAAAGCAACTTGGCATCACAAGCTTATATCATCAGCAAAAAGGCGAAGAACAAGGGCAGGAAAAAGCGGCTACATTTTTCCACCAACGAAACAGCAGCAAGGCTTACCATATTGATTTATGCGTTTTGTTCTAGTGATATTTTGGCAAAGGCGCATTTGCGTATTGGTGAAACGGATGTATGGCTTGAAGCCAGCGACCATATGCCGCTACTTATTAATTTATAAGGCGTAAAATTGTTATTCATTTTTGGTCAGCCAAAAACGAACCAAAAAACTGCACCTTACATAGCTGCGCTTATCCTTCACATATAGCCACGTTTCATTCTGACTATCGCATATATTTATCCTGCTCCCAGCAGGCTAATATACTTGCTCGTTTTTATGCCTGACGTTCCTGCGCAGCGATAACAAGGAGAGGGGGCTGTTACACAAAAAACTTCGTGTAACTTTGCGTGCTCCGCGGTTCAAAAACTGTGAATAAAATTAAGCGTTATTTATGTTGGTTACTTATTTCCCAAAACTTCGTTTAAAAACTTGGTCATGCGTTTCCATGAATCGGTATCGGCAGACTTGTCGTAGGCAACGGGCATGCCGAAGCGCTCGGCAAAGGTATCGGCTTCTGGATTGGTGAAGCTGTGTTTGGCGCTAGGATAGCTAATGAGTTGGTATTCGACTTTGGCGGCTTTCATTTCTACTTCAAATGCAGCGACTTGTTCGGCTGGAATAAAGGGGTCTGCAGCACCAGTGAGCACCAAGACTTTGCCTTTGATATCACCTTCTTTGGCGGTGGTGGTAGCTGCTAGGCCGCCGTGGAACACGGTGATGCCTTTAAGCGCAGCGCCTTGGCGAGCCATATTCAGAGCGATGCCGCCGCCCATGCAGTAGCCTATAGCTGCGATGTTGCTGCTTTGCGTGTGTTTATCGTTTTGTAGGATATTTAGGCCAGCATTAAAGCGGCTGCTCATGGTGTCGGGGTTGCCTGTCACTGCTTGCATAAAAGCCATGGCATCTTTGGGGTGCTCGGCTTTTTTACCGCTACCGTACATGTCCAAGGCAAAGGCTGTGTAACCCAATTTGGCCAGCATCACTGCGCGTTTGCGCGCATAAGTATTGTGCCCCCACCATTCATGCACCACCAATACGCCGGGGCGTTTACCCTGGATAGCATCATCAAAGCTAAGAAAGCCGGTAAATTCGCTACCGTCAACACTGTATTTGATTTCTTTTTCTTGGATTTGGGCTTGAGCAGGAAGGGAGAAAAGGCCAACTAGGCATATTGCGAACATATATTTTTTCATCAGTCACCTCGTTTGTATTTGTTGCTGTTGGGCATGATATTGGCGATGCCTAGTCAGATGTAAATGCAATTGGGATTAGGGGTAAAAGAATAGGGATGAATAACGCAATGGTATGGTGTTGTGAGAAAGCAAATTGGCACTTTATTTGCCAAGAAACAGCAAAAAAGTTTTGGTAAGATATCAAGGTTAGAAATTAATATAGTCTCATCTTGACGCTCACTGGCTGAAGTGAGAAGAATACTTCGGTAAAAACGTGCGAGGGAGGGTTGATGAAACATTTATTTTTAGGTGTGACATTTTTGGGATTAGGACTGATATCGGGGAGTGCGAGTGCAGCAGTTGGTGAAACTTGGCATATGACCAACGAAGTCGTGGTCAACGGCATGAAATTTCAAGTGGGTGGTGCTGGTGAATCCATGTGTTTGGAGAAAGATGCAGCGCAACAATTAAGCCAAATGATGAGTCAGGATGGTGATTGTGAAGTCAGTGATATCAAAACCAGTGGTGATAAAACCACATGGAAGATGGCTTGCGATACCGATGGTGAAAACATGCAAGGTAATGGTGAGGTGGTGCGCACTAAAAGCAGTTTAAAGGGTTTTACTCAGCTTTCTGGCCAATCACAAGGTGAGCCATATACAAGTCGCGCTTCTTTTGCGGGTACACGCGTAGGGCAAGCTTGCGATACGGATGCTGAACGATTTGAAACACCGCCATCGATGGCGGGGAGTATGGATACTTTGAATTCCATGATGGGTATGGCGCAGGCTCAGATGCAAAGCGGTCTCCAAGAGCAATGTCAGGTATCCAATTACGAAACCAAAGCGCTGATTTCTATGCGTTTTTTTGGCAAACAGGGGCAATGTGTTTCACAGCAGAAATATGCATGTAAAGTCATCAGCAAAGATGCCTTTAGAGACACCGAAAGTTATATTGCTTTAGCGAAGTACGACGACACTTCGGATATCGCCATTAGCCAAGTCTGTGGTATTGATTTTACCGCTGCGACTGCATCAATTTGCGAAAAGGTGGATGGCGACAATTATGAATCGCTTCTCGATTATTGCCCGAAACAAGCCGCAACGTTTGTGCGTGTAGCCGAACAAGAAAAACAAACGGACTCGCTGACCAATAATCCCATCACCAATACCATTGATGGTGTAAAAAAGCTAAAGGGTATGTTTAACTTTTAACAACGCGGCTCTGATTCAGTCCTGTAATCTGGCCTGCTTATTATCGGTGCTTAACGGCGTGTAAAAAGCAGGTTAGGTTCGCCCAATGTCATCTGCTGATACCTACAATTCACCCTTTGTTCACCTTCATGTTCACTCTGATTATTCCATGCAGCGAAGCACTGCAAAGGTTGGGAAACTCCTTGATTTGGCCGTGCAGCTACAGCAACCAGCGATGGCGCTTACTGATTATGGTAACCTATTTGGCGCCATTGAATTTTACACCCAAGCCATGCGCCGCGGCATCAAACCGATTTTGGGCTGTGAGCTTAATCTTTGTGAAGATCATCAAAAGCGGGTGAGTGAAGGGCCAAGGCGGCCTGATTTTGCCAGCATAGTTTTGCTGGCGCGCAATAATGTGGGTTGGCAAAACCTGATTAAATTGGTCTCGATTGCATCGCTTGACGGTTATTATTACGAGCCGCGTATCGATAAAACTTTGCTGAAAAAGCACAGCGAAGGTTTGATTGCTTTGTCAGGTGGTTGGTCTGGTGAAATTGAAAGCGCATTTTTAAAAGGCAACAGCAGCAAAGCGGCGAATTTGGCTGATGAGTTTAAAGCCATTTTTGAGCCGGAATGTTTCTTCATCGAGTTGCAACGCAACAACTTGCGCGGCCAAGAAGAGCTCAACCAAGCCATGATTCGCTTGGCGCATGAAAAAGATCTTCCCTTAGTGGCCAGTAATAATATCCATTTCTTGCATGAAGATGATAAGCAAGCCTTTAAAGTGCTCAATGCTTTGCGCAACAACCGCACCTTGGACGATGATGATCTTAATGGTCTTACTGATGATAGGCATGTGAAGTCGTCTGAGGATATGCATATTCTTTTTGAGGATGTGCCTGAAGCCTTGGATAATGCTGTAGCTATTGCCGCATGTTGTAATGTACAAATCGAATTTGGCAATTATCAACTGCCCGATTTTGAGACGCCCGATGGCTCGGACTTGAATCAATTTATCCGCACCTTATCCGAGCAAGGGTTGGAGAAACGCTGGCCAGCCATTTTGCTGGGTACACCCGATGCCGATAGGCAATTATATTTGGAACGACTGAATTTTGAGCTGGATATCATCATCGAAATGGGTTTTCCTGGCTACTTTCTTATCGTATCGGACTTCATTATTTGGGGTAAACAGCAAGGTATTCCGGTAGGGCCTGGGCGTGGTTCGGGTGCGGGTTCTTTGGTTGCCTACGTGCTTGAGGTCACCGATTTGGATCCCATCAAATACGGCCTTCTTTTCGAACGATTCCTCAACCCTGAACGTATTTCGATGCCCGACTTTGATATCGACTTTTGCCGCGATCGCCGTGAAGAGGTGATTACCTACGTCACCCAGAAATATGGCGAAGATAAAGTGGCGCAGATTATTACCTATGGCGCGATGAAGGCCAAAGCTGTCATTCGCGATGTGGGTCGGGTGCTGGGCATTGATTTATCTAAAGTGAATGCCATCGCCAAACTCATTCCTGCCGATTTGGGTATTACCCTTGGCAAAGCTTTGGAGCAAGAGCCACGTTTGGGCGCTTTGATGGAAGAAGATATGCAGGTGCAAACCCTGTTTGATTTGGCGCTGCGTCTTGAGGGGATGAACCGCAACGTGGGTAAACATGCGGCAGGTGTGATTATTGGCCGCTGGCCATTGGTGGAAACTGCGCCTTTGCACAAAGACCCGCGTGAGGGCGGCAAAGTGGTTCAATGGGATATGGGTAATTCCGAAAAAATTGGGTTGATTAAGTTTGACTTTTTGGGTCTGAAAACACTCACCGTGATTGATTTGGCTTGTCGATTGATTCGCCAAACCTACGCCCCTGATTTTGATATTACAGCTATCCCCATGCAAGATGAAGCTACCTTTGCTTTGATGCAGCGCGGCCAAACTGCAGCTGTGTTTCAGGTGGAATCGCAAGGTATGCGCGAGCTGCTGACCAAACTGAAACCCGATTGCTTTGAAGATGTAATTGCCCTTGTGGCGCTTTATCGCCCAGGCCCTTTGGAATCGGGCATGGTGGAAACCTATATTGAATGTAAACACGGCAGACAAGAAATTATGTATGCCTTACCGCAACTTAAACCCATTTTACAAGAAACCAATGGTGTGATTTTGTATCAGGAACAGGTGATGAAAATTGCCCAAGTGTTGGCTGGCTACACCCTTGGCCAAGCCGACATGCTGCGCCGCGCGATGGGTAAGAAAAAACCTGAAGAAATGCAGAAGCAGCGCAAAATCTTTATGGAAGGCGCTGTTAAAAATAATCATGAAGCGGCCAAAGCTGAGCAAATTTTTGATTTGATGGAAAAATTTGCGGGTTACGGTTTTAACAAATCGCACTCGGCAGCATACGGACTCATTTGTTATCAAACCGCTTTCTTAAAAGCTCATTACCCACAAGCGTTTATGGCGGCGACCTTATCGTGTGATATGGGCTCGGATGAAAAAGTGGCAGGGCTGGTTGCCGATTGTCGTAGCATGGGTTTGGATATTATTGCCCCGCATATTAACCATTCGGATTGGGAATTTATGCCAAGGGATGCAAAGGGGATTTTATTTGGCCTTGGCGCGATTAAAGGTGTGGGTGAAGCTGCCATTCGTGAGATTGTGAAAGCCAGAAAATCGGGTGGTGAATTTGCATCTTTTGAAGACTTGATTATGCGTATTCCTAAAGGCGTGCTGAATAAGCGTATTGCCGATGCCATGATGAAAGCTGGTGCATTTTCAGGCTTGGTGCCGCATATTCATGCTGGGCTTGAGGGTTTGAATGCGGCACTGGATGTGGTCAATCAGCGCCGTAAACAAAAAAATGATAGGCAATCGGCTTTGTTTTCAGCTGAAGATGTAGCCGATAATGAACCTGCACTGTTTCCTGATATAAGCCCATGGACACAAGGTGAATGTTTGCAAGCTGAGCGCGAAGTGTTTGGTTTTTTTCTCACGGGCCATCCCTTAGAGGAGCATTTGAGCCATGTGCGCCAGTTGGGTGATTGTCATTTGGGTGAGCTTGATAGTAAGGACAATGACGCCACGGTGATTGTGCCCGCCTTTGTTTCGGCATTTCGTGAATATCGCACCAAGCGCGGCGCCACCATGGCTTTTGTGCAGATTGATGATTTGTATGGCTCTTGCGAATTGATTGTCTTTGCCAAAACCTATGAAGCTTGCCGCGAGATTTTGCAGGCGGATAAACCCATCTTGGTGGCCGCACGTGTGGATGCTAGCAAAGATAAGCCAAGTTTGGTGGCCGAACATGTGGTGCTGCTGGAAACCGTGTTACCTGAGCTGGTGGAGCGCATCCATTTGCAGACTTCAAGCTTAGTTTGGGACGAGAAATTAATTGCTGGATTAACCAAGTTTTGTTGTGAGCAGCCCTTGGAGGCGCAAGGGCAGAGTGATTCTGGTCAAGAAAATGAACCCATCGTACCATTGCACTTTGCGCTTAAGCTTCCAGATGGCAGTGTTGCGCAGTTGGAAACGATTTCAACACGGATACAATGGAATAGCACCAGCAAACAATGGCTTAGTGAGCATTTGGATGCGGCATCGGTTTTGGTGCATTGTAAACCGTGGAATATTAAGTTTGCTGAAAAGCGTAAAGCGTATCAGAGGGAACAGGGGTAAAGGACATGGCTACTTATCTGGAATTTGAACGTCCCATCGCTGAGATGACGTCCAAGATTGAGGAGTTATCACTTATGGGTGACGATGCAGATATCAACATCGCTGAAGAAGTAGAGCGTCTGAACAAAAAGAAAGATGAATTGGTGCACCGCATTTACAACAATGCAACGCGCAGCGAAGTGGCGCAGCTTTCGCGTCATCCAGATCGCCCCAATTTATTGGATTATGTGCCTTTGATTTTTGATGATTTTCAGGAATTACATGGCGACCGGGCATTTGCTGATGATGCAGCGATTGTGGGTGGTATCGCTAGATTCCGTGAACATTCAGTGATGGTGGTTGGGCATCAAAAAGGTAAAACCACCAAAGAAAAAATTCACCGCAATTTTGGTATGGCTAAACCTGAAGGTTACCGCAAAGCCTTGCGTTTGTTCCGCCTTGCAGAGCGCTTTGATATGCCTGTGCTTACCTTTATTGACACATCGGGTGCTTGGCCAGGCATTGATGCTGAAGAGCGTGGTCAAAGTGAGGCGATTGCGCGTAATTTGATGGATTTGGCCGTATTAAAAGTGCCTGTAATTTCCACGGTGATTGGTGAAGGTGGATCAGGCGGTGCTTTGGCAATTGGCGTAGGCGACCGTTTGTTTATGCAAAAACTATCAACTTACGCAGTGATTTCGCCTGAAGGTTGTGCCGCCATTTTGTGGCGTGACCGCAAATATGCGCCTCAAGCTGCCGAAGCTTTGAAACCAACTGCTGTAGACATGCAAGAACTGGGCTTGATTGATGGCATTATTGATGAGCCCAAAGATGGCGCTCATCGTGATTTGGAAGGTGCAGCTAATTTCTTGGCGGAAGTTTTGTACAATTCATTAACTGAGCTCTTGCAGATCCCAGTGGCAACCTTACTTAAAGAGCGTGAAAATCGTTTGCGTAATTTAGGGGAATTTACCCGTAAATAAGATGCTCCGCTTGGCCATATGCCTTGGTTGTTGTCTTAGCCTGGTTGCCTGTCAGCTACATTCAAAAGCGGATACCAAAGAAACGCACTTTCTTCTTGGTACCATTGTTGATTTTACTGTTTATAGCGATAATCAAGAGATTGCAGCAGTTGCAATAACGGATGCTGCGGCGCAAATGCGACAAGTGGAAGCCATGTTTACAACTTATGGCGAAACAAAGAATACCGTCAAAACCTTTAATGCAGCTCAAGTCTTTACACCTGTGCAGCTCGATGCGCCCGTTGATGCTTTGTTGCAACAATCCTTGTCTTTGATGCAAAACTACCAAGGCAGCTTTGATCCTGCTTTGGGCCAGCTCAGTTTGGCTTGGGGCTTTTCTACTGGCGAAGCGCATTTGCATGCTTTGCCCTCTGCGCAGGTGCAAGCGTTACTGGATAAATCGGGCGGTGTTTTTGTGCAGCGAGTGGGCAAAGGTTTGTGGCAGAAAACCAAACCTGGGGTTTGGCTTGATTTCGGTGCCATAGCCAAAGGTTATGCCATTGATATGGGTATTCAGACGCTACAAAAACATGGTGTAACCAGCGCTATTATCAATGCTGGTGGCGATATGCGGATTATGGGTAGTCATGGCAAGAATCCTTGGAAAATTGCCATTCGTCATCCACGAAAAGTCACATCATTGGGCTGGTTGGAAGTGCGTGGCGATAACAGTATTGTTACATCGGGTGATTACGAACGCTTCTTTATCGAAGATGGTCAACGTTACCATCATATTCTCGACCCCAAAACAGGTTACCCATCTTCAGCTTCCATGAGTGTTACGGTGTTGGCGCCGACAGCAACCTTGGCCGATGCTGTGAGCACTGCCATGTTTGTATGGGGACCCAAAAAGGGCTTGCCAACGATTGAAAATACAGCTGGTCTTGAAGCGCTTTGGTTGGATGCAAATGCCAAGCTAGTGATTAGCTCTGGCCTGGTACCGATCTTCCATGCCTTGTAAATATGAATAAACTTGCAGCAAAACATGTTTTCACTAAAGTGGTTGCAAGATGACTAGGGCTAATAATATCAGTATCGACGATTTCCAAGGGAAAAAATTCGCGGATTTAAGGGTATTGTACCCTGATGAGCTGCAACGCATGCGTGAAAATGTTGAGCTGTTGTCTGTCAAAGCCAATGATCCAGTTATCGTTGAAGGGCAAGAAGGTGATTATCTTTATTTTGTAAAATCAGGTCAGTTGCGGGTGAATAAGTACCATGCTGGTTTGATTTATGAAGTAGCGGCTATCAATCAAGGTGATATTTTTGGTGAAGCATCTGTGCTGTATCATTCGGTCGCAGGTGCGGAAGTGCGGGCCATGGATGATACCGAATTGTATTTGGTGCCTGCCGATATTATCTATGAAATTTTAGCCTCCAATGAGAAGTTTCTGCGTGCTATCACACAAACTGCCGAGCGTCGCTCTGCTGCCAGTGCATTGGCCGTTAATCCTGCTTTTTCTAGTTTACCCATGGCTGTGCGCGAAGTGGTGCTCTTTAATTGCAAAATGGTGAGCATTGAAAAAGATGAGGTGGTAATCAAGCAAGGTGATTACGAACCTTTGTATGTGTTCATTATCTTAGCTGGCGAGTTGCGTGTTGAGATTAAAGTTGGTGATGACGATAGAGCGCCCATTGAAGTGGCGCGTTTGGTGTCTGGTGATGAAGTGGGAGAAATCTCAGTAGTCACAGGTCATCCACATATTGCCACGGTTACAGCTTGTAAGGCGACCCGTGTCATTGCTATTAAAAGTAGTGCAATCATGGCTTGGAGCGATAGGCATTCTGATTTTGCCTATGCACTGTATGGGCAAGTGTATCGCAAATTGCATGATACCCGCACAGCTCTAATCAGCGTCATTGAAGATAAGCAGGCTAGGGATTTAACCATCAACCAATTGCCTTTGTTACAGGCCTTTAAAGACTCGCACGAATTTTAAGTCGTTTGTTTGTTCAGTGGGGCAGTTTTGAGCTGAGCAATGTCATCACGGTATTTCGCAGCATCTTCAAATCTTAAATCGGCGGCAGCTTCCATCATTCTTCGTTCCAAATCAGCCACACGTAAATCACGTTCATAACCTGTTAAAATAGCCGGCTCGGCCACTTCCGGAATTGTGCCATAATCAAGGTTGTACACCGAGCCAAGAATATCCTGAATATCCTTTTTGATACTGGTCGGGGTGATGCCATGGGTTTGGTTGTACAACACTTGCTTGGCCCGGCGTCGATCCGTTTCATCGATGGCTTGGCGCATGGAATCGGTGATTTTATCAGCATATAAAATCACTTTGCCTTCCACGTTACGTGCAGCGCGACCAATGGTTTGAATCAAAGAGCGCACAGAGCGTAAGAAGCCTTCCTTATCGGCATCAAAAATGGAGACCAAGCTCACTTCAGGTAAATCCAAACCTTCGCGTAGAAGGTTGATGCCAATCAAAATATCAAACGTGCCCAAACGTAAGTCGCGCAGGATTTCCATACGTTCAATGGTATCAATATCCGAATGTAGGTAACGGGCTTTAAGGCCTGCGTCAGTGAGATATTCCGACAAATCTTCAGCCATACGTTTGGTTAAACATGTCGCCAATACACGATTACCTTTGGCGATGACAGTTTTGGCAGCACCGATGAAGTCGTCCACTTGGTTGACGGCGGGGCGTATTTCAATTTCAGGATCTATCAAGCCTGTGGGTCGAATGATTTGTTCGGTGAATAAGCCGCCAGTTTTTTCCAATTCATATGTTCCTGGCGTAGCTGAAACATGAATAATTTGTCGTGCTGAAGCCTCAAATTCAGGGAACTGCAAGGGTCGATTATCCAATGCTGATGGTAAGCGGAAGCCAAAATCAACAAGGGTTTGTTTGCGGGCGCGGTCACCCTTAAACATGGCACCAATTTGCGGCACTGTGACATGCGATTCATCGAGAATGACCACGGCATTGTTAGGCAAATAATCCAATAGTGTTGGTGGCGGCTCACCAGGGGCTCTGCCTGATAAATGCCTCGAATAGTTTTCCATGCCAGTGCAATGGCCGATTTCTTGAATCATTTCCAAGTCAAACATGGTGCGCTGCTCCAGGCGCTGGGCTTCGACCAGTTTGTTTTCATCATAAAGTTGAGCTAAGCGTTCGGATAGCTCAACTTTAATCGTTGCCATGGCGTTAATCAGCGTACTGCGCGGGGTCACAAAATGCGATTTGGGAAAGACTGTGTATTTGTGCAGGGATTCGATACGTTGACCCGTTAAAGGATTGAAGCGTGAAATGGCATCAATGTCATCACCAAAAAACTCAACGCGAATGGCTTCGTCATCGGCATCGGCTGGGTAAATTTCTAAGACATCACCGCGTACGCGGAAGGTGCCGCGATGAAAATCCATCTCGTTACGGGTGTACTGCAGCTCCACTAGCTTATTCACGGCGTTACGCTGGTCTTGTGGTCTGCCGACTTCGAAGTATTGCAACATATTGGCATAAGCTTCAGGGCTGCCCAAACCATAAATACATGATACCGAGGCAATAATAATCACATCTTCGCGTTCAAGCAGGGCGCGCGTTGCCGAATGACGCATGCGGTCAATATGTTCATTGATAGCGGAATCTTTCTCGATGAAAGTGTCTGAAGAGGGCACATAAGCTTCGGGTTGGTAATAATCATAATACGATACGAAATATTCTACGGCATTATTCGGAAAAAACTGTTTAAATTCACCATACAATTGCGCGGCCAAAGTTTTGTTGGGGGCAAGAATCAAGGTGGGTTTTTGCGATTGTTCAATCACACATGCAATGGAATAGGTTTTTCCTGATCCAGTTACACCCAACAACACTTGGTGCTCAAGGTTTTGTTTGAGACCTTCCACCAACTCAGCAATAGCTGTGGGTTGATCGCCTTGGGGTGTGAAGTCGCCAGCCAGTTCAAATTTCATGGGCCCATGATGGGTATTTCCATGCGTATGACAAATATTTGCATCCAAGGTCTGTTTGTTTAGATTGCCCAGCACTATGATTAAGGTGGTTATATCCATGCGTTTATTAGCTTTTGTTTTTTTGATGATGTGGAGTGCTTTGGCCTTCGCAGAAACGGAGCTCACTGAAACTGAACATGAATTTACAGGTAAACTTGAAGTTGGTGGTGATAGAAAAGCAGGTAACACCAACAATACCAGCTACGATGGTGCTGTTGAGCTTGGTTACACATATGCCCAATGGCAAGCACAATTTGCTTTTAAAGGCAATCAAGGTACAGAAGATGGCGTGATTACCGAAGATTATTACGAAGGATCACTCAAAGGATTATACAATTTTGAAAACAAGTATTATGTCTTTTTGTTGCAAACCTATAGGGATGACTTTTTTGGTGGTATTTATCGCGAAATAGGACAGATTGGTGGGGTAGGTTATCATGCATTTGCTGAAATCCCCGATTATTCTTTGGATGTTGAAATTGGTTATGGCGAGCGCAGGACAAAAAAACAACCAAGATCAATATCGATATAGACCCTGGCCTGCATTTGGCTATCGCCGGAGCTTACCTGTTGACCGAGCGTGATTTGCTTGAGGCAAAAGTTACCTTAGAAAATGGTAACGATGATGATTACATTCAAAAGAATTTTAGATGGGAACATAAGCTTAACGAAGCACTTAGCGTGAGCTTTGCATATGAAGGGCGCACAGTAACTCAGCCCGAACCAGGAAAAGTGCGTACGGACGTTCATACCAATTTCTTCTTTGGTTATGAGTTTTAACCCTTTGGTTTATAAGTTGGAACAATCTCAACTGAGGTTATACTCCAGCCCATGACTGAATTCGCCCTTATTTTGTTATCTGCTGTGTTGGTCAACAATTATGTGTTGACCAAATTTTTAGGTATATGCCCATTTCTCGGTGTTTCTGGTAAAGTGGAAACAGCCATTGGCATGTCCTTTGCCGTGATGTTTGTGATGACGCTTGCCTCCACTGCCTCATGGTTGATTCAACAATTGATTTTGGTGCCCTTGGATATGGTGTATATGCAAACCGTATTCTTTATCCTCATCATCGCTGGTTTGGTGCAATTTGTAGAAATGGTGATGCACAAAACCAGCCCTGTTTTGTATCAAGGATTGGGTATTTTCTTGCCTTTGATAACCACCAACTGCGCGGTATTGGGTGTGGCCATTTTGAATGTACAGCAAGATTATAGCTTTTTTGCCTCCGTGCTTTATGGCTTTGGTGCAGCTGTGGGTTTTGCCATCGTTTTGGTGTTGTTTTCTGGTCTTCGTGAGCGCATTGAGGGTGCACCGATTCCAGAAGTGTTTAAAGGATCGCCAATCACCTTGATTACGGCGGGCATGATGGCCTTGGCATTTATGGGTTTTGCCGGCTTGGTTAAAGTTTGAGCCGTGCATATTCTTCTCTCACTTAGTGTTTTTTCTGGTTTTGCGTTGCTTGTTGGTATTGGGCTGGCGTTTGCCTCACGCTATTTCCATGTTGAGGGCGATCCGCTAGCTGATAAAATTGATGCTTTGCTGCCGCAAACCCAATGTGGTCAATGCGGTTATCCGGGTTGCCGTCCGTATGCCAATGCGGTGGCAGCTTTGGAAGTGGATGTGAATCACTGTGTGCCAGGTGGTGAGCGTACTATGTTGCAAATCGCTGATATGATGGGCGTGGAGCCCAAGGCGATTGAGGCTGAAGAAACAGCCCCCGTGGTCGCATTTATCCGTGAAGACGAATGTATTGGTTGCACCCTTTGTATCAAAGCGTGTCCTGTGGATTGTATTATTGGTGCACCCAAACAATATCACACCATCATTACCGATCACTGCACGGGTTGCACCCTTTGTTTGGAGCCATGCCCTGTGGACTGCATTGATATGTTGGAAGTGCCTGAAACATTAGAAAAATGGGCTTGGCCAGTGCCAGGCACTGAGCGGGCGAAAGTAGGTGTTGAACGCAAACATCAACATGAGGGTATCGATGTTTAATTTGTTACATACCATCAAACATGCGCTGCATCTTACGCCGCAATCCCATGCTTTCCGTGGTGGCGTGCATTTGTCTGAATTTAAGCGCACAGCTACAAAAGCATCAGAACAATGCCCAATGCCCAGAGTATTGATGTATCCTGTGAAACAGCATATTGGTCAGGCTTGCGAGCCTTTGGTGAAAGTGGGTGATAGGGTGTTGCGTGGCCAAAAAATTGGTAAATCGCAGGGTTATGTGTCGGTGCCCATTCATGCCTCCACATCTGGTATCGTCACCAAAATTGAAAATCATATTATCCCGCATCCATCGGGCATGGGTTTACCTACGATTTTTGTTGAGCCTGATGGTTTGGATGAAGTGGATGAATCACTGATCCCTTTGCCCAATTACCGCAGTTTAAGTCCTGTGGAATTGCGTGAGCGGGTGCGCATTGCGGGTATCGCTGGTTTGGGCGGCGCCGTTTTCCCAACCTTTATTAAATTACTCAAAGATAAACTACACTCGATTGAAACCGTCATATTGAATGGTATCGAATGCGAACCTTGGCTAACCAATGACCATCAGCTGATGCTTGAAAAATCGCATCAAATCATTACGGGGTTGGATATTGTTATGCATATGGTTGGGGCCCAATCGGCGATTGTGGCCATTGAAGATAACACCATGGATGCAGCTTTTGTGATGCAAAATGCCGTTGAAGACATGAAGCTTAGTCAGGTCATCAAAGTTGAGGTTTTGCCAACGATTTATCCGCAAGGCGGCGAAAAGCAATTGATTCAGGCGCTCACCGGTAAAGAAGTTCCCGCGGGTCGTTTGCCCATTCATATTGGTGTGTTATCTACCAATGTGGGTACAGCCAAAGCCATTCATGATGCGGTTTGTTTGGGTGAGGCTATGACTGAGCGTTTGGTTACAGTCAGTGGTGATGCCTTGCCTTCGCCGAAGAATATGTTTGTTCGCTTTGGCACACCGGTATGTTTTGTGCTTGAGCAATGTGGTTTGGATAGCTGTGATGATGTGAATATTATCCATGGCGGTCCGATGATGGGCGAAATTTTGCGCCCGACTGACATTCCTGTGGTTAAAGCCAGCAATGGTTTGTTGGCCATGAAAAAGGCAACGGTGATGGCTTCTCATCATGAAGAAGAGCCATGTATTCGTTGTGGCGATTGCTCGGATGCTTGCCCTGCTGGTTTGATGCCCAATTTGTTAGCCATGCATTGCAAAGAAGAGCAGTTTGAACGCGCTGAAAATTATCAGTTATTTGACTGCATTGAGTGCGGGGCTTGTAGTTATGTATGCCCATCGCATATTCCCTTGGTGCATTATTTCCGCTTTGGCAAAGGGCAAGTAGCAAAAATTCGCCGCGAAAAAGTGTTTGCTGAGGAATCCCGTCAACGCTCAGAAAGCCGCGATTTACGCCTCCGCAAAGAACAAGAAGAAAAAGAAGAAAAACGCCGCATCGCCCAAGAAAAGAAAGAAGCGCGCGCCGCAGCATTAGCAGCACAAGCAGCAGCTGCCACTGATGTTGCCGACGAAGCTTTGACTGAAACCGTAAGCGAAAAGCCAGCACCAACACCCAAGGCTGAATCATGATTTTATTAAGTTCTCCGCATCAACACAGTGGTAATTCAATTCAGTTGACCATGTTCACCGTGATTATCGCTTTGATTCCGGCAGCCATGGTCAGCGTGTATTTGTATGGTTGGTTGGCTTTTTTATTATTAACCATGTGCATTGGTGCAAGCATGCTTACCGAGTATGTTTGTTTGCACCTGATGAAGCGTGACATCAAACGCTTGTGGGATGGCTCGGCTGCCTTAACTGGTTTGCTGTTGGCGCTCACTTTACCTGCGGCCGTGCCGTGGTGGATGGCCTTGTTTGCGTCAGTATTTGCCATTGTTTTGGGCAAACAACTTTATGGCGGTTTGGGCTACAATCTGTTTAACCCAGCCTTGTCGGCGCGGGTGGTATTGCTGATTTCTTTTCCACTGCAAATGACCTCATGGATGATTCCTATGCACGCTGGGGCCACCCTTGATATGTATGATTTTGGCACCAGTTTACAATTCTTTTTCTTTGGCCCTGATGCAGTCAAACAAACTTGGGATGCTGTAACCATGGCTTCGCCGCTGGGTTATCTAAAAACTGAGCTAGGACAAGGCGTGACTGTTTCTCAGGCGCTATCGGATTATCATTATTCGACGTTTTATGCCTTTATTGGCCGCGAAGCGGGCAGTTTGGGTGAGGGCAGTGCGCTGGCCTTGTTGTTTGGTGGCGTGTATTTGTTGGCCAGAAAAACGATTTCCTGGCATATCCCGATTACTTACATCGCCACAGTTGCGGCCTTGGCCTGGGTGTTTAATCTGATCAATCCGGATGTGTATGCACCAGCCATGTTCCATGTGTTGGCAGGTGGTTTGATTCTTTGCGCTTTCTTTATGGCCACCGACCCTGTTTCTTCGCCATCATCAGCCATTGGCAAAATCGCATTCGGTTTTGGCTGTGGTTTGCTTACTTGGGTGATTCGCACCTTTGGTAATTACCCTGAAGGGGCGATGTTTGCAGTGATTCTGATGAACTGCATGGTGCCATTGATTGACTATTATATTCGCCCACGTGTGTATGGTTATTTTCGTAAGCGAGCCAAAGCATGAAATTCTTCGATAAAGAACAACAGAAAATCGCTTTTGTCTTGTTTGTAGTCGGCATCATTTCGGCAGGTGTATTGGGTTTGGTGGCGCAGCTTACTGAAGCGCCGATTGCTCAAGCACAACGCGATGCCTTGAATAAAAACTTGGTGCAAGTGCTGCCTGAGCATGCCAATGATGCGTATTTGGATGCCTTTGAATTATCCATGGATGGGCAGGAAAGTGTAAGATTTTATCCAGCCAAAGATAAACGCGGCAACATCATTGCCTATGCATGGCAACAAATTGCACCTGATGGTTATTCTGGCACCATCCGTATTTTGATGGGCGTGCGCACTTCCGGTGAAGTGGTGGCAATTCGTGTGATTGATCATAGGGAAACACCAGGTTTGGGCGATGGTATTACCCTCAATCAACCATGGTTGGATAGTTTTCAAGCGACATCGTTGAGCAATACCAAATGGGCAGTGAAAAAAGATGGTGGTGTGTTTGATCAATTTACTGGTGCAACCATTACACCGCGCAGTGTGGTCAAAGCCGTAAGAAATGGTTTGATTATGTTCGCTGAGCGTCAGGATGTATTGCGTAAAACCTATCGCGAAAAACAACGCAATGATGAAAACAAAAAAGCGTCAGATGGGGGGCAATCATGAATCAACTTTCCACCGACACGGAAGTCGTGAAACAAGAAGTCTTTACCAATGGTTTTTGGTACAACAATGCTATTTTTGCGCAATTGCTTGGCATGTGTCCGCTATTAGGCGTGACCACCTCGGCTGAAAATGGTTTCTGGATGGGGCTTGCCACGTTGATGGTGTTGGTGTTCTCCAATTTGATTGTTTCAGTTGTGCGTAGTTATATCCCCAAAGAAGTGCGTATTCCTGCTTATATTATCATCATCGCGTCTTTGGTGACGGTAGTGGATTTGCTAATGAATGCCTGGATGCACGATATGTATTTGGTGCTTGGTCTGTTTATCCCACTGATTGTGGTGAACTGTGCCATTTTGGGCAGGGCTGAAGCCTTTGCCAGCAAAAACTCTGTCAGTAATTCGCTAGTGGATGCACTGGGTATGGGGCTTGGATTTACTTTTGCCTTGTTGCTACTTGGCGGTGCGCGTGAATTGTTTGGTCAGGGCAAATTATTTGGTTTTGAAATATTTGGCGCCGACTACCCCGATGTGTTGATGTTTATCCTTCCTCCGGGCGCTTTTATCGCTTTGGGCTTTATTCTGGCAGGTGTGAATATCGTCAATAAACGCTTGAAACAACGCAAAGAGGCCATGGCATTACAGATGCAACAAACTGAAAACATAGCCGTCAACGGATGAACCTAGCATGAGTTTGGGATACTGGATTGGCGCGGTGGTGTTGGCTTTTGCCTTGTGGTGGTTTGGTTTTATCGCTACCAAACAAATGCGCATTGATAAAAATCGTGAGCGCACCGAAAGATGGGAAAAAATGGCTGCGGCGCAAAAGCTCAGACGTGAACTAGAAGCGCTAGAGAAAGAAAACACCGAACAACAAGCCTCGATTGAAGCCAAGCCACAAGGTGATAACACCTAAATATGTTAGAAGTACGTGATTTATCACTCACTGTTCCCCTACAAGGTACAGCCACATTGGCGGTGTCGAATTTGTCGCTTCAGCTTCAAGCTGGCAAGGTGTTGGCATTGGTGGGTGAATCAGGTTGCGGTAAAAGCTTAACGGCGCAGTCGATGTTGCGCCTTGGCGAGTATCAGGGTGTGGGCAAAGCTTCGGGAGATATTTTGTTGCACGGGCAAAGTCTATTTTCTATGCCCGATAAACAATTGCGTCAGGTCCGTGGCGGTAGCATTGCCATGATTTTCCAAGAGCCGATGACAGCGCTTAATCCTGTATTTTCCATTGGCAGCCAAATCCTTGAAGTGATTCAATTGCATACTGATTTGTCGCCAGAGCAAGCCTCAGCCCGCGCTTTGGCATTGCTAGCTGATGTGGGTTTACAAGAAGGAGCCAGCTTGATGCAGCAATATCCTGATGCTTTGTCAGGCGGCATGCGGCAGCGTATTTTGATTGCCATGGCCATGGCAGGAAATCCTGAGTTTATTATTGCCGATGAGCCAACCACGGCTTTGGATGTGTCGGTACAAAAGCGCATTATTGGTTTGCTGCGCACCCTGCAACAAGACAAGGGCTTGGGTATGCTGTTGGTCACCCATGATTTCGGCTTGGTGGCTGAAATGGCCGATGAAGTGGCTGTGATGTATGCAGGCGAAATCATCGAGCAAGGTTCAGTCTTTGAAATCTTTGATCATCCCGCGCACCCCTACACCAAAGCGTTGATGAATTGCCGTCCTGAAGCGGTGACGGATGGTGGTGCGCTCACCGTGATTCCAGGCAAAGTGCCAGCGCCGGGTTCATGGGGGCAAGGTTGCCGCTTTAAATCGCGCTGCACCTTTGGCACGGATGTTTGTGATAAGCATGTGGCGCTTGATGAATGGCAGCAGGGCAGCCATATGGTGCGTTGCGTGCATGTCATGGATGCAAAATCATGAACAAGGTTGTGCTCCGAGTAGATGGTTTGCGCAAAGTGTTTCAGCGCGGCGGGTTTTTATTGCAAAAGGGCAAAGCCAATGTGGCTGTTCATGATATGAGTTTTGGTTTACATGCTGGAAAAACACTGGCGATTGTTGGTGAATCTGGCAGCGGTAAATCAACGACGGCGCGGTTAGCGATGCGTCTGCTTGATGCCGATGCTGGTGAGATTTATTGGGGTGATACGCCAGTGATGCGTTTATCAGCAGGCAACTTACGCCAGCATCGCCAACGCATCCAAATGGTGTTTCAAGATCCCTTTGCTTCGCTTAATCCCAAGATGAAGATTGTCGATACAGTAGGTGAGGGTTTGCGCGTACATCAGCCAGCATTATCGGCTGCGCAGCGGGCTGAAAAAGTGAAAGAAACCTTGCAGCTTTGTGGTTTGGGTGACGAAGCTTTGCAACGCTATCCACATCAGTTTTCCGGTGGTCAACGCCAGCGTATTGGTATTGCCAGAGCTTTGATTGTGGAGCCTGAAATTTTGGTGCTTGATGAGCCCGTTTCGGCCTTAGATGTGTCAGTGCAAGCCCAGATTCTCAATCTACTTAAAGATTTGCAGCAAAAGAAAGGTTTGGCTTATCTCTTTATTTCTCATGATTTATCGGTGGTGCAACACATCGCCGATGATGTGTTGGTGATGTTCGCGGGTCATGTGGTGGAATCAGGCAGCGTGGGGGATGTATTCTCCGCGCCCAAACATCCTTATACCCAATCCTTGCTCGATGCCCGCCCGATTAATCACCCCAATGAGCGTAAAACTGCTTTGGAAATCAAAGCTGATGAAGGTGTGGCTGAAGATGGCTGCGTATTTGCGCTGCGTTGCCCATTTGTGCAAGCCGATTGTGCCAGCTTTGATATGCAGCAAACCCATGGTTGCGCCTGTCTTCATCCCTTATCACAAGGTTAATTGATGTTTGATGCTGCTTCTCTGATTCGCCTTGTTGCCCGCGGTAAACACGGCTCCGAGCACTTAAGCCAAGAACAAGCACGTCAGCTGTTCTCATTCCTGCTGCAACCTGATGCCGACATTTTGCAGCTTGGTGCTTTTTTAATTGCTGAACGCATGAAAGGTGAGTCTTCTGCTGAGCTTGCAGGTTTTGTGCAAGCGGCCCGTGACCATATTCCACACTTTGGCCAAATTGTAGCGCCTGCAAATGCAGTGGATTTACCCTGTTACGCAGGCAAGCGCCGTGCTGCTCATGCTTATTTGGTAGCAGCGCTGCAAGCTCGTGATGCAGGCGTTCCCATCGTGGTACATGGTGTACAAGCCATTCAAGGGCGGGTGACGGCTTGGCAAGTGCTTCAAGGTGCTGGCATTCAATCAGCGAGCAGTTTATCGCAAGCGAAAGCTGTGCTGGACCGAGATGGTATGGTGTATTTGGATTTGGAAGATATATGCCCGAATTTGTTTCGTGTTTACAATCTGCGTGAGCGTTTGGGTGTGCGTTCGTTTGCCAATACTGTGGCGAGATTACTCAATCCCATGCAATGTGATAAACAGCTCAATGGCTTTTTCCACACCCCTTATGCCAACTACATGGCTGAAGCCAATGTGATTTTAGCGCAAAAAGAATCGCTTATATTTATGGGTGCAGAGGGTGATCCAGAGCTCTATGCTGATAGGCAGAAAGTGGTGAAACGACAGCTGGGGCAAACCATTGAAGATGTGACCTTCCCTGATTGCGGTTTTGAGTCATATCCAAGGCAGCCAGTGCAAGATTTGCAGCAGATTTACGATGATTTTACTCGGATGCTGCTTGGCAATGCAACAAACCAAGAGCAGGCGACCATCAACAGAATCAAAGAAGAATTTATTTCTCGCATTTGATGTGAATTCTAGAGCTTAGTTCGATTTCTACTTTGTGGAACATGACTATTTTTATGCCAATGACTGAACCGATGAAAAGTATCGTTATGATTGAATTACTAGCCATTTCCAGGCCATTCATAGACCCACACGTTCTTGCAAGAGAATCAATATAAATTATCTCGTTTTAATGCATGCCCCAGTTTTTTTGTTCATTTCTTTGTCAATGAAATGAACCAAAGAAACTAGCCTCAAACAGCTAAGTATTTCCTTTATTTACAGGCATATTATTCTAATTGTCCCATAAATTATTTGTCTCCCATAAGGAATGTATCTTCTACTATGCTTGCTCTTTTTAGGGCTAACGTTCGATAGGGGTGTGTTGTAGATATGGATCGGGGTTAGTATTTTATTGCGTAGTTGAGGACTGGGTATTGAAAGCGGACCTGGGATTTGGCTTTGACCAAGGCGTGGGCGGGTTTGAGGCTTTGTAGGCCGTAACGGTTGTTGATTTCATCCATGATACGCATCAAGGCCAGTTGTTTGCTGGTGCTGTCAGCGGCAAATAGCTCACCTTGTTGGGCATAGGGTTGAATGTTGGAAGCAATCACGCCGCAGGCCCGGTAGGGGTTGCCTTGGGTAAAGATGTTGGCCAGCAGTGTTTTGACCACATGGTTGATGGTGGAAAATTCATTGGTGGCTGTAATGCGGGTTTTATCGCCCACAGCCTCAAAGGATTTATGGCGCAAAAACACTGTGATCATGGATGTGGTTAAATGCTGACGCACCAATTCGGTGATGATGCGGGTGGTATGATACGATATATGCGCTTCGATGATTTTTCGGTTGGTTGTCACGGTGCCCAAGCTGGCAGTGCGGGCGATATTTTTGGGCATAGGTGTATGCAATTGCAGGGGATATACGGGCACACCACTCAGCTCATGCCATAAATCCACGCCAACCTTTCCCAAAGCATCATCGATACGCGCAATGGGGCTGTTGGTAAAATCATAGGCCGTGTGAATCTGCATTTTTTTCATCAATTGCTGCCGACTGCGGCCAATGCCTGGTACATCGCCGATGGGTACATCGCGCAAGAAGCGGGAAATGCGCCGCCCAGGAATGATGGTGCTGCCATTGGGTTTGTTCATTTCCGAAGCTATCTTTGCCAAGATACGCGTGGTGGAAATGCCAACAGAGACAGTAATGCCGACCTCTTGGTACACCGTTTGGCGGATATGATCGGCAATTTGCCGATAGCTCATCTTCCACATGCTGCGAATACCATTCATATCAATAAACGCTTCATCAATGGAATACACTTCCACATCGGGGCTATAGCGGCGAAGTATGGAAAACATTTTTTCGGATAATTGGCCGTAGAAACGAAAATCAGCAGATAAATAATGGGCCTGGGGCATCAGCTTTTTGGCATCCCACACAGGCATGCCTGTTTTGATGCCCAAGGCTTTGGCATCATAAGTTTTGGCCACCACGCAGGCGTCTTGGCTGGAGAGCACGCATACAGCTTGCCCTTTTAAATCGGGTCTGCGCATCAATTCACACGATGCAAAAAAACAATCAGCATCCACATGGGCGATGGCATTGTACCAATTGCTGGTGGGACTCATTTTTGGCTGATGTTGTGGGCCACGCTCAGGCTCACTTTGTTTTACGGAACAAACCGACCATTTCGCCATAGATTTCCAGCGTTGATTCGGGGCGAATTAATGGGAATGCGTCGTTGGCCGGCTCTAAATACATGCCTTTGGCATCTTTTCTTAAGTATTTGATGGTGAAATCACCATCCACCATAGCCACCACGATGGAGTTGAGCGATGGATTGTTGTTGCGCTCCACAATCAGCATATCGCCATCATTGATGCCGGCACCAAGCATGGATTCACCTTTAACCTGCACCAATACTGTGGATGCAGGATGCTCCACCAAATACTCATCAATGGTGATGGCATCACCAAGCAATTCCGCGGCAGGGCTGGCAAATCCAGCGGGAGCAACACCAACAAGGGTGCGGGCAAAAAACATATTTTCAGGAATCGCGCGGCCATCGATGGCCTTGCTCATATAACCAGCAAATACCATGCGTTCGACAAATTTTGCCGCACCGCGTTTGGATAAACCGATCAGGTTTCCCAGCTCAGCCAGCGACGGAATAAAGCGATGCATGGCATAGAAGGTCTGTACTTTTTCTAAATAAACATGGTCTTTATGTATCATGCTGACAAGCATAGTACCCGTACGGATACTTAGCAAGTGTCAGTCATATAAAAACCGTTTAGATGTTTTATATGCTGCACGCGTTAGTATACTCACTAACAACAAAGAGCATGTGAAATGCGCCATAGTGAATTGCCTAGGATACCGATGAAAAAAACATTCAGTTTAGAACACCCAAGAACCAAACCAGCCCGCTTAGCGGATGGTTATCGAAATGAAGTGAAGCGTTACCTCAAACGTGAGCGGGGTAAAATGTTGCCTGAAGGTTTTGATGTTTGGGTCTTTGATTGCAAGTTTGGGGCTACAGTTGACGAGGCCAAAGTCATTGCAGTTGAAGACATTGGTGCAAGCATTACTAGCATCGAAACACAAGGGCTTAAATCCTTTTATTTGGAAATTTTAGCCAGAGCTTCGCTTAAGGCTGAGATTTAACTCAAGCCTTTATCTTTGCTTTTACCTGCGGGTAATACGCCGCCAGAAAGTACGATTTTCATGCCTTGATCTACGGTTAAATCAAGGTGTTGTAGTTTGTCTTCTTGCACATAAACCAGCCAACCTGTGGTGGGTAAAGGTGTAGAAGGAATAAATACAGATAAATAGGTTTTGTTGGATGCGCTGCCTGGCAGCGGGCCTTCACCGGAGATAAAGCCAATCATCCATTGTCCAGGTTGCGGAAATTCCACCATCACTACTTTTTTAAAACCGCCTGGGCCCTCACCGAAAATAGCGTTGAAGAGCTGCCTTGTTCCTTTCTGAATACCTCGCACAAAGGGAATTTGTTCCATCAGTGTATCAAACCATTTCATCAGATTATTGCCGATAAAGTGAACAACGGCTGCGCCAAATAAAATGATAAAAATAAACGCGAGCACAATATCAAAGCCAGGGATGGTAATGCCGAGCAGCGTTTGTAAGCGATAAGCTTCTGGTAGCCATGCCGAAAACTGGGCGGATAAATCAATCAGCCAGTTGACGAGCAAAACGGTAATCAACAGTGGCGCTAACGCCACCAAGCCGGCAACCATGTATTTTTTCAGCGCGTTCATCATGGTGCCAATCTATAGCAAGCTGCAATCAAGGCCAATCTTTGTAAGCGCGGTAAGTTGAGCTAGACTTATGCTTGTGAAACACAGGAGCAGGTTATTAAAAAAGCACTAGAAATTCTCCAAACCACGTTTGGCTATCCATCATTCCGCCTCAATCAGCAGGATGTGATAGCTGATGTGCTGGCGGGCAAAGATAGCTTTGTGCTGATGCCGACCGGTGGAGGTAAATCGCTGTGCTTCCAAATTCCTGCCTTGGTGCGCGATGGTGTGGCGATTGTTGTTTCACCGCTTATTTCCTTGATGAAAGATCAGGTGGATGCGCTCAAAGCGAATGGCGTGAAAGCTGAGTTTTACAACTCTTCTTTAAGCTCGGATGTAGCCAAGCAGGTGTTAGCCAAGCTGCATAACCATGACCTCGATTTGCTTTATATCGCGCCTGAGCGATTGATGAGCGAAGATTTCTTAACGCGTTTGGCTGATATTGATATTGCCTTGTTTGCCATTGATGAAGCCCACTGTGTATCGCAATGGGGCCATGATTTCCGGCCAGAATACACCAAGCTTCGTGATTTAAGGCCGCGTTTTCCATCAGTGCCACTTATAGCGCTTACAGCTACAGCCGATGCACAAACGCGCCAAGACATGCTTGAAGTGCTGGGTTTGCAGCAGGCATCGCAACATATCAGTAGCTTTGATCGACCAAACATTCGCTACACTGTGCGCGAGAAGCATCAACCTTTTGTGCAACTGACATCATTCTTGAAAGCCTATGCGTATGAGTCTGGCATCGTGTATGCACTAAGCCGCAAGCGGGTAGAAGACATAGCTGATAAGCTCAACGAAGCAGGTTTTAAAGCTGCTGCTTATCATGCTGGTTTGTCAGCCCAACTGCGCGAGTCGGTGCAAGAAAGATTCTTGCGTGATGAAGTGCAAATCGTGGTGGCTACCGTGGCGTTTGGTATGGGCATTGATAAACCGAATGTGCGCTTTGTGGTGCATTATGATTTGCCGAAAAATATTGAAGGTTATTATCAAGAAACAGGGCGGGCAGGGCGTGATGGGCTTCCCTCTGAAGCGCTGCTGCTGGCTGGGTCACAAGATATGGTCTCTGTGCGCCGCTTGATTGAGATGGGCGGCAATGAAGAGCAAAAACGCATCGAAAACCAAAAGCTCAATGCCATGATTTCATTCGCTGAGGCTGTGATTTGTCGGCGCAAAGTCTTGCTTGGATATTTTGGTGAAGAGCGGGATGATTTTTGCGGTAACTGCGATATCTGCCTTGAACCGCCAGAAGTGTATGATGCCAAAATGGATGCGCAAAAAGCGCTGTCTTGCGTGTATCGCTTGGAGCGTGGTTACGGTGTGAAATATGTGGTGGATGTGCTTCGGGGCATGGAAAGTGAACGCATTTTTAGTCTGAATCACCACAAGCTTTCCACCTACGGCATTGGTGGCGACAAAAGCCAAAATGAATGGACATCGATTTTTCGCCAACTGATTCATCGCGGCTTTTTACAACAAGATGTGGCCAATTATTCGGTCTTGAAACTCACGCCTCTGGCCACGCCCTTATTGCAAGGAAAAATGGAATTAAAGCTGGTCAAACACCGTGAGAAAGCCAAAAAAGAAAAAGTGCGTAAAGGCAAACATTTTGCGCTGCCCCATGATGAAGCTTTGTTTGAAAAGCTACGTCAAACCCGCAAGGCCATTGCCGAAGAGCTGAATGTGCCGCCATATATTGTCTTTGGTGATGCCACGCTGGTAGGCATGGCACAAAGTAAGCCTACAAATAAAGCTGCAATGCTTGAAGTCAGTGGTGTAGGTGAAGTTAAATTTGAGCGCTTTGGCGAAGCTTTTCTCAAGGTAATTCAGGATTGGTAACAGCGGCCTAAGATAAGATGTATAAAAAAGGGCTGCCTTACGTATATAGTAAGGCAGCCCTCTTTACGGTCTTACGATGTTATTAATGAATCATTTGCTTGAGCCAGTTTTCTAGGAAGTGAATGTTAAAATCTCCGGCCTGGAAGGCTGGGTTGGCAAGCAAACGCTTGTGCAACTCCTGGTTGGTGGTGATGGTGCCAATAATCGCCAACTCATCAATAGCGCGCTGCATTCTGCGAATGCATTTCTTGCGATCACGCGCATGGGTGATGATTTTGGCAATCATGGAATCGTAGTGCGGCGGGATGCTGTAGCCTGAATAGACTGCTGAATCCACACGCACGCTGCGACCACCAGGTGCATGGTACAAATCAATTTTACCCGGAGATGGCGTAAATTTGAAAGGGTGCTCAGCATTGATACGACACTCAATCGCATGACCTTTCATTTTGATATCTTCTTGGGTAAAGGCGAGTTTTTCGCCATTGGCAACACGAATTTGCCATTCAATCAAATCAACACCTGTAATCCATTCGGTCACTGGGTGTTCCACTTGGATACGGGTGTTCATTTCCATGAAATAGAATGATTGGTCAGGGTTGAGTAAAAACTCAATCGTGCCTGCGCCTTCGTAGTTAACAGCTTTGGCAGCAGCCACGCCGGCAGCACAAATTGCTTGGCGGGTTTCTTCGCTAATCGATGGGCTTGGCGCTTCTTCCAACACCTTTTGATTATTGCGCTGAATCGAGCATTCACGCTCAAAAAGATGCACAAGGTTGCCATGACCATCGCCAAGTACTTGCACTTCAATATGACGCGGCTCCTCCAAAAACTGCTCAATAAACACAGTTTCATCACCAAACACAATGCCAGCTTCAGACTGACAAAGGCTAAAGGCATTCGGCAAAGAGGGCTCAGAATGCACAATCTTCATACCGCGACCACCGCCACCAGCAGCAGCTTTGATGATCAGCGGGAAACCAGCAAGTTTGGCCACTTCTTTGGCTTCTTCCACAGAGCGCACTGCGCCTTCAGAACCGTAAACCAAGGGAACACCAGCTTCGCGCATTTTTTGTTTGGCGCGAACTTTATCGCCCATGATGCGCATGGATTTTGGCGAGGGGCCAATCCAAGTGTAGCCAGAGGCGATCACGATTTCTGCAAATTCAGCATTTTCAGCCAAAAAGCCGTAACCAGGGTGAATGGCTGAAACATCAGTGAGTGATGCCGCAGTCATGATAGCGGGAATATTCAAATACGATTTGGTGCTGACCGCAGGGCCAATACAAATCGATTCATCGGCAAGGCGGGTGTGCATCGCATCTTTGTCTGCTTCGGAATAGACAGCAACAGTGCCGATGCCCATTTCCTTGCAAGCGCGGATGATACGCACAGCAATCTCACCACGATTAGCAATCAAGATTTTATGAAACATAGTGATTGCTCCTTAAGCTGGTGTAATCACAAAAATAGGTTGCCCATATTCAAGTGGCTGAGAGTTGGTGACCAAGATTTTTTCCACGACACCATCGTATTCAGCTTCGATTTCATTCATCAGTTTCATGGCTTCCACGATGCAAATGACATCGCCTTTTTTCACTTTGCTGCCTTCAGAAACAAATGGATCCGAATCTGGGGAAGAAGAAGCGTAGAATGTGCCAACCATGGGTGATTTTACCACATTGATGAGCGCTGCGGGTTCTGCAGAAACAGCAGCTGCTGCTGGTGCAGCTGCCGGGACTGCATGGGCAACTGGCGCAGGCGCTGCCATCATTTGTGGCGCGGCCGTATAGGTTGCTACTGCGCCTTGGCGCGAAATGCGGATGGCAGTATCGCCCTCGGCAACTTCCAATTCAGTAATATCACTGCCTTGTACTAGTTTGATAAGTTTACGAATTTCAGAAATATCCACGTATCTCTCCTTATGTATTGTTTGTTTCTTGCGTTAACTTGTGGTGCAGGCCGCGCAATGCGAGGCTGTATGATTGGGCGCCAAATCCGGCCACAACGGCTGTGGCAACATCCACCAACATGGATTTGTGGCGGAAATCTTCGCGGCGATGGATGTTGGATAGATGCACCTCAATAAAAGGTATTTTAACTGCCAATAAGGCATCACGGATGGCGATGCTGGTGTGGGTGTAAGCCGCAGGGTTGATGATTAAACCATCGACTTTGAGTTGTTGAATTTTATCAACAATTTCACCCTCATGATTACTTTGAAAGGTGGTGACACGCACATTGAGCTTATCACCCAAAGCAATCAGCTCTTCATTGATATCGGCAAGACTTTGGGTGCCATAATGGCCAGGCTCACGGCTGCCGAGCATGTTAAGATTGGGGCCATGAATCACCTGAATATTTAAGTTACTCATAATTGGGCTGTCCATTGTTGCTGGAGTTCAAGTAAAATTGGGTCGTCGGGGGTTTTAAGCAAAAGCTCGGCAAGCATATCCAATGCCCCAGCTCTGTCATGTTGCGCCCATAATAACTTTGCCACGCGTTTGGTTACCGGTAGGGCATCATCGGGAGAAAAGCGAGTCATTTTAAGTTTTACAACGCGCTTGAGGCATTCCCTGGCTCTATCTTTGTCACCCTTTCGATTAATGATAGCGGCAAGGATGTGCCAAGCTTCGGATTCAGCGGGTACAAATTCCAAGACCTCTTCCAAATACGCTTCAGCGCGATTCAAATCTTTGTCTTCGATGGCCAGTTTGGCTGCTCGAATGCCAGCGGTTACGCCAATCCACCCTTTGGGTTGCTCGGTGCTGTAAAGGGCGAGTGGTTTATCTTTTTGCGACAAACCTTCCACATCATCGGAAGAAGCTGTTAACATGCGGCTAAGATTACCTGCGAAACAAATCATGGTCAATTGAACGCATTGCAGTATTGGCGATTTTTCAAGAAAAAAAGTCAAAAAAATGCAAAAATAAGTCAAAAAGGATATGTTATGAACATTCAACTTAATGGTGAGAATCAGGAAATTGCTGCCAGCACCATTGCTGAATTGATCGCAGAACTCAAACTAGAAACCCGCATGATTGCCGTTGAAAAAAATATGGAAGTGGTGGCCAAAAGCACTTATGCCAACACGGTTATTCAAGCCGACGACCGCATAGAAATCGTACATATGATTGGTGGTGGCTAAGCCTCCCTCTGTTCAACACCCTTTGCAATGTAACCCATAAAATTTTAGGAGTCGTTATGACCAACCCAGACGTTTTCAAAGTAGGAACCTACACATTCTCATCTCGCTTGATTGTGGGTTCGGGTAAATACAAAGACTTTGAGACCACCAAATTAGCGACTGAAGCTGCTGAAGCTGAGATGATTACAGTGGCCGTGCGTCGCGTGAATATCACCGAAGCGGGCAAAGAAAACTTACTCGATTATATCGACCCCAAGAAATACACCATTTTACCGAATACTGCGGGTTGTTTTAACGCTGAAGACGCTGTGCGCACCCTTCGCCTTGCTAGGGAAGCTGGCGGCTGGGATTTGGTAAAACTCGAAGTGCTTGGTGACACACAAACCCTGTATCCGAATGTGGTGGAAACTATCAAAGCAGCGGAAGTATTGGTTGCTGAAGGGTTTCAGGTGATGGTCTATACCAATGATGACCCGATTGTGGCCACGCGTTTGGAAGAGATTGGTTGCGTGGCCGTAATGCCTTTGGGCAACCCTATTGGTTCAGGTCGTGGCCTTGCCAATCCCTTTAATATCCGCGTGATTAAAGAACGCGCCAATGTGCCGATTGTAGTCGATGCAGGTATTGGTACCGCCTCGGATGCAGCCAAAGCCATGGAGTTGGGCGCTGACGCAGTGTTGATTAATACAGCCATTGCCGAAGCAAAAAATGAATGCCTGATGGCTGAAGCTATGCGTGATGCCGTGCGCGGTGGCCGTAAGGCATTTCTTGCTGGTCGTATGCAAAAACGTGCTTTTGCGTCGGCAAGTTCACCCACTGAAGGTTATATCTGGGATTAATGTTAGGTAGCTAAACGTTAAAATGTCGTCACTTATGAAGTGGCGGCTTTTTTGATAACTTAAGGTTGTTTACGTAGCCATACATGACAGGCGCCGCCCTTGCTTTGTAGGCCGACAGTGGCAGCTAAGATGTGTTGGGCATAAGGGCCATGCTCTAGCCAATCGTAGGTGGCAGCTTTTAGCACGCTAGCGCCATCTGAATTATTACCTTTACCGTGAATGATATTGATATGTCGCAACCTTTGAGTGATAGCCTCGTTCATGAATGATGAAAGGGCGGTGGTGGCTTGGTTTAGGGTTAATCCATGCAAATCGATTTCATGAGAAATTCCGATAGCGGCCAGTTTTTTGATATCTTTACTAGAGATGCCGTCGCCGCGTATCAACCATTGTTCGGGGCGGGTGTTACGTATTTGATTAGGGTTAGGAATGAAAGGTCTAGCGTGTTCAAGTTCTTCTAGGTTGCGCAGAATTTGATGTTTTCTTTTTTGTGATTCACTTTGAACACGTGCTTTGCGTTGAATGGGTGTGACCTTACCCATTTCTTTGGCAAATAAATCCTCGTCACTCATGTCGCTCTGGGCGTTCTAGCAAAAGCATCACAGCATTTTTGGTGGTCACTTCACCAACAAGAATTTGATTCACGATTTGGGTGATGGGCATTTCGATGTTGTATTTTTTGGCCAATTGCACAGCAGCTGCGGCGGTTTTTTCGCCTTCGACCACTTGCCCCACATAAGTGCGCGCTTTTTCAACGCTTAACCCCGAAGCCAAAGCCATACCCATTTTGCGGTTACGCGACAGGCTTCCTGTACAAGTTAGTAACAAATCGCCAAGTCCAGATAAGCCAGACATGGTTTCAGGCGATCCGCCGCAAGCCACAGTTAGCCGAGAGATTTCAGCAATGCCGCGCGTGACCAATGCGGCCATGGCGTTATGTCCTAAATGCATGCCTTCGGCCACGCCCGCTGCAATGGCAATAATGTTTTTTAAAGCGCCGCCCAATGCTACGCCGACCAAGTCCATGGATGTATAAATTCGGAAATTACTATCATCAAAAAGGCCAGCAATTTCACGTGCCAAATCAAGATTGCTAGCTGCCAAGGTGATGGCTGTGGGTTTGCCCGATGCCACTTCAGCGGCAAATGAAGGGCCAGATAATAAAAGGGTACGCTCTTTGCCAACAAAGCGAATCAGCAACTCATCTACACGCTCTAGTGAAACGGGATTGATGCCCTTGCAGGCGGCAATCACAGGCATGGTATAATCTTTAAGTTGCTCCAGAGCCACTTCAGCAACAGCGCAAGGAAGCGCCAACACGGTAGCGTGCGATTGTTGCAGTACATCGGCAAGTTTGGGGTCATTCTGGCTAATAGCTTGTAGTGAATCTGGGAAAGTTAAGCCTTGCAAGTAGCGGGCATTTTCGCGAGCAGCATTGAGGGTGTTGGCAGAGTCTTGGTTGCGACATATCAAATCCACTTGGCGGCCATGCTTGGCAAGCACCATCGCCAAAGCTGTGCCCCATGAGCCGGCTCCCCACACACTTACGCGCTTTTGCTTCATGCTTTGCCCCTTACCACAAAAATAAACTGCCCCAACATGCTAAGGAAAATAAGCCCCAGCAGCGGATAGTTGCCCCATTGTTGGTATGGGGTGATATGCGTCAATGGTTGATATCTGCCGCGCACAAAGCCCGGTTCCCACCAAGGCATAGTAGCTTGAATATTGCCATTGGGTGAAATGATGGCGGTGATGCCTGTGTTGGCTGCGCGCAGCACATAGCGCCCTGTTTCAATGGCCCTGGCTTGAGATGCTTGGAAATGTTGCCAGGCAGCTGGACTTTTTCCATACCATGCATCATTGGTGACCACGGCTAGCACATCTGCGCCAGCGGCCACACGCGCACGTGTTTCATCAGGAAATAATGATTCATAGCAAATCACCGCACCGATGTTTTGTTGGCCAGACACCAACAAGCCGTTATCGGATGCCTGCTCAAAATCGCCGATATCGGGAATGATTTTGCTTAGCCATGGCAGCCATGAGGGCACATATTCGCCAAAGGGCACCAAATGATGTTTGCCAACAAAACTGCGTATTTGCTCGGGAGCTTCTAAAAACAAACCGCTTTGTGATTTACCATTTTCAGTAAGTTTGATACCCCCAAATGCCACAGTAGTTTGCCAAACGGAAAAATTTTCTTTGAGCCACATATCCCAAGCGGGTGCTCTGGATAAATACATGGGCACTGCAGCTTCCGGCCAAATAATGAGATCGACATCACCTGCCTGTTTGGATAACAGCACCATTCTAAACATGATGTCTTGTAAGAATGCAGCATCCCATTTCTGGTCTTGTGGTACATTGGGTTGAATGAGTGCCACTTCTTGGCTTGGTGTTTCGGGGATAGCAATCGTAGGCGCAAAGACTATCAGCAAGGCAGCCAGTGTTAGAGCAGTAACCCCAAACTTTCGGGTATTGGCTTCAAAAAGAAGGGTAAGCCCCGCAACAATGAAGAGCAGAAGAAAAGCGCCGCCGTAACCACCAATCACGCTCAGCCATGACGCAGCAGGCGTTTCCACCAAGAGGTTGCCCATTGCTGTCCAAGGCAGGCCCGTAAACACAAAGCTGCGTAGCCATTCTTCAAGCACGCCTGTGGCTGGGAAAAACCAAAGCAAGTGAACTGGTTTGCAGCGCAACTTGGTGAGCGACCAGGCCCAAAAAGCCATAAATGATGCCAGTAAGATGCCTAGCCCTGCCACAACAAGTAAGCCGACAGCGTAGGGCAGGTGCCCGTAAGTTTGGATAGTATCGGCCAGCCAATATCCGCCAAAACCAAACCAACCAAAACCAAATATCCAACCCATTTTAATGGGGTGTTTGGGCTGTTGTAGCAACAGATAAAGGAAGCCAACCAGGCCAATAAGCGCTAAGGCTTTGTAGTTAAAAGGTGCAAATGCGAAGGGCAGCAGCGAGCCGCAAGCAAGGCTAAGGATAAGTGTGATTCTGAGGCTCATGCGGCACATTACCACCAACGCAGTGACATTTCACCGAAGAGAAAGCATGGTTCTGGAAATCTTGTGAAATAAGGGTGTAAATGATGGAAATGATGTGGATTCTTCCTTATTTGGGATTGGGTTTGGTGGTTGGTTTTTTTGCGGGTTTGCTAGGTATTGGCGGCGGTGGGATCATGGTGCCGGTTTTGACCATGTTGTTTATTGCCCAGGGGTTTGCAGATACCCAGCATATCCACCTGGCGCTGGGCACATCGCTGGCATCAATTGTAGTGACCTCCATATCCAGTATGCGCAGCCATCATCAACATGGCGCAGTGCAGTGGAATATTGTGAAAGTGATGGCACCCGGCATTTTGGCGGGCACATTTATGTTGTCGTATTTCGCCCATTTCTTATCCACCACATTCCTCGCTATTTTGTTTAGTATTTTTATGAGTTATGTTGGTTTTCAAATGTTTTTAAACCTTAAACCCAAACCCACGCGTCAACTACCCGGCACTGTGGGCATCAGTTCAGTTGGATTTGGCATAGGTGGTTTGTCGGCCTTAGTGGCCATAGGTGGCGGCTCGCTAATCGTACCCTTTTTAACATGGTGTAATGTCAAAATACAACAGGCTATCGGTACTTCATCGGCCATTGGTTTGCCTATCGCGTTGGCGGGTAGTATTGGGTACATGCTTAGTGGAAGCGGTGTGGGTGGGCTGCCAGCATATACGGTTGGCTACGTTTATATGCCAGCGGTGTTTCTAATTTCCATTGTTAGCATCTTCTCAGCACCCATAGGCGTAAGGCTTGCCCATACCCTGCCAGTAGGTGTGCTCAAGAAGACATTTGCTGTGATTCTTTTAGGCCTTGCCTTCAAAATGCTGCAAACGGTGCTGTAAATTATTTCACATATCCCTATTTGTAAGATGAGCCAAAATTTAAGAAAAATTGAAACCTGCAGTTGTTGGTACACTAGATGCACTTGGTGGTCGCTTGTTGTTGAGTTTACGTTGCAGGGTTCGTCTATGCATATCAAGCTTACGCGCTGCTTCAGAAATATTGCCATTCGAATCAGATAAAACTTTTTGAATATGCTCCCATTCCAAACGTTTGGTCGACATCGGTTGTAAGGGCAGGGTGGTATTGATATCGCCATCTTCTTTGCCCAGAGCAGCAAGGATTTCATCGGCATCGGCAGGCTTAGCTAAGTAGTGCGTGGCGCCAAGTTTGATGGCCTCGACGGCAGTTGCGATACTGGCAAAGCCAGTAAGCACAATCATGCATATGCTGGCATCCATTTGATGCAATTGATCAATCAGTTTTAGCCCAGAATCACCAGGCATATTTAAATCAACAATGGCATATTTGGGCGGCACATTGCCTACCAAATCAAGTGCTTCTGCTACGGTATGGGCGATCAGTACATTGATGTGACGCGCGTGTAATGCCTGACTTAACACTTGGCAAAAAACTTCATCATCATCAACCAGCAATAGCGTTGGGTTTGTTTTAATATTGTCGGTCATGGTTCGTCCTTAATGCTAGAAGCGGCAGATTGATATCCACATACGCGCCGCATTCTTTGTGATTATTGATGGAAATGTGGCCACCCAAACGATCAAAAACGGCTTTGGCCAAATAGTACCCCAGGCCCTGGCCGTGCTGTTTGGTGCTTAAAAACGGCTTACCAAGCGATGGAAGAATTTCAGCATTTACACCTGCGCCAAAATCTCGAATGTGAATGTGGATGGCAGTGTTTGACCAGGATAAATATACTTCGATGCGCTCAGGAGAAGCCTCAGCAGCGTTATCGAGTAGGTTGAGTAAGGCTTGGGTAAGCGTCTCATCGACGACAATGGATGGCGATGGTTCTTCATTGCTGACGATAAAGTGGCAATGGGTTTGGGGTCTCGTGGTTTGCCAATCGTGGATGCATTGTTTGAAATACGCTAAGAAATCAACAGCTTTTCCACCATCAGCGCGCATATGGCCTGCGCTGACACTCAGTTGAGAAATCGTGGTTTTGCAGCGATTCACTTGCGAGCGCAAGATGTCGATTTGTTGCAATAAAGCTGGTTGATTGGTGTATTCGCGCTGCATTTCTTTGGTTAACACTGCCATGGTTGCCAGTGGCGTGCCCAATTCATGGGCAGCCCCGGCTGCAAGGGTGCCTAAGGCAACCACATGCGCATCACGCAGGCTCTTTTCATTGATTTCATGAAGTGTTTTCTCGCGTTGACGCAATGTTTCAGCCATGGATACAATAAAAAACAAGACCACAGCAACACTAAAGAGAAAGCTAAACCACATCCCCAAAATATGCGTATCCATAGCGGCAATTTCGCCTCTGGTGATTGTTTGTGGAACTGCCATATCTGGCATATGCAGCTTTGCCATATCTAAATCAGTTGGGCTTGATGTATGGTTCATGGTCATACTGTGGGTTGGGTGCATACCAGGCATGGTATGTGTGGTGGTCATTAAAAAACCGTAGCCTGCAATGGTGATCATGGCCATGCTCCAAATGTAGGGTTTGGGCAGCATGGCTGCGACAATGACCAGCGGTAAAAGAAACAATGATACAAATGGATTACTTGCACCGCCGGATAAGTAGAGCATGGCAGTCAGAGCGCATACATCGACAATCAATTGTATAAAAAAAAGATGTGTAGGGTCCATCTGGCCAAAAAATGGTCGTAACCACATCATAATATTAAACAATACATATGCTGCTAATAGCATAAGCATCTTTGTTAATGGCACATCCATATGCAGATTACTGACCGCCAATGTGACTACCAACAAGGCGATGATAATCACAATGTTTCGGAACATAAAAAGTTTTTGTAAATGAGCGGCTGTAATGGCTGATGATTGTTTCGCTGTTGTCGATTTCATGCAGAATCCTCAGACCACTTTAGAAAGAGGGTGGGCATTGCCCACCCAATATGGTTTACGCCAAGTATGCTTTACAGGCCGTGATACATTCGGCGCAGCTGTCACCACAAGCTTTGCAAAGCGGCTGTGTTTTCGCGTGTTTCTTACACTTTTCTTCACAATCTGCACAAACCTTGATACCAAGGGTGCACATATCTTTTAAGAATTTAGAATCATATGATGCTAATTTGGCATGCGCTGTGCAGAAGGCCATGGTTTCTGAGACGCTAATAGCGCACTCTGCCATGGTGGTGTCGCCCATTTTAAACATATCCAGGCAGTGATTGAGGCAGAGTTCTGAAGCAGCTACACAAGCATGCAAAGTTTTTGCTAATGCAGCATTTTTAGCTTCGCCAACAGGTGTACCATGCATCATATGATGATCATGTTCGCCAGCAATGGCGTTGCTGCCTATAGCTGAAGCAGTCAGCAGGCCAGCGCCCAAAACGCCAGCACCCTTGAGCAGATTGCGGCGTGCATCAGAGAATTCATTTGAATCATTGTGGTTGTTGGTCATAGGTGCTCCTTGTTATTAGTTTTTTTGGAGGTGTTCATGGCAGTAAGTTATCCAAAGTTGAAATCAGATGATCGCCGGTGCGGAAATCTTCATTCATCAATACGATACCATTGCTGTCCAATACGATAGTTTTGCCCATAGCACCTTGCAATTGTGTGAGCAGTGCCTGGTTGATATCTGCAAGCACTATGAATGGAGAGCCAGTGTAACCGTTGGCAGCCTCGGATGTCGTGGTGGCGGCAATTGAGCCTGAAACATAATCAATCAACACATAGCGAACCGTGCCACGCCCCTGAAATTGCGGCATGATGTTGTAGAGGATATGATCGCCATGCGACATACAAATCGGGCACCACATAGTGAAGTAAAACACAATCGCATCCGATGCCTGCGCGCCACCCGCCAAATAATCAGAGAGCGTAAATGAATCGGCTGTTGTTTTTGGCGCACTAAAATCAGCAAGGACTTGTGTGGGTGATGAACCAATGCTGTTGGCCACTACGCTAGGGCGCAAATCATTGCCCGATGGGTTTAAATCATCCGCCATATTGCCGCAGGCAGTGAGCAAACCAACCATCATAAAACATAATATCTTAATCATAGGCATGGGTTACCCCCATTGATAAAATTTGGGTGGTGGGAAAGTTTTGACCCCAATCATTGTATTGTGGAGCATGGCTAAAGGTAAGCTTGTACACATCGCTTTTATCGGCTGATGCCCAAACAGTGGTGAAAGCAAAACCGCGACGTTTCATGCCTGATGTGCTATCTTCTAAGCCAGCAATGGTGCTTTTATCTTCACGCATATCCGAATATGCAGCGGTAAACGTGAGCGTGTCTTGCTCTTTGAGAAACACTGTGTACCCAGCACTGATGCTAATGCTCTTTCGATCGCCAAGCTTCTTGGTATATGGCTCCACATAAGCACCATATTCCCGATTGATGCTGCGTTGCAGATGGGTGCCATAATTAAAAGCAATCGAGGCATTCCATGGATACACTGTTTTATCAAACAGTGCTTGCATGTCTAAGCGATAAAAGCCGCGCCCTGTGATATCAAAATTGTTTTGCACATCATCATAGGGTGAAATGCCTGTGGGTAGATTCAGGGTTGCGCCAAAATACATGGCTGGCTTTAAATCTTCCCAAGTCTCGACCAAGAAAGTGCAGGTAATCTCATCAAAAGCTTCATACCAAAGGCTTATGGTGCTATCGCCTAAACCTTTATTCTTAAAGGTGTTCTGACTGTATTCATTGTCATTGCGCACATAGGGTAAGCCTATCGATGCTTGCCAGTTGGGGGTTATGCGTTTGGCATAACCCATATTGAATCGTGTTTGGCTTAGTGAAGAACCTGCAGGGTCAGCACGCCATAACCCTTCATTATCCCAGAAGCCATCATATTTTTCATAATCAATGGTGATGCCAACCATATTGTCCTTGAGCTTGGGCAAAAGTAATCCCGCACCCGAACCGCCACCACAGCACGAAGCTGCAAGCGTAGTCGTAGGCATCACATTGAACGAAACTGCAAAGAAGATGACCCCCGAAAGGGTCATCCATACATCTTTAAGTGTCATCATGGTGCAGTAAAGCTAAGTGTGGCGTTGTTGCCTGCCGTAGTTTTCATAACATTACCATCGACAGTTAGCGTTATATCAAGCGTGGCTGGAGCAGCAGAAGTTAAGCCTGCTAAGCCGACTACCTTGTACTCACCAGTGTTCATCATGCCCATCATCACGGGGGTTGCCGCGCTGCCATTGATGGTGACAGCAACAGAGGCGAGAGAGTAAGTGGGGCGTGACATGCCACTTAATGGACCCTCAAGTGTTTGCCCAGCATACACAGCAGGGAAACTCATCGGGCTATGTGCCATAGCCATACCACCCATAGCCATATTGGCCATGTTTTGGGTGGATACAAATACAGTCACATCATGACCACCAGCACCATTGACGGTAATATCTTTTAACCAAACGCGGTATTCGCGTGGTGTTGTCATTCCCATCATATTGGTCCATGTGTCGTTGGCAGAATTGAGCCTGTCCATCAACACATCAGTGCCCATATTCATCATCACATTGGGATAAAAGAATGTGTGGGCATAAGGATCCATCATGTTTGCGCCAACTGTGTTATCACCCAGTTGCACATCCAATTGCCATTGCCCCATCGGCATGCCATTCATGCCAGATGCCATCAGGTAGTAAATGTCAGAAGTATAAATGCCCGTCGCTGCATTAGTGTTGTCCACCATTGCGTGGGGAGAACCATGATTATGTCCGCTGTTCATATACATCATAGGCATGATCATGATATTGGAGGCTGTATAAGGCAGCCCTGTTGCAGCATTGGTTAAAGTAAATTTGTGGCTTGTTCGGACATTTCGGAACCCGGTTTGGAAAGGCGCAGAATTCACTGACTCCATCTTGACATTGATGAGGGTGCCATCTGCCAATGTGAGCTGTTTTGTGGTGCCAGCGGCATCGCCCACCAAAGGCGGTAAGCCCATTGTTGGCGGGGTGACGCCGGCAACATTAGCAGCACTTCCAGTAAAGTTAGAGACAGCAATCACCAAACGATTGGCGATTGGTGTGGTGGTATGCATCGCATATAAATCTACACTGCTGCTGGTAAAGTTAATGTGTGCATTTAGCGCATCCAGACCATCCAGTTTGCCATCAGCAAGGTCTGCGGCAAACGATGCTGGCATGGCTGCCAAGTCGGTGGCATTCAGCCCCAAATCAGCCCCCAGTTGGCTCATATGCCCTACACGAAATGCAGCTTCCTGGTCAGCTGTAGTTTGGTTGGTGATTGTGGTTGTGTATGGGTCAAATGGGCGCACAGTCAGGTCTGGTGTGTAGCCAAATGCAGTGTTAAATGCAGTTTCGGCTTCGCTCAGTGTTTTGCCATGACTAACAACCAAAGCACGAATAATACTGCTGCCCGGGGTGATGGGTGCATTGCCTGCCACGCCAGCAGTAAATGCATTGGCTGCAGTGCGTAATGCCAATGGGTTAGCGGCAGTTAAAGTTACAGTTGCGCCTGACACTTCATCGCGATAAGTACCATTCACTTCAAAATCGAGGCTTTGCGATAATGCTGTGTTTGGAAGGTCGACTGAAAATACGCCGTTGGTGACAGTGCCTGTTACCAAATGCGTATCATTACCATCATGCACATGGACTTGACCAGTAACTGCACCAGCTATGGCCTGGCCCGTGATGGTGGTTGTTGAGGTATTGTTATTGCTCGTTGTATTGTCGTCTTGCCCGCATGCGGCAAGGGTGCCTGCGATGACCAATGCCAAAGCAAACATCTTTAATATCGATGTGATTTTCACGTTTAAATTCTCCAATATTCTAAATATGGGTGCTAAAAACCTGTTCAAAAGGCGCACCAAAAAACGCACACAGAGTTGTGTGTTTAAAGCCGATTAGAATATTAGGCGAGTCGTGGAGGGGGGATGTTGGGCGGGGTGCTGCTGGTGATCAATGCTGCTGCCGAAGTGGCTTCAGCTTGGTTTTTTTCAATGGTGATGCTTGATTGAAACGAAGCTGGTATATGGGGAGTAAGCAAAACTGGGAATTTGTCGGGTGATGAATTGCAGCCACAACCACATTCGATGCGGCAACGGGGCGCTTTTTCCTTGGTGATGGTTGCTTTAGCGACGGACTCTTTTGTTACAGATTCTTTTGAAGTGGAAGCTTTGGCAGGATTTGCAGCACTTGGCATATCCATGTCCATATCGCTCATGTTCATATCTTCGGGGGTAAGTGTGGCGCTTTCATCATGACAAGCAGAGCCACATGAATCATCATTGCTGCTGGCAGCAGATTTATGGGCGCAGGCTTGGGCAACAGGCATAGCTGGAATGGCTACGACAAGCAGGAAAGTTGTAAGTGTGATAAGTGCTACCAAGCGTTGCATTGGCGTAGTGTTGGTTTACGCTGCGATTTGTCAATGAACGGAGAAAAATTGCGGGTATTTAATGAGTGAAATGATTGAAACAAAACAAGCGCTGGATCGGGTGATTGCCCTGCATCCGCGCTTGGCTGATAAACGCTGGAGCGAGCATACCAGCGCCTCCCGCCAAGAAGAATTTGAGCGATTGGTACTTTCTTGTGGCTGTGAACTTGTGCATTCCCAAGTGGTGAAGGTGCGAAAAGTATTACCATCCACGCTCATTGGCCCTGGCCAAGCAGATGAAGTTGCCCATGTTGCTGAAATGGAAGAGGTCGCTGTGGTGTTTGTTGATCATCAGCTCTCGCCCATTCAGCAGCGTAATTTGGAAAAAGCGTTTAACACCAAAGTGGTGGACAGAACGGGTTTGATTTTAGAAATCTTTGCTGCCCGCGCCAAAACAAGGGAAGGGGTGATGCAGGTGGAGCTGGCTAGCCTGAATTACCAAATCAGTAGGTTGGTGAAGAGTTGGACGCATCTTGAGCGTCAACGCGGCGGTGTGGGTTTTATGGGTGGTCCAGGTGAGCGCCAGTTGGAGCTCGATAGGCGGATGATTCGCGATAAAATCAAGGTGGTGGAGAATGATTTGGCGAAAGTGCGTCAAATGCGTTCAACCCAGCGCGATGGCCGCAAGCGCCGAGATATTCTTACCGTAGCTTTGGTGGGTTATACCAATGCTGGCAAATCAACGCTCTTTAATCATATCACCAAGGCTGATGCCTATGTGGCCGACCAACTCTTTGCCACGTTAGACCCCACGCTTCGTCAAACCAAACTCAAAAACGGCGTCACATTGATGATGTCGGACACTGTGGGTTTTGTGCAGGAATTACCGCATGAATTGGTGGATGCATTTCGCGCCACTTTGGAAGAGGTGATTGAAGCCGATTTGATTTTGCATGTGCGCGATATTGCTGATCCTGAAAGTAAAAATCATAAAGCTGTGGTATTGCAAACTTTAGAAGAGCTTGGCCTTGATGGTGATTACGCTCCGCCCATGATTGAAGTATTAAACAAAGTCGATTTGGCTCCGCATGTGAAAACAACAATTCGCGAAGACATCAATGGCAGTCGCATCGCCTTATCTGCGCACACAGGCCAAGGCGTGGATGATTTGCTGGCGCTGCTGGGCAAATGGAGCGAACTGAATATGGTCGAGCTGCAGCTACGCTTGCCCCTATCTGATGGTAAGACGCTGGCCTGGTGCCATGAACACGGTTCTGTGCTCAAGCAACAAGCTAATGCCGATGATCTGAATATTTGGGTGCGCATGTCGCCCAAGTTTCAAGGTTATGTGCAGCAATGGGTGGTTACTTAAGTTTTATGCCAAATTGAATGATTGGTTGCATTTGCGACCGTGCTAAACCCAAATACTTTACACGATAAGGATTTTATATGACGGATTTATTTTCAGCCAAAGCAGGTGATTGGGATGCCGATGATGCCAAGCAGCAGCTCTCAGCGGGTATTGCATCTGCCATGCTCAGCCATATCAATTTTACACCTGATATGCAGGTGATGGATTTTGGTGCCGGCACTGGCCTTGTTTGCGGGCATATCGCGGCAAAAGTCGGGCGGGTTTTGGCAGTAGATATATCGCCAGCTATGCTGGAGCGCTTGGCGGCTAAAGAAGAGCTTAAGGGTAAAGTGGATGTGCTTTGCCAAGATATTTTACAGCAACCCACATCCGATAAGTTTGATGTGATTGTCAGTGCTATGGCTATGCACCATGTGGAAGATACCAAAGGTTTGATGCAGACCTTACTGGCGCATTTAAATCCCGGCGGGAAAGTGGCGATTGCTGATTTGGATACTGAAGATGGCTCTTTTCATCCAGCAGATATTGATGGGGTTTATCATGATGGTTTTGGCCGCGATGCTTTGGCAGGCACCATGGAAGCAGCTGGTTTTACAGGCATTGCATTTGATACTGCATATACCGTGCTTAAAGATTGTAAGACCTTTCCGATATTCTTGGTCACTGCGACAAAGGGATAAAACTGTTGCCTATGAAAATATGGGTGGATGCCGACGCATGCCCAATACCCATCAAAGAAATTTTGTATAAGGCTGCCGATAAACGGCAAATTCAAACAACATTTGTGGCCAATCAAAAGCTGCAACTGCCGCGCTCTGCCTTTATTCATATGTTGCATGTGGGGGCTGGTTTTGATGTGGCTGATCAAAAAATTGTGGCGTTGATGCAAGCAGGGGATTTGGTGATTACCAGCGATATTCCGCTGGCGGCTGAAGTGGTTCCTAAGGGTGGGTTTGCTTTAAGCGTGCGTGGTGAGCTGTTTACCAATGACAACATCAGAGCCCGCTTAAACTTGCGTGATTTTATGGATGAGCTGCGCCAAACGGGTGTGAATACAGGCGGCCAAGCAGCGTTTAGTCATACTGATAGGCAAGCTTTTGCCAATCATTTGGATAGGATTTTAACTAAACATCACAAGCCGTGATAAATGCTTATTTGTCTTTGTACTTTCTCAAGAATTTCAGAATCACTTTCAAAGCTTTGCGTTTGGACATTTTGCCGCGTGGCAGCGTGAAATCGGCGCAAGCTTTATAGAGCGGGTAACGAACATCCGCCAAAGCTTGGAGCTTGCTTAATGTTTCACCTGCGGCAATCAATGGGCGGTTGCTGTCGCCATCAATACGATGGGCTAAAAATTCAGGACTGGCTTTGAGCCAAATGACTGGTGGGTGGTTTTTAAGTAAGGCGCGATTTTCTTCGCGCATGATTGCTCCGCCACCCGTGGCAAGCACGGCTTGTTTGCCCAGCACTTCTTTAAGCGCAGCAGTTTCCAAATCACGAAAAGCTTCTTCACCATCTTCGGCAAAAATTTGCGGAATACTTTTGCCAGCTTTTTCAACGATATAATCATCCAAATCAATCAGCGGCAGTTCAAGATGTTTGGCCAGCTTCCTACCAATGCTGCTTTTGCCGCAGCCCATCAAACCAACAAGGATAGGGGAGGGTGTCTTGATTTGTGTTTTTGGCATGTTCAATTCCTTAGGGTTTGTATCTGAATTATTGGTGCCAAGAGATATCAAGCTTTCTATGCTGAACCAAGCAGTCGCGCAGGTATAAGTTGATCAGCGTTTGGTACGGTACATCGGCATCAACAGCCATCTCTTTAAAATAATCAATCACATCTTCACTCAGGCGCATGGTGACTGGTTTTTTTAATTTCGAAGCATAAGGGTTTTTTCTGGATTTCATTTTTGATAAATCGTATTCATGTTTCATGATTCGCCTCCTTCATAATATTTGCGTTCTTTCTTTGTTGCTTTGCGTGCTGAAATAATTCGGATGGTTCCACCTTTATGTCTTTCATAGTGGCAAACAATTAATACTCTAAAATCATGACTTAGGCCAAGCATCAAAAAACGATCTTCACTATCGTTGTTGTCGTTGTCATAAAATTGAATGGCGAGATCGTCAAAAAACACTGACTTTGCTTCTTCAAATGTAACGCCATGCTTTTTTTCATTTGCGATGGCTTTAATATTATCCCATTCGAAGTTAATCATATGTATATTGTATGTACGCAGCCGATGGGCTGTCAAGCATAGCTATGAACTTTATGAATTGAGCAAAAAAAAGCCGACCACGATGGGTCGGCTGATTCGTTTTTGTAGTAATGACTTATTTTGTCAATGCCATAAAGATTTTTGGCAGTTGCTCAGGTAAGCGATCGATATGATCAATCACGGTGTATTGCTTGCCAAAAATGTCTTTCACATATTCATCGGCCTTAGGATCAAGGTTGATGCAGTAGCTATAGATGCCTTTTTGGTTGAGCTCTTTCACAGCTTGACGCGTATCGTGAATCAACAATTGATCATCACTGACATCGATATCGGCAGGCTCACCATCAGTGAGAATTAGCATCAACTTCTTATCTGCTTTTTGTGATTCCAGATAATGCGATGCATGACGCATAGCAGCACCCATTCGTGTTGAGTATTGCGCCGTCATAGCGGCAAGACGCGATTTCACATCAGTACCCCAGCTTTCACTAAAGCCTTTGATATGGGCATAGCGAACGTTGTGACGTGTGTCGGAGTTAAAACCAGCAATAGCAAATTTATCGCCCAACTTGTCAATGGTCCAAGAGAGCAATGATACCGCTTCTTGTGATAACTCAAGAATGGTTTGCGAGCTGCCAGCAGCCCTTTCATTGAGTGATTGGGATAAGTCTAAGACAACCATCACAGCAATATCACGCCCATCATTCTTATGACTCATATTGATGCGCATGTCAGGTTGTGAGCCGCTCTTTAAATCGATCAATGAACGAATCGCCACATCCAAATCGAGTTCAGATCCCTCTTCTTGATAACGAATCCTCACCTTTTGTTGCGGTTTCAAGGCTTCCAAAATGGCTTTGAGGCGCTTGGCCAAGGCAGAATGTTTTTCCAGCAATCTATCAATCTGGGTCGCATCACCCGATGGATGAACGGCTTCATACACACTGACCCAATCGGGGCGATAATGCGCTGCTTGATAATCCCACTCATGGTAGTGCCGCGGCGGAAGTTTAAACGAGTCTTCGTCTTGTTTTTGTTCTTCTAAGTGCTCAAACAAGGTGTCTTCATCATCGCCAGATTCAATATAAATCCACAGATGACGATTATCATCGCGGTAATCCACCTCGGTGTTGTCGAAGTAAACATTCGGGGATAAATCCGTTTGGCGGCGGGTTTTGGCAATAAATGACAAAGCAATGTCTGCCGCATCACGGCTAGAGCCTTCAGCACCATCTGCCATCATGGCATGGAAACGCTCCACGTAACTATTAAGCACTTCATCTCTGATTTTAAAGTTTGGGTCGAGAATCGCCCGTGAAACCAAAGCGAGACGAAGCAGCAAAAGAGACTGCTCGGTTTTTACCAAGTCCTCTTCGTTGGGGATGGGATGTAATGCTAAGAAGCGACGGCGCAAACCAGGGTACATACGAATAGCCAAAGTATCCACACGGCAATCTTCAAACACCGCTACAGCCACACGCTGGAAAGGACTCCAGTTGTCGACCACCATTTTGCTGCTCCAGCGACGGTGTGCTGCCATATGACCAAGTGTGGCACGGTAACGATCAATGCCGCGTACACCGTTAAGGTCGTCAAAAACATCAGGTAAACGAATGCCAAAATCATCGTAATACGGCATGGGTTTACGCAACTCACTAAAAGCAAGCGAGTAGGGCACCAAATAATCACTGTCTTGCCACAAGCTGCGCATATACAAATCAAGCTTGCGCTCATGATCAATCAACAACGTGCCATGACGTTCACGCTGAAGTACAGCGTTTGCATCGGCCGATTGCAGTGTGAAGTAATCGATTTGGCGCTCTGGATGGTTGTGGTAATAATTGATACCGTAATCAATCCAGTTTTTAAAACCTTCCATACTCAAAAGCTTCAAAAGCCTTGGCGCTTGTTTTAATAAGTCGGGCAAACCAGGGCTTGGGAATGTGGTGTGGTGACCATGTACAGAACCCGATGTACGCGTGACCATATCTTTTAGCAGCTTAAAATAATAATGAAGCTGCTCAATGCTATGCAAACGGCGCGTGACTGATGCCAGCGTCTGCAAAAATGGCACGATGGCTTTAAAATTGGTATTGGTGGAAAGGTAATACACGAAATCTTTGATTTCGGATAACACGTCTTCACCAACAATGGAGGCAACGCGTGGTGCTTCTTCCAAGTAAACCAATAAAGGCTCGGAGCCACGCCCCATTTTACCAATAAAGCGTGCGTTTTCGATATAAGAATCCATGCCTTCTTTTGACAAAAGCGTTGTTGCTTCGGTCATGCATTCATCAAATACACGATTCACGTCTGCGAATCGGCAACCCAAGGCTTCCCAATAAGCTTCGACTTCTGGTGTACGTTCTACCACTGTTTCGCTCATGGTTTAATCCTTAAGCGAATGTAGCCGAAATAGCATGATCCAAAGTGTCACGGATATCGGCATCGTCGGTAATCGGACGCACCAATGCCATACGGCATGCAGCTTTAGGCTCAACGCCGCCTTTAATTAAAGTGGCTGCGTATGTAAGCAAACGTGTTGAAATACCTTCATCAAGGCCGTGGCCTTTCAAATTACGGGCAGTGCCACCAATTTTAACAAGTTTGGCTGCCAATTCGATATCGATGCCTGTTTCTTTAGCCACGATTGAGGTTTCAGTGGCTTCAGATGGGTAATCAAATTCAAAGCCAGCAAAACGTTGTTTGGTTGATTGTTTCAAATCTTTCATCAAGCTTTGGTAACCTGGGTTGTATGAAATCACCAATTGGAAATCAGGGTGGGCTTCAATCAATTCACCTTTTTTATCCAAAGGCAGGGTGCGGCGATGGTCAGTTAAAGGATGGATAACAACCGTGGTGTCCTGGCGTGCTTCAACGATTTCGTCCAAATAACAAATCGCGCCAATGCGCGCTGCTGTGGTCAATGGGCCATCCAACCAGCGTGTACCGTTGGCATCCAATAAATAACGACCGACCAAATCCGAAGCGGTCATATCTTCATTACAAGCCACAGTAATCAATGGTTTGCCAAGTTTCCAAGCCATGTATTCCACAAAACGCGATTTACCACAACCTGTTGGGCCTTTTACCATCACGGGCAGACGGGCAGCGTAGGCGGCTTCATAAAGCTCAACTTCATCGCCTTGTGCTTGGTAAAATGGTTCTGCTTTGATGTTGTATTGTGCTGCGTCGCTCATGGAAAACTCCTTGGAAAAATAATTTGAGTGCTTCAAAAATCTGTTTAGCGAACTATAGGCATGTTTAAGAAAATTACATGTTTATAATTCTTATGGATTTCATCAGATTTTTTGATGTTGGACTTTGTTGATGCTGGCTGATTCAATTTCCGCATGAATCAAAACATTCAACTACATCCTTCTTGGTTGGCTGCGTTGTCAGCTGAATTTGACATGCCTTATATGCAGAAACTCAAAAGTTATCTTGAGCAGCGCAAGCAAAGTGGGGCAAGGATTTATCCCATAGGTAGTCAGTATTTTTCTGCGCTCAACACCACACCCTTGGAGCAAGTGAAAGTGGTTATTCTCGGCCAAGACCCATACCACGGGCCGAATCAGGCACATGGTTTGAGTTTTTCAGTGCCAGTAGGTGAACGCATTCCACCATCGCTGCGCAATATCTATAAAGAATTACATGATGACTTGGGCATCACCATACCAGCGCATGGGCATTTGCAAGCTTGGGCCGAGCAGGGCGTGTTGTTGCTCAACAGTGTGCTTACTGTCGAAGATGGGCAAGCTGGCGCTCATCAAGGACAAGGTTGGGAGCAGTTTACTGATGCTGTGATTGCAGTGATAAATCAGCAGCGCCAGCATGTGGTATTTTTGTTGTGGGGAAGTTATGCCCAGAAAAAGGGCTGTGCTATCGATAAGAAGAAACATTTGGTGTTGCAAGCTCCGCATCCGTCACCCTTATCCGCACATCGTGGTTTTTTGGGCTGCAAACACTTCTCTAAAACCAATACCTATTTGCAGCAGTATGGACAAATGCCCATAGAGTGGTCGCTGCCTGATATTGGGAAAGCACCAAAGTTATTATAAAAAAAGGCCCCCACTTGCGTGGAGGCCTTTTGATAGTGTTGACTTGAAAAGTCGGTGCTTATTTATGAGCGCCGATTTTTTCACGCCAGTTTGGATAGATTTTATCCGCATCGCCTGGGAATGAATCGAAAGCGCGTGCAAACTCATTGTGAGTTTTTGCGTATTCGATTGGATCAGTTCCAGATTTCCAGCAATCGTATGCTTGGCCAAGTGAAGTTGCACCAGCAGCTGGGCTGTCGATATGACCGAAAGCACCACCACCACAAGTGTTGATCAAGTTGCCATGACCCAAGTTTTCAAAGAAACCAGGAAGACGCAATGCATTCATGCCGCCAGAGATGATTGGGCAAGTTGGTTTCATGCCATACCATTTTTGGTTGAAGTAATGACCCATGCACTCATCACGTTCAATCATGTATGCAAGCACAGTTTCGTTGCCGTGGCCTTCCATTTTACCGTAACCCATGGTGCCCACGTGGATGCCCGAAGCACCTTGAAGACGCGCAAGTTTCATGTAGCACAATGGATCCATACCCATTGGTGATTTGTATGAAGTCAACGCGCCATGGCCTGCACGATGGAAGTGCAAGAATGTGTCAGGGAATTCACGACGTGCAGTAGTCACGCCAGCAGGACCAGTTACGAAACCATCGATTAAGAAAGCAACGTGTTTTTCGTTACCGTATTTAGCGAATGATTCAAGAATGAAGTCGCCACGTTTTTTGCACTCAACATGGTAGTCAGCTGTAGCGTTTGCAGAGAACAATTTTGCTTCGCCAGTTTCTTGTTGAACGCGATCCATAGTTTCAGCAACCATAGGAATAACTGTTTCCATTGGGCAGAACGGTTGGTTGGCTTGTGGTTCGTCGTTTTTAATGAAATCGCCGCCCAACCAGAAGTCGTAACAAGCTTTTACAAACGGCTCAGGGCGTAGGCCCAATTTTGGTTTGATGATGGTACCAGCAATGTAGCCGCCATCTACTTCAGGACGACCCAACACTTTCCACAAATCAGAAATGCCAGTGCTTGGGCCATCAAATTTACGGATCATGCATTCAGGAACCATGAAGTCCAACATACGTAGGCCAAGGTGATCGCCCATGCCTTGGTTGTTACCAAGAATCAAAGACCACATGTGTGATACGTTGTAATGACCATCAGTCAAGTTTGGATCAAAAAGAGGAACAGGGTATGCAACTTTCATCAAGCCGCCGCCCTTCACAGGGTGATCGCCAAATGCAGTTTCATCGATTTCATATACAAGTGCATCCACACCACGTGTGAAATCATCAGTTGTAGATACTTCTACGTTGGTGCCAGTAGAAGATTCAGCAGCAATATGCGCAGCAACTTCTAAGAAGCCATAGCCAGCAGCTGGTATTAATTTGTAAGCAACCAACAAGTGTTGTCCACCTGCAATCAAGTCTTCTTCTTTAAGACTTAGGTCAGCGTAACGATTCGATTGATCCATTATAGAGATCCTCCCAAGGGAATTGATTCAGAGAAATGCTTTCTCCGATGTGCGAACAGTACAGTACACTTCCGTGCTGTCGAATCAAACCTTGTGATGACTTGCATAAGTTTTTCTTATACGTTTCGCTTATGGCATTCACTTTTAAACAATTAAAGATTTTTTCCACCGTTGCTGAGCTGCAAAGTTACACTCTTGCCGCCAAGGCTTTGTTTTTAACGCAACCAGCAATATCCATGCAAATCAAACAACTTGAAGATTATATTGGCCTGCCTTTGTTTGAGCGAGTCGGCAAAAGTATTGGTCTAACTGAAGCAGGGCGCGAGCTTCTGCATTATGCCTCATCCATAGCTCATCAAATCGATGAAGCTACTTTGATGCTCAGAGAGCTTAAAGGCGTGGAACGCGGTAAACTGCATTTAACCATGGCTTCCACCGCCAACTATTTCGCGCCGCAATTAATAGCTGCCTTTCGGCATGAGTTTCCGCGCGCTGAAATCCGTCTTGACGTAACCAACCGCTCTGGATTGGTCGATGCTGTTGAAAACAATCAAACGGATATGGCGATTATGGGTAAACCACCCTCGGGTCATCATCTGGTGGGCATTCCATTTATGGATAATCCGCTGGTTGTGATTGCATCGCCCAATCACCCGATGGTGAGTAAACAACCCTTATTATTATCAACCCTAGCCAACGAGCCGTTTATTGTGCGTGAGTCCGAATCAGGCACACGTATGGCTACTGAGCGCTTTTTTAATCGTCATAACCTTGAATTGATTGCAGGTATGGAGATGAACCGCTCCGAAGCAATTAAACAAGCAGTGATGGCAGAATTGGGTTTAGGTATTGTATCGTTGCATACCATTGAAATGGAATTAGCGCTGAAGCGACTGGTAGTATTGGAAGTGGAAGATTTTCCCATTAAACGCAAATGGTACATTGTGCATCGTGAAGGCAAACGTTTTGCTGCTATCCCCGAAGCCTTTAAAAATTTCGTATTAGAGCGTGCTCCAGAAATTTTACGTGGCGCCGCTATCTAAAGTTTTAATGCTCTTGAGCGTATAAACCATTCATACGGCGAATGAGCTGAGTCATCACATTGATGCGGTGATGGTTGATGTTCAGGCGCAGGCGAGGGTAGTGGGCAAAGCTGGCATCATCATTGGCTGGCCAGTTGTACACCTGGGTGATTTCTCCTGAATGCAGTATGTCGGAAAACTCAGCGTTTAAACGCTCCAGCGCATTGGCGGAAAGCGGATTGTTCATGCGAATAAGAATCTCTTTGCCCACATAGCGGAAGCTATGATAATTGAGATAATATTCTTCAATATGCTGCACGGCATCTTGTACATCATCGGTATGATAAAACAAATGGGTATCATCTGGGCTAATCAAACCGTTATCGAGGAGTCTGCGCACCCATGAGTTGAGAAACGGTCCCCAAAAATCATCACCGGGTGCTTCAAGCAAGACCACTGGAATTGGCGGATTGCGTCCAGTTTGCAATAGGGTGAGTAATTCAAAACCTTCATCAAACGTGCCAAAACCACCAGGGGTGAGAATGACTGCATCACTTTCTTTAAGGAAGAAGAGTTTGCGGGTGAAAAAGTATTTGCATTCAAAACTGCGCGGCGAACCATTGACGATAGGGTTGGGTTGTTGCTCCATTGGCAGGCTGATATTAATGCCAAAAGACACATCACGGCCTGCACCTTCATTGGCAGCTTGCATCATGCCACCGCCACCGCCAGTAATGACCATAAAACCAGCTTCTTTAAGCGCAGCACCACAGGCCTTGGCTTGGGCGTAATGCGCATGGGTTTCTTTGGTGCGCGCTGAGCCAAATACACTCACTTTGCGCCAAGCATGATAGGGGCGAAACACTTCCAGCCCCATGCTGATTTCACTGACTACTTTGCCCATCATTTTAAGATCGGCGGTGCTTAAATCATCGCCAACCATATCAAGCGTGGCATCTAACAATTTGCGCTTGGATTTATCTACGAGTTTACCAGCGTCACAAATGGTATTGAATTTATCTTTCAGCGCTCGGATTTCAGCTTCAGTTTTTGCGCTCATGGTTTTTCAATCACAATATCAATGCGGCGGTTCATGGTGCGGCCTTGCTCATAAATATTGCTGGCGATGGGTTTGACTTCGCCAAAGCCCAAAGCCTTGATGCGTTTGGCTTCCACGCCCGATGCAATCAAATATTCTTGCACGGATTCAGCGCGATTGAGTGATAAGGTGCGATTGACGGTTTCATCTCCGATGCTGTCGGTGTGGCCTTCGATTTTGATATTGCGCTCAGGATACATCTTGATGCCTTCTTTGACGCGGCTGAGTAAATCAAAATACTTACTTTCAATTTTGGTGGTGTTGGGTGCGAACTGTACTTTTTTGGCGCGAATCACCAGCTCACCATTGAGGTGGGCAATGATGTCCACTTCATCTTCTTCAAACAATTCACGCAGTTTCTTCTGACGTTTGCTTTCAAAGGTTTCTTGTTCAAGTTTACTGTTAAAGGCGGTTTTGATGTTGGTAAGTTTGCTTTGGAAATCTTGCTGATCTTGCAAGCGTTGTTGCTGCAAGGTGGTGGATAAGTTTTGTTCGTATTCTGCTTGCAATTGCGCCACTTGTTTATGGTGGGCGGTGCGCTCATCAATGATGGCTTGTTTGAGATTTTCAATGGCAGCCATGAGGTCGGTCGCTGGGACATCGATACCCACTTGCTCGTAAGCTAGTTTTAAGTCCAAAGCTTTGGCCATATCAAGACGCAATTGAATGGCAGTTAAGGCAAGGTCTTCATGGCTACCATTATCATAACGCCATTCTTTGACTTGAATGGCCATTTTTTGAGCATAAATCGCCATTTCGAATGCAAAACCAATATGTCTTGGGCGGCTAACGGGCAGAGCGTTTTCTTTTAAAGATTCATTGTAAGCTTCAAGTTGTTTAAAGGCTTCGTCGGCTTGTCGCCAAAGCTGGGGTGCGTATTTTTCAGCGCCAGCGCTGCTGGCCCGTGATAACGCACGCTCAGTTTCTTCGACCAATCCTGGCATGGCCGCATTGATGCAGCGGATATAGGTGAGTTCCGCTGTTTTAGAAGCTTGTGCGACGATATTCATTTGTCCTTTTTCCGAAGCTTCGATGGAAGACTGCAGCCACTTATTCGCTTCATCAAAAAGTATTTGTACAGGTTCCTCCGCGATACGTTGAGGCTTATGATGGTAGACATAAGCTTTGTTGGCTTCGATTTCTAAAGCCAGTAAATCGCTATGCTCTTGGACATACACCTTGGCATTGGTTTGGGCTTCTTGCAGCACTTCATAGGTTTTGGTGATGGCTTGTTTTAGCTCATGATTATCTTGGCCTTTTTCGCTAAAAGCTGATTTGTTTTTATCGCGAATCAGCATGGTGGCGCCTTGGTAGGCGGTAATCTTTTTCATGCCCAGTGGCGTAAACCTTGATAGGCCGCTTTCTTCAAAGTTAGTGATAGCAGTGTTCATGGCTTCAAAGCTAGAAGCTTGGGCAGTTGGCAGGTAAACAAGAGAAAAAACGAGTGCGGTGCAAACCCCAATGAATTTCATTTATTCAATATCCAACATCGCATTTAATGATTTCAGCGCCGAGGCCTGCTGGTCTTGGCTGACTGCAACCTGATTGTAACCTTCACCGCGCTGAATGTTTTCCATGGCATAGCAAAGATGCTGGGGGTCAGTGCGGAACATGGTTGAACACATGCTCACTGTGGGTGATAAAAACCAAATCGGTTTATCAGGATAAGTGATACGTAAGCGGTTGACCAAATTAAGCTCAGTGGCGATGGCAAACTTGCTTCCTTTCGGCGCTGCATCCACATATTCAATAATGCGTTCGGTGGAGCCAACAAAATCAGCAGTTTTGCACACGGCGCGCGAGCATTCTGGATGCGCTAAAATTTCAATATCGGGATGGTTGTTGCGCATGGTATCGGCATGTTCGGGTTTAAAAAGCTGATGCACAGAACAAAAGCCTTTCCAAAGAATCAGTTTAGCATTTTGAATGGCTTCTGGGCTATTGCCGCCCATAGCTTGGAAAGGGTCCCAAATAATCATATCGCTTTCGCTGATGCCCATGGTCAGGGCAGTGTTTTCACCCAAGTGTTGATCGGGGAAGAAAAGAATCTTTTCTCGATTGCCCCATGCCCATTGCATCACTTTGGTGGCGTTGCCAGAGGTGCAAACAATACCTTGATGGTCGCCGCAAAAGGCTTTGAGGGCAGCAGTGGAGTTGATGTAAGTCACTGGGGTGACGCTTTCGTCGGGCGAAATCACTTGTGAAAGCTCATTCCAGCAGCGTTGCACTTGCTCATCATTGGCCATATCAGCCATGGAGCAGCCAGCAGCGGGATCAGGAAGAATCACTACCTGATTGTCATCGGTGAGGATATCTGCGGTTTCGGCCATAAAATGCACACCGCAAAAAATAATAAAGGGAGCTTTGGTTTTGGCAGCTTCTCTGGCAAGTTTGAGTGAATCGCCTGTGATATCGGCGAAAGCAATCACTTCTTCGCGCTGGTAGTGGTGCCCTAAGATGAGCAGCTTTTCCCCAAGCTCGGCGCGCAATTGGCGAATCCGCGCCAACACATCATCTTCACCCATGTCGTACAAGGCCTGAAGTGTTGTTGATTTGGCAGGTTTTTTTGAGGTGGGAATACAAAAATCTGTGACAAGTGTGTTATCCATTGGGCTGATACTCGAAAACAGATGATGCATGTCAATGAATTCCCTAGCCTTTGCCGCTATGACTGATGATACACTTGAAGATATATGCCGATTCCCCGACCCCAATCAAGCCAATGAAGATGGTTTGCTTGCTGTGGGTGGCGACCTCAGACCTGAGACCTTATTACAAGCTTACAGTATGGGTATTTTTCCTTGGTATGCCGAAGGAGAGCCTATTTTGTGGTGGTCCCCAAATCCGCGCATGGTACTCAAGCCCCAAGACTTTTATCGCTCAAAGCGTCTGATACGTCGGCTTAAGCAACCGCAGTATCATTGTATGCTCAACCAAAATTTTGAAGCAGTGATTCAAGCCTGTGCTGCGCCCCGAATCGGCGCTGATGGGCAGATGGGTGGCACTTGGATTTTGCCTGAAATGATTGAGGCATATTTGCGATTGTATGTGCTTGGGTATGCGCACAGCTTTGAAATCTATGACCATGATGAGTTGATTGGTGGTTTGTACGGTGTGCGTTTGGGGCATGTGTTTTTTGCCGAATCCATGTTTAGTAAACAACGCGATGGTTCGAAAATGGCAATGTCTTATATGGCTTCGTGGGCTCTTGATGAGGGCATTACTTTGATCGATTGCCAAATGCATACCGACCATTTGGAGAGCTTAGGTGCTATGGAGATGGATAGGCAAACATTTGTGGGGCAGCTGCCGAAGAAAATATAGTGATAATTGTCATCTAAATCATTAAAGTGAACTGCTATCTTGACCGCCCCGATTGCTGTTTAAGGGGTAAATATGGAGGAAATAATGATGACAAGTATGATGAAAAAAGTGTTGTTGGGTTTGGTGGTAATGGCCTTTGCTTTGCCAGCGGCTTCATTTGCTGGAAGTGATAAAGAGAAAAAACGTATTATGACGGATGCCAATGGGGATGGTAAAATCACAATGGCTGAGCATATGGATGCAGCAAAGCAACGTTTTGAGCGCAAAGACCTAAATGGTGATGGCGTATTGACCAAAGATGAAATGAAACGTGACAAAAAAATGAAAGACATGAAAGATGAGGGAAAAGGTAAAGATGGTAAGAAAGGCCGTGACATGGATGACGGCGAAGAAGACGATAACCAAAAATAATCCTTTGGGATGATTTGGAAATGAACGGCTGCCTTTTAGGTGGCCGTTTTTCTTTTATTTTGAGATTGTGGGTAAGCATTGACTTTACATAGGTGCAATCTAGGGTGCCGCACGCTGCAAAATGCAGTGAAACTAAAATAACCTTGCTCTGAACGCGCCAGTTTATGTTCAGAGCAGACCGACAGGTCATGCCACAAGGAGCGCTATGTACTACGAAACAGTGTTTATCGTAAACCCTGATATTTCTCAGGAAAACACCGAAGTTCTTACCAATGAATTGGTAGAGAAAATCGAGAAAGCAGGAGCCCGTATCGTGAAACGCGAATACTGGGGATCACGTCCACTTGCTTATTCAATCCAAAAACGTAACCGCGGACATTATACATTGCTTGTCACTGACGGCGCTGCATCAATGGCTAAAATCATTGATACTGCTTTGCTTATGGACGAGCGCGTTCTGCGTTTTCTAACCACAACCATCACTGAACTTTCAGACGAGCCATCGCCATTGTTGCGTCGCCGTGCTGCGCCAGTTGTTGAAGAAGCTAAAGTTGAAGCGGAAGCTGAAGTTGCAGTAGAAGCAGCAGTTGAAGAAGTAACAGCCGTTGAAGAAGTAGCTGCACCTGCAGCAGTTGTTGAGGCAGCAGAAAGTGAAAGTGGAGAATCAGCTAAAGCATAAATTGAATGCCGTCCAGCTTCAGGGTGTCGTTGATGATATTCATGAGCGTTGGATGCCAGATGGAAGTCTTGCCGTCGTTGCTTCTTTAATTGTAAACCGCCCGCATCTCGGGCAACAAAGAGCAACAGTCTGCGATGAACAGCCCATGCCACTTCGAGCTGAGAATGCGTTTGCAACAGCGCTGATACAGAACAAGGGTAAAGCTGTCGACATCAAAGGCGAACTTCGCCGCCGCTATTATAGCCGTGAAGGAGAGCAGCGGTGGGGACAAGTTGAAATCTGGGTACATGAAGTGACATTGCTTAGTGATAATGAATTAGGAGATTAGAATGAGTGAAGAAAAGAAAGTAGCCCCAGCAGCAAGAACAGAACGCCCAGCTCGCCCAGAAGGTCGCAGCGAAGGTGGTCGCCCTGAGCGCCCACAACGCCGTGCCCCAGGTGGCCGTGCAGGCGGCAAATTTAAGAGCCGTCGTAAGTTCTGCAAATTCTGCGCAGATACAAGCATCAAGATTGACCATAAAGATCCAGGTTTGTTGGGTCAGTTTATCTCTGAGCGCTCTAAAATTACCCCATCACGTGTAACCAGCACTTGTGCAAAACACCAACGACAATTGACCACTGCGATTAAACGCGCACGTGTATTGGCATTGTTGTCTTTCACACCTTTGCACCACGATTGATTTGAGCTTTTTGGATATCACGCATTGATATGAATCAACCCGCTGACCAGCAAAGAGACCCGATGCCGAAGTTGCTCGAGTTTCTGTTAACCAAACATCTGCCTTGTGCATTTTTGGTGGTAGCGATGTTGACTTCAGCCTATTGGCTGAACGTGGTATTTGGTGGTATTCCTTTGCTGGGATTCTTGTTTGTATTGGTGGGCATGCTTCTCCACTTGGCGGTACCTAGCGTTTTCGCGATGATATTGTTTGGTGGCGGATTAAAGTATGCTCTTCAGGTTGGCGGCATTGCTGCCCTTGCCATACTACTGATCTCAGCTGGAAGTATGGACGCAACGTTCATCTTTCTGGGGTTGTTTGTAGCTATTCCTATTTTGATGGGTTTGGCCTTGTTACGAAGCGGTTTGGCATCATCGGCATGGTTGATTGCGGTGTTGATGTTTGTGGCGGTGTTGGTGGGTCTTGTATTTGCCATGAATGACGAAGCATCAAGCATGCAAGATTTTGTGCTGCAGATGTTTAAACCGATGTTTGATAATATGATTGCTGCTTTGCCTGTGGGTGAAGTTGAGGCCATAGCCTCAGTGCGCAATCTGCAAGATATGATGGTGCAAATTTTTCCGGGATTGTTGATGTTTGGCTTCTGGATGGTTTGGTGGAGTGATTTGCTTTTTGCGCGTAAAACCGCTAAAAAGTATGGCTTCTATCGTGGTGATGAAAGTGATGTTTTAAGTCTTTCGTTTCCAAAATATCTTGTTTATCTCACCTTAGCTTTTGTGATGTTGGCAAGCTTTAGCACTGGGGATATGCAATACATCGCAAGCAATGCTTTGCTTTTGCTGCTGGGTTTGATTTCAGTGCAAGGCGTGGTTGTTGCCCATGTGTGGCTCAAACATCGCAGGATGACCAATACCCTGATATTGATGTATATAACTTTGTTTTTTTGGTCGGTGGTGATTGCAGTATTTACCATCATTGGCCTACTTGATTTTTGGTTTAATTTTCGCCGGAATGCGATTTCGGCAACAGGAGAAAAATAATGGAATTAATTCTATTGGAACGTGTTGAAGGGCTTGGAAACGTTGGCGACGAAGTAAATGTTCGCGCTGGTTATGGCCGCAATTTCCTTCTTCCACAAAATAAAGCAGTACTAGCTGATGCTGGCAACCGCAAAGTGTTTGAGCGTCGTCGCAGCCTTTTAGAAGCACAACAAAAAGAAGTGTTTGATGCTGCAACTGCTGAAGCTGCAAAATTGACTACCTTGGAATTGTCGGTTATCCGCGCAACTTCTGATGGTAAGCAATTGTACGGCTCTGTGGGCGCACATGAATTGGCTGAATTGTTGAAAGCTGAAGGTTATGTCGTTGAACGCCGTAACATTCTTCAAGATGCACCAATCAAAGAAGTGGGCGATCATGCGTTCCGTGTGCGTTTGCACCCAGACGTTTTGGCTACACTTTCAATCAAAGTAGAAGCTGAAAATACTTGATTGAAAATGGGTATTCCCCGCCACGTGAGCTAAGCTTGCGTGAGCGGGTTCCACCGCATGCACGGGATGCAGAATGTGCCGTGTTGGGTGGTGTTATGCTCGATCCAGAAGCCCTAGAACGACTTGAAGGCGTTCTGGCCCCCAGCCACTTTTATTTGGCCGTGAATGGTAAGATATTCGCTGCTATTTTGGCATTGTCAGCTGAAAGTAAGCCAGTAGATGCGCTTACTGTTAAAGATTATCTCGAACAAAATGGTGAGTTGGAAACCTGTGGTGGCGAAGGCTACTTGGGTGAACTCATTACCATGATTCCAACCTCTGCGAATGTGCGTCACTACGCGAATATTGTGCGCGAGCGCGCGATTCTCCGCCAACTTTTACAAGTTTGCTCGACTATTTCTCAAGATGTATACGAAAGCCCAGTTAAACCCGTTGCCGAACATTTGGATTCTTCTGAATCAAAAATGCTGGCCGTTGCTGAAAGCTTTAACCAAACCCGCCCAACGTTCCAAGGCCTGAAAGCTTTGATTCAAGAAGGTTATAAAGAATTACAGCGCCGTTATGAAGATCAACGTAAAATCACTGGTGTATCAACAGGTTTTACCGATTTGGATGAAAAAACTGCAGGTATGCAGCGCGGCGATTTGGTGGTGATTGCGGGCCGGCCAAGTATGGGTAAAACAGCATTTGTGATGAACCTTGCCCAAAATGCGGCCATTCGCGATGAAGAACCCAATAATATTGCTGTGTTCTCATTGGAAATGTCGGCGCAACAAATCTCGATGCGCTTGCTTGCTTCTGAATCGCGCGTGGACATGTCCAAAATGCGCACAGGCAGCTTTGCTACCGATGATTGGCGTAAGTTAGCCGCAGGCACAGCCAAGCTCTCTAATGCTTCGATTTATATTGATGACACACCAGGCATTTCCGTGATGGAAGTGCGTTCAAAATGCCGCAGGTTAAAACGCGAAAAAGGGCGCTTGGACATGGTCTTGATTGATTACCTGCAATTGATGACGGGCTCTGCTGCAGAGCGTAAGGATTTGGAAATCAGTGAAATGACGCGCTCGCTCAAAGGATTGGCCAAAGAGCTTGATGTGCCTGTACTTATCTTATCCCAGCTTAACCGTTCATTAGAATCGCGCAGTGATAGGAGGCCGATGATGTCGGACTTGCGTGAATCTGGCGCGATTGAGCAAGATGCTGACGTGATTATGTTTATTTACCGTGATGAGGTTTATAACAAAAAGCCTGAAAATGAAGGTTTGGCAGAAATTATTATTGCTAAGCAACGTAACGGCCCAACGGGCACTGTTCGCTTAACCTTCTTGAAAGAATTTACCCGTTTTGAAAACCATGCAGGTCAAGCTCAAGGGTTTGATTAACTTTTTATAGATTTATCAGCCCCAATTGGCTGGCTTCAAATACTGCTTCTGATCTAGAACATACTGATAATTTGCGATAAATGTTGCGGATGTGCGTGCGCACTGTATTGGTGGAGATGCCAAAAGCGCTGGCAATCTCATCATAGCTGTAACCCTTACTGATTAAGATAAGCACTTCTGATTCTCTATCGGTAAGCGGATTTTCTTTGCACGCTTTGTTTTCCTTGATTGGTAAGTTGGCGTTGAAGCGTTTGAGTAAAAATCTTGCGATTTCAGGGCTTAGTGCCGCTTCACCGCGTTTGAGGCAAAGGATTGATTCAGCCAAATCATCAAAAGCTTGTTTTTTGAGCAGATAACCACTGGCACCAGCTTCTAAAGCTTCCACCACATGCGCCTCATCACCCATCATGGTCACCACCAAAATTTCGATGTTTGGATACCTAGCTTTGGCAAAATGAATCACATCAATGCCTTGACCATCGGGTAGCCCTAAATCGCATACAAGAACCTGTGGTTGGTCTTTTTGTAAAGCCTCTATAGCCGTGGCGCAATCACCAGCTTTGGCCAGCAGACTCAGCCCTGCATGAGCATCAATCACCTTGGCGAAATAATCGCGGGTTGGCTTTTCATCCTCAACCAAAATGACGCTGATGGGTTGCATGGGCACGTAGTGTTTAGACTGAAGCTGTATCGCTAGCTTGTGCTGTAGGATCAAATGTTTGGTTTAAATAGGCAGTGATAGCTTTGGAGTCATATAACCAAGTCGTATTTTCACCATCATCAATGCGTAAGCAAGGCACTTGGATTTTTCCGCCCTCGCGCTCCAAGGTATTACGATGCTCACCACCACGAATTTGGGCATCACGATATTCAATCGGCACATTGAGTTTGCGCACTGTGCGACGTGTTTTGATGCAAAATGGGCAAGCAAAGTATTGGTACATGCTCATGCTGGCGGCCTTTTCATTGGCCAGCTTTTGGGCATCAGCATCACGTTTTACTTTGCGTGGGCTAAAAATATAGCTAACAAATGCCATGAGGCCGCCGACACCCTCACGGAAAATTTTTAATAAGACTGCTTTAATCATTTGCTAACCCCAACGTTATAAATTTGATGCAATCATAGCGGCGCCCCTGCGAAATTCACGATTTATTGAATAGGGGCATTGCGGTTGACAACAAAGGGGTGTGGCTTATAATGCTAATCCGTTTAAAATCCATACTTCTATGGGGGTGATATAGTGACAACTTTAGCAACGATTGATACGTCAAGCCTTTCGCTTTTTTATCGCGATGTTCAGCGTGTAGAACGTATGGATCGCGAAGAAGAATTGCTATTGGCCAAGCGCTGGCATGATGAAAAAGACCGCTCTGCTGCCGAAAAACTTGTGCGTGCCAACCTTTATGCAGTAGCGGCTATTGCCCGTGAGTATCGTCATTTTGGTTTGCAAGAATCCGATTTGATTCAAGAAGGCACCCTTGGCTTGATGCATGCAGTAAAGCGTTTCGACCCCGAGCGTGGGTTTCGCTTGATGACTTACGCATCTTGGTGGGTTCGTGCTTCTATTCATGAGTTTATCTTGCGCTCTTGGAGCATCGTCAAATTAGGTACCACCAAATTACAACGCAAAATTTTCTCAGGGTTACGCAAAGCCAAAGAAAGCATTGCGGCTGTTGATGGCAGACAGGCTGATATTGTGGCGGAAAAATATGGTATTACAGGCCATGAGTTTCAAGAAGCTGCCCAAGCTTATTTGCAACGTGATGTGTCCATTGATATTGATGTTGAAGGCCAAACCATGGCTGATAGCTTGCCATCATTGATGGAATCACCCGAAGAATTGGCGATTGAGGCCAACTGGGAAAGCCACCAACGTAAACAATTGCAAAGCGCTATGATGCAGCTTAGCGATAGGGATAGATTTATCATTGAGCGTAGATGCTTGTTGGAAACACCAGAAACACTCAAAGATTTGTCGGAAACGCTTGGCGTATCCATTGAGCGCGTGCGCCAATTGGAAGTGCGGGCAATGAAAAAACTGCGCGAATTCACGCAACAATCGTAATCAGCACAAGCGAATAGGAGAAAGCCCATGGCAAGCAATCAAGATATTTCGTGTTACTCGCCTGGCTTGGCTGGTATTCCAGTCGCGGAGTCTGGGGTGTCCAACATTGATGGGCAAAAAGGACTGCTTTCGTATCGTGGCATTGATATTGAAGTGCTGGCTGAAAAATCTTCATTTGAAGAAACGTCTTTCCTACTGATTTATGGACGTTTGCCTACAGCAGATGAGTTGCGTCTTTTTGATGAAGAGCTAAGAGATCATCGTAGCATTAAGTTTCGTGTGCGGGATATGATGAAATGTTTCCCTGAATCAGCACACCCCATGGATGCTCTGCAAGCTTGTGTTGCTGTATTGGGTATGTTCTATCCGATGGATACGAGCTTGAATAAGATGCTCGATGAACAAGAGATTCGAGATGTTTATTTGCGGTTGATTGCTAAGCTACCAACGATTGTGGCCGCGCATTCACGCATGCGCAAGGGTGAAGATCCAATCCCGCCGCGCAAAGATTTATCTCACGCAGCCAACTTCCTTTATATGCTTTCAGGCAAGGTGCCCACGCCACTTGCTGAGCGCATCATGGATGTTGCCTTGATTGTGCATGCTGAACACACCATGAATGCCAGTACATTCTCCACGCTAGTAGTCGCATCCTCAAAGGCTGACCCTTATTCTTCAATCAGTGCGGCAATCGGTTCGCTTTCCGGTGCGCTACATGGTGGTGCTAATGAAAGTGTATTGCGCATGCTTGATGAGATTGGTTCTTTAGATAAAGCTGAAGCGTATTTGCAGAACAAATTAGACAATAAAAAGAAAATTGCTGGCCTTGGACACCGTATTTATCGTACCAAAGATCCGCGCGCCACTTTGCTACAAAAGCTCTATGTAGATTTGGCCGAGGAAGTTGGCATAGACCCAACTTATGAAATTGCTTCATTTATTGAACAATTTTCACTTGAAACATTAGGCAAAAAGGGCATCTGCCCAAATGTCGATTTTTATTCGGGTATTGTTTATCGCAAGCTCGGCATTGAAACCGACTTGTTTACGCCGATTTTTGCAATATCGCGTGTTTCGGGTTGGTTGGCGCATTGGCGCGAACAATTGGTACTTGGCCGTATTTATCGTCCAGAGCAGATTTATACAGGTGAGACGCACATGGAGTATGTCCACATCGATAAACGCGGATAAGTTTTCACTTTCTAGGCCTTTATAATACGGTCATTTTCCCTGAAGTCAGGTCGTGTAATTGCACTTCTACTGCGCTGGCTTCTTTTTCATCGACTTCAATCATCATGTTGATACGTTCTGCATAAGTCGTTTCAACAATGGTGATTTGATGTTCAGTACAAAAGTGCACAACGCGCTTTTCAAGCGTATAGTCAAAGCGTAAGCGAAGGGCTTTTTTTGTGGTTAGAAGCTCAGTTTCTAATAAAGTCATGGCTTGATTTGCCGCATGACTATAAGCTCGCACCAAACCACCCGCGCCTAATTTGATGCCACCAAAATAACGCACAATCACCATGACAATTTCGCCAATGTTTTGATGCTGTAAAACATTAAGCATGGGTTTTCCCGCTGTACCTTGGGGTTCACCATCATCGCTGCTGGCAATGGCAATGGTCTCGGTAGGGTGCCCAGCGATATAAGCCCAGCAATGATGCCGAGCATCAGGATATTGGTTCTTGATAGTCGCAATAAAAGCGAGCGCAGCTTGTTTATCTTGGGCGCGTTGGATATGGGTAATGAAGCGGCTTTTTTTGATGATGTATTCATCAATCACTGCTTTTCTGGGGATGTCGTAACTCAAATTTCTCTACGATGTAAAAGCACCGGCATGCGCTGCCTTATCTTAGTTAATGTCTCCAGCGATAAATCAGCGCTTATATAACCTTCACCTTCTTCAAGACAGTTTAAGACCTTACCCCAGGGGTCGATGATGAGACTGTGCCCATAAGTGGTGCGCCCATCGTTGTGTTCGCCCGATTGTCCTGCAGCTAAAACGTAACATTGATTTTCAATAGCTCTGGCTTGCAATAATGGTAGCCAATGGGCTATTCCTGTGGGCACTGTAAATGCAGCCGGCACAGTGAGTATATTGCAGCCTTGCTGCTGATAAAAACTATACAATTCTGGAAAACGTAAATCATAACAAATCGATAAACCCACTTTCCATGGGTCATTGAGAGTCTGCATGGTGGGAGATGCACCAAAGCTGATATATTTGGATTCCTGCCATGACTCACTACCCAAATCAGCATCAAACAAATGCATTTTATCGTAATGCGATTGTTTCGTGCCCTCTGGTGAAAAGACAAAACAACGGTTAAAAGCTTTGTTGGGCTGGGTTTCATCTTGCACCAGCATGGAGCCAGTAATGAGCCAGAGTTGATGTTTTTTAGCTTCATGTGCAAACCAATCTAATATTTTCGAAGTCGTTGGTGATAGCGATGAAGCTTGGCGCTGATTTAAATCTGCACTCATCAATGTTGCGTTTTCGGGTAACAGAACCAGCTGACAACCATCTTCAGCGCAGGCTTGAAGTTGTGTGGCGATGCTATTGAGGTTGGCATTGATATCGTCGGTGGAGCATAGCTGCACACAGGCAGCGCGTAATAGATTTGGCGCCACTTATTTGTCCTCCAAGAGGATTTCAGATTTAGCTTGGTTGATGGTCATTTTGTAAGTTTCGAAAAAGCTCATACCCAACAGGCCAAGCTTGGTATCAGTTGGTGAAATATCTTGAATGGCTGCGGCCACATTGCTGCGTTTAACTTTATCTATCATCAATTCATTCGCTTGGGTGGTGAGCACGGTGACTGTGCCGTTGGCCGTCATGGCTTGCATTTGTTTATTAGAATCTACGGGGAGTTTGGCAGCATCGGCAACAGCTTTGGGTATGGCAACTAGGGTGGCGCCAGTATCAACAATAAAGCGCATGCTGATGCCATTAACCTTTCCCTGCACAATCATGGTGCCATTTTCTGTGGTGAAGCGGATTTTGTGCATGCCTTTTTGCAGGTTGAATTCATCATTACCTATGGTGTTAATCTCTCCAAGGGTATGTTCTTGCGCATCAATGGTTGGGGCTTTATCACTAAAGGTGATTCGTCCAGCGTCATCGACAATTTTGTATAGTTTGCCATGGGCTGAAAGTGGTAAAGCCAAACACAGTAAACATAACAAAATTTTAAGCATAACGACCTACGTTGAGGTAGTTGCCCATATTGGCGTTGTTATCCAACACAGGCACCAGCTTGCCATCACATGCTGACATAATCGTCATCATGCCAGGCCCGTGGCCTGCTAGCGGAGAGTCGGAATGAATGACTATGCCAATGGTGATAGCGCCGCGGCGAAAGGTGCGCCCGAAATTATTATCATGATCGCGCACGGCTACGAAATCACCCAAGCGAAGTTTATCCATGCCGTGCTCTTTAACGGTTGCTTCATCATGACACAGTATATCGTAATCCCCAGTCGTTACCGACAAGGAACCAATGCCAGAGCCCATGGCATAGTTGGGTACAATTACATTCACGGGCACTTCAATTTTACCATCAGCGCGCTCTTTGAGGCCCCAAGCCTCAAGTAAATCGGGGTCAATGTTGTAGATATATACATCATCATGGTCGACAAACTTCAAACCCTGACCAAAACCTTTGATCATAAACTTATCATCGCAGGTGAGTTTCTCCAAAGTCTCATCTGGAAAATCCAGCATCAAATGATTCACGCCACCATGGTGACCGACCACTGTGCCCAAAGCACCTTTGGCCTCGCCAGAAATGACCCGCACTTGGTTGCCGCAGCAGGCATGAAATTGGTAGCCCGATTCTGATTTTTTATTGGCATGGGTTAGTGTGGATGAAACCCCAGGCTCGATATGTTCACCAGCCCAGCCGAATACCGAATCACCAACTTTAACATTGTAGGTGATACCACCAGTCGACGGCCATGAAAAAATCTCGCCCTTGCTGCCCACTTCAAATGGTGCCCACATCTGAGCTGGGGAAACTCCGCCTTGTACACCAGTTTGTACGAGTTGTTCACGGTTGATTTTTAGGCTCATGTGTTTTCCTTGTTTTCTAGGGTAAGGGCATCGTCGCTTGCGATATCATCAAGCAAATGGCTTGGGATTTCCTTTTTCGCTTTGCCTGATAAATCCGACAATTCTTTGACGCGATTGATAAGGTTGCCTTTACCATCTTTAAGTTGCCCCAGGGCATTATCATATGATTTCTGTGCATTGCCGATATGTTTGCTGATATCCTCAAAGGAGCTTAAAAAGCCCACAAATTTATCATGAAGAGAGCCCGCTTGTTTGGTCAGTTTGGCAACATTTTCAGTTTGTCGTTCATAACGCCAGAGTTGTTCAATAAGCTTAAGCGTGGCATATAAGGTCGAAGGCGTAACCACGGCGATGCGCTTATCAAACGCTGCTTCAAAAATACTGCGATTAGCTTCAATAGCCATCAGATAAGCGCCTTCAATGGGCATAAACATCAACACATAATCAGGCGAATGTACGCCCTCCAAATGATCATAACGTTTGTTCGCTAGCGTTTGGATATGGCTCTGCATGCTTTTGACATGGGCATTGATAAAACGCTTTTGCTCGCTTTCATCATTGCTGGAAATAGCCCGCTCATAATCGGTGAGTGATACTTTCGCATCAATAATCACCTGCTTATCGCCTGGCATAAAGATGATGACATCAGGGCGCTGGTTTTTTCCTTCATCGTTTTTGTAATTGACTTCGCGCTTAAACTCTAATCCCTCACGTAAGCCGCTGCTTTCAAGCAGTTTTTCTAAAATCATTTCACCCCAATTACCCTGGGCTTTGCTATCACCTTTGAGTGCGTGAGTGAGGTTGAGGGTTTCTTGGCTCATTTGCTGGTTGAGCTCTTTGAGATGTGAAAGGTGGCGTTCCAACGAGCCTCGTGCTTCGATATCTTCTTTATGCACTTGTTCAATGCGGCTGCGGAAATTGGTCATTTCCTGCTGCATGGGTTTGATGATGCTATCCAAGGTATTTTTGCTGTGTTCGGTCATTTTTGATTGTTTATCTTCAAAAATCTTATTGGCGAGCAATTGAAACTCTTGGCTGAGTTTGGTTTTAGCATCATCGAGTAAAGCTAGTTTTTCAACACTGGCTTCTTGAGCGTTTTCGTATTCAGTTTTTAAGCGGGTCAGTGTTGTTTTGAGTTGCATGTTTTCTTCGCGCAAGCTCTCCACTTGGCTTAATGCTTGCGCCAGTGCTGCTTCGCTTTTTTCTAAGCTTAATGATGAGCTTGCGACCTTTTGCAAAAGGGAAGCATGCTCGGCGGTGATGCCTTCATATTTGCCGCGCAGGGCGAGCACATCCTGTTGCAGGGTTTCATAACTTTGACTGATATTTTGCAGGCGTTCTTGGTTTAAAATATGTTGTTCTTTGTCTTGCTGGCTTTGCATTTCCAAGCTTTTTAGTTTGCGAGCAGAAAAAATCCAGCCCAGAAGTGTGATGGCAAAGGCAAGAGCCAGCATCGCTGATATTTGTTCAAAAGATACATTCATTTAAGCGCTGCCTTCAGCGATGGCAAAAGCCATGGCGGTCCCATCATCATCGGTGAGTGAAAGATGGATACTAGAGATATTTAAAGCATCAGCTTTACGTTTTGCCGCGCGGTGTAAACGAACTTCAGGTTTGCCACTGGCCAGATAAACCACTTCCACATCTTTCATGGCAAATCCGATAAAACCTGTGCCCATAGCTTTGGCCACAGCTTCTTTGGCAGCGAAAAACATAGCCAAGCGGCGATAGGTGCCGCGCTGCTTCGCCAGTTTGTATTCGTCATCGGAATAGACGCGCTTAATGAATTGTGCATCAAAGCGCGCCACCGACTGCTCTATTCTTGCAATTTTTATGCGATCAACGCCGATACCCAATATAGCCATGGCAAAAAGTGTAATGGTTGGTGCCTTTTTATCTAGTTTAAGATGTATCTATGATTTGTATCATGGACGTTTTTTGAATCACGCTCTACATTCCCTTCCAAAGCGAAGGGTTTATGCAGGGAGAGGGAAGTCGTGTCCGAAGGTAAACAACTAAAACATTATGATATCGCCATTGTTGGTGCAGGGGTGATTGGCAGCGCTTTGGCACTGCAATTAAGTCGCTCTGGTTACGCTGTGGCCTTGATTGATGCGCTTGAGGAAGCTTTTCCTGCCACCAACCCAGAGCGTGTTATCGCTTTATCGGAAGGTTCGGCTCAGTTTTTGCAAAGTTTGGGCGTTTGGGAATCGATTTTAGGGCTTGGCGCGGGTTGGATAAAAGATATCTATGTTTGTGAACCGGGGCAGCCTGCCGTGGTGGATATGTCGCACACTGAAATTAACGCCGAAGCCTTGGGTTATGTGCTGGAAATTCGTCATGTACTGAAGCCTTTGCATGATGCCTTGGTTGGTCATGTTGATTTTATTTGCCCAGCCCGTGTGAGCCAAATTCATAAACAAGAGAGTCATGTACAAATCACCCTTGATTCAGCATCAGGATTGCAACACCTGCAAGTAGGCTTGTTGGTTGGGGCAGATGGCACCAATAGCCAGATTCGAAATTTAGCCAAGATGACAACGCTGGGTTGGGATCATAATCGTTTGGGTATTGTCGCTTCAGTGGCCTCAAGCCAAGGGCATGGGGATGTTGCTTATGAGTGTTTTCGTGAAGAGGGACCATTGGCATTATTGCCCTTGGCCGATGGTCGTTTTTCGCTGGTTTGGTCGGTAGCGCCCAAACATGGCGTGCAGCTTATGGATATGAGTGAAACTGAATTTTTAAGTGCTTTAGCGGATGAAGTGGGTGAGTCGGTCATCAAACGTATTGGCAGCCTTGAGCGTAGCAGCCCTCGCGCCGTATTTCCGCTTGAATTGCGCATCGCCAAATCCTTTGCCCAAAACGGTATAGTTTTGGTGGGTAATGCCGCGCATACCATTCACCCCATTGCTGGCCAAGGTATGAATTTGGGTTTGCGCGATGTGATGGTGCTTGCTGATGTGTTATCCAAACCGCGGGCAAAAGATAAGTTAAATTCCCCTTTGCTTACTGATGCCTATGCGGAGCGCCGCAGGCTGGATACGGCTGCAGTAGCAACCTTTACCGAAGGAACATTGCATGCGTTTTCTTCACCACTACTGCCCACCAAATGGTTGCGTGGCGTGGGTTTGAGCGTGACGCAATCCACACCAGCGCTAAAACAAATTCTATTGCAACAAGCTTCGGGTTTGGGGCAACAACAAAGGATGCAACGATGACTACATCGCGCGTAAATTCTTCAAAACCAATCAAAAACACCCATTTTGAACAAGTAGACTTGGTCATTGTTGGTGCCGGTATGGTCGGACTGATGTTGGCGGCTGCGCTTCGCCATGCTGGGCTACACATTGTTTTGGTTGAGCGCGCTGAAGCAGAAGCGCGTTTGTCCTTGGGGCTTGATTGCCGCGTTTCTGCGATTGTGCAAGGTAATGTGAATATTCTGCAAAGCACTGGGGTGTGGTCGCATTTGCAAAAGCTTGCTCAGCCCATGTCTTCGATGCGCATTTGGGATGGACAAGAACAAGGTGGCATTCGTTTTGATGCATCTGAAATTGACGAAGAGACACTGGGTTATTTGGTGGAAAATCAACATTTGGTGGTAGCGCTAAAAGCTACCCTCAAAGAAAGTGCTGATGTGGAGTTGCTTTGCCCAGAAGCTGTGGTGTCGGTGCTTCGCCATAAAAGTGGTGTGGAAGTGGCCTTGGAGTCGGGGCGTTTACTTAAAACGCCGCTTATCGTTGGTGCTGATGGCGCTAGGTCTTGGTTGCGAGAGCAAGCTGACATTGATGTGTTTAGCCGTGATTATGAGCAAAAGGGTATTGTGGCCACAGTCAAACCAAGGTTTGGCCATCAAGGCACAGCTTTTCAACGCTTTTTAAGCACAGGTCCGCTGGCTTTGCTGCCTATGCATGATGGCTTGTGCTCCATTGTTTGGAGCGCCAGTAATAAGATGGCTGATGATTTGCTGGCCTTGCCTGATAATGAATTTCTACTCGCCCTTAATCTGGAATTGGGGGGGGTGTTGGGCGGCATCATCGAAGTGGGTGCGCGGGCAGCGTTCCCACTCAAAGCCCAGCTCTCAAAACATATCGTGCGCCCTAGGTTGGCGTTGATTGGCGATGCGGCTCACTCCATTCATCCACTTGCCGGCTTGGGGGTGAACCTTGGCTTGCGCGATGCGATGGTATTAGCGCAGCAAATTGTTGATGCACGCAAATTTGATGAGGATTGGGGTGATGTTTCGGTGCTCAATCGTTATATGAAAACGCGTCTTCCTGATGTGTTGGCCACCATGGTCAGTATGGAAGCTCTGCATCGCACTTTTACAGTGCAACTGCCAGCATGGATTACGTTGCGTGGTTTGGGCATGAAAGCTATGGGTAATGCTGGTCTAGTAAAACAATTGCTGATGAAGAACTCTACTGGGCTCAATTTACCAGTGCCGCGTACCATTGAATAAGTAGGTTTTTGTCAGTCTGGTATCATCCTTGCTTGGATTTTATTGAATTGGTGTTTGGTTTTTAAAATATCAAGGGAAACAGGCAAGGGGGGCGCTCGTGTGATGAGACACTTTAATTATGGATGACGCACTAAAGCTTAAGCTGCTGGCGATGGTTGAAAAAATGCCAGCTTTTCCACAAAGCGTAAACAAAGTCATTGAGCTGACTTCAGATATTGAGTGCTCACCCAAGCAGTTGGTGCAGGTGATTGAGCATGATCCTGTGATGACTATGAAGATGTTGAAGTTGGTCAATTCGGCGCATTTTGGGCTGCTTAATCATATCAGCACTATTCAACATGCTGTGATTTATCTGGGCTTAAATACGGTCAAAAATATGGCATTATCCATTGCCACAGTCGGGATGCTCAAAAAATTCACATCACCTTGGTTTAACTCCCATGATTTTTTATTGCACTCACTACTTGTGGCAACGATTGCCCGTAAACTTGGTGAGATGCGTAAGTTTGCCAATCATGATAGTACCGATTTATTTATTGCCGGTCTGTTGCATGATTTTGGCAAGGTTGTGTTTATTCAGTTTATGAAAGATGAGTTTTACAAAGCGTTGGAAATGGCGCAGGAGCAGGGTATGGCTTTGTATCAGGCGGAGACGCAAGTGATGGGCGTGAATCATGCAGAAATGGGCTCCATTCTAGCCGCTTACTGGGGGTTGCCCAAAGCCTTAATTACTAGCATTCAATATCATCATCATTTGGAAGAAGGTGCCAATGATTTATGCGAATATGTGTTTGTGGCCAATCAGGTAGTAAAATATCTGAATCTTGGCGGCGCAGGTAATGCGGTGGTTGAAGATTTTTCTGCAGCTATGTTGTCCTCTTTTGGTTCTCTGGAATCAATTGTAGAAGATTTGGGTGATATGACCGATGAAATAGAAAAAGCGCACCATTTTATGAATCTTTAGCGGCAAGGAGTTTGGATGAAAGTTAAATTCTGGGGTGTAAGGGGCTCAATTCCCGTGCCTGGGCCTAAAACAGTGCGTTACGGGGGTAATACCACCTGTATTGAAGTGCGAACTTCCGATAACCATCTTATTATCCTTGATGCTGGCACAGGTATTTACCCCTTATCGATGTCGTTGTTCCCTGAATTTCCTATGGAAACTCATATTTTTAACACCCATACCCACTGGGATCATATTCACGGCCTGCCCTTTTTTATCCCCTTATTTGTGCCAGGCAATGAAGTGCACATCTATGGCGCATTTGATCCCATTGGCGGCAGACCCATTGATGATATTTTGACCACCCAGTTGCAATACCGCCATTTCCCAGTGCGCGAAGTGGAGCTCAAAGCCAAAGTCGATTTTCGCACCCTTAAAGAATCGGAATCAGTGCAAATTGGTGCAGCCACCATCACACCAGTGATGATGAATCATCCTGTAATTAATTTTGGCTACCGTATCGATGATCATGGTAAATCGATGTTTTTTACTGGTGACCATGAAGCGCCTTATAATATTTACGCGCCTGAAGATGATGAGTATGCCATCTATGAAGAGATACTGGAAAAGCGCAACCAACATATCCGCGATGCCATTGCTGGCGTAGATTTGTTGATTGTGGATTCGGCATACACCGAGATGGAATATCCGCAGAAGAAGGGTTGGGGACATGGCACCCTTGATAGAGGTATTCGTTTGGGCGAAGAGATTGGTGCGGCTATGATTTGTTTGACCCACCATGAGCCCACGCGCAGTGATGATGATTTAGAAAAGGTCTTTGCTGAGGCGCTGGATCGGCGTAAGCCGCTTGAGAATGAACCCAATATTATCCTTGCTTGCGAAGGTTTAACACTGCAGCTGTAATTTCCAAAAAGAAGTCTAATATTGCCGCTTCGGTCACGAACTTATAACGCAGACTTTTCTCATGAGGGCGGCCATAAGGGTTGGGTGTGATTACACTTGACCATGGGGCGGATAAACACATAATGCGACCTCATTTTTACAACCGATTTTGAGAAAAACCAAGGATGGCGGAGGCCAAATGAATGCTAAGGTAGATAAATTTAGCCTTACACTTCAAGACCTTGCGAAGTCGGGCCGGCAATGGGATGAAGTGATTCCGCTGGCAGTTTTGTGGGATGAGAGTTTTGCAGGATTTGACCAAAATTCACCATTATTTGGTGAAATGCATTGGCAAGGTGAGCTTGTGCCAAGCAATGGGCTCTTCGATTTGACGGGTGCCTGGCAATTTACCATGCCTAGGCAGTGCGGCAGATGTAATGAAGAATTTGCTATGCCCATGCAAGGCGATGTTTCTGTGCAGTATGTGTTGTCAGAGCGCAAACGCGATGAAGAAGATGATGATGGTGTCGACCATGATGTGCTCGAAGCACCAGGCGCCTTGAATCTGCTGGATGTATTGCGTGAGCAATTTTGGTTGGCTTGGAAGCCGATGGCAATTTGTTCGCCCGATTGCAAAGGTTTGTGTCTGAATTGTGGTGAAAACTTAAACGAAGGCGAATGTCAGTGCGAAAGCAACTTTGATAACAGCCCGTTTGCAGGATTGAAGAATTTAAAGTTTGATGCTTAAAAGGCTTTGTGCCGATTAAGTATAAAAAAATAGCTAGAGGCTGGTTTGCAGTTGAACGTAAATCCCTTGGCTAAAAAATGCGTGAAAGCGTAAAGATTCGTTGCGATAACGAAGGAGTTAGAAAATGGCAGTTCCAAAACGAAAGACCAGTGCATCAAAACGTAATATGCGTCGTTCACACGACACTATCACTTTGCCAGGCATGAGCGAATGCACTGAATGTGGTGAAATGCACCGTCAACACTACGCTTGCCAAAGCTGTGGACACTACAAAGGCCGTGAGGTTGTGGCGAAAGCTGAAGCTTAATGCCATCAGCTAATACCACGGCTATCAAGCCCTTGCCACGCATTCTTCTCGATGGACATGGCGGCGATGGTGCTCCTGATGTGGTGCTTGATGCCTTGCAACAAACCCTGGCTTCGCCTTTACCCAAGGCGAAGTTTGGCGTTTGTGGGCTAGTAGAAATTATTGAACCAGCACTCAAAGCCCGTGGGCTTGATGGTTTGGTTGAAATTGTACCCGCTACTGAAGTCATCGACATGTGTGATGCGCCAGCGCTTGCTGTGCGTAAGAAAAAACAATCCTCCATGCATGTGTCAGCACGCGCTGTGCGTGATGGAGATTGGGACGCTTTTGTTAGTGCTGGTAATACTGGCGCTTTGATGGCGGTTTCCAAACTTATCCTCAAAACATTGCCAGGTATTGACCGCCCAGCGATTGCCTCGCACATCCCTGCGGTGGATGGCGGCACGTTTTTCTTGGACATTGGTGCGAATGCTGAATGTTCATCAGAAAATCTTGTGCAGTTTGCTGTGATGGGAAGCTGTTATTTGCAAGCTGCTGAAGGCATGAAATCGCCGCGTGTGGGTTTGCTCAATATCGGCACTGAAGAAGGCAAAGGTACCGACGTCATCAAGATGGCGGCGGCTAGGCTGAAAGATTCTGAGCTGAATTATATTGGTTTTGTTGAAGGCACTGATTTGTTTTCTGACAGCGTTGATGTTGTGGTCTGTGATGGCTTTATTGGCAATGTGTCGTTAAAAACCATGGAAGGCTTGGCTAAATTTATGCTGAGCACCATCAAACAAGAATTAACTTCCAGCGTGGTAGCCAAAACTGGCGCACTGCTGGCTAAAGGCGCATTAAAGCGCGTAAAAAACAACATGAACCCTAGTGAGCACAACGGCGCCCCATTGCTGGGCTTAAACGGCATTGTGGTGAAAAGCCATGGTGGTGCTGATGCCTATGCGTATGCTTGTGCGATTCAAGTGGCTAGGCGTGAAGTAGAAGCCAATTTGATTGAACGCACCATCCAAAGCATGAATGTATTAGCTGAGGCAAACACATGATGAATACACATATTATTGGTGTGGGTGGTTATCTGCCAGAGCGCATCATGAGTAATGATGAGTTGGCCACGATTGTAGAAACCTCCGATGCGTGGATTCGTGAACGTACAGGTATTGAGCAGCGCCATATTATTGCAGCAGATGAGTTTACATCGGATTTGGCAGCGCGCGCTGGCCAACAAGCCTTAGAAGATGCTGGTATCACCATTCATGATATTGATGCCATTATTGTGGCAACCACTACCCCAGATATGGTCTTTCCATCCACTGCCAGCATGGTTCAACACAAATTGGGTGGTAAAGATTTTCCAGCTTGGGATATTCAAGCTGTATGTTCAGGTTTCGTTTATGGCTTAGCACAAGCTGATGGCATGATGCGCGGCGGAATGTTTAAGCGCGTACTGCTCATTGGCGCAGAATCGATGAGCCGTATTGTCGATTGGCAAGATAGAAACACATGTGTTCTTTTTGGCGATGGCGCAGGGGCGGTGGTGCTGGAGTCCAAAGAAGAAGAGGGCGGCATCATTGGTTCTGTATTGCATTGTGATGGTTCATATCGTGATTTATTGATGGCCAAACATAGTCACCCTGGTGCTAGCCCGAACAATGATAGACATGAACGCTTGGATATGAGCACAGATGCTGCGGGCGTGGCTGCTGTGGAAATGAAAGGCAATGAAGTATTTCGTTTTGCAGTGACCAAACTTGGCGAAGTCGTGTTTGAAGTGTTGGAAAAGTGCAATGTGCGCCAAGATGAAATCAATTGGTTGATTCCGCATCAAGCCAACATCCGTATTTTGAATGCGACTGCTAAAAAATTGAATATGAGTTTGGATCAAATCGCACTCACCGTTGGTAAGCATGCCAACACTTCTGCTGCCTCTGTGCCTTTGGCGCTGAATGATACTTATCGTAACGGTAAGTTTAAAAATGGCGATGTGCTATTGCTTGAAGCTTTTGCTGGCGGTTTTGCTTGGGGCGCGAATCTTTTGCGCTGGAGTAAGTAGTTCTTTTTTAGTGCCAACGATGGTGTGTGGTTTTCCGCCGAAGTTGTGTAACGTTTTTTAAATTGAGATAAGTAGGAGTCTATTTTGGCATCTAGTGTTGTATTTCTTTTTCCGGGTCAAGGCTCGCAATCCAAAGGTATGCTTGCCGACTTGATTGCTTCTGAAGTTATCGTTAGCCAAACATTCGCTGAAGCATCGGATGCTTTGGGATATGATATGAAAGCTTTGGTTGTGGATGATGCTGCTGAACAACTCGACCAAACCGAATTTACCCAACCTGCGCTTTTAACAGCTTCGACAGCCCTGGCTCGTCTTTGGTCACATCGTGGTGGCGTAGCACCATCACAAGTGGCTGGTCATAGCTTGGGTGAATACTCAGCTTTGGTTGCTGCTGGTGCCTTAAATTTTGCTGATGCGGTTTCTTTGGTTGCCTTTCGCGGCCAAGCCATGACCAAGGCTGTGCCTGCTGGCGTGGGTAAAATGGCAGCGATTATTGGTTTGGACGATGATGTGCTGGTTGATTTGTGTGCCAAAGCTTCTGATGCAAGCGATAAAGTATGGGCAGCGAATTTTAACTGCCCAGGTCAATTGGTAGTGGCAGGTCATGCGGCAGCTGTTGAGCGTTTGATGGGTTTGGCCAAAGAAGCAGGCGCCAAACGCGCACTTCCTTTGGCTGTAAGCGCGCCTTCGCATACACCTTTGATGCAAGCAGCAGCTGATGCTATGCAAGATAAATTAAGCGGCATTTCAATTGCCACGCCAACCTGCCCAGTATGGAGCAATGCGCGCGCTGTCACATTGAGTGATGCAGCCAGTATCCGTGAAGCATTGGTGGAGCAATTGGTATCACCAGTGCGTTGGACTGAAACGATTGAAAAATTAGGCGCAGCAGGCGTAGTGCAAACTGTCGAGATGGGGCCAGGTAAAGTATTGTCAGGTTTGGTTCGCCGCATTCAAAAAGATATGGAAGTGGCTTCAGTCTTAACCTCTGAAGCTATGGACGTTGCCATTGCTGGCTTTGGAGGGAAAGCATGAGTGATCAAAAAGTAGCGATTGTCACTGGCGCAAGCCGAGGTATTGGTTTTGCCATTGCCGAATCTTTGGGTAAAGCAGGTTATAAGTTGGCCATTTGTGCCACATCTGATGCCAGTGTGAATAGTTCGGCTGATAAATTACGCGCGATGGGTATTGAAGTATTGCCTTTTGTGGTGAACGTGACTGATGGCGATGCGGTACAGACTTTTGTGCAAACCGTTGCTAAAGATTTGGGCCGTTTGGATGTGTTGGTCAACAACGCAGGTATCACCAAAGATGGCCTGGCGATGCGTATGAAAAAAGATGATTGGCAAGCTGTGATTGATACCAATTTGTCGTCAGTGTTTTATGCATCCCAAGCCGCGCTCAAACCGATGATGAAAGCGCGCTTTGGTCGTATCATTAATATTTCTTCTGTGGTTGCATCCATGGGTAACCCTGGTCAATTGAACTACTGCGCCTCTAAGGGTGGTATTGATGCAATGACCCGTTCTTTGGCTCAAGAAGTGGGCTCACGCGGCATCACTGTGAATGCCATTGCACCAGGCTTTATCGCCACAGCCATGACTGACGAATTGGGTGATGATGCGAAAAAATCACTAGAAACTAGGATTCCGCTTGGGCGTCTGGGTGCTCCAGAAGATATCGCTGCTTCGGTGTTGTTTTTAGCTGGCGAGGGCGGCTCATATATCACTGGGCAAGTGCTGCACGTAAATGGTGGCATGTATATGTAAAGTTTCTTGTCTACATCATCATCTGATGTGGTCAGAATGTGTTGTAAAAAAAGCAAAGGAAAAAATTGAGTAAGGCTTGCCAAATGCAATATACCGCGCTAGAAGGCGTACCTAATTTCAACTGGGAGGACGAATATGTCTGCAGAAATTGAAGCAAAAATCATTAAAATTGTAGCTGATCAACTAAACGTTGATGAAAGCGAAATCAACTCAGATTCATCATTTGTAGATGACTTGGGCGCTGATTCATTGGACACAGTAGAACTCGTAATGGCATTCGAAGAAGAATTCGGTGTTGAGATTCCTGACGAAGATGCAGAAGGCATTCAAAGCGTACAAAATGCGATTGATTATATCGCAGCTAAAGCAGATTAATTGTGGCTAAGCGCGTTGTTGTAACAGGTGTGGGTCTAGTCACCCCGCTTGGTACTGGTACAGAAAAGTCTTGGAACAATCTCATTGCTGGTCAATCAGGCATTGCTCGTATTTCGCATTTTGATGCGGAAGCTACAGGCATGGCTTGTACCATCGCTGGTGAAGTTAAAGACTTTGACGTTGACGCGTTTATCAACAAAAAAGATGCCAGAAAAATGGATACCTTTATCCATTATGGCATCGCAGCTGCAAGCATGGCACTTGAACAATCCGGCCTGGAAATCACTGAAGAAAACGCAGAACGCGTTGGCGTAGTGATTGGCTCTGGTATTGGCGGTATGCCTGCGATTGAGCGCACCATGCGCGCTTATGAGCAAGGCGGAGCCCGTAAAATTTCACCATTCTTCATTCCGATGACCATTATTAACATGGTTTCGGGTTGGGTTTCGATGAATACAGGTGCCAAAGGTCCAAATACAGCAACGGTAACAGCTTGCGCCACTGGCACACATGCCATTGGAGATGCTTTTGCTATTATCGCGCGCGGTGATGCCGACGCGATGATTGCTGGTGGTACAGAAGCTTGTGTGTGTGAACTTGCAGTGGGTGGCTTCTCAGCTGCCAGAGCATTATCCACACGCAATGACGATCCAACGCGCGCTTCTCGTCCTTGGGACAAAGATCGTGATGGATTCGTGATGGGTGAGGGTGCAGGTGTACTTGTACTTGAATCTTTAGAATCTGCACAAAAACGTGGCGCAGTCATTTTGGCTGAAGTGGTTGGGTACGGTATGTCAGGTGATGCTTATCATATGACTTCACCAGCACCCGAAGGCGAAGGCGGCGGCCGTTGTATGAAAGCAGCGCTTGATGCTGCAAAACTTAACCCTGAAGATGTTGATTATATCAATGCCCACGGCACATCTACCCCCATGGGTGATTTGTGTGAAACCCAAGGCATCAAAAATACTTTTGGTGATCATGCCAAAAAGCTGATGGTATCGTCATCCAAGTCGATGACTGGTCATTTGCTGGGCGCGGCTGGTGGTATTGAAGCTGCATTTTCGGTATTGGCTGTGTATAACGGCATCGTGCCACCAACCATCAACTTGGAAAATCCAAGTGAAGGCTGTGACCTTGACTATGTGCCACACACTGCGCGTGAAGTGGCGATTGATGTTGCAATTTCCAACTCGTTTGGATTTGGCGGCACCAACGCATCAGTCATCGTTCGTAAATTCAAATAATCACAGAAACACCGCTTTACACCAAAGTTATTCATCGTGCTTTTAGCGCAGGATTTGCCATGCGTTTTTGGCAGTTGTATCAGCCTGAGTGTGCTGCAATCTTAGAAGATCCCAATCATTTGGGGCGTCAATTTGTGGTGTCAAAAGCAGGATATTCGCAGTCGCTAATCAGTATCGAAGATGCCTCTGGCTTTCTTTCTGATTGGCAGCATGAACTTAAAGATTTTCAAACCCAAAAATTTCCGACCATTGCTTCGCTTTTTTATTTGGCTTATGAAGCAGGTACTTTATTTGAGCAATTACCCGAGCCCAAAACCAAGCCCACAGGTGGTTTGATTTGGCGGCATGCCCCAGAATGGAGTATTTGCTTTGCGCCTGAAGAAGATTGTATTTATCTCTCATCCTCGATATCAGAAGCCCAGCTGGACACATGGGCTGCACGTCTGCTTGCGATGTCTCATCAAGCGATGTCGACTCGTCATAAGATTCCATTTGAAACACCAGTAAAGCTGAATACCAGTTACCAAGAAGCCGTTGAAAAAGTGCGAGCCTATATTACTGCAGGGGATATTTTTCAGGCGAATATTGCCCAATTTTGGCAAATGCCATTTGCAGAAGATGATTTGTTATCGATGTACAACACTCTTCGCCAAGTGAATCCAGCTCCTTTTTCTTGTTTTGTAAAAGCAGGAGATGTGACGTTGATTTCAGCATCTCCAGAGCGTTTGTTTTCGATTGATGTGAACCACAAAGTTTCTGCCAGACCCATTGCTGGTACGCGTAAGCGCAGTGAAGGTGAAGATGACGATAGATTATCAGCAGAGCTATTGCTCTCGGAAAAAGAGCGCGCTGAACATATCATGCTGCTGGATCTAGAGCGTAACGATTTGGGGCGTGTTTGTGTGCCGGGAAGCATTCATGTGGATGAATGTATGGTCATTGAGAAATATGCCACTGTGCAACACATTGTCTCCAATGTTTCGGGTCAGCTTGAGCAGAAGTATCATTTACTGGATGTCATCAAAGCCATGTTTCCTGGGGGCACCATCACAGGTTGCCCCAAAGTGCGTTGCATGGAAATTATCCATGAGTTGGAGCCCGTTGCCCGTGGCCCTTATACGGGCGGGGTAGGGTATATGGCTTGGGATGGTTCGGTGGACATGAATATCTTAATTCGCACCTTTTGGCATGAGCATGAACAACTTTATTGGGCGGCTGGCGCAGGCATTGTTGCCGATTCCATTCCTGCGCACGAAGAAGTTGAAACCGAGCATAAAGTCGCTGGTTTGATACGGGTGTTTTCATGATGTCTAAAGTGATTGTTACCGATGCATTGATGGTGCATGGCGATTCGATTGTGTTGCATCCAAGCTTAGCCCCTTGGCAGCAAAGGTTGCTGCGTATGCATCAAGCATGGTCCAAGGCGTTGATGCAAACACCGCTAAGCGTCTATGCAGCAATATTGAACGTTGCGCCTGCTTCATTGATGGCGCAAATATTTGCCCAAGAAATCGAAAATGCCGCCCAAGTTTGTGTGGTTTCCCCCTTTCATGCCCGTTTGACCCGATCTTCATTACGGGTAATGCCCGATGAAATGTTGGACGTTAGTGCAGAGAATGCAGCAGAGCTTTGTGAGGTGTTGAACCCGCTATTGACTGAAGATGGTTTGCAGCTGATTGCCCATGGGCGCACGTTGCTGCTGACCTGTGACCGTGAGTGGGATGTGCAAATCCCAGACTTTGCAGAAATTTCTGGTCAATCGCTGCCTGAAACTATGCCGCAAGGGCAAGATGGTGGTCAGTGGATGCGATTGATATCGGAAATGCAAATGATGTTGCACCAACATCCCATCATAACGCCTACTGGCCTGCCTATCTTGGGTTTATGGGCATGGGGTAAGGGTGATGGCCAAAACATCGATGTGAGCGCAGCTAAGGGTGTTGCAACTCGTAGTCCTAACCTACTGGCTTGGAGTCAGTTTACGGGGAAAGATGAAAATGCCGAAATGATGATCACTGAGGCAGCGTATGTACCTGAATTATTAAAAGCTGAAGCACCGATGCCTAAAGTTTGGCAGTTGCAGGGCGGCGGTAAACGAGTGGACTTGACGTCATCACTGCTCACGGCATGTTTATCGCGATTCAAAAAACCATCATGGCAAGGAAAGTAATTTATCATGGCCTTCACAGCGCAATCAAATTTTGAGCATGAACAAAAAGCAGCAGTGGGTGTATTGCTTGTCAATTTAGGCACGCCCGAAGCGCCAGAAACTTCACCCGTACGCCGCTACTTAAAACAATTTCTTTCTGATCCGCGTGTAGTGGAAGTGAACCGCCCTTTATGGTGGCTGATTCTTAACGGTGTGATTCTTAATGTGCGCCCCAAACGCTCGGCGCATGCGTATGCATCTGTGTGGTCGGAAGAAGGCTCGCCCTTGATGGCCTATAGCTTAAAACAAGCTAAAAAAATCAAAGCGATGTTGCCGCTGGCTACGCAAACGCCTGTGTTTGTGGAATTGGCGATGACTTATGGTGAGCCATCCATTCCGCAAGCCATGCAAAAGTTGCGTGAACAACGTTGCGAAAAAATCATTGTGGTGCCGATGTACCCGCAATATTCAGGCAGCACCACGGCTGCCGTCACTGATGCGGTGTTTACCGAATTAAAATCATGGCGCCGTGTGCCGAGTTTACGCGTGTTGACCACATACCATGATGATTCACGCTATATACAAGCTTTGGCCAATTCGGTGCGTGAGCATTGGGAACAACATGGTCGCGCTGAGAAGTTGTTGATGTCGTTTCACGGTATTCCGCAGCGTTATTTTGATAATGGCGACCCGTACCCATGTTTATGCCGCAAAACAGCCCGGTTGCTCTCTGAAGCGCTAGCGCTCAACGAAGGTGAATGGCTGATAACTTTCCAATCGCGTTTTGGCCGTGAAGAATGGGTGAAGCCCTATACTTCAGACCAACTTAAAACTTGGGGCGCAGAAGGCGTGAAAGATGTGGATGTAATTTGCCCAGGTTTTGCTGCCGATTGCTTAGAAACCTTGGAAGAAATTCGCGTTGAAAACAAAGATTACTTTATCGAAGCTGGCGGCAAAGATTTGCGTTATATCCCCGCACTTAACGATAGGGATGATCATATCGAAGCCTTGGTTTCCATCATTAAAGATGAGGGTGCTGGTTGGTTATAATCAATCAGTTGGATTAGGGAAAAGTATTATCCCAATGCATTAATATTAGAGCATTATAATATAACTTTACGTTAATCTTATGTTGGGTAAGGTGTCTCATTATTTTCGAATGGGGGGAACACCATGAACAAATCAGTATTATTATGGGTCAGTATATCAACACTTTCACTGCTTTCAGCCTGTGGCGGTCAAACTAGCAGCTCATCCATGCCACTCACTGCCGATGAAGAAGCAGGTTTGGTCTATATGCGCGAAGAAGAAGAGTTGGCGCGCGATTTGTATCTGGATATTTTTGACCTCAAACCTGCGCTTACTGTCTTTCAAACCATTTCCAACAATTCCGAAACCCAGCATGCCGCCAAAATGCTGACCTTACTTAACACCTATCAAGTAAACGATCCATCCACTGGCTTACGATACACCTATACCGACCCCGCACTACAAGCGATGTATACGCAGTTGCTCAGTAATGCAGCAGGTGGCAATGATGTGGCAGCCTTAAAAGTTGGTGCGCTGGTGGAAGAAGTGGATATTCAAGATATCAATGAGAAGAAGGCGATGGTGGATGCCGCACATCAAGATATTATCACTACCTACGATAATTTACTGTGCGGTTCGCGCAATCACTTGCGGTCGTTTGTTTCCCAAATCGAACTACTAAGTGGAGCGCCATACACCATTCAAGTACCAGCACTCAGTGCAGAAGTCACAGCAATCCTTGCTGGCGCGCAAGAGCAGTGTGGTCGTTAATTTGGTTGTGGTGCGACTTCCACAACTTGATGTTTATGGTTCATTTTTGGGCAGCCAAAAACGGACCAAAAAGCTGCCCCTTACACAGCTGCGAACTTCCTTCACTTACAGCCAGATTAATTTGACTAGCCCATATATTATCCTGCTCCCAGCATGCTAATATACTTGCTCCTTTTTCAGCCTGACGTTCTGGCGCAGCTGTAACAAGTGATGTACTCAAGCAGGTAATCTCTTCGTGACTTTCGTGCTCTTCGTGGTGAAAAGAAAGTTAGTATTTAAAACCAACGCCGATTTGGCGGACGCGGAAGTTTTTGCCTTTGAGTTGACCTTCGTTGAGGGTTTTGAGGGCAATTTTTAGGCTGTCTTTATTGATGGCCACGTAGGACCAATGATCAAAAATATGAATTTTACCCACATCTTTACCATTGACGGCATTGTTACTGGTAAGTGCACCCAAGATATCGCCGGGACGGATTTTTTGTTTTTTGCCGCCGCTAATTTGCAGAGTGCCCATGGCGGCTTGGATGGGTTTGTTTTGGAGGTTGCTCGCTGGTGGTAAATCTTCTTCGGTAATTTTTTGGCCTAAGAAATCTTCAAGCAAACTGATGCGGTAACCTTCCTTAAAATGAAAGAGGGTGCAGGCAATGCCTTTGCTGCCAGCGCGACCCGTTCTGCCGATGCGGTGAACATGGGATTCAGCATCTTGGGCGAGTTCATAGTTGATCACTGCATCCAAGCCATCGATATCTAGGCCGCGAGCAGCGACATCGGTAGCGACCAGAATGGCAATACTTTTGTTGGCAAACTGCACAAGCGTTTGATCGCGGTCACGTTGCTCCAAATCACCAGTTAAATCCAAGGCGCTGAAACCCTCATCAATCAAAGTATCGGTGACAAATTGGGCAGAAGCTTTGGTATTACAAAACACCACAGTCGATTCAGGTTGATGCGTAGCCAATAATAAACGTAGCGCCTGCATGCGCTCATCATCATGGTTCACTTTATAAAAATGCTGGCTGATGATGTCGTTATCATGGGTGGATTCCACTTCCACAATCACAGGGTCGTTCATAATGCGCTTGGCGATAGCCTTGATTTTGTTGGGGAAGGTGGCGCTGAGCAGCAGGGTTTGGCGCTGTTTGGGTATCAACGCAGTGATGTTGTCTAAAGCTTCTTGAAAGCCCATTTCCAGCATTCTATCGGCTTCATCGAGCACAAGGGTAGCTACCTTACTTAAATCCAGAGTTTTGCGATGCACATGATCTTCAACGCGCCCAGGCGTGCCGACAATAATATGCGCGCCATATTCTAGCGAAGCCGCTTGCGGGCGAAACGGTAATCCGCCGCAAAGGGTAAGCACTTTGGTATTGGAAGTGGTGCGCGCCAATTTGCGGATTTCTTTGGCCACTTGATCTGCAAGCTCGCGGGTAGGGCAAAGCACCAGGGCTTGGATGATGGTTTTGTCGGTATCTAGGTTTTGCAAGATGCCAAGGCCAAAGGCTGCGGTTTTGCCTGAGCCTGTTTTGCCTTGGGCCATCACGTCTTTTTTTGCCAAAATCGCGGGTAGGCTTTGCGCTTGAATCGCCGTCATTTCGTTATAACCCAAATCATTGAGATTTTGTAGAAGGTTGGAATGAAGATTGAGGTTAGAAAATGAAAGTGGGGTTGAAGTAGTCAAGGCGAATCCTGTGCTAAAAATTGATGCTGATTTGGGCAAAGCTGCGCTTTATTTGTATTTATCCCAAGAGAAAGCTGGTTTGCTGGTGGACGTTTGTGTTTCTTTTTTACTGGCAGGTTTAGGGCTTGGTATGGATGCTGCTTTCGGGGCAGGTTTCGTTGTCGCTTTGCTCGCCGGTTTAACAATTGCAGGTTTGGCGGCGCCTTCTGCATCGGGGCGATATTTAAGTTGCATGCCATGTAGGAAATTGCGCAACACCTGATCTTTGCAATCACGGTATTGCCTGTGGTCGGGTTTACGGAAAAAAGCGCTTAATTCATGTTTGCTGATGGCGCAATCCACTGTGGCGAGCATTTGGATAATGTCATCATCTTGTAAATTCAGGGCAATACGCAGTTTGCGGAAAATAAGATTGTTGGTCAGGCGTTTTTCAGGTGCTGGTTGCACGCCATCTTTTTTACCGCGTTGGGTATTGATAAAGCCATTTAAAAACACAGCAAGAATAATATCAGGGCAAGCCACAAAAGCAGAGTCGTCTTCTTTTTTGAGCCAATCGCTGATTTGCGCCCGATTTACTTCTCTATCGGCAGCAGCAAAGGTGTTGATCATATCATCATCGTTGATATCAAAAGCGTAACGCACGCGGCGTAGAATATCGTTATTGAGCATGATTAAGTGTGGTTGGAGCGAGTGCTGAGTGGTTCATCGTAACGCTCCTTGTGTGGTGGCTTATATTGCGCCCAAAACAGGTCTTGGTTTTTGGTCTTTGCTTGGTGGCATAGGCGCATCTGTGTGGGCGGCGCAGCTGCTGAGGAAAAGAAATAAAAACATAACAACGAATTTTTTCATGCAAATCTCCTTCAACAATGGGCTTGTGGTTATTTCAACATATCCGCAAAGCGGTCGAATAAATAATCAGCATCTTGTGGGCCTGGGCTGGCTTCAGGATGGTATTGCACAGAGAAAATCGATTTGTTTTTCACGCGCAAACCCTCAACGGTGTTATCAAACAACGAACGATGGGTCACTTCCACATGTGCTGGCACTTCATCATCAGCCACAGCAAAACCATGGTTTTGAGAGGTGATTTCAATTTTGCCTGTGGTTAAATCTTTGACAGGGTGATTGCCACCGCGATGACCAAATTTCAGCTTGAAGGTTTTTAAGCCCAAAGCTTGTGACAACAATTGATGACCCATGCAGATACCAAAAATTGGGGTGTCGGTGTTGGTGAGTTCACGAATGGTGTCCACTGCATAACCCACAGCAGCTGGGTCACCAGGGCCATTCGATAAGAAAATGCCATCGGGTTTCATGGCTAACACATCGGCTGCAGAGGTGCTGGCTGGCACGATAGAAACTTTTAAACCACGGTCGGTAAGTTTACGGAAAATATTGTTTTTGCAGCCATAATCAAACGCCACCACGTGTTTGTGCGCAGCGGGTGAGTGAAAGCTGGCATCATCAAGATTATATGAGCCTTGATCCCACTCGCTTTGGTTCTTGCGGCTGACTTGTCCGACCAAATCTTTGCCTTCCAATCCTTCCCATGCTTTGGCCGTGGCCACAGCATCAGCTTCAGACATGCCATCCGATGAAATCACACCTGTTTGCGCGCCGTTATCGCGCAAGTGGCGAACCAAGGCGCGGGTGTCGATGTCGGCAATACCCACGACGTTGTTGTCTTCTAGCCAAGCTTCAAGGCTGCTTTCAGCGCGGTAGTTGGATGTTTTGCGAGAAGGCGCGCGCACGATGAGGCCGCGCACTGAAATTTTATCCGACTCCATATCGGCCGTGTTGATGCCGACATTACCAATATGCGGGTAAGTAAAAGTGATGATTTGATCAGTGTATGAAGGGTCGGTGAGGATTTCCTGGTAACCAGTGAGTGAAGTATTAAAACAAACTTCGCCCACGGTATTGCCTTTGGCACCCAGTGACAGACCATGGAAAATACGACCATCTGCCAATGCTAAGAATGCCTTTGAATTGGTAGTTGTTGGGTCGCTCATGATTCACCTCATAGCCATCGATTTTTGCAAACGGGTGCAAGGATATGTTTTAACATATGAGCTGTCGATTGTTCGTTTTAGGCCGCAAAATCATTTCTAATTATGCCTAAATATTATGCAAAAAATGATTAAATTATAGCTATATAATTGGCACGTGTGTTTTAAAACCTATATTTTGCAACGTTTTCAATTGTGGCATCAGCACTGCTAAGCGATAACCAAGAAATGCTGTAGGCAAAAAAATAAAAACGAAAAACGGAGTGTACGATGAAACAAACAAACTTAAAAAAATATGCAATGGGTTTGATGCTGGGCACAGGCTTGATGGGAATGAATGCAGTAGCTCACGCTGCTGACGACGTTTCAGTATTTGCTGATATTGGCGTTTTTAGCCAATACTTGTTCCGTGGTATTCCGCAGTCCATCAACAATGATGCTTCTGTGCAAGGTGATGTGGGCGTAGAACATGAAAGCGGTGTATCTGCGAATGTATGGTTCGCCACTGGTTTGGACTTCGGCACAGGTTCTGAAACTGAATATGATATTACCATCGATTACTCAGGCGAAGCTGGCGACATCGGCTACTCAGTGGGTTACATCATGTATAAATATGTTGAAGACTCTACGCTGGATGTTGAAGAACTGTATGTAGGCGCTTCTTATGACATCGCTTCTTTAACAGCCTATATCGGTGATGGTTACAACTACTACCAATTGTCAGCAGGCGACACTGTGGCTGATATGGTTGATGTATCTGTAACTGCAGCGATGACTTCTCCAGATTCTGGCTCAAGCACAAATCACTTCATCCTGGGTGTGAGCAAAGATTTTGATATGAGCTCTTACACACTTTCTCCATCATTAACTGTTTCAAAAGTTGGCGATGCATCAACTGAAGTAGCTGTAGGCGTAAACGCATCATTCTAATCGGACTGGGGGCAGCAATGCCCCCGCTCTAACTGGCTTTTAGCAAAATAAAACAAGGAGAAAACTATGAAAATGATTAAAGCCATCATCAAGCCCTTTAAACTCGATGATGTAAAAGATGCACTGATCGACATAGGCGTAACTGGCATGAGCGTGACTGAGATTCGCGGTCACGGTCGCCAAAAAGGACACACCGAATTGTACCGTGGTTCAGAATACAATGTTGATTTTGTGCCAAAAACGGCGATTGAAGTGGTAGTTCCAGCTGCGCAAGTGGATGCTGTATTAGATGTGATTAAAACAGCAGCAAACAGCGGAAAAATTGGCGACGGTAAAATTTTCGTCACCAATGTGGAACGTGTAGTTCGTATTCGTACCGGCGAAGAAGACGCCGACGCGCTAAGCTAATTAAGGAGAATAATTATGGAACAAGTAGCAGGAGATATCCTCCAAGTAAAATACGCACTGGATACGTTTTATTTTCTAGTGATGGGTGCATTTGTCATGTGGATGGCAGCTGGATTCTCAATGCTCGAAGCCGGCATGGTTCGATCGAAGAATACTGCTGAAATCTTAACAAAGAATATCGTGTTGTATTCAATCGCCAGCGTGATGTACATGCTTGTCGGTTACAACATTATGTATGGTGACGCCGTATCATCGATTATCCCAGGCATTAGCTTTGGTTTGGGTGGCGATAATGAAGCAGCAGCAGTATTGGCAGGTGGCGAAGATGCGCCATATTATTCCAATTTGTCTGACTTCTTCTTCCAAGTGGTGTTTGTGGCTACAGCCATGTCGATTGTTTCAGGTGCGGTGGCTGAGCGCATGAAATTGTGGGCATTCCTTGGTTTTGCTGTGGTGTTTACAGCTGTGATTTACCCAACACAAGGTATGTGGAAATGGGGCGGTGGTTTCCTTGATGAAGCTGGTTTCCTTGATTTCGCTGGTTCTGGTGTTGTACATATGGCTGGTGCTGCAGCTGCGATTGCTGGCGTACTTTTGCTCGGTGCTCGCAAAGGCAAATATGGCAAAGATGGTTCAGTGAACGCAATTCCTGGTGCAAATATGCCTTTGGCAACATTGGGTACATTTATTCTATGGATGGGCTGGTTCGGCTTTAACGGTGGCTCTGAGTTGATGGTATCGAATGTTGATGAAGCTAACGCGACTTCAATGGTATTCGTGAACACCAATATGGCTGCAGCTGGTGGTTGTATCGCAGCATTGTTACTTGCTCGTATGTGGTTCGGCAAAGCTGATTTGACCATGGCATTGAACGGCGCATTGGCTGGTTTGGTATCAATCACTGCTGAACCGCTTACACCTTCTCCAGAACTTGCAACATTGATTGGCGCAGCTGGTGGTTTGTTGGTGGTAGCATCCATTGTGATCATGGATAAATTCTTCAAGATTGATGATCCAGTGGGCGCGATTTCTGTGCATGGTGTAGTGGGTATCTGGGGCTTGTTGGCGGTAACGTTCTCTAACCCTGATGCAACACTAGGCGCACAATTGTTGGGTATAGCTGTCATCTTTGCTTGGGTGTTTGCAACAAGCTTCGTTGTATGGTTCTTGCTCAAATCCATCTTCGGTATTCGTGTAAGCGAAGAAGAAGAATATGAAGGCTTGGATGTAGGCGAATGTGGTTTGGTTGCTTACCCTGAGTTCGTAAGTAAATAATACTTATCACAAGATAAGGTCGAAAAATGTGGAAGGGCAGATGAAATTCATCTGCCCTTTTGCCATTATACAGTTTCAAAGTTAAGGTCAGCCCAGTTTTGGGCTTTTTTAGTTATTTCCTTGTGGAGGATGTATGAAACAAATTACAGCAATCATCAAACCGTTCAAATTGGATGATGTGAAAGACGCGCTTTTGGAAATTGGCGTCACAGGCATGAGCGTGACTGAAATTCGTGGCCACGGCCGCCAAAAAGGTCACACCGAGCTTTATCGCGGCGCTGAATACAATGTGGATTTTATTCCCAAAACCAGTGTGCAAACTGTGGTTGAAGCTTCGCGTGTGGATGATGTGATTGAAGCCATTGTCAAAGCTGCTGGCACAGGCAAAATTGGTGATGGTAAAATCTTTGTCACTTCAGTGGAGCGCGTGATTCGCATTCGCACTGGCGAAGAAGATTCCGAAGCACTGTCTTAACGTTTTAAAGTTTCTAACCAAAATAAATTTATAAATATAATTAGGGGATATATTTCCAAATGGATGTCTTTTTTCTCACAGTAGGTGCTGCCATGGTCTTGGCTATGCATGCAGGTTTTGCGTTTTTAGAAGTTGGTACCGTTCGTAAAAAGAATCAGGTCAATGCCTTGGTGCGCGTGATTACCGACTTTGGTTTTTCTACAGTTGCTTACTTTTTCATTGGTTTTGCCGTGGCTTATGGCATCACGTTTTTTGCCCCAGTCGGCGAGTTGCAGGTCATGGAAGGCGGCACCAACGGTTACAAAATGGTGCATTTCTTCTTCTTGCTCACTTTTGCTGCAGCTATTCCAGCCATTATTTCTGGTGGTATTACTGAGCGTGTCCGTTTTTGGCCGAATGTGCTTGCCACAGTGCTTATCGTGGCGCTGATTTATCCGTTTTATGAAGGTTTGATTTGGAATGGTAACTTTGGTTTCCAAGACTGGCTTGAAGCCAGCTTTGGCGCGCCATTTCATGATTTTGCAGGCTCAGTTGTGGTGCACGCTATGGGTGGTTTTATCGCCATGGGCGCTGTGTATATGCTGGGCGCTCGCAAAGGGCGTTATGCCAAAGATGGCACGATGCGCGCTATCTTGCCTTCAAACATTCCGTTCCTAGCACTCGGTTCTTGGGTGCTTTGTGTGGGTTGGTTCGGTTTTAATGTGATGAGTGCAGGCACTGCCGATGGCGCTTCTGGCCTAGTAGCGATGAACTCACTTATGGCCATGGTTGGCGGCTTGCTCGCAGCATTGGTGGCCGGTAAAAACGACCCAGGCTTTGTACACAATGGCGCGTTAGCTGGCCTAGTGGCGATTTGTGCGGGCTCCGACATTGTGCATCCCATGTCAGCATTGGTGATTGGTATTGTAGCTGGTGCAGGTTTTGTGTGGGGATTTCAGTTTGTGCAAAAAACACTCAAGCTTGATGATGTGTTGGGCGTGGTGCCTTTGCATGGTGGTGCTGGCCTTTGGGGTGGTATTGCAGCAGGTATCTTTGGCTCCACAGCTTTGGGCGGCGCAGGTGGTGTGAGCTTCATGTCTCAGCTCGTCGGCTCGCTAACGGGCGTGGTGATTGCGGTGGCTGCAGGTCTCACCATTTACGGCTTGATTCGTGAAACCATTGGTATCCGTTTATCTGAAGAAGATGAATTTATGGGTGCGGATTTGGCAGTGCATCAAATCAGCGCAACCCCTGAAGAGGATATGCAGTAAGCCTTCTTCTGAAGCCATTCAAAAGCCCGATAAAGCAACCCTTTATCGGGCTTTTTTGTGCCTGCTTTAGTGTGGGGACTGAAGTGAATCGTTGAATTTGTTTCGTATATATGATGCTGCTCCACACAGGCTTATAACATTGCTACTTAGCTTTTCCTTTTTCTGCCTGAGGTTTCGGCGCAGCTATCACGGGGTATCATACAACCCATAAAAACTTCGCGTAACTTCGCGTCCTCAGCGCTTCAAAGAAACCTCATGGCGTCTATCGCTATCAGTAATGAGCAGCGATTTCGCTCTCGACGAGTTGTTCAAGTTGCTCAAAGCCGAAGTTGGTTAACGGTTTGCCATTGACGAAAAAGGATGGCGTTTTGTGAACATCCAGCAGTTTTGCATCGGCAAGGTCGATGGCGATCATGTTGCTGACATTGGTGGTCTGCATTGCTTTTCTTAAACCCACAACGTCAAATTTATAATATTCCAGATATTCCCAGATTTTTTCTTGTTGTGGGTTATGGTGCGATGCCCAGCCGGGTTGGGTTTGATAGACCAAATCCAATACATCCCAGTATTTTCCTGCTTTTCTTGATGCTTCAAGCAGTTGGATGACGTTTTCAGAACCCTCGTGGAAAGGGGCGTAACGAAGTACGAGGTTGAGTTTGTAGCTGTGCTTCTGCAGTAGTTTTTTTACAAAGGGATGAAACTGACTGCATGTTTCACAAGCTGGGTCCATAAACTCAACAATGGTGACTTTCGCTTTGGGGTTGCCCAAATGTGGGGCATGGGGCTTTGCTAATGCATCTTTGTGCTGGGCAAGGCGTTGCGCATGTTTGACTGCTTGTTGGCTATCGTAATAGATGCTTCCGCCGACAAACAGTACCAGTAGCGACGCGAGAACAGCGATTACAATCGTTTTATGATTCATGGTTATTTCCTTTGCTGGCGAGCACAAGCAATAGTGTGATGCTTATAAATGCCAGCAGTGAAAGTATGGGGATGGGTAAGATGTCGAACAACACCATATTGGCATCATTGCAGGGCACACCTTGGCTACATGGTTGTATGTTTTCAGGAATAAAACCGTAAAACAACAAACCATGATACAGCGCAAATAATAGACCGATTAGGCTAAAGGGCATGGCGTAGCGAATCACATATGGGTCGTGGGTGAGTATGCCCACAAGCAGAATGATGGCTAAGCCAAAGATAAAAATGCGTTGGTACCAGCATAATACGCAAGGGGTAAGATCCATGACCTCACTAAAAAATAGGCTGGCTAAGGTAGAAGCAAGGGCAATAAACCAAGCGATAATCAGGAATAGCCAAGTCTGGTTTAGGGTGGTTGTTGGATTCATAGGTCAGGAATGTACCTTTTCTTGGTTTGAATTCACCCATTCATTGATAAGGGTTTGATTGCCTTCATAAAACTTTGCGTAACTTTTGCATACTTGGAGGTTCAAAAGTGGGATGAACCAAACTTACGGTTTGGGGTTTTGTTCGTAGCGAATGAGCGGCCAAGTTTTTGAGATGGTATAGGTCTCGCCCTGCCAAGTGAAATAACCCGATGTGTTCAGTTTGTCATCCACCAGCAAGTGTCCTGTGCCTTTGTCTCGGCCGTGTTTGATGTTGAATTTTGAAGTGAAATGGTTGCGTTTGCGCAAGGCAATACTGACTTTATCAGCTTGTGTGTTTTTACCATCAAGTAGCCATTTGCCGTTGTAAATCATCACATCACCATCACCGCGCCAGCTTTTGAGTTGGCTAAAAGCTTCAAAGTCGGTGTCTAAATTCAGCGTGGCATACACGCTGCCTTCCAGATGGGTTTGGAATTGTTTGTGCAGCCAAGTCCAGTTGTTGAGTCGAATACCGCCCACTTGCATGGCGCCTTTGAGGTTGAGCGTGGTTTCGTGTTGTGTGATTTCTAGTTTTTTGGCGCGTAGTGAACCTTCGTAAAATGTGCATTTGAATTGTTCCAAGGTGGTGTGGTTGGGCTCGGAGATATAATGGGCCGATACATCCTTTAAGTTACCAAAAGGGACGACCATGGTTTGGCTGGTCAGTTTGCCTTTCAGGGCAAAAGGAAGGCGTTGGATATAGGCCAGCCCCGCAGCACTTAAGATTTCAGCATCCACATCCAAATCACCCGTTTTGGTGCTTGAAATAAACGCTTTGGTTTTATCAAATTCCCAAAGCAAATGCTTGGTTTCCCATAATGTTCCATCGTGGTGAATTTGTCCGCTAAGCCGATTCGCGCCCATACCAAAAGCGATGACGTCTAGGGCTGCATATTTGGGCGAAAAATCCTTGGCATTTAGGCTGATATCGCCCTTTAAATCACCATGCCAGTCGGCCAAGGATGTGGGTAAGATGATGCCCATTTCCTTGAATTGATCAAAGTCAGCAACCAAATTCTTAAATTCCAGCACGGCTTGATCATAGACAATGGATGCATAGGCATCAGCCAAACCCAAATTGAATCGTGCGCTGTCAGGTAAAGGGAACGATGCTTGGTGAAGCGCAGGTTGAGCTGCATCAACATTGCTGTTGAGCGGCCAAGTGGCTTGTCCGAGGAGGAGCAAAGGAATGCCTGCTGGCTTTTTGCTTGTGTCCCACACTACTTCAGCTTGCTTGGCATCAATATCCATCTCTACGCCGAGTAGCTGTTGATGATTGAACCGCAGTATGCTTTTGCCGCTGATATTGCCGTTGCCCTTGAGTTTTGGTGATTCCCCTTGGGCATAAGCTGCCATTGTAGCCAGCGGCACCCAGAGGTTGGTATCGTAGAATTGGAAAGGAAGACGCCATTCATCGGCCGAGAACTGCGCATCATCTAGGCTAAGTGCAATCGTTTGCCCATCGGCGCTTAACACACTGGATTGTGCCAAATGCCATTGTCCATTAGCCAAACGCTGTAGATTGGAAAACACAAAACTTCCCTTATCCAAGGCTATATGATGCTGTTGTTTGTCGTAATCATTGAGCCAAGAAAAACTAAGCTTGGGCCAAGCCCATTGACCCGATGTTGACCACACCGCGCCGCTTAGCATGGAATCGATTTCAATGTTTGCAAGCACGCTGGTTTGTAAGCTGTTGGCCAGAGATGCTTGTTTGAATAGTTGTAGCAAAGGCGCGATATCAACGCGCTTGCAGGCAAGATTGATTAGGCAAGTCTCAGCACTAGCGCAGCCGCCGTTAATTTGCAAGGTGCCCGCTTTGTTCACATCCAAGATGGCATTTTCGATTTGGAAGAATTGATGTTTATCGCCGGTGAGTTTACCGCGCAATTCCACTTCCATTTTGCGATCTTTTTGCAGCGATAAATGGCCAAAGGTTTGCCATGTTTCATCCACATTGAGGTGGGCGGTTAAGGAGCCGTTGAGTGTTTGTAGTGTGGTTTGTTCAGCGAGGATAGGAAGCGGCACATCATAAAGGCTTAACCTGCCAAAACCACGCGTGATTTCCCCGCGTTTAAGCTGCAAATAACCATGTGCATCCAAGCGGCCTTCGCCGACATGAGCTTGCATTTCAAGCCTTGGATTTTTGTTTTTACCAATATCACGGATATCCAAGCTGAGTTTTTCGAGCAGCAGCTGTTGCTGCGGAAAGCGCAGCGTGCTTTGGCTGATATCGATGCGATGCAGCTTGATTTCTTCGGTGTTAAGCAATGATGCCCACTCACCATCGATGGTGTCTTGGATGGTGATATCGGCGAGTTGTAGATACAAGGCTTTGGGTTCGGCAGTGCCAGTGAGCAGGGCTGCCAAATTTAAGTCGATAAACATACGCTGGGTTTGTAAGGCAAACGCGGGGCTGCTGATTTGCACATCATCAAGGCGAATTGAGCCAAGATACATCCAGCTTAGGTGCACTTCCTTGGCTTCTAGGCTGATGCCCAGGGCGCTAAGGCGCTGTTGCAGGGTGTTGTAGATGCTTTTGTTGTCCAGCTGCATCAGCACCAAGCTGAGCAACACCACCAAGCTGAGCAACACCACCACAGCCACGCTGGTAGCCAACCACCGACGTGACTGTGTTTTCATGTGGATTTAGCCCAGCAACGCTTTGAGGCGTTCATTCACCATCGCAGGATTGGCTTGGCCTTTGGATGCTTTCATCACCTGACCAACAAAGAAACCAAACAACTTATCTTTGCCGCCGCGATAGGCTTCTGTTTGCTCAGGATTAGCTGCAATCACAGCTTCAATGATGCTATCAATGGCGCCGCTATCGCTAACTTGTTTCAAACCTTTTGCTTCAATAATTTCATCGGCGCTTTGGCCTGTTTCCATCATGGCATCAAGCACATCTTTGGCGATTTTGCCGGAGATGGTGTTATCTTCCATGCGATCGAGCAACACAGCAAAGGCAGCCGCTGAAATGGGTGATTCGGTGATGTCTTTGTTCATGTCTTTGAGTCGACCCAATAATTCATTGGCCAACCAGTTAGCGCATTGTTTCGGATTCACAGGGTGTGCAGCCACCAAAGCTTCATACCACATCGACAAAGCCTGGGTTTGGGTCAATACATCTGCATCGTATGGAGATAAGCCAAACTCGGTTTCAAAACGATGCCGTAATTGTGAAGGCAGTTCTGGCATGCCAGCGCGAATGGCGTCCACTTCTTCTTGGGTCACACGCAGGATTGGCAAATCAGGCTCAGGGAAGTAGCGATAATCATGGGCTTCTTCCTTGCTGCGCATGGGGCGGGATTCGTTATTCACCGAATCCCAAAGGCGTGATTCTTGTTTCACAGCGCCGCCATCTTCAATCAATTCGATTTGACGATTCACTTCATAATCAATGGCCTGTTTGATGAAGCGGAAGCTGTTCATGTTTTTCATTTCCGTGCGTGTGCCAAACGGCTCGCCCGGGCGACGTACCGACACATTGGCATCACATCGGAACTGACCTTTTTCCATGTCAGCGCCAGATACATCCAGAAATTTAATGATTTGGTGCAATTGTTTCAAATAAGCGATGGCTTCATCGGCGCTGCGCATATCAGGCTCTGATACGATTTCCATCAAAGGAATACCCGAGCGATTCAAATCAATATGCGATACAGCATCCAAACCTTCATGCATGGATTTACCCGCATCTTCTTCCATATGGATACGCGTCACACCCAGACGTTTTTCTCCATCTTTAGTAGGGATATCAATATACCCACCTTCAACAATAGGCAGCTCAAATTGGGTGATTTGATAACCCTTTGGCAAATCAGGGTAGAAATAGTTTTTGCGGTCAAATTTGGATTCAAGATTAATTCTACCATTGATGGCAAGACCAGTGAGAATCGATTTTTCAACTGCAGTTCTATTGAGCACTGGCAATTGGCCAGGCATACCCAAACACACAGGGCAAGTTTGGCTGTTTGGCTCTGCGCCAAACTCTGTGGAGCAGCCACAAAATGCTTTGGATTTGGTGTTAACTTGGCAGTGAACTTCTAATCCGATGACAACTTCCCAGCTCATACATTACCCCCCGCTTGTTTTGGCTCAAACCCAAACGGCGACTTGGTGTGCCAATCTGTAGCTCCTTCATATGCAGATGCAGCATGCAAGATTTTATCTTCGCGCCATGCTGGTGCTAACCATTGTAAACCCACAGGAAGGCCATCCACAAAACCACAAGGTTGCGATAGGCCAGGAAGACCCGCCAAGTTTACAGCGATGGTGAAAATATCTGCCAAATACATGGTCAGTGGATCATTGGTTTTTTCACCTGATTTAAAAGCAGGGATTGGGCTGGTTGGCGTGGCAATCACATCCACTTGTTCAAAGGCTGCTTTAAAGTCTTGGCTAATGAGTGTGCGCACTTGTTGAGCTTTTAAATAATACGCATCGTAATAACCTGAGGAAAGGGCGAAAGCGCCCGTCAGGATGCGGCGTTTTACTTCGGAGCCAAAACCCTCATCACGTGTACGCGCATACATATCTTCCAAATCTTCAGGGTTGTCACAGCGATGCCCAAAACGCACACCATCGTAACGCGATAGGTTGGTAGATGCTTCTGATGAGGCAATCACATAATAAGCAGCCACGGCATATTCAGTATGCGGCAACGAGATATCCACAATCTCAGCGCCGAGCGCTTCACATTGTTTCAGCGCATCTTCCACCAATTGACGCACTTTCGCATCCATACCATCGATGAAATATTCTTTGGGTTTACCGATGCGCAAACCTTTCATGTCCTTAGCATCACAAGCTTTAAGCCAATCAAAGCTTGGTGCATCCACCACAGACGTTGAATCAGCCGAATCGTGAGATGATAACACTGCCGTAATCATGGCTGTGTCTTTGACTGTGCGGGTCATTGGGCCTGCTTGGTCAAGTGATGAAGCAAAAGCGATAATGCCGCGGCGTGATACGCGGCCATAGGTCGGTTTTAAGCCAACCAAACCAGTCAGAGCCGCAGGTTGGCGAATCGAGCCGCCTGTATCGGTGCCCAAAGCAGCAGGGGTGAGGCCAGCAGCGACAGCCACCGCTGAACCGCCCGATGAACCACCAGGTATACAATCGGTATTCCAGGGGTTTTTACAGCCGCCAAAAGCAGATGTTTCATTTGATGAACCCATCGCGAATTCATCCATGTTTGTTTTACCCACCAGCACCGCGCCAGCTTCTTTAAGCAGGGTGATAACATGGGCATCATAAGGCGCTTCAAAGCCTTCAAGGATGTTTGAGCAGCAGCGAGTTGGCCCATCTAAAGTGCAGAAAATATCTTTAACGGCAATCGGCAAGCCTTCCAATGGGCGCGCTGCATGTTTAGCGCGATACGCATCGGATGCTTCCGCTTGCGCCAACACATGGGGGGGGTCGATATGCACAAAAGCATTCAAGTCGCCGTTATGGGCTTTGATGCGATCTAAATAAAGTTTGGCAACGTCTACTGCAGTGGTTTCCCCTGCATCGAGCTGCGATTTGATGTCACTGAGTGAACGAAATGGCATGGTAAATCCTTTGGTTATTCTTTTGATGAAGCGGTTTGCTTTTTATGGTTGAGAATGAATGAATCACTCAATCACTTTGGGCACAACATACAAGCCAGATTCAGTGCGTGGTGCTACTTTTTGCAAAGCATCACGGCGATCTGGATTGGTCGCGATATCAGCGCGTTGGGGCATGGCTACATCATGGGGATGCGCCGTTGGTGCAACACCATCGGTATTCACTTCGCTAAGTTTATCGATATAGCCCAGAATACTATTGAGCTGAGGCGCCAGTTCGTCAGCTTCGCTCTGGGTTAAGCGAATACGGGAAAGATTGGCAATTTTCTTTACATCAATGTCCATAAGACCACCTATATATTAAGTCGTGCGCAGTTTAGCCAACAATGCCATGTTTCTCTAGTTCTTTTACTAAATTTGTCAGCGGCACATAACCTGTCCGCATCAGTAGCACATAAATTGTCCGAATTGATGATTGCCTATGCTGTCAGCACAGATGCGAGGAGCAGAAGTGTTACCGGAGATGAGGATGATGCGGTTTAACGCAGTCACTCACGGCTATTTGGAGCGAGCGTTATCATGCATGGAATGTGAAGTATTAGCGCTTTTTTACACGGAAAGTATCTGACCCCGAAAACCGGTGACGAAGGAACGGAAAGGCGTTCCGACAGACGGCGATTGTTAGCAGCCAACGCGAGAGTAAATAACCAGGTCACTTGATTCTCCAATAAAAAGAGCATCTCCAGAATAAGAAAACCCGCAACCTCTAAGCTCGTAACCTGACCATATTTTTAAAAAATTATCAGGTTTTCCATACTTTCCACCATATAGCCAGCTATCAGGAGAAAACAGTAGAATTTCAGTTTTTGGCCAAAACGAAATTGTTTCAATGCGCCACCCATTCGAAGATGATTTGGGCATACCCCCACCCTCTATCAATGGGGTCTATCAATGGGGTCAGACTCGAT
>DCPU01000023.1 GCA_002323245.1 Mariprofundus sp. UBA1536 | reverse complement strand
GCCATCAAACGCAAGATTGAAGGCATACCGATTTCAGAAGTGTCACCTTCCAATGCTTTCAATGCAGAACCGATAACTACTGGCGTGTCATCGCCTGGGAAGTTGTAAGACTCAAGAAGTTCACGAACTTCCATTTCTACCAATTCCAACAATTCTTCATCGTCAACCATGTCTGCTTTGTTCAAGTATACTACCAAGTGAGGTACGTTTACTTGGCGAGCCAACAATACGTGTTCACGTGTTTGTGGCATTGGGCCGTCAGCTGCAGATACAACCAAGATACCGCCATCCATTTGTGCAGCACCAGTGATCATGTTTTTCACATAGTCAGCATGGCCTGGGCAGTCAACGTGTGCGTAGTGACGAGCTTCTGTTTCATATTCTACGTGGGCTGTAGAAATGGTAATACCGCGCTCGCGCTCTTCTGGAGCACCATCGATATCGCCGTAATCTTTAAATACCGCGCCGCCAGTCAATGACAACACTTTTGTAATGGCCGCAGTCAATGTGGTTTTGCCATGGTCAACGTGACCAATGGTTCCGATGTTTACATGCGGTTTGTTACGTTCAAACTTTTGCTTAGCCATAATAGCCTCCGTACATTTTTAAAAACATTCATTGCAAAACATGGAGCCCAGGGCGGGAATTGAACCCGCGACCTCATCCTTACCAAGGATGTGCTCTACCCCTGAGCTACCTGGGCATTTCAAGCACCAGTAACTGGAGCGGGTAGCGAGAATCGAACTCGCATCATCAGCTTGGAAGGCTGAGGTTCTACCATTGTACCATACCCGCTGCATCAGCACCCATAGGCACTTACAAACTGGTGGAGAGGGGTGGATTCGAACCACCGTAGGCGGAGCCAGCAGATTTACAGTCTGCCCCATTTAGCCACTCTGGAACCTCTCCCTATTTACCTCGGCGTTAAAACCAAACCCCGAAGTAAAAATATGCGCAGTAACCAGAAGCTACTACGCATAAAAAAATGGAGCCGGCAACAGGAGTCGAACCCGTGACATCCTCATTACAAGTGAGGTGCTCTACCAACTGAGCTATGCCGGCCTATCATTTCACCCATGCAATTAACCTAATAATTCATGGACGGCGCACTATAAGCATAAAATATACGGATGCAAGCAATTGATGTATGCCCATTATAAAGCGCACGTAAACCATCGTTTATATTGATGAAATTTGCACTCGCCACTGTTGTTCTTTTTCCAGATGCAGGGAACTCCCGCCCGCTTTGAACAATTGCCTTCACAACCCATTCATAGACAAGCCGCACCATTCGCTTAGGTTCATTTCTTCAGGAGATTTCATGTATACACTTGAATTTCAGCATCGCTTCACCAACCTTTTACCTGGTGATGCCCAGCTTACCAATAACCGCCGGCAAGTGTTTGAGGCAGTGTATTCGTATGTCCACCCAACGCCACCTTCGCAAGGAAAACTGAGGATTTATTCACCCGACGTAGCCGCGCTTCTCGATTTAAGTGATGAAACTTTTTTGACGGATGAAACAGTGTCCGTTTTATCAGGCGGCTTAGTACCCCAAGGCGCTAAACCATACGCTATGTGTTATGGCGGTCATCAGTTTGGTCATTGGGCTGGACAATTGGGTGATGGTCGGGCGATTAATTTGGGCGAAATCAAAAATTCGAAAGGTGAGTACTGGTCGCTGCAACTCAAAGGCGCAGGCCCTACCCCCTACTCCAGAACTGCTGATGGCTTGGCTGTGTTACGTTCTTCGATTCGTGAATTTCTTTGCAGCGAAGCTATGTTTTACTTAGGTGTTCCCACCACAAGGGCTTTAAGCCTTTGCACCACAGGTGATCAAGTATACAGGGATATGTTTTATGATGGTCATGCCGATTATGAGCAAGGCGCTGTCGTCTGCCGCGTCGCACCGTCATTCTTGCGCTTTGGTAATTTTGAAATCTTTGCGGCCCGTGATGATATCCATTCCTTGCGTACCCTTGTCGATTATACCATCACCCACCATTTCGGCCATTTACTGAATAAACAAGGCTTGGTTGATAGACATGTTATTTATCAATGGTTTAAGGAGGTCTGCAATTTAACCCAAACCATGATTGTCCATTGGATGCGCGTTGGTTTTGTACACGGGGTTATGAATACGGATAATATGTCGATTCTCGGTTTAACCATTGATTATGGGCCATACGGTTGGTTGGAAGACTACAATCCAGATTGGACGCCAAACACCACCGATGAACAATACCATCGCTATGCATTTGGTAACCAAGCCAAAATCAGCCATTGGAATTTAGCTCAATTGGCGCAAGTCCTTGTACCACTTGTTGATGATGTGACCCCCTTGCAAGATACCATTCATAACTATAGCGATAATTATCTTCATGCTTGGCAAAACATGATGGCCAGCAAATTGGGATTCAATGCTTTTAACGGCGCATCTGATGTAACGCTGATGCAGGCTTTGTTTCATAACTTACAACTGGTTGAAACCGACATGACCATCTTCTTTCGCCAGCTAGCATATGTCGATACAACACGTACACCCACAGAAAATTTTGATGCATTGGAAGATGCTTTTTACGATAAATCGATGTTAACGGCATCACAGCTCAATGCTTGGCTAAATTGGATGCAAGCCTACGCTGCACGCTTGGATGAAGATGGAACGGATTTAAATCAACGGCGAAAAAGCATGAATAGCATTAATCCCAAATATGTATTGCGCAACTACATCGCCCAGCAAGCTATAGACAAAGCCGAAACTAATGATTTCAGCATGGTCTTTGAGCTTCTCCAGTTATTAAAACATCCCTATGACGAACAAACTGATTTTGAACATTACGCAGCTAAAAGACCAGAATGGGCAAGGCATAGAGCTGGTTGCTCCATGCTTTCTTGCAGCTCCTAGCTAATCACGTGATCTTTTGCCATGTGTCTATTGCTATGGTTTAAACCAGGATATTTTTTCTCAAGCTCCTCTTTGAGGTCTGCCAAAGCATCAGCGGAAACACCAATGAGCCCCGATAAACGGTTAATGTACTGTTCTTCTAAGAAATCAACATCGCCATCAGCAAGGGCGATACTCCAAAGTTGCTCAAGAATTTTGACACGGTCAGCTTCAGAATATTGACTCTCTATTTGCTTCACTACTTTACTGATCTTCAAATCTGTTCGACTTGAGTCCAATGCTTGGCTTATCAGTTCATCACAGGCCTTCGCTGTTAAATCGAAACGAGCCAATAGCAATTGCTTGATTTCTTGTTGCTGCTTTTCACCCATAACACCGTCCATGGCCATCATACCGACCATCAGTTTGGTCACTGCCAAGTCCAAACCTGGTTTTTGATTGCAGTCCTCTTCTTGATGCCACCACGTTTTAATTGATGCTAACATAAATCCTCCACGGCAAACGCCTATCGCGCATAGACCCACTAGCAGAGATGATGCCAACATGGGCGAAAGGGGAAAATTTTCAGCTCAGTAATTTAAAATACCGTCAAACAAAAAACCCCTCTGGAGCTTT
>DCPU01000006.1 GCA_002323245.1 Mariprofundus sp. UBA1536 | reverse complement strand
CCTGTCCTCTACTCTACCCTTTTTTCCTTTTTCCTCTGCGTCTTGTTCTGTTTTTTCTACCAAACTAAAGCGCCAAAGTGGGTAAACTTTGTCGATGGCTAAAGTCATCATGATAGTTACCCCACAGCCAACTTAGCCGCTTGTTGCCACATAAAGTGCGGCATTGGCTCTTTTAACTGCCAAGTAATGCTCATTGGTTGTGAACCTGTATGCGATACATAGTCCACTTCACCATAATTCACAAAACCCATAGTGCGACCGTATTCATCTTTGGTTTGTTCACGCACAAATAAAAACAGACGCTTACCCATTTTTTGATGCTGGATGTACTCCAAACCGCGTCCTCTATCAGGTCTTGCACTGTTTTGCGACTGCCAATGAAAAAGGTGTTCGTTAATAGCGTAATCGTGATACATAGTGGTTGGCGAAAATTGCTTTTCATTTTTGTCCAAGGTGACAAACATCAGTTCAATATTTTGATCTTTAAGCGCAAACACACCTTCACGAGCTGGAGGTTGGCGCTCAAACGTGGTCGCACCAAATGCCACCAATATTTGCTCGCGCGCATAACGTGCATGCAGCCTTAATGACACATCAGGCAAAGCATCGATTGCGGGTTGCTCATGCTTGGTTTGTGCTAGTTTCCAGTCTAAAACATCCAGTAACTCTGCTTTCAACTCGCCAGCATTCAGTTTCGCTAAGCTCTGATCAATGGAATCGAATTCACATTCAGGCCCCGTTTTCTGCCAGAAATCGTAATGACACATCAAAGCATAGCGTTGACCTGCATCCTCAAGAGCGAAGTTATTTTGGCAAAGTAGTTTTAGAAAGCTTAAATAGGCGTAATCATCACAATTTAAAATTCGATTATGAATTGCCTTTCTAAGTATGCTCATCAGATTTTTATCTGGCGTATCTTCATTGATTTCATCTTGGGCTTGCTGAACAAGTTGCCACCAACTGCCGCGCTTATAGAGTTCGTTTAAGTCGATATGAGGGTTTAGGATTAAGAAATTAGACAGCGTTAATGGCAGTGTGGAATGTTGGGGATACTGGCGGATCATCGCAACTAAACGATTTAATGTTAGCGAAGCTTGACGAATGTTGCTGAGTACCATTTCTTGAGTGCGCTTAATAAGTTCAATTCGACAGCCAAGAGGCGCATGGGGAAAACCCTGCTTTATCTCATCGCTTATGGCGCGGTGACTTTTACCCACTAAGGCTCTAAATTTATTGGCAAAGTCATATTCAGGACGTGAGTTGCCAACAAAGTCCAACACAGTGCAACACTCCTTCCCCTCAGCTAAACGCAAACCACGGCCAAGCTGTTGCAAGAAAATAGTCAAGCTTTCTGTCGGTCTTAAAAACAGTAAGGTATCCACTTCAGGAATATCGACACCTTCGTTAAAGATATCGACCACGCAAAGCACGTTTATGTCGCCAGAGCGAATAGCCTGCTGCTTTTGTTGCCGCTCATTACTGTTATCGCTGGTCAACACATCCGCTTTGATGCCTTTCAATAGCAGCTGCTGTGTCATGTACTGCGCATGCTCTTTGCTCACACAAAAAGCCAAGGCTCTCATTTTGCTTAGATCTGTGATGATCTCGTGCATGCTTAGTAAGATCTTATCAACACGAGCTTGGTTGTGGGTATAAAGGTGGGTCAGCTGAGCAATATCGTAACGGCCCCGACTCCAAGGGATAGTGCGAAGGTCGGTATCATCATCAATACCAAAATACTGAAATGGGCAAAGATGGCGACGGTTAATGGCCTCCGGTAAACGAATTTCAGCGGCAACCACACCACCAAAATCCGCTAAAATATCCCCGCCATCATGGCGCTCTGGTGTAGCGGTAAGGCCGAGTAATATAGCAGGGGAAAAATGTTCCAACACTGCGCGATAGCTTGATGCAGCAATATGATGGACTTCATCAATCACAATGTAGTCATAATAGTCAGCCGTTAAGTTAAGCTGACTCAGCTGACTGTTCAGTGTTTGGATCGAAACAAACAACTGCCGATAATGCTCTGGCGTATGCCCGCCAACCCAAAGTTCACCAAAAGCACTATAACGCAATACGCCACGATACGCCGCTCTGGCTTGTTTTAATATTTCTTCTCGGTGCGCAACAAACAAAAAATTAGCTTGCGGCTTAGCTTTGATAAAACGGGCAAAGTCAAAAGCTGAAATTAGGGTTTTGCCAGTCCCAGTCGCGGCAACCACTAAATTTCGAAAGCGCTGATGCACACTGCGCTCAACAGCCAATTGTTCCAAAATGTCACTTTGATGAGGGAAAGGCGAGATATCAAAAAAATGCGTTGGGCTGGCTTCATAATCACCACGCTGCTGGCTCAAGGCTTTTTTTAGCTTTTCACTGCTTAGCGCGTCACCACTAAAGTGTTCAAAATCATTAGAAGCCCAATAGGTTTCAAAGGTGCTCAATGATTTATTGATAATGTGTGGGATTTCTTGCGAGGTAATTTTTAAATTCCACTCTAAGCCATTGGTTAACGCTGAATGCGAAAGATTAGACGATCCGATATAACCGGTGTGGTAACCCGTGTTGCGCAAAAATAGGTAGCTCTTTGCATGTAACCGTTCACGCTCAGTGTTGTAACTCAGCTTCACTTGGGTATTGGGTAAACTCGCCAAATATTCCACTGCTTTCGCGTCAGTCGCCCCCATGTATGAAGTGGTGATAATGTTTAGCTCGCGGCTGCTGGACGTAAATTCTTCTAACTCCTTACGGAAAATTCGTATTCCTGCCCACTTTATAAATGACACTAACCAATAAATTTTATCCGCGGATAAAATCTCTCGCTTTAGCTCAGATTCAAGCGACAATCCGGCATTACTGCCACAAAACAGCTCGCTTTGACTTAAACCTGTTAAAGGGAAAATGTCGTTTATGTAATTTTTTAAATCGGCTGATACAGGATTTTCGAGCTCATAGAGCGCAGTCAGAATGTTACCTTGGCTGGCCAGCAAATTGTCTTCGATAAAATCCTTATCTTGAATTTGTGTTTTTAACCAGAGTAATAATTGGTTGGACAAAGCAATTTGCTGTTGCAGGCGATCATCGCCCGCAGGCACAGAATCAATCGCATACTCAAGAATGTTTGAGAGGAAACGAGACAACCAAGTAGATGCTTCGCTGCTATTCATCTCACGCTCACCCACATAGAATCGCTCTCGGTCAATGCGACTCTCGATAAGTTGCGTTATAAGCTGCTCATAAATTCCGACTTGTTGCATGGTATTCCTTTTACTCTAACGGCTGAATCAATAACAGCATTGATTGATATTGCAGAGTTACCGCTAATCCATTTGGTGATTTTGTCATTTTAACCAAGTTGTACTTGCCCAATGTTTTCAGTGTTCTCGACACATTGCTGACCGCTCGGCCCGTAAGCGTTGCTAGCTCAGTTACCGATTGCGGCTGTTGCTCGGCAATTACTTTTAACAACTGCTGGTTTTCATTCGACAGCACATTGGCCACCGATTTCAGCGAGTCGAACCAGATATCAACGGGGTAATCTGGGTCGGGCGTTTGCCCTTTAATGCCAATCACACAGCGCGATTGCTTTGCGTTTTTCATTGATTTACTCGCATATCTTACTCGAATCGTTTGCTCACTAGGTTCCCAGCAAGTAGATAAAACAGCGCTTAACCAATCTAAAGACTGTACGCTTATACATAGCCGCATATATTATCAACTGCTGATAATAGCGCAAGGTTATTTTCCGTTTAGGACGATTAAAAGCCCCGTGTTCAGGAAGTACACCACCTGTACTCTAGCGGTATTGTCTGTGTTGGACTTCAAGCATCGCTAGCTATTTATGTTGACTGGCGATGCACTGCAAGGCGACAAACCCACACAGGATTCATCGCCTTTTTAGTCATCCAAAATGCTGCCTTTCACGCCCTGTCTATTTCAACGTAAGTGCGTGGGCGGGTGTTGTCGGGCAGGCTAACTTTGCGCTGTGGTCGGTTGCCATCGGGGACTAGGTAGCCTGCGGCCATCAGTGCTTAACCGTATGGCGGCAATTGGTGGATTCTAGTTACAAGTGGCCCGTCAGCTGAGCAATGATATCATGGAAGGAGTTCTGTAGCGTACGGTTACTCCGCAAGGTGGTGTACTTTGACATGGAATCCACACCTCATAAAATCGCATCATCTGATCATCGCGCAGGCAATCATCAATCCGGACAACTGATATGTTGCAGACGTTTGAAAAATAGGCACTAACCAAATGGGGGAAAAAGGATTAAGGTTTTTCCATGACTGATTTTAGAAAAAACATTGAAGCATTGCTTCAGCAATCATGGCAGCAGCGCGCTAACCCCGTAGATGAGCGCGTGCAAGCGGCACTGGTGAAATCATTGTTGGCTTTGCTGGCGCCAGATGCCAAAAATCAGCGACATGGTGTGTTGAGCGAATTGGTTTCTTTTGGGCAACTTCATCGGCATGTGCTGGTTTTATTTTGCCCGGATCAGGCTTTTTACCCCGATGCTGTGCGCTCGTATTTACAAAAGCATTACAACCAGCCCATTGAGCAACAATCCATTATCTTTTCCCGGGTAGATGGGTTGATTCGCCCTGCGCAGGCGCAAGGAAACGAGCTGATTTTGGCGCTGCATCTTTCTGCTTCAACGGTAACAGCGATTGAAAGTGTGTGCCGGGATATCGCCTTTGTCTTAGCAGGTGTGGAAAAATCAGTGCTGGATTTTCCTGCTGAATGCGACGATTTACATGCGATTACGCGAGCCTTAGAAGAAGATGAACCGATTGCCGCTGAGCTTTTGGATTGGATGCTGGCCGATCATTTTGTGTTGTTTGGTTTGTACTATCCCAAGCAGCCAAAGAAAAATAAGGGCATTGTCAAAAATAAACGTCTGTTGGCACATCTGATGCCGCATGCCGAAAGTTTATTTGATTCACCAGCCAAGTTTAAGCCTGCCGCACCTGGCCTACGATGGCTGCATATGCCACCGCTTTTTTCCCATATTTACAGTGAGGAAAATGTGGAGGCCGTTCAAATTGCCTGGATTGAAAATGGTCAACTGCAATCGGTGTTGGTGCTGGGTTATTTCTCGCGAAGTGCCCGTCATAGCAATGCTTCGGCGCTGCCGCATTTTAAAGGTATTTGGCAAAACTTATTGGCGGATCCAGCCTTGCAGCAATCGGCATTTTATAAGCGGGAAATTCATATGCTTTTTGACCGTGCGCCCAAGTCTCTGTTGGCTTCGGTGCCTATACAGCAATGGTTAACACCCTTCAAAGCGATTGTGGATATGAGTGGCATCACTCAGGTGGTGACTGCGCGCTTAACGCCAGATGTGGGTAATATTGAATTTTTGTTGATTGCCGTGGATAAGCAGCGCTTTGGCAGCAATATCTGGCATCATATGAAAGGCGCCTTGCGTGAAATGGGTTTTGTCCGCCTGGGTGCTGAGCATTTTGAGGTGGGCGGCAAACACTTGATCCTGGTTGCTGTGCAGATAGACCATTGGCCGCAAAACAGTCGATTGCAGCAGGGCATTCGCCAGTGTGTGATTTTCTGGAAAGATTTGGCGCGCTTTTCTTTGCTTCAGGCAAGACTTACCCAACCGGTATTGCATAAAGCATTGCAACAGTTGTTGGCGATCCCCTCTGGTTATGAAAACAATTTTCCACCTGAGCACTTTGTTGCTGATGTGCAAATTCGTGAACAGCTTAAAAAAGATGGGCGTACGCAAGTGCATGTGCATCTGATGCAGCAAGCGCTGGCTGCAGACTCACATCAGCGCAGCGTAGAAATTCATGTTTACACCAGTGCTGATATTCCGCTGGGACAGATGACTGATAAACTCAATGCTTTTGCCCTGATTGCTATGGAGCAAACCCTGGTGCCCTTTCACGATGGCGATGATTTGATGTTTATCAATCGCTTCCGTTGCCTGGCGCCCAGCCAGCTGCATACCGAAGGTTTACCGCGTTTGGCAGAAGGCATAAAAGATGTCTTCAACCAAGAGGCTGACCATGACCCGCTTAATGCCTTGTTGGTGCTATGTGGTCTCAATATCCATGATGTGTTGGTGTTGATTGGCTTGCGCAATCATTTGATTCAGCTTTTGCCCGAAATATCCAAGGCCGCCCTTTCGGACACCATGCTCAAACACACTGAGGTTAGCCGCGCTTTGTTTCATATGTTTGAAGCCAAGCATCGCCCCGCCATGCCATCGACTTATGCTGCCCAAGCTAATGCCGATTTTGAGCAGGCTATGAAAGAAGTGAGTAGCTTGAATGATGACACATGGTTTCGTGCCCTTGCTGCTATTGTCTGGGCAAGTTTGCGTTGTAATGGTTGGAGCCGCGCAACAGGTGAAGCGCTGGCCATTAAAATCAATACGCAGCGTTTGGGCTTTGCGCCTTATCCCAAACCATATCGCGAAATTTTTGTGCACGGCGTGTTTGTGGAAGGCGTGCATTTGCGGGCAGGGCCTGTGGCGCGTGGCGGCCTTCGTTATTCGGATAGACCCACTGATTTTCGCACTGAAGTGTTGGAGCTGATGGCCACGCAGGTGGTGAAAAATGGGCAGATTGTGCCAACAGGTGCCAAGGGTGGTTTTGTGGTGCGTGATGGTGCTGGCCCTGATTTTGTGTTGGCGCAATATCATCATTTTGTGCGCGCGTTGCTGAGCATTACCGATAATTTGGTGCAAGATGATTTTGTGCCGCCTGTTGGTATTCAAGTGGCGCAAGAAGATACCCATGATGCTTACTTGGTAGTAGCTGCTGATAAAGGCACGGCCCGCTATTCTGATGATGCTAATGCTGAATCGTTGGCTGCTGGTTTTTGGTTGGGTGATGCTTTTGCCAGTGGCGGCAGCGAAGGATACGACCATAAAGCCTTTGGCATCACCGCGCGTGGAGCTTGGGAGTGTACGGCCCATCATTTTGCCCGTTTGAGCCGTAATTTATGGGCGGATGATGTCACGGCTGTTGGGATTGGTGATATGGGCGGTGATGTGTTTGGCAATGGCATGTTGCTCAATCCAAACCTGCGTCTGCTGGCTGCTTTTAATCATGCGCATATCTTTTTGGATCCAACCCCAGATGTGGCGAAAGCTTATGCTGAGCGTCAGCGCTTATTTGCTGCTGTGGCGGGGTGGGGTAGTTATGATGTTTCGCTTATCAGTGCGGGCGGGGGTGTATTTGCCCGTTCAGCCAAGAGCATTCCAGTCAGTAAGGAAGTGCGCGATGTTTTAGGGATAGCGGATGCTGCGCTTTCAGGCGAAGCTTTGATTCGCGCCATCTTGCAAGCGCCTGTGGATGTGTTGTATAACGGCGGTATCGGCACCTACATCAAAGCCAGCAGCGAAACCCATGCTGATGCCCAAGACCATACCAATAATGCCGTGCGCATCAGTGCCAAGTTCTTGCGCTGCAAGGCCATTTCAGAAGGTGGTAATTTGGGCCTCACCCAAGCCTCGCGTATCGAATACGCCAAACAAGGTGGCATGATCAACACCGATGCTATTGATAATGCTGCTGGCGTGAACATGTCCGACCACGAAGTGAATCTGAAAATTCTGCTTTCGCATTTGCCCAAAGCCCAGCGCAATCGCTGGCTACGCAAAGCTGCCGATGCCGTGGCCGCACAATGTTTGTCCGACAACAAAGAGCAGGCGATTGCTTTATCCTTAGCGGAAATGACGGCTGCTCAGCATGGGCCAAGGTTGCATCAATTGCAGCAAACGCTATTTGATGATGGTCGCTTAGAAGTGCTAGAAGAAGATGCCTCGTTGTTGACCTTGCGACCAGTGTTGGCTGGTTGGTTGGGGCATGAAAAGAATAGGGTGCATGCTGCCCTTGATGCGGAGAAGTTCCGCAGCAACAGCTTGTTTGGCGATGATATGCTCAGCCAATATTTCCCGGAAATTTTACGCAAGAAATTTGCGGCGCAAATCCAAGCCCATGCCTTGGGTCATGATATCGCGCACACACGCATCACCAGTTATCTGCTCAATCGATACGGTTTGGTGAGTATTCATTATTTACAGCGCTTAACCCAAGCATCGGTTTCCGAGGTGGCGCAGGCATTGCTTATGACGGACACCATTTTGGCCACAGGCCAAGCCTATACCGAGACTTTTGCTGGTGTAGATGGTGATGTGGTGGCTTGGTATGCCGTGCAGCAAGATGTACTCAATTTTGCAGCGGGTCTTTTATCCATGGGCGGCTGCATGCGTATGACGGCATCATGGCTAAAAAACACCACCAAGGCTTGGGCAGCTTATGCCACCGAGGAGCATAAATCGCCCCAAGATATGGTGGCGCTAGCACCTGCAATTCCGCTTTCAGAGCAGTTGGGGAAATCCTTGGCATTATGCCTGACAGCCACCGAGTTATGTTTGCATGTGTTGCCCTTTACCCAGCTTGAAAATGTACTGCGCACACCGCTTTGGGCGGGGCAATATGCCAATGAATTGCGCCGCCAATGGCTGCAACGCCTAGCCACACTCAAGCTGCAAGCCACCCAACAACTGCTTGCAAGCAGCCCCGTCGCCGCGCAATCGACTGCTCATGCTTGGGAATTGCATCCATTGCAAAGCGAGGTGATGAAGCTTTTACAACAACATTCGAGTAGGGATGAGGCTGAGAATCCCGATGTTTCGCGTATGCGCTGCTTACTGGCTATGACACATTTGCAAAACATTTTAAGCAAAAGCGATGAAGCTTAAGTGAATAGTTGTTGACGAAGCTTTGCATATTTATAAAGTGCGGCTCTCGTTTTGGCGCTTTAGCTCAGTTGGTTAGAGCATCGGAATCATAATCCGGGTGTCCGGGGTTCGAGTCCCTGAAGCGCCACCACATTTAAAAGCCTCTTGCGCAAGCAAGGGGCTTTTTTTATTGCCTTTAGTTTGCGCACCTGAAGCGCCAATGGGCGTGAGGCTGTACATAAAAGTGGTGTGGCTTTTAATTTAATGGTTCTGCACAGCAAAATCGATAGCGTGCATTTATCTTTTGCTCGTCTTTGCCTTTAAAATTAAACATTTTATTGGTAGGCATTGCTTGGCGGGGTGTTTGGTTTGCATACTGAATGTAAATGAGGGTGAGTCGTGTTATTTAACAGCAATGAGTTTATTTTTGCATTTCTGCCGCTCACTTTTCTAAAGTAACAAGGGGCTTTAAATTGTGATATATATCCAGCGTGTACAACTTTGCTGGGTCTGCCTAATGTTCTCAGCCAGTAATTTGCTGGGTGATGAGGGTATTGATTATGGGCAAGGTTACGTTCAAACGTAGGGAGCTTTTGGTGGCGGGGTGCTTAAGCATGTTGGTGATGCCTTCGTGTAAATCATTGGATGCCACGATGCAAAGTGCAGATGTGCTTCGAGATTTTGCCAATAGCAGCACGGGGCAAAGCATTGCGAATATTGCGAAAAGTGATGACCCGCGCCAAGCGTTGAAAGATCAAGCGAAAGTGCTGCAAGCGACCTATAAAAACAATCCCCAAGCATTGTTGGCTGATTACAATCGTTTGCGTGAGCAATACAAACAACTGCGCTTGGCGCTTAAAGGCAAAGCCAGCGAGCAGTGGGGCGCTGCAGATAGCAAAACGCCTGAAGTGACCACCTATGTGAAATATACCCGTAATTACAAAAGTAGGGCGGTTGTGGATTTTGATTCAGGTAAAGTGGTGGTGGAAACACTGGAGCAGAGCAACTACACCGAGGCTCTTAAAAGCGCCATTGTCACCACTCTTCTTACGCCAGATGATCCGCGCGCAGTCGATTTATTCACTGATGCCGAGGTGGATTTAAGCAGCAAGCAAGATCCTTATTTGCTCAATCTCATTTTGGATACCAAACAAAAGGCGATTAACACCCCGCAGCAAGCGGCTATGTTTGCCGATTGGTTGATAAACAATGCGCAAAAATCCAAAGCGTTTAACACCGAAAACGGCTTTAAAACGGCGCATTTTGTGGAAATGAATATGGTGAGTAACTTCTCTGACAAACAAGCAGAGAAATATTTACCTACTGTGAAGCGGTTTGCTGATAAATTCGGGGTGAACGAAAGCTTGATTTTTGGTGTGATACGCACGGAAAGTAATTTTAATCCGTTTGCGGTGAGCGCTGCCCCTGCCTTTGGTTTGATGCAGTTGGTGCCATCCAGCGGCGGACGCGATGCTTACAAAGAAGCGCGTGGCATTGATCAAGCGCCTACCCAGGATTTTCTTTTTGATGCCAACAATAATATTGAATTGGGTACCGCTTATATTGGTGTCTTGCTCAACAATTATCTGGGGAAAGTGAACGACCATATCTCTCGCGAATACTGCGCCATTGCTTCGTATAACACCGGAGCAGGTAATACCTTCAAGGCTTTTGGGGGCGACAGAACCACGGCGATTTCAGCCATCAATACCATGACCCCGCCACAAGTGTACGACACGCTGGTAACGAAGCTGCCTTATGAAGAAACGCGCAGTTATGTGCAGAAAGTTGTGAAGTTCCGAAAGAATTACGTACAGTTATAGGTAGCAGACGCAAGATGAACAGATGTTTATTGGGCATAAATAATAGTTGCATTATACAACTGTTGTGAATAGCAATCGCAGTGCAGGAGATATTTTGGTGCAGAAAACACAGGACTTTGAGCTGGAAAGAGCTATCGGTTTTTATGTCAATCGTGCGGCTTATCTGATGAGTGAAGGCGTGGCTAAACGCTTTAGCGAAGCAGGTTTTTTGCTCACAGCGCAAGATTTTGGAATTTTATTTCGCTTACACAAAGAAGATGGCCTGACGCAAATGCAGCTTGCCAGCTTGATGATGCGCGATAAAACCACGATTACGCGAAGACTGGATGGGTTGGTGAAAAAAAGGCTGATTGAGCGGCGTACGGATGCGGCCGATCGCCGGCACTTTCGCATCCATTTAAGCGAAGAAGGCAAGGCTGCCATGCCCATATTGATGGCTGTGGTTGCTAACTTTCAAATCGAAGCGCTTACCGATGTTTCAGATGAAGAAAAACAAATCACCATCAATACCCTGCAAAAAATTACAGCGCAGCTGACAAAGGGGTAACACATGAAAAACACCACACCACATTGGATCGCTATAGGCTTGCTATTGGCTGTCATTGCAGGTATCGGCTATAAATTTATTATCGTTGGGAGCGCCATGCAGGGTGAAGAGGGTCGGACTGCAGTCGTGCTCACCCCTGGGGAGCGTCAAGCTGTGTTGGGCGAAATGCGTATGCTGCTGGAAACCAGCCAAGTGATTGTTGAAGCTTTGGCCAATGAAGATTTGGCAGCTGTGGAAGCGGCAGCAAGGCCTTTGGGCAGCGGCGCCATTGCTACCGTTGATTTTGCTTTGCGCGCCAAGTTGCCCATTGAATTTAAGAAGTTGGGTTTTGGCACCCACTATGCCTTTGATGATATCGCCAATATGGCCAAAGAAGGCAAACCCGCCAAAGAGATACAATTGGTCTTTGCTCAAACCATGAATAACTGCATTGCCTGCCATAGCATGTTTGAGTTGCCGCTAATCAAATAAGACGTTTATGTTCCAAACCGCTTAGGTCATTACTGACTTGGGCGGTCTTGAGAAAAACCTTACTCGTTAATGCCACCATGTTGGTCGCGTAATTCGCGGCGTAAGATTTTACCCACATTGGTTTTCGGCAGAGCATCAATAAATTCAATGTGTTTGGGTCGTTTGTAGTTGGTGAGGTTCTCGCGGCAATGGGCGCGCACTTCTTCTTCCGTGAGCGATGGATCATCTTTAACGATGATGGCTTTAACCGCTTCGCCCATATGCGTATCCGACACACCAATCACACCCGCTTCCAAAATTTTCGGATGGGCAGCCAGCACTGATTCAATCTCATTGGGATAAACATTAAAGCCAGAAATGAGAATCATGTCTTTAAGCCTATCCACGATAAACACATAACCTTTTTCATCCATTTTGGCGACATCACCCGTATGCAACCAACCATCATCGGTGAGCGCTTTGCCGGTATCTTCATCATGCATCCAATAGCCGGGCATCACTTGCGGGCCTTTCACCCATAATTCGCCAGCTTCGCCCAAAGGCACTTCAGAGCCATCTTCAGCGCGAATCGATACTTCAGTCGATGATACGGGCAAACCAATGGCGCCGGTGTAATCAGGAATATCCATGGGATTAATGCAAACGGCCGGCGAAGTCTCGGTAAGCCCATAAGCTTCGATTAGGGTACAACCAGTTACCGCTTTCCATTGTTCAGCCACGCTGCGCTGCACGGCCATGCCGCCGCCAAGGGTGAGCTTGAGGGCTGAGAAATCGAGCTTATCAAAGCCAGGTGTGTGGAGCAGGGCATTGAATAAAGTGTTGATGCCCACAAACAGCGAGAAATTCTCCTGGCTTAGCGTTTTTACAAAAGCAGGGAAGTCCCGTGGGTTGGTAATGAGCAGGCATTTGGCACCAATTTTGAGGGAGAAGAAGGCGTTGGCGGTGAGGGCAAAGATGTGATAAAGCGGTAGCGCTGTCACGCATACATCTTCGCCTTCGGTCACAGCACTTTTGGCCCAGTGATAGGCCTGGAGCAGATTTGAGACCATATTCCGATGAGTCAGGATAGCTCCTTTCGACACGCCGGTGGTGCCGCCTGTGTATTGCAAAAAGGCAGTGTCATCCAAGCTTTGTTTAACGCGATTAAACGGCAAATGGCGCCCCTGGCTAAGTGCATCTTTCAAATGTATGGCTGAAGGAAGAGAGAAAGATGGCACCATCTTTTTCACATATTTGACGACCACATTGGTAAGCATGGATTTGGGGAATGGAAACAAATCGCCAATTTGGGTAGTAATTACGTGTTTAAGTGGTGTTTTATTGAACACGGTAGCTACTGTAGCTGCAAAGTTCTCCAGGACCACAATCGCCACTGCGCCCGAATCAATGAGTTGATATTCCAATTCGCGTGGGGTGTAGAGTGGGTTGACGTTGACGACCACCAGGCCAGCGCGCAAGGCAGCGAATAGTGTGATGGGATACTGTAATGTGTTGGGCATCATAATGGCCAGGCGATCACCTTTTTTTAAGCCCAATGTTTGGGTTAGGTAAGCCGCAAAATTGCGGGATAAGGTGTCGACTTCTTCAAAACTCAGTGTATTGCCAAAGTTGGAATACGCCGGTTTATTGCCAAACTTAGCCACACTTTGCTCAAAGATTTCGGTGAGTGAAGTATGTGCGTTGGCATCAATAGTCTCAGGTACACCGGGTGCGTAGGATTGTAACCAGATTTTATCCATCTTATTTGCCTCCTTGTTGCATCGTTATCATTGCTGCTTGAAATCGTTGTATGATTTTTGTTACAGGCTCGATGCTATGAATAGCGCCTACGCTTTTGCCTGCCTGCCAAAAATCGTGTTTGCCGCTGGCATCCAACGAAGATTTTCGTAAAGCAAAAGCTGCGCGCAGGGTATAAAACATACGCATCCAGTGTTTGGTCTTGTTGCCATTGAGCAGCCAACGGGCAAAACGGCCAGCTTTTAAACCCATACCCACCACATAGGGTGTATTAATCAATGCCACAGGTACGCCGGTGATGCGCTCACTCAAGACGATATCTTGCTCTTGTGCATCCACGATGGCTTGTTTGTATGGTTCGGCAGCATTGCATTCATTGGAGGCAATAAAGCGGGTGCCCAATTGGCATCCTGCAAAACCAAGTGCTAAAGCTTCAGAGAACTGATGTTCATCACCAATTCCCCCAGCGCAAATGAGCGGCACACCGAAATCACCTAATTCATCCATCAATTGCTGTGCCGATAAGTGGCCAGCATGACCACCAGCGCGATGGTTGACGGCAATCAAACCCTGCACGCCATTGTCCAAAGCTTTGTTGGCCCATTTGCGCTCGGTGGCATCGTGATACACCACGCCGCCGTGCGGGGCGACAGCATCCACCACCCAGCGCGGGTTGCCCAAGGAGGTGATAAAGAAACGAAGACCTTCCTCCAGCGCAATATCCAGCCAGGCCTGCATTTGAGCGTGATATCTGGCTGAGGATTTTTCAATTAAAGCGTTCATCGCAATAGGTTGGTCGGTGAGGCTCTGGATATATTTCAGGCCTTCGCGAAAGTCGTAGCCGTGCACAAAAGTGAGCGATACGGGTTGCACCACACCTAAGCCTCCAGCTGCGGAAACAGCGGCCACCAATTCAGGATTCGAGCAGGGGTACATGGGGCCGCAAATCAGCGGCAAGGCCACACCAGCGTGCCGGGTAAAGGCGGTATTCAAGGCACCACCTCCTCGGGTTTGAGCTGCCACACAATTTGCAGCGTAGCGACCACATCACCCCCATCATCTTTGATAGCGGCAGACACGATGTGCTCGGTAGGTTCGACAATATGGGTTGGCGGATTGGCAAAACCCTCCGCGTGTACTTGCCCGCGGGCTTTTTTGAGGTAGGTGACTTCAAGTTTGGTGACGATGGCTTTGATGTTATTGGGCAAGGCCGCCATCATGGCAAGGCCGCTGCTGAGCTCTCCGAGATTGGCCAAGGCTAAGGCATGGATGGAGTGAAGATGATTACGTACGGCGCGGCGATCGCGAAGTGAGACCAAGGCGTAACCGGGTTTTAATTGCAGCACATTGGCTGAAATACTACCTGAATACGGAACCAACCAACCCAAGCACCGGCTGTAACACCAGCGGCCGAAGGCAAAGCCTCCCCAGCGTTGCCATAATGACAAAACCAAGTGTTGTGGGTTCATACAAGCAACCTTGCTATCCGCATCATACCCCCTACTAACAACTGCATGTTACAAGATGAGTATCGTAGAAGATGCGTATTTGGTCAAGGCAGGCTCACCGATGCTTTAGATACAACGAATCACAATCAGCTCCACAATGTCGTCGCGATGCTCAAGCCAGGTGTTTTCCAGCAAGGCTGAGCCCATGGGGTTAATCACCAAATGCATTTGCCTTAAGCAGCGGAAATTATTTTCACGGGGGAAAGCGCGATAAATCATTTCATACACGCTGTCGGATCGCTCAAAGGAATGGCGAAGGCGATAACCAATCAGCAAGCAGTTATCGAGCATGAGGCTGTTGAAGACCTGTTGTAAGCTTTCAGGCAATACCGAGCCCACTTCCAAAGCCTCGATATAAAGGCATCCAATTTGTCACAATCGGCCATCAAGTCATCAATAACATAACGCAGTACACGTTGGCTGTTGTACACCTCCGCATTGGGGGCACTGAACATGCCAAAGCTTGTGTGGGCCACATAGGTGCCATAAAATTCATGTGGCACTACCACATGCACTTCATGCTCAACATCAAAGCGATACAATTCTTTTTGCAGCATTTCAGCTTGCTCTCGCGAATCGACAAGTGGGAAAATAAATGGCTTTTCATGTAATTCATCAAGAATGGTCATCAGGTGTGATAGTACATTGGCGACGATGGCATGTGGCCGCTTACTGATATGCGCAGGCTTGGAAATAATAATTCGATCAGCGCCATGTACATGCTCACGCAAGAAATCCATATTCGAGAAATCCCAACGTACCAGCGTGGTTGAAATTCGCGCGTCCGCACCTTCCATTTCACCAATACGGCGGCGAATATAGGCTTGCTGGTCGGCGTGTTCATCTGGGGAGAGATCGTCAAGAATTACCACATCAACGCTGCTGAAAGAATTGAGCAAACGTTTGAGCATCAAAGGTAAGGCCTCAACGCGGCCGATGATGACAACGCGAATCTTCTCAGTGCTATCTAGGCGTGTTGCTTTGGTGATGAGGGGGTACGAATTATCCATCACCAGCGCATTTTGTGGTGTCCATTCTTGACGCAGGGCAAAGTCAATTTCACCCATCAATGAGTTGGCATCAAGAGCGATACCCACGATATAAGCAATTTGGATATCATCATTCATACTTAAGGCGGGGTAGGTGCACAATTGGGTATCAGCAATGGCGACAAGAATGACGCCGCGTGAAAACATGCTTTGGATGATGTGTTTGAGTGGTTTTTGGTATTGGACACAAGCTGAAGCCATCCAAGCCTCTTCATCTATCACGGTTATGCTGCCCGACCACTCAATGACCTGCAGCGTCGATTCATCATGGCGAACTGGAATCATCAAGCGGCTGATAATCTGATCGAAATCCGGATAACTTAATACCTGACGCAATAAATTGGCGCGTACATCAGCTTGGGATAAAATGACAGTGGGTTTGTTGTAAAAGTTCTTTTTATCCCAACCCACCTGCAATTGATGGTGATACGATTTTAAGTGCGGAGTGGATAATCCGGGCGTGGCATAATTGATAAAAATGTCTGGGTTCTCAGCGCGAATAGCCAACAGGGAAAAGAAGCTATGGGCAAGGTTCTCAGAGGCACTTTGTTGATCAGGGACATTGACAATCGCCTGCTTGGCCATGGCCAGATTGATACGCTTGAGGGAGGCTGAGTTTTCCATATCACCCCAGCGGAACGTTACCCAAGACTCTTGGGTTAACCCCTCGGGTTGTTTTTCCTCATCATGTAGCAATACGAGTTTGACCCGAGAAAAAGTGCGTTGTGAGAGGATATTAAGCTGTTGCAGCACAAAGGGAGATACATCATTCCAGCCCAGCATAACGATGTGGTTAGCGATATTCAGATCGTTATTCCTCAACTTGCCCATCAGCCCTGACACAATGCTGGCGCCAATACCAATGAAAAAAGCAAACATGAATACACCGCCAAGCACGGCAACCACTGAGAATACAGCAATGGAATTGGATTCAGGAAAGGGTACTGAGTTGCCAGGGTCGGTAAAAGCGCGGAAAGCAAACCAGATGGGTGCTAACATTTCGTGATCGACCTCAGTGATTTGGCCATCACGAGAAAAATCATAGTCGGCATGGGTAAGGTTGCCGATAAAACCTCCACCCAATGAGAGCACTGCCAAGATAAGAATAATCAGGTTGATCTCTTGCATAAACTGACCTTCGCGAACGACAGCGACAAGGTTTTTACCAATCACCAACCATGGCCGTAGCAAGCGCGCTAAACGCAAAACACGTAACGCTGCTCCAGCATTGAGTACGGCAAACATCGGCAACATGGCAACGGTGGCTGCCAAATCCACCCACCAAAAAAACCATTCAATGGTCTTTTGCTTTCGTGACACAAAATGCATATTACTGGTGATAATAAAGCGCACAGCTATCTCAACAGAGAAAAATATTAAAATAGCCATCAAATACATGCCTTCAGCAAAGAAGGACATAATCACGATAAGCGAAACCAGCATGCCATAGGTCGGCGAATAGAGGATGCTTTGCAAATCAATATAGCGGAACAAACGAATGGCCCTGAGCAAATACATAATGCGGGCAAAACGAGCCAACACGCCAGCTTCCATGGGTAGTGTTGATTCAAAAACTGTGAGTAGCAAGGAGGCTACAGCTACCATATCCAAGGCTAAAAAGAAAAGCTCACTCTTGCGTCTTGGATCCATTTTGTAGGGGTTCAGGTTGGAGCGATAACGCATCAGCGCAATGCGGTGGCCAATCTCGATGCTAAAGAGGATAAACAACACGGCTGCCAGCCAAGGTTCGCTGGTGATGGAAAGTAAAATAAGTACTGCCATAACAATGACAAAGCGGGGGTGATTCATCACCCACTCGGTGTAGTGGAAGTACATAGCTTTATTTGCAAACATATAGTTTTTCCTTGCGTAAATGATGTTAAAACAACTATTCACGGTGAGTGAGGCTCTTGTATTTATTACATGTCACCCATGTGCTGGCTCTGTTTTCAGGGCGTTTTAAGGCTAGCAAAAATGAAGCCATATTTGCTTTGCGTGTTTATTTGCAAATGAAGTACCCTGCTGATTGCGAGGGGCATGCATGGCGATAGGGTGCGGCCATGAAAATGTTTAGTTTACCCATCATACTTTTGGCGATAACGCTGCTCTCGCCTCAATTGGCCTCAGCGATTGTGAATGTTGGGCAATCGGTAACGGATGTGAAAACCGATGGGATGAGCCATATCTTGCATTTTGGTTTGGATGGGGCGCAGGGGAATACCGATAAGGACACTTTTAAGGCCGACTTACTCAGTCAGTGGCGACATGGGCAGTACACCGAATTTTTGATGCTTGATCGTGCTTACGGCAAAAGTAGTGGGGCAGTGAATACCGATCGTGCTTTTGTTCATCTTCGCCATCGCACCCAAATCAATGAGGCCTGGGCTGGCGAAGTGTTTGCCCAGAAAGGAAGGGATAAATTCACCCGCTTATCTGATCGCACGTTGTTGGGCGGTGGCGGACGCTTGCGTGTGATTGAAGAAGAAGGCGTGAGCGGGCTTTATGTGGGGCTGGGCGCGATTTATGAGTGGGAAAAATTAAGTCCAACTCTTGGTACCAGTGATACAAACTCCCAGCTCTGGCGGGGTAATATGTATGTGATGTATAAGCATCAAATCAATGATCAAGTGCAAGTTTCTAGTACCACCTATATTCAACCCACCTTACAAAACAGCAGTGATTATCGCCTGCTAGAGCAAGCTGCTTTCACTGTTGGCATGTTTGAAAATGTGAAGTTAAAAATCAGCGTGGATTACAGCTTTGATGCCAAGCCGCCACAAACCATTGGTAAAGATGATGTGCGCTATTCTTCTGGTTTGGAGCTGCGCTTTTGATGGCGCTTCAAGGCTTAAACTCGACAGTTTCCGTCATCATTTCTATGGTGCAGTCATGTTGATACTTCGATCATTTGCAGCAGCAAAAAAAGCTGGCTTGGATGGCTGCGCCATTACCATTGGTAATTTTGATGGGGTGCATATGGGGCACCAGCAGGTGCTGGCCGAGCTCAATGATCATGCCTCGGCCAAAGGCAAACAAACCCCATCGGTGGTGGTCACTTTTGAGCCGCATCCCCGCGCGTTTTTGTATCCAGCCGAAGCGCCGCGCCGACTCTCACATTTGCATGAGCGTCTTGAAGCATTGAAACAAGCTGGTGTTGGTGCGGTGTTGTTGCTGCATTTTAATGCCCAGATGGCGGCGATGACGGCTGAGGATTTTATCCAAACCCTGCACGCTTGTTTGGGTTTTTCGCATATTCATGTGGGTTATGATTTTGCCTTTGGCAAAGATCGCCAAGGCCAAGCGGACATGATGCGAGGCATGGGTGAGCGCCTGAGTTTCGATGTCAGTGAGGCGGCAGCTTATGTGGCGCTTGGCGGGGTGGTTTCATCGAGCCGCATCCGTTCCGCCATTGAAGCTGCCGACTTTGCTTTGGCCAAACAGCTGATTGGTGATGATTACACCATTTCCGGGCGCGTGGGCCATGGCGAAAAACGCGGCCGCAAAATGGGCTTCCCAACTGCCAATTTGTCGGTGAAGGATTTAACCCATCCGCCTGCCGGCATTTATGCGGCCTGGGCTGAATATGATGGGCAAAAGAAAAAAGCGGCGGCGTATTTGGGCTACCGTCCTACTTTTGCCGGGCGTACGCTTATATTGGAAACACATGTGCTGGATGCCAATGATGATTTGTATGGTAAGCGCCTGAAAGTGCATTTTGTACGCCGCATACGTGAAGACCGCGCCTTTGTTTCCGCCGATGATTTGGCCAAACAAATTCAAGCCGATTGTCTCGCTGCAAAAATTCTGCTCGATAAGGCATAGCCGTTTTCTAAAAAAGCATTAGGCTGCGCGCTTTCCGTAACACATCACTATGGCTTGCTCCGAGGTTTTTCATGGCAGTAAATAAAGTTGTTTTAGCGTATTCGGGTGGTTTGGATACCTCCATCATTTTGAAGTGGTTGCAAGATACCTACCATTGCGAAGTGGTGACCTTTACCGCTGACATCGGCCAGGGTGCTGAAGTGGAAGAAGCGCGTGCTAAAGCTGAGGCTTGCGGCGCATCCGCGATTTATATTGATGACCTCACTGAGGAATTTGTTGGTGATTTCGTGTTCCCGATGTTCCGTGCCAATGCTATTTATGAAGGCGAATATCTGCTAGGCACCTCTATTGCCCGCCCTTTGATTGCCAAACGTATGATTGAAATTGCCAACCTTGAAGGCGCAGATGCAGTATCACATGGTGCCACAGGCAAAGGCAACGACCAGGTGCGTTTTGAGCTGGGTTTTTATGCCCTAAAACCGGATGTGAAAGTGATTGCACCTTGGCGTGAATGGGACTTGAACTCACGCGAACAAATGCTCGCTTATGCTGCCCAACACAATATTCCTGTTGAGCGCAAACGCGAAAATTCCAAGTCACCATATTCGATGGATGCCAATTTGTTGCACATCTCTTATGAAGGTTATGATTTGGAAGATCCATGGGTTTCACCAGGTGAAGAGATGTGGCGCTGGAGCGTTTCGCCCGAAAACGCACCTGATAAGCCAGAAGAAATCGAATTGACCTACCAAGGCGGCGATATCATTGCCGTTAATGGCGTGGCCATGAGCCCTGCCACTGTGCTGCGGGAACTCAACCGCGTGGGCGGAAAACATGGTATCGGCCGCATTGATATCGTAGAAAACCGCTATGTGGGCATGAAATCACGTGGTTGCTACGAAACACCCGGCGGCACCATTATGCTCAAAGCACATCGCGCGATTGAATCATTAACGGTAGACCGTGAAGCGGCTCACCTTAAAGATGAATTGATGCCGCGTTATGCCAAATTGATTTATAACGGCTACTGGTTTGCCCCTGAAATGCGCATGTTGCAAAGCGCGATTGATGCTTCACAAGCCACAGTCAACGGCACCGTTCGCCTGAAATTGTACAAAGGCAATGTGATGGTCCTGGGTCGTAAATCAGACAACTCCATGTTTGATGATCGTTTATGCACCTTCGAAGATGATGGCGGCGCCTACAATCAAAAAGATGCTGAAGGTTTTATCAAGCTCAACGCCTTGCGTTTGCGCATGAGCAAATTGGCAGGCAAATAAGTAACAAACGGAATCAGGGCTGTCATATCGTTGTCAAAATTGAAGCTAAAGTGCGGCCCTTGTTTCGACCCCCTATAGATGAGGCATTCGAGGTAGCTGATGTATTACGATAAATTTACGCGATTACTCCACTGGTGCTTTGCTTTGATGATTCCTTTGCAATTGTTGAGCGAAGAATTGATGAAGCGCCCCAAACCCGGCCGGGTGCGCGATGAGATGCAAGTCTTCTTTTTTGATATGCATGAGTGGGTGGGTATGTTGCTGTTAGCAGTGATTGTGCTGCGTTTTGCCTGGGCATTTATCAGCAAGGAATTCAGTGTTCAGCGTTTGTATCCGTATATGTTTGCCTCTCGTCGCCCAGGGTTGTTGAAAGAAATCAAGCAAGTGCCAAGCTGGTTTAAAGGCAAGCTCAGTGATTTGAACAGCAATGAATACTACTTGGCTGGCGCAGTGCACGGGCTTGGTTTATTGCTTGTATTGGCAATGGGTATTACTGGCGCGATGATGCTATATGGTATGGCAGAATCTGGCTTGATGACGGGAATCATTCATGAAGCCAAAGAAGTACATGAAGCATTGGGTGGATTGTTATGGGCATATTTGATTGCACATGTGGGTATGACCATTATCCACAAGCTTGCTGGCCATCATTTATTGCGTCGCATCTTTAGCCTTACATCATCAGCGCAGTAAAAATATGTGCAGGCCTGGCCATTGCCGTTGCCAGTGCTGTTGAAGTTTAGCAATCATCTTCTTGCAGCATTTGCTGAATGGCAAAACCCGCTGTCATAAAGCCGAAGATATTGGGCAGGTAAGAAATGGTGCCGTTGGTCGCGCGTGGGCGGGCATCAGGATCACCCGGGATGGGTTCATGCGGTAGGGCGTTTACGGCAGGTTCTGAAGAAAAAACCACAGGGTATTTTAAATTACCACCCAGTTTGCGAAGGCGGCCGCGTAATGCTCTGGCTAGGCCACATGTTTCGGTTTTGTTGAGTGTGGTGATTTGCACTTTGCTCACATCAATACGACCACCTGCACCAAGGGCAGTGACCACAGGAATACCTGCTTGTTGGCAGGCGTACACCAGCGCGGCTTTGCATACCACCGAATCAATACAATCAAGCACATAATCTGGCTTTAACCCAGCTAATAATTCGGCCACATTATCCGGATGAATAAAACCATCGTGGATTTCAACGGTGGTGTCCGGATTGATGCTGGCAATACGTGCTGCGGCCACGGCCGTTTTTTTCTCGCCGATATTATTTTGCAGGGTAATCAATTGGCGATTGAGGTTAGACAGGCCCACCACATCATGATCAAGCAGGGTCAGCTTGCCCACACCGATACGGCCCATCGCTTCAGTAGCAGCTCCGCCCACGCCACCAAGGCCGACAATCAACACATGTTTGCTGGCCAGTTTGTTCAGGCCTTGCTCACCAATCAGAATACTGGTGCGTTCATAAAATGGGCTGCTGTGGTTCATAAATGAAATAACTCCCGTGCATGCTGGCTGCAGGTTTTTAATACATCGCTAGGATTGGCGCCAAGGGCGTTGGCAATGCCTTCACCCACATCCCAAAGCTTGGCTGGTTCATTGGCGACTTCATGGCCCAAGCCATCAGGCGAATCGGTTTCGAGCAGGATATGGGCAAGAGAAAGCGAGGTGGCCAGCTCGTTAAATCGTTTGGGGTTTTGATGCAGTAAACGTGTGCCAAGGCCGATGAAGAAACCCATTTCAGTAAGTATCCTGGCTTGCTGCAAGCTGCCGCTAAAGCCGTGAATCACGCCGTGCAGACCAACGCGTTTCTTTAAGGCTTCCGTGACATCGCCAATGGCTTTGACCGCATGGATAATGACAGGTTTATTTGCTGAGACAGCCAAATCCAATTGGGCTTCAAACCACCACATCTGCTCTTTTTTATTCTCAAAGCCCGGGCTGTAATCCAGGCCGCATTCACCAATGGCGATAGCTTGGGGCAAGTAGGTTTGCAATGTAGCTAAATCATCGACTCCGTGTTCATGACAATACCAGGGATGAATGCCAAAAGCGTTGCTCACTTCCGTATGTTCGCTGGCGATATAGGCTTGTTTTGCCCAGCGTGATTTGCCGATGCCAGCGATGATGCTGTGGCCCACACCGGCGCGTTTGGCTCTGGCGATGATGTTGGAGACTACCCCATCAAACCGTGGGTCATCCAAATGGCAGTGGCTATCGACCCAAGGCATACGTTATGTCTTCTTCCGCAGCCAAAGCAAAGTGATCAGGCCGGTAACAAACATCGCTGATGAGAGCAACATACCCATGGTGATGCCACCAAATAAAAAGCCGATATGCGCATCGGGTTCTCTAAAGTTTTCGCAGAAAATGCGGGCCAGGGCATAACCCATAATAAAGATAGAAATGCGCGTGCCTGCCACCCAATCCTTTTTGCGCGTCAACCACAGCAAGGCAAAGAGTAATAAGCCCTCCAAGCCAAGCTCATACAGTTGGCTGGGATGACGCGGCAAATCACCAGCGCCTGGGAAAATCATAGCCCAAGGCACGTTTTCGGGATTGGTGACCACACGCCCCCAAAGCTCGCCGTTGATAAAGTTGCCCATCCTACCAAAGGCCAAACCTAGCGGCGCAACCGTGGCAAACAAATCGAGCATGGTGATAAAGGGCAGTTTGCTTTTGCGGCAATACCACCAACCTGTCATCACAGGGCCAATAAAGCCGCCGTGAAAAGACATGCCACCATTCCACACATAAAATATTTCGATGGGGTGGGAAGCATAATAACTGGGATTATAAAAGAGCACATAACCCAAGCGGCCGCCGAGAATCACACCCAGAATCAGCCAGGTGAACAGATTTTCATAGGCTTCAGGCGCTACGACTTTGCCCCAGAGCTTTCGTTCTTTAAGTTGGATTTGCACCAGCTTCCAAGCAGAAGCAAAGGCAAACACATACATCAGCCCGTACCAATGAATGGCCAACGGCCCAAGCTGAAGGGCAACCGGATCGATATGCGGCGCCATCATGATATTAAATGAATTCCTTCAAAGATTTACCAAACCATCCACAGCAAAACGAAGCCAAGGATGATGCGATACAATACAAATGGCCCCATGCCAACGCGGTTGAGGAATTTAAGGAAATAAACCACGCAGATATAGGCTGAAACTGCCGAAGCCACATAACCAATCACCAAGGCTGAAAGCGGAGTGGTTTGCATGGGCAATTCAATCCAATCTTTAATTTTTAGGCTGCCTGCCAAGAAAATCACGGGAATCGATAAAAGGAATGAAAACCGAGCTGCAGCTTCGCGGGTGTAACCCAAAAACAAAGCGGCGGTCATGGTGATGCCTGAGCGTGAGGTGCCCGGAATCAAGGCTACAGCTTGTGCTAAACCGACAATCATTACGTCTTTTATTCCCCAAGCGGCTTCGCTGCGGGTGCGTTTGCCCAGTATATCGGCAAGGTAGAGTAACACGCCAAAACCAATGGATGCATAGGCAATCACTTCCACTGAGCGCAATTCATTTTCCACAAAGTCTTTAAACGCAAGGCCTGCAAAACCAACGGGTAACGTGGCAAAGCCAATCATCCACGCCATTTGTCCATCGCGATTGGCCGACCATGAGCGTTGTTTGATGGTTTCACCAAAACCAAAGGTCATGTTGATTAAATCAGTGCGGAAATAATATACGATGGCAGTGAGCGTGCCCAAATGCACCACGCAATCAAATGCCAAGCCTTGATCAGGCCAGCTGGATACCAAAGGAATCATGGCCAAATGCCCAGACGATGAAATCGGCAGGAATTCGGTGAGACCCTGAATCAGCCCAAGTACAATGGCCTGCAATGTATTGATGGCTTCGTTCATGATTCACCGCGACGGGTTGCAGCAGCGTTGGCCAAGACTTCAAGCAATGGCGCTGTGTCTTTCCAGTTGATACAAGCATCGGTGATGCTCACGCCGTAAGCCAAATCGTTGATATGTTCCGCATTTTGGCGGCCTTCATTCAAATGGCTTTCAATCATCAAACCTTTGATATTGTGGTTGCCGCTGGCGATTTGCCCTGCCACATCGTGGCCCACTTCGATTTGTTTGTGGTGTTGTTTGCTGCTGTTGGCATGGCTGAAATCAATCATGATGCCGGTGTTGATGCCGGCAGCGATGAGCTTTTCAGTTGCCTGCGCCACGCTGGCTGCATCGTAATTCGGGCCTTGATCGCCGCCGCGCAAAATGATGTGGCAATCTTCATTACCGCTGGTGGAGAAAATCGCGGATTTACCTTCTTTGGTCAGTGACATGAAGTGGTGGGGATGTGAAGCTGCATTGATGGCATCCACAGCAATGCCGTAGCTGCCGTTGGTGCTGTTTTTAAAGCCCACAGGGCAAGACAAGCCCGATGCCAATTCGCGATGACCCTGGCTTTCGGTGGTGCGGGCACCAATCGCGCCCCAGCTGACCAAATCCGCTACATATTGCGGCGAAATCAAATCCAGGAATTCGGTGCCGGCAGGCACGCCCATATTGTTGATATCAAGCAACAAACCACGGGCTTTGCGGATGCCATCGTTAATCGCAAATGAGCCATCCAAATGCGGATCGTTAATTAAACCTTTCCAGCCGACTGTGGTGCGTGGTTTTTCAAAATATACGCGCATGACGATGAGCAGGTCTTTTTCATATTTGGCGCGGGCTTGTTTGATGAGCGCCGCGTATTCCAATGCCGCTTTGGTATCGTGTATCGAGCAAGGGCCAACAATCACCAACAAACGGTCATCTTCACCATGCAAGATGCGGTGAATGGCTTGGCGGGTTTCAAAAATGGTTTGGGCAGCAGTTTCGGTAATTGGAAATTCAGAATGTATCTGTAGTGGAGAGCTGACCTCACGTAATCCGGTGATGCGCAGGTCGTCAGTTAAATGGGATGCAGACACGTTTCGTGCTCCTTGGCCGTATTTTGGTCCAGTGAATGTTCTTGGCCATGATATATATGGGCGCATCATAACGAATGTTGAATAAAATTCACGATTTGTAAGTTATGCACAAATGCATGTGCATAACATGTGGGTAATATATGGATAACAATGCTATCAAACCACTATAAATTGTGTCTTGTTTTATGGCTTACCCCAAGATATGGTATCGTTCCCCATTCGGGGCACAACGATACAACACCTTATTTTTTAACGTTTTTCGCTTGAGGGAGCACATCATATGAGTCTGAGCCAGAAAATAATTCCACAATCTGTTGGCACCCAAACCAACACCACCAGCTTAATGCCACTACAACCTGCCAGTGAAGATATTTGGGATAAGAAATACCGCTTAAAGAATAAAGATGGCAACGCCGTTGATACCTGCATTGAAGATACCTATGCCCGCGTTGCCACTGCCTTATCGGAAGTGGAAGATGAAGATAAGCGCGAATTTTGGCGCAATCGTTTTACTTGGGCTTTGGCCAATGGCGCCATTCCAGCGGGCCGTATTATGTCCAACGCTGGTGCTCAAGAGCACAAACCCGCCACTTCCACCATCAACTGCACAGTTTCTGGCGTGATTCCTGATTCCATGGACGGCATCTTGACCATGGTCAAAGAAGCTGGCCTTACCCTTAAAGCAGGTTGTGGTATCGGTTATGAGTTTTCTACCCTTCGCCCCAAAGGTGCGTATGTGTCTGGCGCAGGTGCTTACACGTCTGGCCCACTCTCTTTCATGGATATCTATGACAAAATGTGTTTCACCGTGTCTTCTGCTGGCGGTCGCCGTGGCGCACAAATGGGCACCTTTGATATATCACACCCCGATGTGATTGATTTTATCAAAGCCAAACGCGAAGACGGTCGCCTACGTCAGTTTAACCTCTCTTGCTTGATTACCCGCGATTTTATGCAAGCTGTGAAAGACGATGCCGATTGGGATTTGGTGTTTCCAGCCACGCCGCATGAATTGGCCGATGAAAGCACACGTGTGGTGTTCAAATTGGTACCAAACCCACCGAAAAACGCCACCAAAAACGATATGGGTCTCACCGCTTGCCGCGTGTACAAAACCATTCGCGCCCAACGTTTGTGGGATGTGATCATGGCTTCCACGTATGATTACGCGGAGCCTGGTTTTATCCTGATTGATGAAGTGAATGATTTGAACAACAACTGGTTCTGCGAAGATATTCGCGCCACCAACCCTTGTGTGACTTCAGATACTTGGGTGCAAACTTCAGAAGGTCCGCGTCAGGTTGGTCAATTGCTAGGCAAGGGATTTAATGCCGTTGTAGATGGTAAAAAACATGCTACTGGTGAGCAAGGGTTCTTCAAAACAGCGCATAAAGATGTGCTTCGCTTACAAACCAAAGAAGGCTATGCCCTTCGTCTTACCCATGATCATCGTGTTCGTAAGGTCACTACATTGTCACGCTTTAGATGCGAAACAGAATGGACTGAAGCTGCCAAATTACAGGCAGGGGATAAGGTTTTATTAAATCAGCACATCAATGCCCAGTGGGGCGGTGAACTTAATAGCGATCATGGTTATTTATTGGGCTTGCTTGTAGGCGATGGAACACTGAAGAAAGAAACTGCGGTCATCTCTGTTTGGGCCGAGCGTATGGTCGCCAATGGTCATAAGGGTCAGTCTGGCAATAGCTCTTTTGCACTTATTCAAGAAGCAGAGCGGGCGGCAACGGCATTTACGCAGCGTGGAGATTTTTCTGGATTCGCTGAGATTTCTGAGCGCGGTGAGTGGCGGATGAAATTCACAGCACTTCGCGATTTGGCATTTAAATTGGGTATGAGCGTTGGTGATAAGTCCATAACACCAGCAATGGAAAAAGAATCTTCAGATTTTTATAAGGGGTTTTTACGTGGGTTTTTCGATGCTGATGGCTCTGTTCAGGGCAATCAGCAAAAAGGTGTCTCTGTTCGTTTGGCGCAGAGTGATTTGCCTTGTCTGCAAGCTGTTCAGCGCATGCTTCTGCGCTTGGGTATTGTTTCAACGATATATAAAAATCGCCGCGCTGCAGGCTTGTCAATGTTGCCTGATGGCAAGGGCGGGCAAAAGGCGTATCCAACCAAAGCGCAACATGAATTAGTTATTACCGGCGCAAATTTGGAAGTTTATCAACAACAGATTGGGTTTGCAGATACCGACAAACAAGTGCGTTTGACGCAAAGTCTTGGCGCATATAAGCGCAAATTAAATCGCGAGCGCTTTATTGCAGAGGTGGAAAGCGTTGCAAATGACGGCACTGAAGATGTTTATGATGTGCAGGTGCCGGGGATCAACACTTTTGATGGTAATGGCTTGCATGCGCATAATTGTGGTGAGCAACCGTTGCCACCTTACGGCGCTTGTTTGCTGGGTTCGATTAATCTCACCAAATTCGTGCGTGAGCCATTCACTGAAAACGCATCATTTGATTGGGACACTTACCGCGAAGTGGTATCGGTGTTTACCCGCATGTTGGACAATGTGGTGGACATCAATGGCCTTCCATTGGAAAAACAACGCGAAGCTATCCTTTCCAAACGCCGTCACGGCATGGGTTTCTTAGGTCTCGGTTCGGCCCTGGCGATGCTTCGCCAAACTTACGGCTCAGAAAGCTCATTGGCATTCACTGAGAAAGTAGCTTATGAAATGGCCAAAACCGGCTTTGCAGCTGGCTTGCAACTCGCTGAAGAAAAAGGCCCTGCACCGATGATGGAGCAAGATTTCACCGTCACTGCTGAAATGATGCTCAAACGCCCAGAAATGGCAGCCGATGGCATCAAGATTGGCGATAGCCTCAAAGGCAAAGTGTTGTGGTCGAAATACTCACGTTATATGCAAAAATTCAATGATTCTGGTGATGCGGAATTGCTCAAAGCTTTGGAAGAAAAGGGTTGTCGCTTTACCCACCATTCATCCATTGCCCCAACAGGCACGATTTCATTGAGCCTTGCGAATAATGCGTCGAATGGCATCGAGCCATCCTTTGCCCATCACTATGCGCGAAATGTGATTCGTGAAGGTAAAAAGTCCAAAGAAAAAGTGGATGTATTCTCTTATGAATTGCTTGCATACCGTGAGTTGATCAACGCAGCAGCGATGCCATTCTCGCAAGAAGAAGGCAGCAAGCTTCCTGATTATTTCATCTCAGCAGATGCTGTGACCCCCACCCAACACGTGGACATCCAAGCTGCGGCGCAAAAATGGGTGGATTCATCCATCTCCAAAACCGCCAACGTACCTACCGATTTCCCCTATGATGATTTCAAAGACATCTATATGTATGCCTTTGATAAAGGTTTGAAAGGTTGCACCACTTTCCGCTTTAACCCTGAAGCCTTCCAAGGCGTGTTGGTGAAAGAAGAAGATTTGGCCAACACCACTTACAAATTCACTTTGGAAGATGGCACCGTGGTTGAAGCCAAGGGCAACGAAGAAATCGAATATGATGGCGAAATGCATTCAGCAGCCAACTTGTTTGATGCCCTTAAAGAAGGTTACTACGGTAAGTTCTAAGGCCTTAAGTTTGTGGGTGGTGGCTTCGATGTATCGTTAGCTGCCGCAAGGGGAAACCGCCCACCATCCCCGGCCGCAGCGTCCGGGATCCGCAGCAAAAGCGTGGTCGAATTCGCTGATAAATTTACATCGCAAACATCAAAAGTTGATGGCTTTGCGAGGAGGAAAAAAATGAGCATTAAAATTGAAAAGAAAATCACTGGTTATGAAGTTGCCAAAGCAGAATCAGAAGCGCAAAAAGCTGAAAAAGCAGCTGCCAAAGTCACGCAAATCGCACCCTTGCTTGAGCGCGATGATGTGTTGGTGGGCAGCACCTACAAAATCAAAACTCCGCATTCTGAACACGCCATGTATATCACCATCAATGATGTGATGGTTACAGCATCCAGTGGCGAAGAACATCGCCGTCCGTTTGAAGTGTTTATCAACACCAAAAACATGGAACACTTCATGTGGATTGTCACGCTCACCCGCGTGATTTCCGCCATCTTCCGCAAAGGCGGGGATGTCACTTTCCTGGTGGAAGAGCTTAAAGCGGTGTTTGATCCGCGCGGTGGTTACTACAAAAAAGGTGGCCGATATATGCCATCTATCGTTGCCGAAATCGGCGAAGTGATTCAGCAACATTTGGTCAGCATCGGCATGATGGAAGGAAAGTTGCAAACCGCAGAAATTCAGGCCAAACGCATCGAAGCCGAAGAAAAACTGGGCAAAGATGCCATCTCCAACGGCGCGCAATGTGACAAATGCAACGCCATGGCCGTGGTTCGCCTCGACAACTGCAACTGCTGCCTCGAGTGTGGCGACAGCAAATGTGGTTAGTTCATCTAAGTGTGATGTACCAATGATTAATGTCAATTTTAACCATTAATGTCATTTTTATACCAATGATTAATGTCAATATTAGTCATGTAGAGGTGGGTTGATACGAATTATATAAAAGAAACCAAGCCAATTATTAGGGTCTCAAAAGAAAGTTGGCCTTTTCCTGATGGTGCTCAGGTAAGGCTTGAGTTTCTCTATAATATTAAAACCCAAAGTTCAGGAAGAAACCCTACTGTTAGAGCAGTCTTCAAGAACCTGTCGTCAGAACAAGACCCATTAACAAGAATTGATATGGAATGGGATGCATTTCCGCGCTTAGTGACAGGTCGAGTCTTTACGCATTCGCCGCTCGCACAAGATGGCGATATTCAAAAAAACATATTTATTAGCATCCCGCTTTCTGGTGCTGAACAAGTCTCAATTGTTTCCGCGGCTTCAGCTCAGGAAGAACTTCAAAGTACAAATCTTGGTCATGAATTAGCCGAGGATTCCAGCTTAGGTAATAGCAAAATATTTCACTGGAGAGATAAGGCGGGGATTAATTACTGGCTGCCTGTTATAGAGGTCATGCGCAGTATTTTTGCCAAGTCACCAGAAATGGCCCGGGCTTTACTACTATATGGCGGCTGGTCAGAGCTGGTAGAAGAATGGGAAATTGAGAATGATGTTTTACATATCTCTTGCACGGATGTGCCTAAAATTACTGATATTGGTAGATTGGCTTGGATAGCCTCAGAACCTGATTTATTAAAAGTATGGTATGAGTTAGAAAAATTCATCCCCTTATTGGACAAAGGCTTCTCTCCAACTATTTCATGGCCTTTTAAGCAGCCGTTCACACTACAAGTATTCGGTAAAAATAAAGGTGAGCACTGCTGGGTTACAGAGATCTGTAATTATCAGTCATGGCCACTTAAATATAGCCTGCTTGATCGGAACCACCCTGATTTATCTAGGGATGAGGTTGATGAATCACTATCTCCTGCGTTCCGAGCAAATGATGTTCCTGAGGAAAGCCTTGATGAAGAGGCTACAAAAGAAAACATCACTGAAATAACCATTGATGCTAATAACAAGTCTGTTTCGCGGCCCAAACAGTTTACACATATCCAATCGGCTCAGTATAACGATATTGATTTTATAAAGACTATTGATAAGAAGATTGAAAGACCGGTGCCGCCACGCAAAAAAAATGATGTGGGTGATTCCAGAATTAGGGCTCAGGAACTAGGAGTCGCAGTTGAGGGTGCCATATCAGACAATATCTCTGGGGAAAAGCATTTTGATGTGATTGGTATAGGTATAAAAGAATTTGAACGTAATGCTGGCTGGAACGGGCTAGAGAGCTTCAGAATGGCCCTTCAAGAGGCGGTAAGGACGTTAGATGGCGCTAGCTTAACTTGGGAGGTGGAACCCTCTTCATTAGAGCTACTGGTACCTGATAGCTGTGGCTCTCAGCTGCTAATAAAGCTAGAAAATGGTTTTTTATTACAGACCCATGCTTCAAACGAATAGCTCTTTATGCAGCCAGTAAGGAAGACTCAATAAAATCAGATGAGTGGGTAGATTGGTTGATAACAGACGGAAACTGGTGGTTGTGGTCAAGTGACCTTCATAGAGAGGTAATGCGATTGCTAGTTTTGCAAGGTCATAACTTATCGTCTACAGCTAGAGAAAAGATCGAGCAGGCAATATTGCTTGGCCCTCCACGTAATATGTACAAAAGCGAACTTGAGGACGACGACTGGACGTACATTGTAGATCACTCAATTTGGCTGAGACTATCAAAGATTCTAGCGGGCTCTACTCAGCTTGGTGATGCTGCAATGCGGAAACTACAGGAACTGTCTTTAGCTAATTCAGAATGGAAACTAGCAGAAAATGAGAGAGATGAATTCCTACATTGGATGAGCGGCACAGGGGATCCTGACTTCGAATCACAGAAAGAAATTGATTTGGCTCCTCGAAAACGTTCCGAAATAAAGGAATGGCTTAGGACACCGATTAAATCCGATGACATTCATTATGAAGATACTTGGCGTATCACCTGTCGCGAACGCTTCTTCCACGCAGCTTTTGCACTTTGCGACCTCGCATCTGAGAGGAATTGGGCGGTTGGGCGATGGAAGGAAGCTTTACAGGTTTGGAGCGAGGAAGGCCAGTCGATACGGTCATGGCGTTACCTCGCCCCTCTTGTACACAAAAGCATGCCAGATGAGGTGCTTCAGAAACTAGCGCATAGCTTATCATGGTGGTTGGAAGTAATATCTAAATCAATAGATTGTCATGAGGTGGTACTTCTTGATTTATGCCAACGCTTGTTGAACCAGCCCCATGAGGATGGTATGTCTGACGATGACCCTGTCATGAGGGCTATCAACCATCCTATTGGTCACTTGACTCAAGCAATACTTAACATGTGGTTTAAGCAAGAGCCAAAAGATAACGACAGATTGCCTGCCGATATTGAACCGATCTTCACCCAATTCTTTACTGGTCAGAATCCAGCATATCTAAATGGTAGAGTAGTGCTGGCCTCAAGATTGATTACCATATTTAGGGTAGATAGGCAGTGGACCGAAACCCACTTGTTACCTTTATTTGATTGGAGTTTAGACCCTCGTGAGGCTAAGGCTATGTGGGAGGGTTTTCTGTGGTCTCCTCGTTTATACCCCCCTCTTCAAATTTCTTACAAGAAACAGTTTTTAGAAACAGCCAGAAATTATGATCAGCTGGGGAAACACGCGCGTCAATTTGCTGCATTCATAACCTATGCGGCATTGGACATTATTGATGGGTATTCTGTTACGGAATTCCAAGAAGCTCTTTCGTCACTGCCACAAGCGGGTCTTGATGAATCAGCGCAAGCACTTGCTCAGGCATTAGAAAGTGCTGGGGATCAGAGAGAAGAATATTGGATAAATCGTATTCAACCCTTTTGGCAGAATATTTGGCCTAAATCTCAAGATTTAACTTCAAAAAACATCGCAAAGTCACTTGCAAGACTGAGTATTGCGGCAGGGGATGAGTTTCCTTCTGCCTTGTCAACGGTGAAGGATTGGCTACAGGCAATTGAACATCCCCATTTTGAAATTCACACTTTACTAAAGTCCGGATTGCTGAAGCGGTTCCCAAATGAGTCATTGAGTCTATTAGATATTATTATTAGTGACCAACCTTGGCCTAATCAATACATCCGCGATTGTTTGGATTGTATATCAGAAGCTCTTCCTGCTTTGTCCAATGACAGTCGTTTTCTAAGGCTGGAAGAGTATTATCGGAGCAAACGATAAGTACAATCCGTTGAACGAATGAGTTCATGACTTAATGTTATTAAGTTTCTTTCGAATCCTACTTACATGGCAGCCAATTTTCCTTGCGATTCTTGCTGAGGTAGGCTCCCAGCCCGAGTGTAATATTTCGTCGGCGGCTTGATTTATTATTGATTCATTGAGTTCATGAACTCTAAACCCAACGCGATGAAAAGGTTTCAATATATCAGGGCAGCTGTAATCACGGACAGCTAAGTTAAACCAGCCTTGATGTGCAAAAATAAAATCGTTTCACTGCTGTACGGTTAAAGAAAAGCACCGCATAGAAAAGGTCTGAATTCCCAAGGGAT
>DCPU01000011.1 GCA_002323245.1 Mariprofundus sp. UBA1536 | reverse complement strand
TTTTCTTTAACCGGACAGCAGTGATGTGGCAAAATAAAATGAAGTTACAGTTGAAATTATTCATTTTGCTCATTGCAATGGTGTTGGTGATTCCCGAGTGGAGCATGAAGATGCCAAAGCCTAATCCTTTGCCGGCTGCGAAAGCACCCGCACCTGTGGCATCGACTTTCTTCCTTACTGTAAACATCAATCGTGAAACGATTCAAAATCGGTTGGAGGCTGCTGTGCCGCTGGTTTATACGGGTGAAGGGCATGGCACAGTGGGGGAAACCATCACCACAAGTTATGACACCAAATACGAAATCAAGCGAGAGAAGATAAACCTTAACTTGGGTGAGAATTCCATTGCTATCAAAACGCATTTAATCGGGACGGGAAATGCCGTTGTGCCTGCACATGCACTCAGGCCGCGGATATCGGTGACTATGGATGTGGAGGCTGATGTTGGTATTACGAGCACAGTTCACCTTAAACCCGAGTGGGTTGTTTCATCCACCACTACGACTAGCTTAAATGTTACCCAAGCTGCGACTGAGATTTTATCGATTCCTGTGAGTGCTGTTGATGATGTGCAAGAAGCCCTGGCTCCAAAAATGGATAAGCTTGGGGCGAGGGTCACAGCTGCTTTGGATGCTATGGATGTGCGCACACCTGTGGAAAAGGCATGGAAGAATTTGGCAAAACCAATTTTGGTGGATAAGAAAAATTCGGGCTGGTTAATCATCAAGCCTAGCGCGCTGTATTATTCAGGATTCACGAATACGGACGATGGAATTGTTGCAGTGATTGGTGTGGATGCGATGATTGATGGGGTGTATGGGCAAAAGCCAAAGGACATTGAGGTTGGCGAGCTTCCACCATTCCAAACGGTTTCTCCAGATGCCAGTGGTTTTAATATAAACCTGCCTGTGTTTGCCAGCTACCAATATTTAAGCGAACCTTTAAAGAAGGAGATGGGTCGTAAGGTTTTTAAGTTGGGAAGTGGTGCGCAATTGGCGGTGAAAAACGCCAAGCTTTATGGTAATGGTGAACGCATTGTGGTTGAGCTCGATTTCTTAGCCAAACTTCCGAGCCAGTGGCTGAACACATCCGGTAAAATCTACTTTTCTGGCACACCCGTATTTGATGCTGTGAACAATCGTTTTTCTATGCAGGGATTTGATTATTTGATGAAAACAGAAAGCTTTCTGGTGGATGCGGCCAATACGGTGTTTTATGAATCCTTGCGCAGTAAAGTTGCCGATAAACTGAGCTGGGATTTAACCGCAAAACTGCAAGATGCGAAATTACGAGCCAATCAAAACCTAGCGAAGGTTGCGTTAAAGCATGGTGGCCGCCTCAAAGGCAGTGTAAGCAAAGTGGGGGTCAATGGTGTTTTTCCATTGGTTGAAGGCATTCAAATCGGCGCGGTGTTAAGGGGGAATATCGCAGTTGAATATTAATAGTAACGTTGTGTGCGTCATCAGCAAAGTAGTAAATTCTAAAGATACAGACTTGATAACAATGTAATACCTGGATGTACATGTCACTAAATTACTATTTACCACTTTATCGACCGCCCAGTGACAGGGAAAATCTGATTATTCAGGGATACAGGCCAGCACTTGTTGTCTAATATAAGAATAGATACTTTTGTCCTCATACTTGATGTGGTGGGTGGTTTGCACGTTAGCGGCTTGTATATCAAAGGCATACCTACATCCAGACGCGAGTTGGTTGCGGAACAGCATTCCTTAAATGAATGCCATGATGAATTGATATTGCGGTATAGCCATTTGAACAGAGTTACGGAGTATTCTATTGGTTAAAGAATTACAAAAGACTTTGCTTTCGTACATGCAGCAGCATCAGCTGCCAGAGCAGTATTTGGATATGGTTCAAGAATATGTCATGCAGCTAGCGGGATGGATATCACAGCAGAAAGGAAGTACGACGTTGGTGGTGGGTATCAACGGTGCACAAGGTTCGGGTAAAACTACACTTAGTGGCGTGTTGGCCATCATTTTGGCACAGCACGGTTATGAAGTGGCGCAGTTATCCATTGATGATCTGTATCTGTCCAAAGTGGAGCGATTGAATTTGGCCACAAACGTGCACGCCTTATTTGCAACACGTGGCGTCCCAGGTACCCATCATGTGCAGCTTTGCTTAGATATTATTCAACAGTTTAAATCGGGTATTGGCTTTGTACGGGTACCACGGTTTGATAAAGGCATTGATGATAGTGTACCAGAAGCTGCTTGGTATACGTACGATTTGCCGGTTGATATCGTTTTGTTGGAAGGGTGGTGTGTTGGAATACCACCGCAACAAACTGCAGATTTGCTAATGCCAATCAATGAGCTCGAAGCAAAAGAGGATCAAGAAGGGGTATGGCGCGGGTTTGTGAATCACGCTTTGACCCATACATATCAGGAATTGTTTCAACATATTGATGTGCTTGTTTACCTGCAAGTCCCCAGTTTTGATTCGGTGTTTTTATGGCGACAACTTCAGGAAGTAAAATTATTTCGCAATCAGCAAGGCCATGGCGATTGTCAGAAAGCGATGACGGCAGATGAACTCCAGCGTTTTATTCAGCATTACGAGCGATTATCCCGTTGGGCTATGCAAACGCTACCCTTACTCGCTGATGTTGTGATAGCGCTTGATGATTCGCATCATATTTCCAAAATCAGTTATAAAAATACCGAGTGATACCTATAAAAAAGCTCCCACAGTGGAGAGCTTTTTAAACTGCTATGTTCGAGGAGAAACTAACCTTTTTGCAGAAGTTCCGTATCAAGCAAAACTTTATTGTCCTGCCTCATCCTTTTGTTCATAGCTCTTTTTAGACGCGCTTTTTCATGCGTATGCCACTGATGAATTTTCTTCCATGCGGTAGTGACAAGCGTGGTTTCTTTGGGTGAGGTGTGTTGATGTCTTCCAAGCATAAATTTCTCCTTTTGATGCTAGAGATGTGCTTCACGAACAGTTCAATTGATACCAGATATTGACACTTTTAGCAATCATTCATTTTGTGAATTTGGCGCAAAACACAGTATAAATATCCGAACTTTAAAGCGATGAAATGGGCAAACGGATACATAAGGACAAGAGCAATAATTGTTTTTTAAATAGCGTGGGACTACACTGTTTTTTAGGGTGAAGAAAAAACATCCCAATTGGAGGCATTATGATTTCAATGAAAAGAGCAACATTGGCCGCGGCGCTGAGTACATTATTTTTGGCAGCACCAGCACTTGCCAACCAAACCTATGTTTGCACCCATGGTGATAAACAACGCGTGATTAGCGTAGTTTATGCCACTGAAGGTCAGACCGTCCCTTGTGAAGTGACATATGATAAAGGCATGGGTGCAGAAAGCCTGTGGCAGGCCCAGAATTTGGCGGGATACTGTGAAGAGCAAGCAGCAGCTTTTGTAGAGAAACAACGCGGTTGGGGCTGGACTTGTACCCAACAATAACCATTTGAGCGCAGGGAGCGGATCAAGTGAAAAGGGCTGCTGATGCGGCCCTTTTTTTGTGACTGTTTTTAGATATCACTCAAGCTAGAAGACGAATCTATCTATTCATGGCAGTATGGCCGCAGTCCTTTGTCTATGTTCGCTTAAAGACACACCATCGCAATGCTATGGATGCTGGCAGGATAGATTTTGTAAGTAGGATGTCACTTTGGCCAAACCGAATTTTAAATATGAAAAACGTCAGAAAGAATTAGCAAAACAACAAAAAAATGAAGAAAAACGCTTGCGCAAACTCGAAAAGCGTCATGAAGAGTTATCCGATGATGTGAATGTGATATCAGAAAATGAATCGGTGTTACCTGAAAGCGAAAGCATAGAAACTGGCTCGAATGAAGACGAGCCAAAAGCCACCATTTAAGCGACCAGCATTTCATCAGGTGAGGTAAATTTCCCTGTGAACATATCCAAGTTAGTCAAACAACAGCAACTTAGCGATATTGTGGCGAAAGCAACGGGTGCAAGTTCTGTAACTTTTGTTGATGTGATACAAACACTGTGGAGTGGTTATGGTGAAATCGTGCGCTTTCATTTGCGAGGCAGTGACTTTTCCTCTGTTGTGCTTAAGCATGTCGTGTTCCCATCGGAAGTGAACCATCCGCATGGCTGGCATTTTGATGTGGCACATCAACGTAAAGTAAAATCCTATGAAGTTGAAATGGCTTGGTATCAATATTGGGCCCAACGCTGTGATCAGTCTTGCCGTGTGCCGCATTGCTTTAGTGTGCAAACTGTGGGTGATGAACACCTCATGGTATTGGAAGATTTGGATGATGCTGGGTTTCCGTTGCGTAAATCCCATTTACATCAATCCGAGGCGAAACTTTGCCTGGCTTGGCTGGCTCATTTCCATGCAACATTTATGGGAGAATCGCCTAACTACCTTTGGCCAGTGGGCACATACTGGCATTTGCAAACCAGACCAGAAGAATTTCAAGCCATAGCTGATGAGCGTGTACGTGACGCAGCAGGCTTGCTTGATGCACATTTAAATCAATGCCGTTTCCAAACCTTGGTACATGGTGATGCCAAAGTCGCCAACTTTTGTTTTGCCGTTGATTACCCGTCTGTTGCCGCAGTTGATTTTCAATATGTGGGTGGTGGTTGCGGCATGAAAGATGTGGCGTATTTATTGGGCAGTTGTTTTAATGATGATGAGCAGCAACGCTTTGAAAAAGAGATGCTCAATTATTATTTCGAAGCTTTAAAAGTCGCTTTAAACGAGAAGCAACCTGCCATTGATTTTGTAGCTTTAGAGCAGGAGTGGCGCAGCTTGTTTGCAGTGGCCCAAAGTGATTTTTATCGTTTTTTGGTGGGCTGGATGCCGACGCACTGGAAAATCAATGATTACAATAAGCGCGTTGCGCTTCGCACCATTGCTAGGCTTTCAATCAATCAAAACGGCTTGAAATAAAAAAAGGGCAGATGCAATGAGTTGCAACTGCCCCGTTTAAAGTCTTGTGCTTGTATTTAAGCGATTTCGATTAAGCACTCATCAGGATTTACTGAATCACCAACAGCAACGTAGATGGCTTTTACCGTGCCTGAAACGGGCGCGTGCACAGGGTTTTCCATTTTCATGGCTTCAACGGTAACCACCGTATCGCCTGCTTTAACGGTTGCGCCAACTTCAACATTTACAGCCACAATACGGCCAGGCATTGGTGTGGTGACATCACTATCGCTGCGTGCTTTAGGGCGTTTACTGCCCTTGGATACACGGCCAGAGTCTATATTACGGCCATCAATAGTGGGCACAACTTCAGTCAATGTTTCCAAATACACTTCTTCTAAAACATTATCGACTTTGACGTAGTAAGGTTTTAAATCATCTTCAACATGGCCAGTGCCTTCGATCTTGATGTGGTACTGCTCGCCATGAATAGTGATGTTAAATTCAGTTGGCGCCAAATCAGGTGCAGCTGCTGATGGTGCAGTAGACACAATCGAATCCAATGCCTCTGGTTTAAAGACACCAGATTCGCGTTCAGCAAAGAATTCCAAAGCAATGGTTGGGAACATGGCATAAGACAATACATCTTCAACCGATTTGGCTCTATCACCCACTTCACGGGTCAGCGCGTCCAATTCATCGGGAATCAAATCGGCTGGGCGCACAGAGATTGGCGACTCATCGCCCAAAGCATCAAGTTGTACTTCAGCGTTAATTTCGCCCAGTGCTTTGCCGTACATGCCTTTAAGGTACGATTTGGTTTCTTCAGTGATGACCTTGTATTTTTTGTCGGAAATGACATTCAATACAGCTTGTGTACCGACGATTTGGCTGGTTGGTGTCACCAATGGCGGGTAGCCAAAGTCTTTACGCACGCGAGGAATTTCTTCCAATACCGCATCCATTTTGTCCATCGCGCCTTGATCTTTAAGCTGATTGGCAAGGTTTGAAATCATGCCGCCAGGGATTTGATTGATAAACACACGGGTGTCCACACCAGTCACATCAGACTCAAAGCGTGCATATTTTTTGCGGATTTCGCGGAAATATGCAGCTACATCTTGTAATGCTTCCAGATTCAAACCTGTGTCATATTCGGTGCCTGCAAATGCTGCCACCATCGATTCAGTGGCAGGATGGGAAGTGCCGCCAGAAAGTGGTGAAATCGCAGTGTCGATAATATCACAGCCTGCATGCACAGCTTCCCACTGCACCATTTCAGCAACGCCGGAAGTTGAGTGGCAATGCAAATGCAAAGGAATGCTCAGCGCTGATTTGAGCTCGGTGATGAGTTCTTTGGTGGCTGTAGGGGTGAGCAATCCAGCCATGTCTTTGATAGCAAGCGTATCACAGCCCATATCTTCGAAACCTTTGGCAAGATCAACGAAGTATTTAAGGGTGTGTACTGGGCTGGTGGTGTAACAAATGGTGCCTTCGGCATGTTTGCCATTGGCTTTCACTTGGGTAATGGCGGTGCGCACATTGCGCAAATCATTCATGGCATCAAAAGTGCGGAATACATCCACACCATTGGCAGAAGCCATATCCACAAACTTGCGCACAACATCATCAGCATAATGACGGTAGCCCAATAAGTTTTGACCGCGTAACAACATTTGTACATTGGTGTTGGGTAGTGCTTTTTTTAGCTCACGCAAACGAATCCAAGGGCCTTCTTTTAAATAGCGTAAGCAGGTATCGAATGTGGCGCCGCCCCATGCTTCGACTGACCAATAACCAATGGCATCGATTTTTTCGCAAATCGGTAACATGTCTTCCAATCGCATGCGGGTAGCTAGCAGTGATTGATGACCATCACGCAATGCCAGTTCAGAAATCGCTAATTTTTTCTTTACTTGAGTCATGTTGTTTTTCCTTTCTTTCAAAACTTGGACTTGGGTGCTACTTACAGGCCAGCGTGCGCGGCGATAGCGATAGCTACGGCAGCAGCGATGTTTTCGCGTGGCTCAAAGGCTTTGTATTCGAGCAACTCAGGGTTTTGCTCCATAAAGCCAGTATCAAATTGCCCTGCCATAAAGACATCAGATTCAGCAATGGCGCGATAAAATGCCAATGTTGTTTTTACGCCGCGAATATCATATTCATTCAAAGCGCGTTGGGCGCGTTTAACGGCGCGTTCCCAATCGGGTGCCCAAATGGTGAGTTTGGCGCACATCGAATCGTAATGTGGGGGAATGGTGTAACCAGGATAGACGCAACCATCCACACGTACGCCAGGGCCTCCGGGTGAATGATAACGGGTGATGCGGCCAGGGTTGGGGAAGAATCCATTTTGCGGATCTTCGGCATTGACCCGAAATTCAATGGCGTTGCCACGGAAGGTGATATCTTTTTGTTCAAAAGGAAGCTTTTCACCAGCAGCAATCGCAATTTGCGAAGCCACAATATCGACGCCAGTAATGGCTTCAGTGATGGTGTGCTCCACTTGCAAACGGGTATTCATTTCCATGAAGAAAAAGTCGTGGTTTTTATCCACCAAAAACTCAACTGTGCCTGCATTGACATAACCCACAGCTTTGGCAGCACGCACGGCTTCTTTACCCATGCGCTCGCGTAAGTCATCGGAAATATAATTGGATGGCGCAATTTCAATGAGTTTTTGGTTGCGGCGTTGAATCGAACAATCGCGCTCAAACAAATGCACACAATTGCCATGGCTATCCGCTAGAATTTGAAATTCGATATGGCGTGGCTCGATGATGGCCTTTTCCATAAATAACTCACCATTACCAAATGCCGTTAAGGCTTCATTGGTGGTAAGCACATAATTTTCTTTGACTTCGGCATCATTATCACAGCGACGAATACCACGGCCACCGCCGCCAGCAGCAGCTTTTAACATCACCGGGTAACCCATACCATTGGCAACTTCCAATGCTTCTTCAACACTGGTTAACGAGGCTTCGGTGCCTGGAATGCAGGGCACGCCAGCAGCAAGCATGGCTGTGCGGGCATTGGTTTTGCTGCCCATGTTTTGAATGGCTTCAGGTGAGGGGCCAATGTAGGTGATGCCAGCATCAATCACTGCTTGGGCAAAATCAGGGTTTTCAGACAAAAAGCCATAACCAGGATGGATAGCATCACATTTAGCTTTGAGGGCAATATCCACAATTCTATGGATGTTGAGGTAACTTTTAACGGGGTCTGGACCAATCAAAATGGCTTTATCCGCTTTTTTAACATGCAATGCGTGGCTATCTGGCTCGGAGTATACTGCCACAGATTCAATGCCCATCTCGGCACATGCTCGGATGACACGGATGGCGCATTCGCCGCGGTTGGCAATCAAAATACGTTTAAACAACGTGTTATCCTCCTTTTAAAACAGAGCGCATGATAGTTTGAAGATGCCGTTTGGGCAATGCTGCATTCGGCGCTTTTCACCCCGAAAGTGGCAAATAATAAGTGAAAAAAAGTTTTAACTGTTGATAAATGGAATTTGCAGTTCTAGGGCAGTTAGCTCATCTGCCATATGCTTCTGTGTGAGTGGTATTTCAGTCAAAAATTGCAATTTGTGGTCACGATATGCCAAGCGGGCAAAGATGCCTGTGGCTTTGATATGGCGTTGCAGTGCTGTGCGTCGCAAAGCTTGGTGCCAAATGTTAAAATCATTTGAAAAATAGGCTTTATGCTCTAGTGGAAGTTGCGTGAAAAAATTCTCGCTCCAATGTCGCCTTATCGTTTCATCATAATCTTGGTAACAGTCATAGAGTAGGGAGGCCAAATCATAGGTGATGGGGCCAAATACTGCATCTTGGAAGTCAATGACTCCTAGCGGTAAACCATGGCTTGGCACCATCAAATTACGACTATGGTAATCGAGATGTACACCTGCTTTGGGCAAAGCATGAATACTTGTCAAAATGGGCAGCAAAGCATCATGAAAAGTTTGGCGCTCAGATTCAGTTGGTGTGTGCTTGGCCACAAAAGGCAAATACCAATCCAAGTACAAATTGATTTCGGTTTGCATGCGTTTGATGTTAAATAAAGGAAACTCAGGCAAGGCAGCGTGCGTTTGCAGTTTATGTAATTGTTGCAATGCATCTTTAAAGAGAGGCTTGATGGCTTTACCTGATTGAAAATAAAGTGACCACGTTTCATCGCCAAAATCTTCTAAAATCAAAAATCCCAGACTTTGGTCTTGGCTTAAAACTTGGGGAGTACGCAGCCCCGCGGCTTGCATCCAAGCGCTCACCCTTAAAAATGGTGTGGTATCTTCTTTTTCTGGCGGGGCATCCATCAAGACATAACTATTGGCACCGTCAGTTAAGCGGAAATAACGACGAAAAGAAGCATCACCTGCGAGCAGGGTGATTTGGCAATTTGAAAAGGTTTCTTGATTTTTAATCCACGCCGAGGCTTGGCTGAGGCGGGCGTCAGTCATTTTGAATCAGAATACCATCAATTTTGAGTTTTTCTTTGATCAGTTGCTTGGCGCGCATGGCATTCGTTTCATCGCTATAACTATTGGTGAATACCCGATAGCGGGTGCCCATGGTTGCTAGATTTACCTTTTGAATTTGAGGGCTTATGCCAAGTTTGCTCAAGCTCGGTAAGAAGTTTTTGGCATCATCCTCTGCGCTAAAGGAGGCCACTTGTACGCGGAACGAGCGTGAGGTGGTTTTCATTTCATCTTGAATCAAGGCATCAAGTTTCTTTTCTGCAGCTTTGATATCATCCATCGGCTGATCAACGATATTACTGGCAGCTGGACGGGTGGAAACTTCGGATGCATGCAATGGCTCAGGCACAATCGATTGTTTGGGTAATTCATTGTAAAAGGTCAGCTCACCCACTTGTGAGGTGGCAGCTTCTTTATCAAGGTTTTTTTCAACAGCTTGTTTTAAAGTTTCCAACTCTTTTTGTTGGTTTTGCAACTTCATCACCAATTCTTCGTGTTTTTTACCTTGGGTGGATTCAATACCATGCTTTTCGCCCATAAAGAAGCCAAAAGCAAAACAAATCATCGAAAAAACAACAGCCAAACCAACAATCAATGTTGTTTTATGCTTGGCCAAACCTGCAGTTTGGCTGCTGCTAAATTGCGTGGTTTCGAGTTGGGCGAAGTCTTTGTCTGCCACTACATTTGCTCCGGTGCAGATACACCTAACAATGCCAAAGCATTTTTAATCACTTGGGCGCTGGCTTTAAGCAACAGCAAACGCGCTTGCATTAAATTTTCTTCCACACCAATCACACGATTATGATGGTAAAAGCTATGGAATGCAGCAGCGAGTTTCATAGCAAAAAGTGCAATGCGATAAGGTTCGCGGCGTTCAGCTGCCGTAGCCAACATTTCAGGGTAGGAGAGCAGCATTTTGATAAGCTTGAGCTCTTCTTTGCTTCTTAAAATGGAAGTATCTACATCGGCGATTTCAGCAATGTTGATGCCTTCTTCTTTGGCTTTGCGTAACACTGCATTGACGCGTGCATGGGCGTATTGCACATAATACACAGGGTTTTCATCATTCTTTTGTTTGGCTGCTTCCAAATCAAAATCCAGCTGACTTTCTACGCGGCGGGTCATGAAATTAAAGCGGACAGCATCTTTGCCCACTTCTTCCACGATTTCGTTCAAAGTTACAAAGGTGCCGGCGCGCTTGGACATTTTAAACGGTTGGCCATCACGGGTTAAGTTTACCATTTGCACCAGTAGAATTTCAGGTTGTTTATCCAGTCCTGTTAGCGCTTTCATCGCCGATTGTACACGGGTGACATAACCACCGTGGTCAGCGCCCCAGATATCAATCATATACGGGTAACCACGGCTGACTTTATCATCATGGTAGGCGATATCGGCAGCAAAATAGGTAGCTGTGCCGTCTTGTTTTTGCAGCGGGCGGTCGACATCGTCGCCAAAATCAGTGGTGCGGAAAAGCAGTTGTTCAGTGGGCTGATAATCTTCGATTTCTTTGCCTTTTGGTGGTGGCAAGCATCCTTTGTAAATCAAACCTTGGTTTTGCAGCTTTTCTATCAGTTGATTCACGCGGCCTGATTCATGCAATGTTTTTTCTGAAAAATATTGGTGAAATTCAATACCGATGGTGGCCAAATCTTTGCGAATCATGGCCATGTTTTCATTGACTGCGCGTTGGCCTAATTCTTTTTGACGCGTTTCATCATCCATAGCCTCAAAGCTTGCGAAATCTTCGTCGGCTAGAATGCTGGTGGCGATATCAATGATGTATTGACCAGGATAAGCTGAATCAGGGAAGGTGATGCTGAGACCTTGCAGCTCTTGCATACGCAGCCAAACCGAGTTGGCCAACACGCCAATCTGGGCGCCGGCATCGTTGATGTAATATTCTTTGTGCACAGCATAGCCGCGTGCAGCCAGAAGATTGGCCAAGCTATCGCCAACCACAGCGCCTCGGCCATGTCCCACATGCATGGGGCCAGTGGGGTTGGCAGAGACAAATTCCAAGCATACAGGCTGGCCAGCTTCGTTGCTGATGCAACCATATTGGCCAGCTTGGCTTAAGATGGTTTTGAGTACATCAGACTCGCCACCAGCTTTAAGGGTGATATTGATAAAACCAGGACCTGCGATGTCCGTTTTGGCTACATCAGCAGGGAATTGGGATTGCGCAATCAGGCTTGTGGCCACTTGTCGTGGGTTTTGCTTTAAAAGGGCAGCGAGTGGCATAGCCACATTGCAGCTGTAATCACCATGCTCACGAATTTTTGGTCTGCTTAGCACCACTTCAGCTTGGGCTTCGATTTGGTTGCTTGCCAACAAATGGTCAACTGCGTCTTGCAGGGCTTGGCTGATTTGTTGTTTTAAAGAAAGTTGCAAGTTGAACTCCGTGCCGCATTGGCCATTGATGTTTGGATGGTGGTGCTAAGGTGCTGATTATTCGATGGCGCTTTTTTCAGCAACGCATTGCAAAGGGTGGTTGTGCTTGCGGCTATAACTTTCAACCTGCATGGATTTGCTTTCAGCAATATCTTTGGGATAAATGCCACATAAGCCTTTACCTTGCACATGTACCTGCATGGTGATTTGTTGGGCTTGTTCTTCGTTTTTTGCGAAAAAACGCTGCAGAATATCCTCGACAAAATCCATGGGTGTGTAGTCATCGTTGAGTAACAATACTTCGTACATCGCAGGTGGTTTAAGCTTAACGCGTTCAACGATTTCTTGAACGATTTTTTCTTGATCAGGGGTCTTAATGATAGGCATGGGGCAATGCTACAAATCTACTTCCATGATGCCAAGCTTCTCTTGGCTTCGTTGTTGCTAAGCCTCAAAGGAAGAACAAAATATGTGACAGGCAGATAAAGCGCCAGCATTGCCCCAGCGCACTGAAAGCATTACGTTGTGTCACCACCCCAACGTTGAAGGCGGAATTTTTTGTATAAGCAAGCCATAACAATTATTTTTACCACCTTGGTGTTGATGTTTTTGCTTCAACCGATATTGGTGGAGGCTGAAGAAAAAGACTCAAATATTAGTTTTGAATATGAGCTCGATGCCTATTATTCCAATGTTTCTTGGGTGAAAGGTTTTGATAATCAAGACATTCCCGTGGTTTCCAATTTAGATGAGTTGAGTATTTATAAAACCATTTTACAAGAAAGTTTGCAGCCCGATTTTATCTTGTTTGAAGCCAGCGTAAATCCACTTCCAGTGCTTGGTGTTTTTTTGCGCGATCAATACCCAACACTTTACGAAAGTGGCAACAACGCCCGTTTGGGTGGTAATGTGATTGAAGCTGTAACCACTGGCTTTGAGGAGCCTTTTGCCTTGTCGGTTTTTGCGGGAAGGGTGCTGCGCTTTGCGCCGCCTGATGGTTTAAAAACCCAAGGTGATGATAAAGGCTATATTGGTTATCTTTTAAGTGTGGGCAGCCATCATATCCAACAAAATATCTTGATTCGTGATCATTGGCTTGAATTGGAGTGGAAAGTGAAGGGCACGCGAGAAACCATGAATCAGCATTTGTCGTGGAGTTTTCGTGCTGGTGCCAAATACCATAGCCACCCTGACATTGGTGACACGCTGTTTGTTGGTGCTAGGCGCGATCGCATTGATTTTACCAAAAAGGCCGATTCTTTTTTTCTGGACTTGGGTTTTGAATACAAGCTCGATGTTTTGCAGGAGAATTTTAGGCCATCAAAACAAACACTGATTATCGATAAACATTGGCCCATGTATCAGGATAAACTCACTTTTTCCTTGGGTTTTGGTGCAATTTGGGAGGGTTCTCAGCGGTATACGGGGTCTTTGACCCAAGATGGTCAGCGCTGGTCTTTGATTTTGCGACCCAATATTCGTTTTTGAGTTTCCTTCAATTGTTGGGCAAACATGACGATTATTACTGACCGATGTTTATCCGTTGACCTTTATGCGCTTGTTCATAAAGTCTGCTGACTATTTTTGGGAGAACACCACTATTTATGCGCGAATTTGAGAAATTAAAACGTCTTCCACCTTATGTTTTTGCTCAAGTCAATAAGCTGAAAATGGAATTGCGCCACGCCGAACGCGATATTATCGACTTTGGTATGGGCAATCCCGATCAGCCGACCCCACAACATATCGTCGATAAACTTTGCGAGGCAGCCCAAGATGGCCGCAATCACCGCTATTCGGTATCACGCGGTATTCCCGGTTTGCGTAAAGCAATTTGCGGTTGGTACAAACGTAAATTTGACGTGGATTTGGATCCAGAGACCGAAGCGATTGTAACTATTGGTTCCAAAGAAGGTTTGGCGCATTTGGCTGTGGCGATAACTTCGCCAGGCGATTTGATTTTATCGCCAAACCCAGCTTACCCCATCCATCCCTATGGTTTTATCATTGCTGGCGCAGATATTCGCCATGTACCTATGGGCCCAAACCGCGATTATATCGCTGATATTGAGCAGGCGGTGAAAGATTCTTGGCCGCGCCCGAAAATCATTATTGTGAATTTCCCATCCAATCCTACTGCGCAAGTAGTGGACTTGGATTTTTATGTCAAACTTGTTGATTTTGCTCGTGAAAATAATTTGATGGTGATTTCAGATATTGCCTATGCTGAAATCACATTTGATGGTTATGAATGCCCATCGATTATGCAGGTACCTGGCGCTAAAGATGTGGCTGTGGAGTTTTACTCCTTATCCAAGACCTACAATATGCCCGGCTGGCGTATTGGATGCATGGTGGGTAATCCTGAAATCGTCGCTGCTTTGGCCAAGATCAAGTCATACCTTGATTATGGCATGTTTCAGCCGCTACAAATTGCTGCCTGCGCTGCGCTTAATGGCCCGCAAGATTGTGTGCAAGAGATTCGCGGCATGTACCAATCGCGCCGTGATGTGTTGATGAGTGGCTTGCACAGTATTGGTTGGATGGCAGAAGTGCCCAAAGCCACCATGTTTGTCTGGGCCGAAATTCCTGATGAATTTAAAGCCATGGGCTCATTAGAATTTTCGAAAAAATTATTGGTGGAAGCTGGAGTTGCTGTAGCCCCAGGCGTTGGCTTTGGTGAATATGGTGATACCCATGTGCGCATTGCTTTGATTGAAAATGAACATCGCACGCGTCAAGCCGTGCGCGGCATCAAAAATTTCTTAAACGCAGGAGCGTAAACGTGACTGAAATTCGTGTAGGTATTCTAGGACTAGGCACCATTGGTTTGGGTGTTGCTCGCATTTTGCTTGAGCAGCAAGACCTGATGTCAAAACGACTAGGAAAAAAAGTGCGTTTGGTGGCTGCTGCCGACCGCGTTCTCGATCGCGATTTTGGTTTGGATTTATCGACTGTGCGTTTGTGTGATGATGCCAAGGCTGTCGTTACTGCTGATGATATTGATTTGGTCGTGGAGCTGATTGGCGGTTATGAGCCTGCGCGCTCGTTTGTGATGGAAGCGATGAGGCATGGTAAGCATGTTGTGACTGCCAACAAAGCCCTGATAGCAAAACATGGTGAAGAGTTGTTTCCTTTTGCAGCAGAGCATGGTGTATCCATTGGATTTGAAGCAGCTGTTGGCGGCGGTATTCCATGCCTTAAAGCCTTGCGCGAAGGTGCAGCCGCGAATGCCATTGAGTCGGTATATGGCATTTTAAACGGCACTTGTAATTTTATCCTCACCAAAATGGAAAATGAGGGTGCATCGTATGCTGATGTGCTTAAAGAAGCGCAAGCTTTGGGTTATGCCGAAGCTGACCCAACTTTTGATGTGGAAGGCATTGATACTGCCCATAAACTATCGATTTTGGCCTCTATGGCTTATGGCTCTACCATCCAATTTGATCAGGTGTTCACCGAAGGCATCAGTAAAATTGGCGCAGCTGATATTGAAGCTGTGCATGAGCTTGGCTATCGCATCAAGTTGCTTGGCATTGCCAAGCCGCACGGTAAAAATGGTAAGGTTGAGCGTGTTGAAATGCGCGTGCACCCAACCTTAGTGCCTTTAACTGAACAAATTGCCCAAGTGTCAGATTCTTATAATGCTGTGATGATTTCGGGTGACTTTATTGAACACTCTGTGTTGATTGGTCGCGGCGCTGGTGAGCGGCCGACGGCATCGGCTGTGGTGGCTGATATTATGGATATCGCTCGTGTTTTTCCGCATGGTGTCGAATTTTTGGCGCCACCGATGGGTTACCAAGCGGATGTGCGTAAAGCTTTGCCTTTGATGCCGATGGAAGAAGTGGAAAGTGAGTATTATCTGAGGCTTACAGTCAAAGATATGCCAGGTGTGATTGCATCAGTTGCCACAATTTTGGCGGAGCATCAAATTAGCTTGGAAGCGATGCAACAAAAAGAGCGTAATGCTGCTGAAAATGTGGCTGTTGTGATGCTCACGCACTTAACAACAGAAGGTAATTTGCAGGCTGCGATTCGCCGCATTGAAGCATTGTCCACGATTGCTGGTGAAGTGCTTATTCTGCGTAAAGAACCTTTTGACGACTGAAACCGATTCTAATAATGCGTTTTCCTTCATTTCTTTGTCGGCAAAGAAACGAAGCAAAGCCCTTACACAGTTGCGTATTTCCTCCACTTACAAGTAGAAAAAGGGCGCGTGTCACAGCGCTAATCCTTTTTATGACTGACATTCCGGCGCAGCTATAACAAAGGTGGTCACAAAGCGTTTACTGCTGTGTCGCTGTGGTTAAAAAAATAATTTAAACAAAAATTAAAGTTGGGTGCTTCGCTGACGATAGATAGTTTATCAGCTGCGGCTTGGTCGTGAAAATTATACATTTCTCCCCCCAAATGTTCTTTTCTCCTTCCCTTGTATGGCCAAGCCGCACTTGATTTTTCTTTCCTTTAGCGCTGCTTTTAACCATTTATGGCATTCTCTTTGCTTATCTCTTGCTATCAACAGCATTTTGTTGGTGTGGGAGAGAAATTATGGCAGATATTTTTTCGGATCATTTTCTAAGGCTTGGTGCTGCTGCTGCTGCCCGCGAGCAAACCCAAACCGTTATTTCCAGCAATATTGCTAACGCTGATACACCCCATTATCAGGCTGATAAACGTGGCTTTTCCGATTTTTATAAAGAGAAATTAGCAGCGGCAGAATCTGCCGCAGTGGCAAGAACTCACCCTAACCATATTTCAGGCCCCACCAGTGAATCCTTATCGATGAGTGTTTTTCAGCGTTCTACCGATGAGCAACGTATGGATGGTAATACCGTGGATGTTGAGCAACAGATGTCCACTTTGGCTGAAAATCAATTGATGTTTGAGCTGAACATGAAAATTCTGCAAGGTCGCCTCGATGGTATTGGCAATGTGATTAAAGAGGCGGGTCGATAATGTTTTTAACACAAAGGCAAGACGAATCAAAAGGAGCAAGCCATGGCCAATGATCTTTTTACTTCCATGCATATCAGCTCAGCAGGCATGTCAGCGCAGCGGGCGCGCATGGATGTGGTGGCAGAAAATATTGCCAACTCTGAATCAACAAAAACAGCCTCGGGTGGTCCATACCGCCGCAGCCAAGTGGTGTTTGAAACCATTGGTGTCAAACAGGATTTTAGTCATGTGTATAGTGGTAAATTGAATAAGGCTACGCCACAATCGGTACGCGTTGCGGAAGTAAGTAAAGACCCTAGCCCATTTAATCAGATTTATGATCCAGCTCATCCTGATGCTGATGCCCAAGGCATGGTGAATATGCCCAACGTCAACACCATCGAAGAGATGGTGGATATGAATTCAGCTTCGCGAAGCTTTGAGGCCAATATCACCACCATGGATGCATCCAAACGTATGTTTTTAAAAGCTTTAGAGCTGTTGCGGTAAAAGGGGTTAAGTCATGAATATTCAAAGTTACGGTCCAAGTGTGCAAAACCTAGGTGGTGCCAGTAAATCAGTGCTTCAAACTGAAGAAAACCAAAGCACGGAAAAAGGCAGCTTTTCGGAGATGCTCAAACAATACGTACAAGAAACCAATCATGCGAAAAAAGAAGCATCAGCCCAAGCCGAAAACTTGGCGATTACGGGTGAAGGCAATATGTCGGAAACGTTATTGGCAGTGAAACAAGCTGACTTATCCTTTCAATTGATGTTATCAGCGCGTAATAAATTACTCGATGCCTACCGCGAAGTGATTCGCATGCAAGTATAGATTCATTCTAAGTAAACAAAATAGTTAATAAAATTATGCTGGGGGCAGTATGGCTGAAGGATTAAGACCACAACAAGGGCAAGGCCTATCCCAAAATCAAATGGGTAATCAAGATGTATTATCGGGAAGCGTCGATGGCGTGCCGCCGATGATGTCAAATTTTCAAACGACGATTATCAATAACCGCCGTGGCATTTTGTTTTTTGCCGCAGCGATGATGTTTGTTGGCTTTGTGGGTTTGATGTTGTGGTCGAGTGAAAGCCCATATCGGGCTGTGTATTCAGGCATGGATGAAAAAGATGCAGCGGCCATTGTGGAGCTTTTGCAAAAAGAAAAAATCCCCTACAAATTACAAGGCGCAGGCACTGTGCTTGTGCCTGAAGATCAAGTCTATGCAGTGCGTTTGACGCTTGCTAGCGCTGATATGGCACCCGGTAATGGCCAAGGTTTTGAAATCTTTGATAGAGCCAATGAATTTGGGGTGAGTGATTTTACGCAAAAAGTAAATCTACAACGCGCCTTGCAAGTGGAGCTATCGCGCACCATTGAAGTGTTGCCAGCAGTGGCTGCAGCCCGCGTGCATTTGGTATTACCCAAAGAATCAGCGTTTGCTGAGCGTGATCGCAAAGCTTCGGCCTCGGTGATGCTCAAGCTCACCGGCAATAAAAAATTACCGCAACAATCTGTGGATGCTATTCAAAGTTTGGTGGCCTCTGCTGTGGCAGAACTGGATAGGGCCGCTGTCACTGTGGTGGATTCATCGGGCAATATGTTATCTGCCAATGAAAAGCTTCAACCTTCTGGTGAAGGCCAAAGTATGATGGATTATGAAGCACGATTGGAAACCAGCTATGAAGCACGTTTAACCAGCATGTTGGAGCAAGTCGTAGGCTCTGGTCAGGCCATTGTGCGGGTGTCTGCCGATATCAACCGTGAGCATGTGGAAAGCAATTCGCATATTTTTAACCCCGATGAACAAGTGTTGCGTAGCTCCAAAGCCATTGATGAAAAACGCTCGGCAGTGGATGCTACACCGATGGGTGTGCCTGGTATGGCATCAAACAATCCTGATAATGTGGGTGCTGATGGCGCATTGGTGAGCAATGAGCCGCCCAAAGAAGAAGCCAGCCGCTCTGAAAACACCATGAATTATGAAATCAGCAGCAAAACCGAACAACGCATCACACCCTTTGGTACCATTGAGAAGCTCTCTATCGCTGTGATTGTTGGCGGCGCTTATACTGAAGGTGAAAATGGTGTAAAAACGTTTGTGCCACGCAGTGAGGCAGAGCTTGGCGCTATTCAAGATTTGGTGCGTAGCGCTTCAGGCTTTAGCGAAGATCGCGGTGATACGGTAGAAGTGCAAAGCTTGCCCCTACATGATATTTCCGGCGCAGCAGTAGATGATATGGATGGTTTGGTGGATAAAACCTTTTATTTGGAATTGCTTCGTTATGGCTTGGGTGTGTTGGCTTTATTGCTGGTGGCGTGGTTTATCATGCGACCCATGGCCAAACGTATCGCCAGCACAGATGAGCGCGAACAAAATGCACTTGGCGTCGATAGCAATGGCGTGCCACTTCCTGGTGTGCCTGAATCGGCGATTCAAATGAATCGAGCCAGAGCAGCGATTTTGAGCGACCCCAATCGCGCCAGTCGTGTGGTTCAAGAGTGGGTGAGCTAAGTCATGAGAACCGATGAACTTACGGGTGAAGATAAGGCTGCGATATTGTTGTATTGCGTAGGCCCAGAAGCTGCTACGCCCATCATTCAAGATTTGGATCATGAAACACTGGCCAGAATCAGCAGGAAAATGTCAGAGCTTGGCCGAATTGAACCGGATTTACTCAAGGCCGTGCTTGAAGAATATTTAAGTATTCATGATTCGGATGACCCACTGCTTTATAGTTCGCACAAAGATGTGCGTGCTTTGCTGCAATATGCAGTGAGCCAAGAAAAGGCCAATGCCATTATCGATTACATTGATAAGCCGCGCCAGTTTACCATTTGGGAAAAATTATCCCGCTTGAGCCCAACCATGATTTTGTCGTATATCGAAGCAGAACATCCACAAACCATTGCTTTGATTTTGGGTAAGATTGATACGGGCGTAGCCAGCCAAGTGATTTCGAGATTGCCTGAAGATGTGCAGATGTCGGTGTTGATGCGTATGTCGAAAATTGAAACACTGCCTTCAGATTTGGTGCGCGATATTGAAGAGACCCTGGAAAAAGAATTGGCCGAAGCCACAGGTAGCTCAGGTATGAGCTTTGACGGTATGGTTAGCCTTGTCGAGATTCTTAAAACATTGGATAAAGATGTGTCGCGCCCATTGCTCGAACGCATTGAACAACAAGACTCTGAGCTGTACTCGCAAGTGGATAAACTGCTGCTTATTTTCGAGGATTTGTTGGCGCTTTCGTCCAAAGATATTCAAACCCTACTCAAACATATTTCTTCCGATGACTTGGTGAAGGCGCTTAAAGGCGCTCCCGACGAATTGGCGGAAAATTTCTTCGGCAATATGTCCAAACGCGCTGCAGAAATTATGCGCGAAGACATGCAAGTGATGGGGCCGCTCAAGCTTGTGGATGTGGAAGAAGCCCAACAACGAATTTTGCAAGTTGTGCGCAAGTTAGATGATGATGGTACCATCACCTTAAGCGCCGATGATATGGTGTAATATATGACTTTTCGGCCTTTAGCTTACCAACCCGTTGATAAAAAATCGCCCATCAGTGCGCCGTTTCCTTATCCTGAGATTCAAGGCAATGCAACATCAAATAGCCCTTCAAACACGCCAGCACCGCAACCTATTTTACCTTTGCTTGGCACGGCTGTGCGTAAACAGGGTGGCATCGAAGAAGAGCGCATGCGAGAGCTTGAAAAAATGCTCAACGAAGCGCAAAGCCGCACGGCTGTGATTGAGCAGGAAGCTTATGATAAAGCTTATACAGCAGGAGAGAGAGCAGGCTTGGCTCTGGGTGAAAAGCGCGCAGAGCAAGCTTTGGCTTTGCTGCAAACGATTGTGGAATATGCTGAAGAGGAACTCGACCATTTTAAACGTGAGTCGATGAATGCTGTCTTGGATATTTCCGAAGCCATTGTTGAGCACACCCTTGGCTCTTGTGATGAAGGGATGTCAGGCGTTTTGGAAAAGGCAGTGGAGCAAGCCTTACAATCGTTTGGGCTAGATCAAGATGCGGCCATGACCTTAGCAGTACACCCCAATGATTTGGCGCTGTTTGAGCGCATGACCAGCATGCCAGCGCAATATAAAATTAAAGCTAATAAAGATATTAACCAAGGTACATGCCGTTTGATTACTGCAGGCCAAGATGCTTTGGTCGACCCCAAAGAAACCTTAAAGAAAGCTGTTTCACAACTGCGCGAAAGCCTGTTGGTTGTTGATGATTAATCGCTCCCTTTGGGATAAAGATAAGCGTGGCGCTTTGCTTGACAGCCTCAAACAATCCGCGCCAGTGTTGATGCGGGGAAGGGTGTTTAAAGTATTGGGCCCGATGATTGAAGCCACTGGGCTTGGCATCAGTATCGGTGAAGCATGTGATATTCAAACCCGATCTGGCCATGAGATTGAAGCTGAGGTGGTGGGCTTTCGTGATGATAAAACCCTGATGATGCCCGTGGGGGCCACCCGAGGTATTGCGCCTGGTGATGTGGTGGTGCCGCGTGGTACCACGCCTACAATTCAAGTCGATGATAGTTTGTTGGGCCGTGTGCTTGATGCCATGGGTCAGCCGTTGGATGGTAAATCGTTTAGTGCATCTGGCCCGCATTACCCCTTATTTGGCCGAAAACTCAACCCATTGCAGCGGCATGTGATTCATCAACCTTTGGAGCTTGGCGTTCGTTTGATGGATGCTTGTTTGCCTATGGGGCAAGGTCAGCGACTTGGTTTGTTTGCAGGCCCTGGCGTGGGCAAAAGTATGCTCATGGGCATGCTGGCCAGAAATGCCGAAGCTGAGATTAATGTGATTGCTTTGGTGGGTGAGCGTAATCGCGAAGTACGCGAATTTTTGGATTATTCATTGGGTGAAGAAGCGCTCAAGCGCACGGTGGTGGTGGTTGCCACATCCGATATGCCGCCAGTGTTACGCGTTCGTTCAGCGCTCTTGGCTACCACGATTGCCGAAGTGTTTCGCGCTGAAGGTAAGCAAGTATTATTGATGATGGATAGTCTCACGCGCTTTGCACAAGCGCAAAGGGAGATTGGTTTGATGCTGGGTGAACCGCCAGCAAGTAAGGGTTTTACGCCTTCTTGTTTTACGGCGCTGGCAGAATTATTAGAGCGCGCTGGCCCAGGTGAAGGTGAAGGTGATATCAGCGCTTTTTATACGGTATTGGTGGAGGGTGATGATTTATCTGAAGACCCCATTGCCGATGCTTCTATGGCTGTGCTCGATGGTCATATTGTCCTCGATAGAAAATATGCTGAGCGCGGCCATTATCCAGCCATCAATGTGCTCAGAAGTATATCGCGTCTTGAAAAACAACTGAGTCCCCCAGAAATCATCAATGCGGCACGATCCTTGCGTAAAGATATTGCATTGTACGAACGCATGGAGGATATGATTCACATGGGCGCTTATGAAAAAGGTAACAATCAAGCTTTGGATAAAGTGATTGAAAAATTACCAAGCATTGAGCGCTTTATGCAGCAAGGGGTGGAAGAAGACTGTAGCCGCAATATGGCGCTGAATGGTTTGTTGGCATTGGATAAGTTTAAAGTGGCAAATACTAATTTGCCTGATGGGGCGAATGTCCGATGAGTGCGCGCACCCATCAATTGCTGTCTGAACTCTCTGAGCGTCAAAGCGAGAGTGAAGCTGAAACCTTAAAAAAGCTGACCGACTACAAACAAACGTTAAGCCTTGCTGTAGAGCATTGTGAGCTGGAATTGTCGCAGTTGATTACCCAACGTGAGCAGCACTTTGCAAGTGGTGCTGCAGCCATGGATTTGATGATGCTTGATCAAAGTTTGACGGAGCAGGAAGCCCAGTTGCAAGAGTTAGCTCAAGAGATCGAAGTCTTGGATCAGGCCATCAAAGAGCAACGGCAAAAATGGGCGCTGATTCGCCAAAGGCACAAAGTGCATGAAAAAATGGGTCAAGCTATTGCGAAACAAGAAAGCCGTAGTAAGGCGCATAAGCAACAAAAAACTGCAGACCAACAATTTTCAGCACAAATGGTCATGCGCAGGGGAGTAAGTTCATCATGAAGTCTTGGGTCACCACATCAATTCTTTTGCTGCTTACTGTGTTTGCAGTTGGCAAAATTACTATGCCATATCTTGTAGATAGCCCAGATTTAGAGACAGCCAACCTTACTTTTATGATGGAAAGGCAGTTGCTAAACGAAACATCGGCAACAAAAGAAGTATTGTTATCTGAGCAAAACCAACAAAATTACATCCAGTGGAGTGGTATATGGAATGCCGCTGATTTGATTCCATCGGTGCAGGCTGCTGAGGGTATGAAGCTCAGTGAAGAGCAAAGCAAAAAAGCAGATGGCAAGGATATGATGGCTTGGAATAAACAACAGCTCGCCTTGGATGAAAGAGAAAAAGCTTTGGCCGAGCGTGAAGGTGAGATTGAGGCCGCTGAAGAGCGCGCCAAAGCAAAGATTAAACAACTCCAGGATTTGGAATCAAGAATTCAAGCGCTTCTTGATGAAGAAGGAAGCATCAAAGATAAGAAAATCAAACGCTTAACTGCTGTTTATGAAGGTATGAAAGCTGAAAAAGCAGCGCCAGTGATTGCGCAAATGGAATTAGAAATTGTGGTCAAACTGTTCTCCAGAATGAATGAAAAACAAGTGGGTAAAATCCTATCCTTTATGCCACCAGCCCAAGCTGTGGTGATTAGCCAAGCGCTCACCAAACGTCTGGGTTCGATTTAAATAAGTAACAAAGATGTCAGCATGCGAGTGGCTGAGAACGACCAAGATTGGGAACGTCATCCAAGCAAGCATTTCAATTCACTGAAAATAATGATCAGCTTGTTCTTGGTTGCTGACCATGGCCAGTTGCACGCGGTTGGTGAAGCTTTCTAACGATTCATCTGCTTGCGCATAAATGGCATCGCCGACCACGACCACACCTTTGGCAAAGGGTTTGGGAACATAAAACTTATCCCATGAATTTAAGCGCCACTGGCGGTTGGTGGCATAACAAGCAGGCACCACAGGCAAACCAGCTTTGAGGGCGATTTGCGCTGCACCGGGTTTAGTGATGTAGATTGGTCCGCGAGGTCCGTCAGGTGTTATGCCGGGTGAATTTCCAGCTTGGGCTTGGCGAATCACTTTGAGCAAGGCTCTTGCGCCACCTTTACTTGATGATCCGCGAGAGGCTTGCATGCCAAAGTTGTTAAACACGGCAGCAATCAATTCACCGTCAGAATGATCAGAGATAATGCCTGGGCCAGCCCAGCCTTTGAATAAGACAGGCATCATCAGCAGGCGATTGTGCCAAACGCTAAATATGCATGGGGTTTTAGCAGGATGAATACCTGAGCCAATGTATTGCCAGCGCACACTTTTGTGTAAAAACCACACCAGAGCCGTCACCAAGCCAACAATAAGCTTTTGTTTGAAAGTCATGGCTTTGAGCGTTTATTCGCTAAATTGCAGGGCGTGTAATTCGGCATATAAACCACCTTCTTCAAGCAAGGCCTCATGTGAGCCCACTTGGGTGATTTTACCCTGATCGAGCACAACAATTTTATCCGCATTACGAATAGTCGATAAACGATGGGCAATCACCACCACAGTTCTGCCCAGCATGAGCTTATCAATGGCTTGCTGTACCAAACGTTCTGATTCGGTGTCCAGGCTGCTGGTGGCCTCATCAAGCAATAAAATCGGTGCATCTTTGAGCAGCGCTCTGGCAAGACTCAGGCGCTGACGCTGACCACCTGAGAGAATCACACCTTTTTCACCGACAAGGGTGTCATAGCCGTTTTCCAGCTTGGAAATGAATTCATGGGCGTTGGCGATTTTGGAAATGGCAATCACTTTTTCGCGATCGATATTGTTATGGCCATAGGCAATGTTGCTGAGCACCGTATCGTTAAACAGCACGATTTCTTGGGTGACCAAGGCCATGTATTGACGCATCGAATCTTGCTTTAAATCTTTTAAGTCCACGCCATCGATGCGGATATTGCCAGATGAGGGGTCCATAAAGCGTAGAATCATATTGGCCAGCGTGGTTTTACCTGCACCGCTTCTGCCAACAAGGGCGACGACTTCGCCTGCTTTGATGGTTAAATCAATGCCGTCAAGCACTGGGCGTGAGCTGCCTGGGTAGGTGAGCGTGACCTGATCAAATGTGATATCTGATTTAAAAGGCAGCATCGCTACGCTGTCTTGATGATCAGAAATATCCACATGGGTATCTAAAATATCAAAAATGCGCTCAGCTGCAGCCAAACCTTGCTGAATTTCATTATTGGCGCGGGAGAGGCGGCGCACGGGATCATAAAGCAGTAACAAAGAAACAATGAATGACATCAGAGCGCCAGCATCTGATTTTCCTTCGGCGACTTGTAAGCCGCCGTAGAGTAAAATGCCAGCGATACCAAGCCCGGCCACAAATTCCATGATGGGAAAGGATAAGGCTTGAACTTTAAGTGCTTGAACTTGATGGGTCATGAAGTCATTGGTAATGGCCTTAAAACGGCCGCGCTCGTACTCTTCCATGCCAAAAGCTTTCACCACGCGAATGCCGCCCACAGTTTCTTCAACCAAGCTAGACATTTCACCCATTGAGACTTGCCCATCATAACTGGCCTGACGCATTTTTTGCCCAAAATGAACAATGGGGTACACCATGATAGGGAAAACGATAAGTGATAGCAGCGCCAATACCCAGTCGTTATAAAAAATGACGCCCAACAAGAAGATGATAGTCATGATATCGCGCATCAGTGATGTCACCGTAGTGCTCACCGCACTTTGCAGCAAGGTCACATCATAGGTAATACGGCCAAGAATCTCGCCTGTTTTTCGGTGTGTGAAAAAGCTTAGTGATTGACTGGTTAATGCGTCATATACCTGATTGCGTATATCATAAATGATACGTTGGCCTATAAATGCCATTAGTGAAGCTTGTCCGTAAAAGGCAATACCTTTAACGAGGTATAACACGATAATGAATACGGGCATGAGGTAGATATAAGTCATGTTTTTGCCTGACAATACCTCATTAAGCATAGGTTTGAGGGCCCAAGCCAATGCTGCAGTACAAGCTGCGAGAATAATCATACAAAAAATAGCTACGGATAATTTGCCCCGATAAGGCAATAAAAACTGAAGTAATCTACGGTACATGGATGTCCTAGGATTGCGGCATTTGCAGGCGTTGACCCACTTTAAGCGAAGAGCGCTCGAGACGATTCACTTTGCGAATTTCATTCACACTCACGCCGTATTGTTTGGCAATACTCCATAGGCTATCGCCATGGTTAACCGTGTGATAGGTGTCCGCACGATCTTGTAAGCGCCCCATCCGCGTGAAAAAGGTTTTGCTGGCCGTGTACATGCTGTCGGCGATAGTGGATTGATGTTTGCTATCGCTGAGTAGTCTTTCACGTTTGGGATTGGAAATATAATCGACTTCCACCAATACACATGGGATTTCAAGGGTGGTTAATACTGCAAAGCGGGCATGTTTGGGTCTATCGTATTTGATAGGTAAATTGGCTTCCTTTAAATGATTTAACATGATGTTGGCCAATAATTCAGAACTATCTAGTCCATCACGTTTGGCCATATCTCCCAAGATTCCACGAACAAAAGGGTCATCTACTTCGGCTTCAGGTGAAGCGCCGCCCATTTCATCGGCAGCATTTTCTTTGGCGGCAAGGGCAGCTGCCACGCGGTCTGGCGTGGCGCCAGATTCGGATAAGGTATACACGCTTGCACCTTGAACGCTGCGCGTATCCACAGCGTCGGCATGGATACTGATCATCATATCAGCGCCCAATTCACGCACCTTTTTCACGCGGTTACGCAGCGAAACATAATAATCACCATCGCGCACCATCACAGCTTTCATACCAGGTTGCGCATTGATGCGCGCAGCCAAAGTTTTAGCCACAGCGAGGGTGACCTTTTTTTCCTGCAATTTGTTTTTGCCAATGGCGCCAGGGTCTTCGCCGCCATGGCCAGCGTCCACGGCAATAATGATATCACGGTTTTTTTGATGGCTGGCCATAACATTATTCGTTACGGGTTGATTTGGTTTGGGGTATAAGTCGACCACCAAACGATGGGGTTTGGCATCGGATTTTTTAAGCAGGAATGTGCGCGGAGATACACCTTCGCGGACATCAAGCACGATACGTGTGGCATTACCTTTTTGACTACCGTAACGAATAGAAAGAAGTACAGGGTCGGGCAGTTCGAGTTTGGCAGCATTAGTCGACATTTTGGCATTATTGATATCAATCACGATGCGTTCGGGATTGTGAAGGCGGAATAATTCATATTCTGCGCTATTACTCAAATCAAATACCAAGCGTGTATGATCAGGGGCTGTCCACAATCGTACGTCTTTGATTTGTGTGGAAGCTTGGGTTGTAGTTGCTGAGAAAAAGGCAAACATCATCACACAAACTGCAGTTAGTCTGCGCAACTGCAGGCTAGATAAGCTTTGTGTTTGCGGGTTTTGCATGGGTAGCAGCAACTCCTAAGTTGGTTGAAATTGAAGCTAAGTGTGCACATTTGTGTGATAAATGAAACTGCTTGCATAAGATGTATGAAAAAATGCAGGCAAAACCTCACAAATATTGGCAATACGATTCGACAATATTTTTCCAAAACAAGGGTTTTTGATGTGTTACGGCACAATTCTTGCGTATATCGGGCATGATGAGTAGAACTGCTCCATGTTAATTCTTACACGCAAAGCGGGTGAATCCATCACCATTGGTGAAAACATCCAAATCAAAGTCTTGTCCGTCAAAGGCGGGCAGGTGCGTATTGGTGTGGATGCGCCAAGGGAAGTGAAGGTTTCTAGAGAAGAATTGCCGCCTTTGCCTGCTGAAAAAGAGCAGTCGACAACCCAAGAAAAAAGCTAACTAACTGGGCTTTTAAATTCCCTCGCCAGCAAACACAACGCCTTCAGCAAATACAGGCGTGCTTAAATACTTTTCGCCGCCATCAGGGAAAATGCAGACTATGGTCGCACGTTGGCCGTCTTTGGCCAAGCGTTCGCCAAGTTTTACTGCTGCTGCCAGCGCACAGCCACACGATTGGCCACACAAAATGCCTTCTTCAGAGGCCAAGCGCTGGGTCATGTGATAGGCAAGTTCGGTAGTAATGCCCATCTTTTCATCATATACAGTTTCATCATAAATGCCGGGTACAATGCTCGATTCGATATGTTTCAAACCTTCGATACCATGAAAAGGGGAGTCGGGTTCTGCGGCTACAATATGCACAGGTGGGTTTTGCTGGCGCAGGAAGCGGCCTGTGCCAACCAGGGTGCCAGATGTGCCCATGGATGCTACAAAATGGGTAACGCTGCCTTGTGTATCGCGCCAAATTTCCGGGCCTGTGGATTGCTCATGGGCGAGGGGATTCACGGGGTTGTTGTATTGATCGGGTTTGAAATAAAGTTCTGGATTTTCAGCAAATACTTCACGCGCTTTTAAAATGGCACCATCGGAGCCTTCGAGTGGGTCGGAGAAAATCAAATCGGCGCCAAACGCTTGGCAAATGCGTTTGCGCTCATTTGACACATTCGCTGGCATCACCAAGCGAACCTTGTAACCCATGGCCGCGCCAATCATGGCCAAAGCTATGCCAGTATTACCTGAAGTGGAGTCAAAAATAATTTTATCTTTGGTTAAAGCACCAGTTTTGATGCCATCGCGAATCATCCATAAAGCAGGTCGGTCTTTGACAGAACCACCAGGATTGTAACGTTCTAGCTTGGCAAGAATCGCAATATTTTCGGGCAAATGATGCGTGATATTGCGCATCTTAACCAGTGGCGTGTTGCCAACCAAATCAAGTATATTTTGGGCGTTGTAGGGCAAATCACGGCTCCTTGTGGTGGTCTGGCTAGGGTTGTGCATTTTTATAAGAATGGCTGATAGTGCAAGTGTTTATATCTGGGAGGCTTTCACTGTTGTAATGAAAGGGGAAAGTCTTACCACCATTTTTTCAATTTAAAGATAATACCTGTAATCACCGCCAGCAGCACCATACCCCATATGGTCAGCGCAAAACCCAAAGGTTCATTCAGCACTTCCATATGGGCAAAGTTCATACCGAAAATGCCAGCAATGACCCCCATTGGTGTTAAAATGACAGTGATAATCGCCAAAAACATCATCACTTGGTTGAGGTTTTGGCTAAGCAAAGATTGGGCTGCTTGTAAGACGTTGAGCGCATGCTCAGATGAAGCATCAGCAATATTTTTGGCACGCTCCATATGTTCAAAACCATCAAGCAGCACAATATTATGTTGGAAGGCGGGCTCTTTGAGTAAACGCTCAATGACGATGGCATTGCCATTGGCGAGCCTTGCATAGCGCGACATTTGCCTGCGCATAAACAGCAATTGGCTTAAATCAGCGTTGTTGATGTCTTCTAAGGCATCATCTTCGGTATCATTCATATGCTCACGTTTTGCATACACGCAAGTGAGCAGGTAGTTAACCAAAGTGTGAATAATTTCAGCAACAGTTTCATGCACACTTAAACCCAAGATATCTTCAGGATGGAAGATATGTAGGCGTTCTCTTGGCCAGACCAATACGCAAGTTTTGTCATCAAAAATGAGTGAGGCGCTCACTACTTCATCCGAAGTTGGGGTGATGGGAAAACGGAGAATAATATGTGTGCATGCAGCGTGAATCTTCGAAAAAATGGGCGGGTGGATGGGGTTGTTGATATCACGTACATGCAGTTCATCCAAACCAAAGCGTTTAGCTAAAGCTTCTAGTGACGCTTCAGATGGATACGCCAATCGTAAAAAGGTTTGCTCGGATGCTAGCGCCTCTTCCATGGAAATGCTGCGCATATCACTGAGGTAATGACCATCGGTTTTTGCGTCTGGATGCTGCATCTAAACCCCCATGTCATGTGGATATACTAGCTATCTTGCTTGATGCAATTTTGTCTGCAAGGAAAAGTAAGAAACTGGTGCCCTCGACAGGAGTCGAACCTGTGGCCTACCCCTTAGGAGGGGGTCGCTCTATCCATCTGAGCTACGAGGGCATGCGTAGCGTTGTTTAACTTTATAGACCGCCGCCGATGCGCCAGCCTGCTTCGCTTCGGGTCAACTTGATTTGTTCGCGCTGCACCATATCGCGCCATTGACCATCTGCGAATACTTTCAGCGAGTAAGTTTGCTCGCATAAAGCTTCATTATCATTGATGAGCCTGATTTCCCGATGCTGCGTGCGCATTTCAACCTTTTCAAAACGGATGAATAACTGATCCATCTGGGCGACAGCCTCTGCACCCTCTGCCGCTATATAAGGCGCGCTTAACAACGCTTTGTAACTGTTGATATCACGCGCTGAAATGCTGAGGTCGCGGCTATCTAAAAGCTGAGTAATTTCATCTTTATAGGCATCAGTGCACGAAACCAAAAGAAGGACCAATAAAAAAATGTAAACGCGCATTGGGTTTAGTTGCTATCGCTGCTTATATTCCGCCATGGGCTTGATGCGAAATGTTCGTCTAGCAAACTTTGTACTTCTTTCGCATAGGCTGGTTGCTCTAGCGCTAAGTAAGTGGTCACCAAATAATGAAGTGCTTCATCGGCGCGATTGGCATCGAGATACTCATTTTTTACCAGAATGAAACGATTTGCAGCGGCGACATACAATTGCTTATCTAAATAAAACTTGCCTACCGTGGTTTCATAGGATGCAACACGATTGGTGAGGATTTGCAGCATTTTTTGAATATCAGCTGTATAAGGGTTACTTGGGTATGCTTGGTTTAATTGCTGAAATGCTTCGCGGGCTTTGTGTGAGAATTGTTGATCAAGTAGTGCGCTTGATGATTGTTTGTACAAGCTCATTGCATGCAAATAACGGACATATAGATAATCAGGATGAGCATCAACAAAGCGCTGGCTTAATACTTCACTTAAAATGTATTGCCCGTCGTTGTAAGCAGCTTTTAAGCGCAGCAATTCAGCCAATGAAGCATATTGGCTATAAGGATACTTGGCTGAAAATTTCTCAAGAAAAAGAATGGCCTTGGCATTTTCATCAATCTCAACCATGTGCAATGCGCGTTCATAATCGAGTTCTGCTGATTTACTCAATTCCAAAGGTTTGCTCGCGCATGCTGATAACGCAATCAGACAAAGTACGGTTATGAGGTGTTTCATGCCGTCACCTTTGGTGTGATTGCTGTCATGCCACCCATGTAGGATTGCAAGGCTTCAGGGATTTTTACGGAGCCATCTTTTTGCCAGTAGTTTTCCAAAATCGCGACCATGGTGCGGCCAACTGCTAAGCCCGAACCATTGATGGTAGCCACAGCTTGGGGTTTACCTTGGTCGTCACGTACGCGAATACCTGCGCGGCGGCCTTGAAATTGGCCAAACGATGAGCATGAAGAAATTTCGCGGTAGGTGTTTTGACTCGGCAACCAAACTTCCAAATCAAAAGTTTTTTCAGCGGAAAAGCCAAGGTCGCCAGCGCACAAATTCACCAAACGGTAAGGTAGGTTTAACGATTCTAAAATGCTGACAGCATGCGATAATAATTCATCCAGGGCTGTAAGCGCATTTTCTGGTTGCACCAGTTGTACCAACTCAACTTTATCAAATTGATGCTGACGGATAATGCCGCGGGTGTCGCGTCCAGCCGATCCCGCTTCACGGCGAAAACATGCAGTATAAGCACAATGTTTGATGGGTAATTGCGAGGCATCGAGAATCATATCTTGATACAAATTGGTCACCGGTACTTCAGCCGTTGGAATCAAAAATGCATCTTCACCTGTGAGCGCATACAAATCTTCTTCAAACTTGGGTAGCTGACCCGTGCCCGTCATGGTTTTGCGATTAGCAATAGCCGGCACCCAAACTTCATCGTAACCATTCACATCGGCATGTTTATCGAGCATGAATTGAATCAAAGCGCGCTCTAAACGCGCTCCAGCACCACGCAATACCGAGAAGCGACTGCCTGCGAGTTTAGTGCCAGCATCAAAGTCGATGATGCCCAAGGATTCGCCAATATCCCAATGGGCAGGCACTTCATCATGACGCGGATTTCCCCAAACACGGATTTCTTCGTTGTCATTCTCATCTTTGCCTTCAGGCACAGAAGCGTGGGGGATATTTGGAATTTCCAGCAAGGTCATTGCAAAAGCTGCTTCTGCTTCTTTGGCTTCGGCATCCAAAACCTTGGCGCGTTTGCCTACATCACCCATGCTATGGAGCTCAGCTGAGGCATCTTCGCCGGTTGCTTTTTTCTGACCAATAATTTTAGAAACGCGATTGCGTTCAGCTTGTAAGCTTTCAGCTTCGGTTTTTAATAAGCGTTGTTTTTCATCCAGTGATAAGGCTACGCCCCAAGCTGATGATGCATTGACTGCTTTTTCGCCACGTTTGGATAGCGCTTGTTCCATTGCTGCGGCATTTACCCGCAGCTCTTTGCGATCGATCATGCATCATCACCTTCATCAATATCGTTAGCTTCGCCTTCAAGCTCAGTTGCGGTACCTTGCATGTCGTCTTCGTCATATTCGCTATCGTAATCACTATCAATCACGTCACGGTTTTCACTGTCATCTTGTTTTTCAACCACACGCACAGCACCAATGACGCGTTCTTTAGGATCACAATCGATGAGTTTTACGCCTTGCGTGTTGCGGCCAATAATCGACATCTTATCCATGCGGATACGCACCAAGCGCCCGGTGTCGGTCATCATCATCACCTGGTCTTCATCAAGCACTTGTAGCGCCGCAATCATATCACCATTGCGACCGCCAGTTTTGAGTGTGAATACACCTTGTCCGCCACGTTTTTGAGTGTTGTATTCCGAAACAGCTGTGCGTTTACCATAACCGTTTTGTGAAACAGCAAGCAGCGTGGCTTCATTCTCAACCACTGTCATCGAAATCAAATGAGTATCTTTGGCCATACGAATGCCTGTCACACCGCGGGTGCTGCGACCCAATGCGCGCACATCATGTTCGCTAAAGCGAATAGCTTTACCACCACTGGTGGCCAACATGATATCGGATTCACCATTGGATAGAGACACAGCAATCAAATCATCTTCATCATCCAAGCGAATAGCAATAATACCATTGGCGCGGATGTTGCGATATTCAGCAAGGTTGGTCTTTTTAATGATGCCTTTGCTGGTGGCCATGATGATGAATTGGTTTTCGTCAAATTCACGTACTGCCAAGGTAGCTGAGATTTTCTCATCTTTTTCTACGGGTAATAAGTTAACCAATGCTTTACCGCGGGCTGTGCGGCCAGCTTGCGGAACTTCATACACCTTGGTGCGGAAAACGCGGCCTTTGTCGGAGAAGAAGAGCAGGTAATCATGTGTTGAAGCCACCATAAGTTGCTCAACAAAATCTTCATCTTTGGTGGTCATCGCTGTTTTGCCTTTGCCGCCGCGATGTTGGGCACGGTAGAGGGTAATGGCATTACGCTTGATGTAACCTTCATTGGAGATGGTCACCACCATGTCTTCTTCGGTAATCAAATCTTCAACGGATAGCTCGGCTGTTTCATCAATAATTTCTGAACGGCGTGGGTCGGCATATTTGTCGCGCACTTCAATCAGCTCATCAATAATTACTTTGAGCAGCAGGGTTTCGTCAGCAAGGATAGATTTGAGATAAGTAATCAACGTTTGTGTTTCATCGAACTCAGCTTTGATTTTGTCATACTCAAGGCCAGTCAAACGTTGCAAACGCATATCCAAAATAGCTTGCGCCTGTTTTTCAGATAACTTAAATGCGGAACACAAACCTTCTTTGGCTTCGGTGCCGTTTTGGCTGGCGCGAATAAGCTTGATGACTGCATCAATATTATCCAAGGCAATAAGCAAACCTTCTAAGATATGCAAACGCGCTTCGGCTTTGGCCAAATCAAACAAGCAGCGACGGGTAACTACTTGGCGGCGATGATCAAGGAAGTGAAGTAAGAACTCGCGCACACCACAAAGCTTAGGCTGACCATCAATCAATGCCAGATAATTGCCGCTAAAGTTGCATTGCATCGGTGTTTGTTTGTAGAGGTTGTTAAGAATGATTTCGGGTACTTCATTCTTTTTCATGTCGATGACAAGACGCATGCCATCGCGGTCAGACTCATCGCGAATTTCTGCAATGCCTTCGATTTTCTTATCGCGGGCCAGCTCGGAAATGGTTTTGAACAGTTTGGCTTTGTTAACCTGATAAGGAAGCTCAGTTACCACCAACGATTCGCGGCCAGTACGTTTGTTGCGCTCAACCACGGCGCGCGCGCGCATGGTAACCGAACCACGACCAGAAACGAAAGCATCACGCATGCCTTGGCGGCCATAAATAAAGCCACCTGTTGGGAAATCTGGGCCAGGCATGATTTGCATCAATTCTTCATCATCAATGTCGATATTCTCGCTCAACGCAATAATCGCATTAATCGCTTCGCCCAAGTTGTGTGGCGGAATATTGGTGGCCATACCGACCGCAATACCTTGCGAACCATTGACCAACAGGTTAGGGAACTTAGCAGGCAACACTTTGGGTTCAGAAAGTGACTCGTCATAGTTGGGGCCAAAATCAACGGTGTCTTTATCTAAATCGGCAAGCAATTCAGCTGATAGTTTGCTCATACGTGATTCGGTGTAACGCATCGCAGCCGGAGAATCGCCATCGACTGAGCCGAAGTTACCCTGACCATCGACAAGCACATGACGCATGCTCCAAGGCTGTGCCATACGTACCACGGCGTCATATACAGCGGTATCACCATGCGGGTGATACTTACCAATCACGTCACCCACGATGCGCGCAGATTTTTTGTAGGGTTTGTCATTGGTAGAACCAAGGTCTTGCATCGCAAAAAGAATGCGGCGATGCACCGGTTTTAAGCCATCTCTGGCATCTGGAAGCGCCCTACCAATAATCACGCTCATGGCGTAATCAAGGTATGAACTCCTCATCTCATCTTCAATGAGTACAGGTCGGGCGGGGTTTAGTTGTTCTTCCATGTTTTCAACTCCGAAAAAGGCTTGTGACTATGGTGACTTGCGACAACCGCTTTTGATTGGTGCACAAGCTTAATTAGCATGCATCTGATTGTCCATGAAGGGTTTTTAATAGATTACTTCTAAAAGTGTGGCCAGTGAGACCATGTCGATTTGGGATTCGCCAGGGGTGCCGGTCTTTTCGAGAATACCTTCTTTTTTCAGTGAACTCATAGCCCGAGAAATTGTTTCGCGGCTGGTTGAGAGTTGATCTGCAATCATTTGGTGGGTAGGCAGAAGCACCTTAACCATGCCAGATTTTGTTGGCGCGCCGTGGCGATCAGCAAAGTCTTTGAGGTAGAAATATAGGCGCTGAGGCACATCCATGGTGCTGATGCGTTCAAGGACTTGGCTGGTACGGCGAAAGCGGGTGACAACTTCCTTAAGCAATTTAAGCGTCACTTGCGGTTTTTGTAGCAAAAGTCGCTCAAAATCATCGCGGCGAATTTGCGCCAATCGCGTCTGAGCCGTGGTGCTGGCGGTGGCTGAGCGTGGTGAGTTGTCCAGCAAGGCCATTTCACCGAAGAAGTCGCCTGCGGCCAACAAGGAGAGCACAACCTCGCGGCCATCAGGGGCATAATACGAAATTTTTACAGCGCCTCTTATAATTACAAATAGCGAATTGCCTTCTTCACCTTCTTGAAGCACCACTGATTTTTTGGTGACATCATGAAAAGTTATTAGCTTTTGTATCAGGCCAAACTCTTCATCATCCAGCTCTGAAAAAAGCGGAATCTTCTTTAAGATTTCAATCATTTCCCACCCCAAATCAAACTAAAATCGATTAATCCCCAGCACGTGCCGAAGCTATTGAAGCTAAGTTCACGATATCATCAACACTAGCGCCAGTTTGCAAAACATGCACTTGTTGCGGAATGCCCATTAAAATTGGTCCAATTGCAATGCCTTTGCCTAGCTCTTTGAGCAGCTTGTAGGCAATATTGCCAGCTTGCATGGTTGGGAAGATAAGTACATTGGCAGGGTCTTTGATTCTTGAGAATGGGAACATAGATAAAATATCGGCATTCACAGCCGTATCAGCCTGCATTTCACCATCCACCAACAAGTCAGGATGATTTTTGTGCAGTAGCGCCACAGCATCGGCCACTTTGCGTGATTCAGCATGCGGGGAACTGCCAAAGTTGGAAAACGATAACATTGCTACACGCGGTGAAACGCCCAGAGATTCAGCTGTCGCTGCTGTTAAGGCTGCAACTTCTGCCAATTGTTCAGCATTCATTTCAACGTTGACTGTGCAATCCGCCATGAAATAAGCATGCTCTTCCATGATAAGGATATACATGCCATAAACATGGTGTTGTGTGCCTGTTTTTTCATCATGACCCAGCACTTTGAGAATAGGGCGCAGTGCATCGGGATAATGCTGGGTTCTGCCCGCAAGCAAACCATCTGCAAATCCTTGGCGAACCAAGAGTGAAGCTAGGGTGTTGGGCTCATGACGCAGGATGTCCGCAGCATTATGGCGCAAAATGCCATGGCGTTTGCGATCGAAATACAAGGCGTCAGTGAGGCTTGAAAACAATGGATTGTCTTCTTGCGGGTTGATGATATCGATATCATCCAAACTGATATGCATCAAATCAGCTTGGGTGTGGATGATTTTTGGATCACCAATCAAAATGGGTTTGGCAATGCCTTCATCACGCATCACTGATGCGGCATGAATGACAACTGGGTCATTACCCTCAGGCAAAGCCAAGCGTTTGGGTTGACGCGCTGCTTTGTCCATCACAAGACGCATAAAGGTGCGTGATTGATCGATACGGGCAGCAAGACTTTGAGCATAAGCTTTAAAATCGGTGATTGGTGCGCGAGCGACGCCTGTTTCTACTGCAGCTTTAGCAACAGCTGTAGGCACCACTTCAATCAAGCGTGGGTCAAAGGGTTTGGGTAGAATATAGGTTGGGCCAAAGCGCAATTCTTTTTCACCATATACTTTTAGCACAGAAGCTGGCACTTCTTTGCGCGCTAGTGATGCCAAAGCATGCACTGCCGCAATTTTCATTTCTTCATTGAATGTGGTAGCGCGAACATCAAGGGCGCCGCGGAACAAAAATGGGAAGCCAAGCACATTGTTTACTTGGTTGGGGTGATCCGAGCGACCTGTGGCCATAATTAAATCCGAGCGGGTTTTCATGGCCAGATCATAATTGATTTCGGGGGTAGGGTTGGCCATAGCAAAGACGATAGGTTTGTCGGCCATGCTCAGTAACATCTCAGGGGTGACCATATTACCTTGGGAAAGTCCAAGGAACACATCAGCGCCTACCATCACTTCTTCAATGCTCATGGGCTTATCACCATTGGCAAAATAAGCTTTGTGTTGGGGTAGATCTTTACTGCCGCTGTGAATCACGCCTTTGCGGTCGAGGAAATACATATTGCTGTGGGTAGCGCCAAGCTCTTCGATCAAACGCATGCAGGCAAAACCAGCAGCTCCTGCGCCAAGGCAAACAATCTTCACATCTTCAATTTTCTTATCTTGCAAAATCAAGGCGTTGATCAAGGCCGCAGCTGTAATCACAGCAGTACCATGTTGGTCATCGTGCAACACAGGAATCTTCACGCGTTTTTTCAGCTCTTCTTCAATGATAAAACATTCAGGAGCTTTGATGTCTTCAAGGTTGATGCCGCCAAAGGTTGGCTCCAAGCGGGCGATGGTATCAACAAAGGCCATAGGGTCGAGTTCATCCACTTCGATATCAAATACATCAATGTCAGCAAAGCGTTTGAACAATACACCTTTGCCTTCCATCACAGGCTTACTGGCTAGGGCACCAATATGGCCCAAGCCAAGTACGGCAGTGCCATTGCTGATTACGCCGACCAAATTGGCGCGCGAAGTATAGATATCAGCCTTGCTGGGGTCTTTTTCAATTTCTAAACATGGCACAGCCACACCGGGAGAGTATGCTAGCGCCAGGTCACGCTGAGTAATGCAGGGCTTGCTGGCGCGCACACTGATTTTACCAGCTGTAGGCTGACTGTGGTAATCCAGTGCGTCTTGTTCGAATGCTGTAAACCCATTGTCTTGCTTGGTCATGACTAAAAACCCCCGTAACTTTCGGCGCGAACCATAACAACATCATGACACTGATAATAGTGTGTGATTCATTTAGTTTATTTTCATGTAAAGTTGTTACGCTTGCGCACCTTAAAACGAGCTTGACCCAGATTCAACAGTGTGCAATGGAGTAATTGGTGAGTGAACATATCCGCGAAATCCCTTATAACTACACGTCTTATTCGGATCGAGAAATTGTAAAACGATTTTTAAGTGAGTCTTCTTGGGATGATTTGAACGTGCTGCGTTCGCAGCGCAAAACGGGTAGCTCAGCGCGCATGTTGTTTGAAATCCTTGGTGATGTTTGGGTGATTGAACGCAATATTTTTCTAAAGAATGATTTACTCAAACACCCCAAGCGCCTGAAAAAAATTCGTCAACAACATGAAATTCGTTTGGCACGTATCAAACAAGGTGCGCAGGATAACCCAAGGGCGACGCGCGTAGCATGTTGCACGGAGCGTATGCTGCAAGTGTTTAACGATTGGTTTGAAGAAGAACCCAAAAAACGCAAACGCGCCAAAAAAGCGCTGGCCAAACATACCCATCCCAACAATATCCATTTTGATGCTTACACCTTAAGTCATAATGCCACCGATGCCACCGACTGGCGTTCGCATTTGCCATTTTGTGTGCTTACACCAGATAGCCCAGAAGAACTGCCTGGTTTGATTCGTACGATTCGTGAGCTTGGCCTTGCCGTGATTCCGCGTGGTGGGGGTACTGGTCTTTGTGGTGGTTCAGTGCCTTTGTCGAATGATGAAGTCATGATCAATGTTGAAAAATTTGATGGCATTGAAGCTGTGAAGATGAAAGACATTGGCGCAAAAGGTGAAGTGCCAACCATTCGCGCCTTTGCTGGTGCAGTGACCGGCAAAGTGATGGATGCATCCCAGCCACATGTTTTCGCCACCGACCCGACCAGTCTTTGGGCATGTACGATAGGCGGCAATGTGGCCTCCAATGCTGGTGGTAAACACGCCGTGATTTGGGGTACTTGCGTTGATAATCTGCTTTCTTGGAAAATGGTTACACCCACGGGTGATTGGTTGCTGGTGGAGCGCATCAACCACAATATGGGTAAATTGCATGATGAAGAAGAAGTGCAGTTTAAGTTGACCACCACTTCATCCAATGATGGCAGAGTGAAAAAAGAAGAAATTTTAACCTTACCGGGCAGTATTTTCCGTTTGGCTGGTTTGGGTAAAGATGTGACCCGTAAAGCCATGGGCGGTTTGCCCGGTGTGCAAAAAGAAGGCACCGACGGATTTATTACCGAAGCCACCTTTATTTTGCATCGCTCGTATGAAGTGACCCGCACGGTTTGTTGTGAGTTTTTTGGTCAGCGCCTTGATGATGCGACCAAAGCTTTGGTGAAAATTAAGAATCATGTCGATGCTGCCAAAGATGCGCATTTGGAAGGCTTTGAACACTTTGATGAGAAATACGTCAAAGCCATCAATTATGTCTCCAAATCCACGCGCCGTGAGCGTCCGCGTGTGGTGCTTTTGATTGATGTTTCTGGTGATGATGAAAAACAAGTCGCGCAAACATGCTCTGATATTTGCCGCATTAGCTCTGAAGGTAATGGTGAAGGGTTTGTGGCCATATCTGCTGCTGATCGCAAACGTTTCTGGGGTGATCGCGGCCGTATGGCTGCCATTGCCAAGCACACTCGCGCCTTTAAAATGAATGAAGATGTGGTGATTCCATTACCACGCCTTTCTGAATACAACGATTATGTGGAGCTTTTGAATATCGAAAACTCCATTGCCAACAAGCTTGAAATTATTGAAGCAATGGCCACTTATATCGATAATACCAAAACAGCCATGACCGCTGATAATCAGTTGGTGCGCCAAAAATTCTTGCTTGAAGATGATGTCTATTTGGCTGAAAAATTGGACGCTTGTAAGACAGTGATTGAAGTGGCCAAAGAGAAATGGACGCATTTCCTGAAATCACTTCGTGAGCCCGCGCATGATTCTAAATCTTATTTGCAAGGTATTCCTTTTGAAGGTACAGAAACGTTGTTTTCTGTGATTCAGCGCGGTGCATTGCGTATTTCATACAAAGCAGAAGTCGAAGTGCCGATGCTGGATCATTTGCGCGGCAATGCGGTGTTGGAAAAAGAAATCAAAGCCATTCATAAACAAGCTTTGTCGGGCAGGGTAGTGATTGCTACGCATATGCATGCTGGCGATGGCAATGTGCACACCAATATCCCTGTCAACTCCAACGATTACATGATGATGCGTAGAGCCCATCATGCCGTTGAAAAGGTGATGCGCAAAGCCGAAGAGCTTGATGGCGTGATTTCTGGTGAGCATGGTATTGGCATTACAAAGCTGCCTTATATGAATGCTGAAGTGTTGGCGGAGACTGAGAAGTATCTCAAACAAGCCGACCCTGATGATTTGTTCAATCGCGGTAAATTACAAAAAGATTTGGATTTGAGCCTCACCTATACCCCAAGTTTTAATTTGCTCGAACATGAGTCTGTAATCATGGAAGCGGCTGATTTAACAGAGCTTTCTGAAGAGATTTCACCTTGCTTGCGCTGCGGTAAATGTAAGCCAGTGTGTAACACCCACTTTCCGCGTGCCAATATGCTTTATTCACCGCGTAATAAGATTCAGGCATCAGGCGCAATTATAGAAGCTTTCTTGTATGAATCGCAAACTGGGGCGGGAATCTCCTTTGAACAATTTGAAGGGCTGCAAGATGTGGCTGATCACTGCACCATTTGTCATAAGTGTGAATCACCTTGTCCTGTCAATATCGATTTTGGCTCGGTCACGGAAAAAATCCGCGCCTTGCTCAAAGATAAAGGCCAAGACCGCTTTAATTTAGGCTCGAAAATGGCTTTGATGTTTTTGGTTATCCAAAATCCAGATGCTGTGCGTATTATGCGCGAAGTGTTTATTCGTTGGGGTTACAAAGGGCATCAGTTGTTACATAAAGTGGCCAAACTTGTGGGTTTGGTAAAAACCAAGCCAGCCGCCACTCGTAACCTTGATGGTGTGCAAGCACAAATCATTAACTTCGTTGAACGTCCACTTCCTTCGTTACCACTCAATACTGCACGGCAAATACTAGGGATTGAATCGCGCGACAAAAATATGATTCCAATCTTGCGCGATACGAAAAAATCTACGGATAGGGCAGTGTTTTACTTCCCAGGTTGTGGCTCTGAGCGTTTGTTCTCGCAGGTGGGTATTGCCACCCAAGCTATGCTCTTTGATTTGGGTGTGAATGTAGTGCTGCCGCCGTCGTACTTGTGCTGTGGATACCCAAGCACGGCCAGCGGTGATCATGCCAAGGGTGATGAAATTACATACGATAACCGTGTGTTGTTCCATCGCTTGAAGAATGCGCTTTCATATCTCGATTTTGAGGCTGTGATTGTATCCTGTGGCACCTGCTATGATCAGTTGGATAAATATCATTTGGGTGAAATTTTTCCAGATGCACCATTGATTGATATCCATGAGTATTTGATGACCCAAGGTGTGAGTGTGGATAATGTGGAAGGGGTGCAATACATGTACCACGAACCTTGCCATACACCTCTCAAACGCCATGGTTCCAAAGCTGTGATTACCTCTTTGCTCAATAAGGCTTCTGTGGAATCCGAAGATTGTTGCGGTGAAGCAGGTACCTTGGCAGTGGCTAGCCCTGCTATTGCCGGAAAAATTCGCGCGCGCAAAGAAGAGAAAATGCTTAAAGCCAGTACGGAATTGAAAGTTTTGGGAGATGAAAAGCAAAAGCTGCTCACATCATGTCCGTCTTGTTTGCAGGGTCTTTCGCGCTTGGAAGGCACTTCTGGTGTGGAAGCTGATTACATCGTGGTTGAGCTTGCCAAGCAGTTGCATGGCGAGGATTGGCAGAAGATGTTTGTCAATCGCATCAAAGATGGCGGTATTGAACGGGTGTTGATGTAAATTGCGGTTATAAGCTCTGTAATATGCGCCGCATCGATACGATTGAACCCTTTCGGGTGATGGAATTACTGGAAGCTGCCCAGCAGCTTGAGGCAGCAGGCAAAAGTATCATTCATATGGAAATCGGAGAACCTGACTTTCCAACACCCATTGAAGTGATTAGCCAAGCCCAAAGCGATTTGGCCCAGCGGAGTTTGTCTTATACGGCATCCACGGGCCTACCAGCCTTACAACAAGCACTTTCAGCGTGGTATAAAACCGAATATGATGTGGATGTAGCTCCGCATCGTATTCTTATCACGCCGGGCACATCAGGAGCATTTAGTCTGATATACGCCGTGTTGCTTGAAGCTGGGGAGTCGGTGTTGTTGCCAGACCCCGGTTACCCTTGCCAACGCAATTTTATTCGGCTTGCGGGTGCAGATCCCATCAATGTGCCTGTGACTGCTGATTCGCGATATCACCTGAATGCCGATTTAATAGATACCTATTGGCGGCCGTCCACGCAAGCGGCAGTGCTTATTAATCCCAGTAATCCCACGGGCACTGTCGTGGATATCAATTTTATCAAAACTTTGGCCGAGGCATGTGAGCAACATGGCGGCACCTTAATTTCCGATGAAATTTATCATGGCCTCACCTATGGCATCAAAGCGCCTTCTGCATTACAAGTGAGTGATGATGTGATTGTGGTCAATGGTTTTTCCAAGCGCTGGGCAATGACAGGATGGCGCCTTGGTTGGGTGGTGGTGCCTGAAGCTTTGGTGGAGCCTTGCCGACGGGTGATGCAAAATATTTTTATTGCGGCGCCAACCTTATCGCAATATGCAGGTGTGAAGGCGCTGCAGTTAAATGAGCCACTGGAAGTGATGCGCAAGGCTTATGATGAACGTAGACGGTATCTGCTTGCAGAGCTGCCCAAGCTTGGTTTTGAAATCACGGTGGAGCCAGAAGGTGCATTCTATATCTATGCCAATGTGGCCAAGCTAACCAACGATTCCACTTCTTTTTGTTGGGATGTGCTTAAGCAAGTGGGCGTGGCGATCACGCCGGGTGCTGATTTTGGCGTGAACCAGCCGCATTTACATGTGCGTTTTTCGTATGCCACAGGTTTGCAGCAGTTGAAAGAGGCCGTTCGTAGGCTAAAAAAATACCTTACAGCGACCTAGGTCTTTATTTCATCGATGCTTGTTTGCCAGCAGCTTGAATCAATTGCGCTTCAAGTTGTTCTAAAATATCACATACGTTTTCAGAGATGAGTTGTAGCTTGGAAAACAATGCTTCGGCTTGCTTGAGTTGTTCAGCTTTGGCTTTTTTGCTTTGTCCAAACATTTTGCCAAGCATAGAAACTTCAGGCTCGTTAAAGAGCAGTTTAAAGATGTTCATATACACACGATGCAATTCATCATGGGGTTTTTCCATGGCTTTATAAGCAGGTAGGCGGCGCAACATTTGGCCTGGCCCATAATACCATTTACCAAAAGCACAGTCAGTTGGCATCATAGGGATATGTTCTTTATCTACGCTCATACCAGCAATCAACGCTTCAGCACGTGCAACCCATGATTTATGCGCAGTGCGCGCATTACGTAATTGTTCTACTGCTTCAGAAATTTTCATGCTTGTGCCTCGACTTTTGAAAATTATAAAATTAATGTGGCACTATACGAGGTGCAGTCAAGAATGGAAGATGCAAGTAAATCCAGAGCCCAACGACATGAACGCTCCATAACGGTGCTGCGCGATTTGTTGGCTTTGCATCCCAACGACCCCACTCTACTGAGTCAATTAGCAAAACAAACGGCCAAATTTGGCCATGAAATTGCGGCTATCATGATGGCCAAGAAAGCTTATCAAATCCTCAAAAAAGACAATATGATTGATGCTGCCAAGCTGGTGGATGATTTTGGTATCGACATCTCTGATGGCGCTAGAGGGCAGCTCATATCGCGAATTTATTCTCCGCTTGCTGATGCGATGGGCATCTTTTATCGCAAACGTAATAAAGTGCATTTGCGAGAAGGTGCTATCCTTTTTCAGCAGGGTGACCCTTCTGATTGCGTGTATTTGGTGCTCGAAGGTGAGCTGGCGATTAACAGTGAAGCCAATGGTATACACACCTTGGTCAATTACATTCACAAGGGTTGTTTGCTGGGTAAAAGTGCGCAACAACATTTGGCGCAAACAAGAACAGCAACGGCTGTCGCTATTCAACCCTCCATAGTACTGCGCTTTACCCCCGATGATTTAGAAAAAGCATTTACGAAATTTCCGCAATTAAAAATTCAATTTGCCAAAGAAGCCATGCTGCACAGGCGCCTGGAGGTGTTATCCTCGATTCCTTTGTTTGTGAAGCTGCCCATCGATTTGCGTTTTTTGTTGGCTCGGCGCTCTTGGAGCCATGAATACGCTGTGGACGAGACCATCAAAGCCTCGAATAAATTGATGCGCCAAGCGCAGTTGATGGTCAGCGGCGTTGTGCATTTATACGACCAAGAAGACGAAGAAAATACTGTGTATTGTGGTCGCATCGGTGCGGGTGAAATCATGGGTTTGAGTAAGTTGATGCGCAAACAAGCCACTACCTTGGTCATCAAAGCCGAAACCAAAGTGGAAGTAGCCTGCATAGACTTTATCGATTTGGAAGATGTAATGGAATTGGATAAAGAGTTTCGTAAAAGCATCGTCGCTTCCGCCGAGCATTATTCCAAACAAATTATTCGTACTATTTTGCTGCAAAAGTCGCTCAAAGAAGAATAAGTTTTACACACGCTAATCGTTTACTGTTTTACCATTTGTAATTGAGGGTTCATTCCTTGCTTTGCATCAAGATTTGAGCTGATAAACTCTCCGCCATGACAAAAACAGCCCTTTTACACAACCAACTGCAACAACGCATTCTGCTTCTCGATGGCGCCATGGGCACTATGATTCAGAGTTATCATCTTCAAGAAGCCGATTATCGCGGTTCGCGTTTTGCCGATTGGCCCAGTGATTTAAAGGGCAACAACGATTTACTGAGCCTTACGCAGCCGCAGATTATTCAAGCCATTCATACCGAATATTTGGATGCGGGCGCGGATATTCTTGAGACCAACACCTTTAATTCCAACGCCCAATCCATGGCCGATTATGGTATGGAAGCACTTGTATATGAACTGAATGTAGCTGGTGCCAAGCTTGCGCGCCAAGCATGCGATAACGCATCCACACCTGATAAGCCGCGCTTTGTGGCTGGTGTAGTGGGGCCAACCTCACGCACGGCTTCGATTTCCCCTGATGTGAATGATCCTGGCTTTCGTAATGTCACCTACAAAGACTTGGTCGATACCTACAAAATCGCCACCAAGGGTTTGATTGATGGCGGCGCCGACATCATCCTCATTGAAACCATTTTTGATGTCCTTAATGCCAAGGCTGCTGTGTTTGCTATCAAAGAAACCTTTGACGAGATGGGTATTACGCTGCCGATTATGATTTCGGGCACCATCACTGATGCTTCGGGTCGTACCTTATCAGGGCAAACAGCGACTGCTTTTTATAACTCGCTTGCCCATGCCGAAGCGATTTCGATTGGTTTGAACTGCGCTTTGGGTGCTGGCGAATTGCGCCAATATATTGAAGAGCTTTCCAATACCTCACCTTGTTATATCAATGCCCATCCCAATGCAGGCTTACCAAACGCCATGGGTGGTTATGATGAAACGCCCGAAGAAATGGCCGCTGAAATTGGCGAGTGGGCGCGTTCTGGCTTTTTAAACATCATCGGCGGTTGCTGCGGTACAGGCCCTGATCATATCAAAGCCATGGCCAAAGCTATTCAGGGTGTGGCGCCGCGCCAAATTCCAGATGTGAAAGTACAATGCCGTTTATCAGGTCTTGAGCCATTGCATATTGATGAAACCTCATTGTTTGTGAACGTGGGTGAGCGCGCCAATGTGACAGGTTCTGCCATGTTCAAACGCTTGGTCATGGAAGGTAAATACGACACCGCCTTGGATGTTTGCCGCGAGCAAGTAGAAAATGGGGCACAAATCATCGATGTAAACATGGATGAAGCCATGCTTGATGGTGTGCAAGCCATGCGCATATTCCTAAATCTTATCGCCTCTGAACCTGATATTTCCAAAGTACCCGTCATGATTGATAGCTCGAAATGGGAAATCATTGAAGCTGGGTTGCAATGTGTACAAGGCAAGGGTGTGGTTAACTCCATTTCCCTTAAAGAAGGCGAAGAAATCTTTATTCACCACGCCAAATTGATTAAAAAATATGGCGCAGCAGCCGTGGTCATGGCTTTTGATGAACAAGGTCAAGCTGACACCTTCCAGCGCAAAACTGAGATTTGTGCCCGGTCGTATAAGGTGCTGACAGAAGTTTGCGGCTTTAAGCCTGAAGATATTATTTTTGACCCCAATATCTTTGCTATCGCCACAGGTATTGAAGAACACAATAACTATGCCGTCGATTTTATTGAGGCTACGGGTTGGATTAAGAAAAACCTGCCGCACGCTATGATTTCAGGTGGGGTATCGAATGTATCCTTCTCCTTCCGTGGCAATAATCCTGTACGCGAAGCCATTCACTCGGTATTTCTTTATCATGCCATTAAACAAGGCATGGATATGGGTATCGTGAATGCTGGCCAATTGGCGGTGTATGATGATTTGCCAGCTGAATTGCGCGAAGCCGTTGAAGATGTAGTGCTCAATCGCAGGGAAGATGGCACCGATAGATTGCTCGATATTGCTGAGAACTATCGCGGTGATGGGCAGCAAGCCAAAAAGGCCGATGATGAATGGCGCAAACTGCCTGTGGGTAAACGTTTGGAACATGCCTTGGTCAAAGGCATTGATGCATTTGTAGAGATGGATACCGAAGAAGCGCGTCTTGCGTTTTCTCGCCCCATTGAAGTAATTGAAGGGCCATTGATGGATGGCATGAATGTGGTGGGCGATTTGTTTGGTGATGGCAAAATGTTTTTGCCGCAAGTGGTGAAATCAGCGCGGGTGATGAAAAAGGCTGTGGCCTATTTGATGCCGTTTATCGAGATGGAAAAAGAAGAGGGCGTGTCTTCTTCTAACGGTAAGGTGTTGATGGCAACAGTGAAAGGCGATGTGCATGATATTGGTAAAAATATCGTGGGCGTTGTTTTGCAATGTAATAACTTCGAAGTGATTGATTTGGGAGTGATGGTGCCGGCTGCGACCATTCTTGAAGAAGCCAAAAAACACAATGTGGATATCATTGGTCTATCGGGATTGATTACGCCATCACTGGATGAAATGGTGCATATCGCCAAAGAAATGAAGCGCTTGAACTTCACCTTGCCGATTATGCTTGGTGGGGCGACTACCTCCAAAGCGCATACGGCAGTGAAAGTATTCCCTGAATACGATGAACCAATTGTGTGGGTGAAGGATGCATCGCGGGCTGTGGGCGTGGCGCAGAATCTGATTTCTGAGGCCTATCGCGCTGATTTCGTAGCAAAAATTAAAGAAGAATACATTGGTGTGCGCGAGCGTTATTTGGGTCGCCAAAAACAAACCGATTGGCTATCGCTGGCGGATGCCAGAGCCAATCCAACCAAGCTTCATTTGGCGACGGTTGCGTCTGCGCCCAAGCAGCTTGGTGTGCAGGTGCTTGATCATATCTCTATCGCTGCGATTCGCGAGTTTATTGATTGGTCGCCATTCTTTTCTGCGTGGGAATTAAATGGCGCATATCCACGCATCTTGAATGATCCGCACAAAGGTAAAGAAGCGCAAAAGCTCTTTGATGATGCCAATGCGTGGTTGGATAAAATCATCAATGAGGATTGGTTTACAGCCAAGGCTACATTTGGTTTATTCCCTGCGGTGTCCACTGACGATGACAGTGTCATTGTCTATCGCGATGAAGCACATACTGATGAAGCCGCGCGCTTCCATTTTGTGCGTCAGCAAACCGATAAAAAAGACAATCGTGCGAATTTGTGTCTCAGTGATTTTATTGCCAAAGCAGATGATGGTGTACAAGACCATATCGGTGGTTTTGCTGTGGGTATCTTTGGCGCGGAAATCAAAGCCAAAGCTTATGAGGCTGAACACGATGATTACGCCGCCATCATGATTAAAGTATTGGCGGATCGTTTGGCGGAAGCCTTGGCTGAAATGCTGCATTTTGAAGTGCGCACCAAACATTGGGGTTATGCTGCCAATGAGTCGCTTTCCAATGAGGAGATGATTAAAGAGAAATACCAAGGTATTCGTCCGGCAGCAGGTTACCCGGCCTGCCCGGAGCACACCGAGAAAGGCACGCTTTGGCAGCTGTTAAACACGGAAGAGGGCATTGGTATGCAACTCACTGAATCCTTTGCGATGTTGCCCACAGCGGCAGTGTCTGGCCTATATTTTGCCAACCCTGAAGCGCAATACTTTATGGTGGGTAAAATCAATAAAGACCAAGTTAAAGATTATGCCAAACGTAAAGGCATGAGCATGGATGAAGCTGAGAAGTGGTTGGCTCCGAATTTGGGGTATTGAGGGTCGATGGGAGGCTTGTTACCATAATGGTAGATTTTAATAATATATCAGCATATGATTCGCCACCGCCAGACGACATGTCGAGTAATAAAGATAGAGCAATTAGAAGACTGGGTCCGATTTATGATTTGGATGAAATAAAGCTGGCGGCCAAACAGAGGATTTTTCCTGCGACGAGGAAATGTAGTGAAGATATCCAGCGTTTAGGCTTTGATTTAGGTGATGTTTGTGACCTAATCCAGAAATTATCAAAGTCTGATTATCGTAAGTCGATGTGGTGTACGACTAGTGGAAACGGTGCAAATGTTGTGGCGTGTGATGATTATAGAATTGAAATAAGACATCTTAATGCAAGTGAGTTTAAGCTGGAGATGGTAGAATATTACCTCAAATTTGGCTTAGGAAAAAAGGGAAATTTGCTTTTGATGGTTTCGTGTCACCCAGCATAGGAGAGAATATGAAAAATGATGTTTTGTGCCCAATCTGCGAAGAAGGGCTGCTAAAAGTTCAAAATGAAACCTCCTCTGTGGAATATAAAGGAGAGAGTGGAGAAGTGCCTTTCACGTTTTGTGTGTGCGAATCATGTGGTATAGAAACAGTTAGGCCTCAAGATGCTAAATCCAATAAAAGAGCTTTTCTGGAATATAAAAAATCTGTGGATGGCTTGCTTTCATATTCAGAAGTAAAACGTATTAGAAATAAGTATGGCCTTAAGCAGGCTGATGCATGTCGCTTGTTTGGAGGCGGCCCAAATGCATTTACTAAGTATGAACATTCAGATGTGGCTCAGTCGGAGGCTATGGATTCTCTGCTTCGTTTGATAGATAAAAACGAGTACGCCTTCTGGGATCTTGTTGAAATAAAAGGGTTGAGCGGTCTAGCGGCTCATCAAATTAAGAAGCAGACTTATTCGGCACCTACTGGAACTTTGCCTGAGTATGAAGCGACTGACAAAGTTATTTCAATAGCCCGTGGTAGGAAAGAGAATACCGTATCGCGCAAAAAAATTCGGGTAGATAACTTAGAATCATTTGATAATTGGGGTATAATGCAGAATGGATAACTCACTTTTGCTAGAGACCGTAGAGAATTTACAGCCATTAGGGGTATTTCTTTGCAGTTCAGTGGTAACCACACATGAAGATTTTAATCGTCACAACTGTCATGATGCTGAATTAGAGGTGCAGTTTAAAGGCGGCCCAGGCAGTGAATATAAGGCAATGATAGACGAAGATGAGATATCAAGTGTTATGGTGTTTCAATTTCATGCTGGAGTACGTTTGGTTGACTCTTCTTTAGATAAAGATGCTGATGGTTATGTTAAGGCAGAAATCTCAGCAGTTTTTGAATCCGAATACCAATTAAAAGATTCTAAAAAGTTTTCTGAAGACGGGATGGTTCTGTTCTTGAATCGAAATGTTCACATTCATGTATGGCCTTTCTGGAGAGAGTTTGTTCAATCAACTTGTACAAGAATTGGCATATCAGTCATTGAGATACCCTTTCGTATGCATATGCCAGCCAAAAAAGAAGGATAAACCATAACAGAGGTTCCGGGAACACAATACTTAATTGGTAAATTCTGTTCATTTTTGGGCAGCCAAAAAAGAACCAAAAAGCTGCCCCTTAGATAGCTGCGTTTATCCTTCACTTACAAACATAAAAAGGGCGCGTGTTTCTGCGCTTTTCCTTTTTATGCCTGACGTTCCGGCGCAGCTATAAACAAGGGGTGTTTCCTCAAAAACTTCGCGTAACTTTGCGTACTTTGCGGTTTAGGAAATTTTAAGGATTGATTGCGAAGTGGGGGTATCAGTTGACATTTATCGTTCACTTTCTCGAAGCACACTATTTCAATTGGCTTAGATGTTGCTCAGAATCCATTTTTTCATGCAAAATACGAATGACAATAATTTGAGTTTTTGATTCACGGTAGTAAACAATATGTTGCTCAATCATGTAAGCGCGTAAACCTGAGCTAAGCTCATCACGGGCATATCCTAAAGAGGGCATTTGGCAGAGTATTTCAAGATCATTCATTATTTTATTGATGTATATTTTTTTCTGCGTATTGCCCCAGTTGCGGGATGTGTAAGCTGCTATGTTATGTAGATCTTGTTCGCTTGGCTTAGATAGACGTAAGATTTTAGAGTTTGGCAAAGAAAGCATCTAGCTCTTTTTTACTATTAATGTCTGTATATTGTCCTTGTTCTATGGCCTCATCTCCTAAGCGAATCGCGGCTCGTAATTGCTCTAGCTTTATAGCGCGCAGTTCGTCTTTTTCTTTGAGTAGACGAATGGCTTCACGAATCACTTCGCTGGCATTGTTGTAATCACCAGTGCTGGCTTTGTCACGAACAAACTGTTCCAAGCTTGGCGTTAGGCTAAAGTTCATATTGGTCTCCTTGTTTAGAGAAACTGTATAAGACCAATTGGGTTATGTCAAAGATTGCTATCAGTGATTGGCATGATTGGTATGTCGAATGCATCTTGGTGTTCTATGAGTATATGTCTAACTTTCATAACTTTATGTTAAGCTGCTTTAGCAGGCTTGCCGTGAATTGGCTTCAACTTTAAGCAACCAAGTTGAGGTTTCTGCCGATGGCGGGGTTGATGTCCACGGATGGCATGGATTGGAGCAGCTTGAGAGCATTTGTCTGGCTTGTGTCCATGTTTTGTTTAAACACAGCTAATTGCACGTTCGATTGAACCTGTGCTTGCGCCATTGCGCTGATGCTTGCTACCAATGCCATATCCATGGGCTATCTATCGGAACGAATAAGAAAAACATAAATGATGTTTCCAAATTGTTAGGCAAAGCGTTCATGCGTTAAGGCTTATGTTTATAGGAAGGGACTTGGTCGCGGTGGATATAAGCACCCATGGTCATATCTGATATGGTGTCATCCACCAGATTGCTGGTGATATCACGCTTGAGAACCTTGGTCATTTCGCTGTTGCTAATGGCGACTTCTTCTTGCGTATCTTTATCGGTTTTTACGAACATTTACTCTCCATTTGTACTGTTTGGCTTGTGCCAAGGATTTTAGGCGTAGCATAAATGCATGATAAGATAAAAGAGTAGCGGCCTTTAAGGGGAATATTAGCTATTTTTTATATCGGTAGATGGCGGTTTTGTCTTTGTGTTCGTAGCCGCTGATGACCATTTCGGTGAGGGTGTCATCCACTTGATTATCTTTAATATCACGCTCCAACACCAACGTCATATCCGTGCTGCTAATGATGGTTTCTTCGTGTGTTTTTTTATCAATTTTTACAAACATAGATTCACCTTGGTGCTGAAAATGGGGGATATGGCTACTAAGGCGCAAGGCTAACTTCTTTTTACGGGAATTGCTGCTTTGAGTGCTTGCCCCCTGCTTTTCAACGCATGTTGGCACCATACCTGCTCACAGCTTTTTAATCTTAGAAAGTGGTGGGTGATGGTTATGAATATGAGCAAAGTGTTTTTTGGATTTTTTATCATTTTTTCTTTAACGCTGAATTTCGGTTTTTTTGTGGGCGATATTGAAAATATCAACCATCATAATATTTATGAATTGTATGCAGCTATTGTGATCAGCTTGATTGCCACAGTACTCAAGTTTGGCGAGCGCTCTCATTTGGGGGCATTGATGCTGGCATCAAGCTTGGCAGCTGATTTGGGCTTGGTTGCTGCGGCTATTGTTTGGGCGTATGCCGCACATGTCGCCGAAGCGCAGATGAGCGTGCATGCCATCACATCCATTGTCTCGTTATCAGGTGGCGCATTGTTGGCGAATGTGGTTTCTGTGGTGTTGCTGGTGATTGAAGCGTCAATTATTCGCAGATAACTGATGAGCGTATTTAGCAAAACACGGTCTGCCGATACAGTTGTTGTGTATGTGTTAAGACGCATGCGCACACCATTGATTGCCGTGATTAGCATTTTTGCCATTGCTGTGCTGGGTTTGGTGTTGATTCCAGGTGTGGATGATCAGGGCAAGCCTTGGTCTATGAGTTTCCTGGATGCCTTTTATTTTGTTAGCTACATGGCAACCACCATTGGCTTTGGTGAGATTCCTTATCCATTTACATCAGCCCAGCGGCTTTGGGTGTCGTTTATGATTTACCCAACGGTGATTATTTGGCTCTACGCTTTTGGTACCATCCTCACTTTGATGCAAGACCAAACCTTTAAAATGGCCTTGCGAAAAAGCGTGTTTAGTCGCCAAGTGAAACATATCACCTCACCTTTTTTTCTGGTCTGTGGTTATGGCGATACAGGTCATTTGTTGGCACATGCTTTTACCCAAAAACATCAACAGGTGGTGGTGATTGATAATGACCAAAATGCCATTCATGCCCTTGAAATCGAAGAACATGCCATGGATGTGCCGGCATTGGTTGTGGATGCATCGCAATCGGAACATTTGATTCGCGCAGGCATCAATCATCCATGCTGTAAGGGTGTGGCGGCAGTAACTGATGATAATAAAGTGAACTTAAAAATTGCCATCAATTGCAAACTGCTCAATCCAAATTTGGAAGTAGCTTGCCGCGTCGAAGATAAGGGTATTGAAGCCAATATGGCATCCTTTGGCACCGATTACCTTATTAATCCTTTTGATATATTCGTGCAGCAAATGGTGCTACATTTATTTTACCCCAAACATTATCAGCTTCATGAATTGCTTACTGAAGAAGATGGGGAGCATTGCGCCTTTAATGAAGTGAATACCCAAGGCTTATGGATTATCTGCGGTTTTGGTCGCCTTGGTGAAACGCTTTACCAAGCTTTTTTAGAATATGGATTAGAGGTGCTTGTCATTGACGAAGTTCCCGAAGAAATGGGTGCGCCCGAGGGTAGCGTGCGTGGGCGCGGCACTGAGGCTGTTACCTTGTTAGAGGCGCAAATCAAACGAGCAGTGGGTATTGTCGCTGCCACATCCGATGATGCAGATAACCTTTCCATTTTGATGACTGCAAAAGAGCTGAAATCGGATTTATTTATTATTGCGAGGCAAAATATACGCGCCAATGATGCTTTGTTTACGGCCATAAATGCCAATGAAGTGATGCAAAACAATAAGATTGTTGCCCAAGAGGTGATGGCCAGATTATCAACGCCGATGTTGTATCAATTCATTTCTCAACTGCGCTATTTGGCTGAAGTTGAAGTGAGTAATTTGGTGGAAGAATTGTTGCGCATTCAAAATGTGCGCGAGCTTAAAACATGGCAGCTGGTAGTGGATATCCAGCAAACGCCATCAGTGATATCTGCCTTAGATTTGGCAGCCACTGTGGATTTAAATCACCTTGTATCATTGGCTGGAGAAGTACAACTGGGCCAACCCTTTGTGGTTTTGGCCATCAAGCGAGGTCATACATTGATGATGCACCCCAGCGCTGATACCACGATTTTTGCAGGGGATAATATTTTATGTTGCGGAGACACTAGGTTTGCAAGTCGCCCTATATAAATTATGTATTGCTAATATAATAAACTGTAGTTAAGGTGCGTCTTATGGAAATGATACCGCAAGAAAAAATTGCATTTGCAACAGAAGGCCTCAAAGCGATAGCACATGAAGTGCGCTTGGCTGTGTTGTGTAGCTTGATGGATGGGCCGCTATGTGTACACGATTTGATCGAACGTACAGGCACATCGCAATCCAATCTATCCCAGCATTTGTCAAAAATGCGCTTGATGGGTGTGCTTAACTCTGAAAAGCGGGGGCAGCAGGTTTATTACAGCATTGCCAACCCTGAATTTGAGAGCCTGCTTACAGCCTTACAAGGGATTTATTGTCCGGAAGTATGCAAATAATATTTGCATATTTTTTTCTCTAATAATTCACTAAATTATAATATATTAAATAGGAAGGTAAAAACATGACAGTAGAACGTGTGATTCACATTGTAGCGGGATTTTTTATTATGTTATCGGTGGTGCTTTCATCGGTTTATAACGGCACAGTATTAACAGAGCCATCATGGTTGTGGTTTACTTTATTTGTGGGCGTGAATTTGTTTCAATCCGGATTTTCGCAATGGTGTTTGATGGCGACCATTTTGAAAAAATTGGGTTTGAAAACTGAAGCATCTGCTTGCAAAACTTGCTAAAGGAATTTGATCATGGCTTGGATACAAGAAAATTTAATGATGGTACTCACCATGGCGCTGATTGCCTGGATAGTGTGGGGTAAGGTGGTGAAACCGAAAATGGCTGGTGTTAAAAGTATGTCGGCGGCTGATTTTAAGGCGCTTAAAGATAAATCGTACACACTTGTGGATGTGCGTACTGTGGGTGAATGGAAAAGCGGCAAAGCTGCGGGGGCGATTCATATTCCGTTGCATGAAGTTAAGCAGCGGTTGAATGAAGTGCCCAAAGATAAGCCAGTAATTTGTATTTGTGCTTCTGGTATGCGCTCTTTATCTGCAGCAAGTGCTTTTGGTCAAGCAGGTTATAAGCCTGTGTACAATTTTTCAGGTGGCATGGGCAGCTGGATGGCTGCAAATTTGCCGACCAAACGTTAAGGAGAGACAGATGAAATCATTGAAACTCGTGATGGCTTTAGCAGCAGTTTTGATTGTTGCTGGCTGCGATATGAATACTGCCCCATCGGGCTTTGTGGAAGTGACTGTGGATCAAGTGCAGGCCCAGCTTGAGTCGAACAACATTCCTAAGCTTATTCTCGATGTACGTTCCGAGGGTGAATATGCTTCTGGGCATGTGCCTACCGCCAAAAATATTTCAGTGGACACTTTGGCCAGTCGTTTGAACGAAGTGCCCAAAGATGTGGATGTATATGTTTATTGCGAATCGGGTAAGCGCTCTACACGCGCTGCAGAGATGTTGACCGAAGCAGGGTATGATAAAGTGCATAATATGCGCGCAAGTATGCGCGGCTGGCGGGCTGCCAACTATCCGATTGAAAAATAGAGGAGATTATTGATGCCAAAAACTACTCCGAAATTGTATTACATGGCCAAGTGCCCGTATTGCCAAAGTGTGATTCGTGCTTTGGATGCCTTTGGCGTGGATTGTGAAATGCTAACCAAGGCCAATAATCTTGAAACCATCAAAGCATTATCTGGTGGATCTGTGCCTGTGTTTGTTGATGGCGATGCTGTGTTTACAGACTCCAAAGATATTATTGACCACTTGAGCCAGACTTATGGTGCTGGTGCAGCTGTGAATGGCAATTTGTATGGTTTTACAGCTGAGTTTGATGGCAATATGCAAGAAGCAGAAGAAGCCATTACAGCAGCGCTTAAAGATGTTGGTTTTGGCATATTAACGCGCATTGATGTGGCTGAAACGTTGAAGAAGAAGATTGATTTGGATAGAGCGCCGTATGTGATTTTGGGCGCATGTAACCCGAAAATTGCAGGTCACGCTATTGGTATGGAAGCTGATTTAGGCCTGCTACTTCCATGTAATGTGGTGGTGCGTATTAATGATGCAGGAGCTACAGAGGTTGCTGTGGTGAATGCCATGCAAATGCTTTCAGTGGTGGGTCGTAACGACATGCTGGAAATGGCCATGCAAGTGAATGGCTTGATGAAGCAAGCTTTAGCTGCTGTGGCAAAATAAAGGAGTTGGTTTCGATGAAAACATGTATGGTCAGTGATATTTACCCATTATGGGTTGATAAAGCGGCGAATGAGCGTGATGTTTGTTTGGTGGATGTGCGCTCGCTTGAAGAGTACAACCAATGCCACGTTGAAGGTGTGTTACACATTCCATTGCACCTGTTACCAATGCGCGCTGAAGAGATTGGCAACGATAAACCCGTGTACTTTATTTGTTTGTCGGGGGGGCGTTCTGCGCAAGCTGCTTCATGGCTGGGCGCGCAGCGTAACCAAGAAATGACCAATGTGGCTGGTGGTATGCACGCATGGCTGCAAATGGGATATCCCGTAGCAGCAGCTTAAAGGAGTTATCATGGCGCGTTTAAAAGCAATTTACGAAGGCGGAGCAAAATTTACTGTCGCTTGCCGTACCCACGAGATTACCGTGGATCAGCCCGTGGATAATGGTGGGGATGATGCAGGCATGACGCCACCAGAAATCATGGCGGGTTCCATGGCCAGTTGTATTGGTTTTTATGTGTCAAGGTATTGCGAGCAAGCCAAAATCGATACTGCGGGTTTGTATGTGTCTGCTGATTGGAATGTGGGCGGCACGCCCAAACATATGGAGCAATTTGATATTCAAATTTATTTGCCTGAAATGCCTGAAAACCGTCGCGCTGCGATAGAGCGCGTAGCCAAAACTTGTTTGATTCATGCAACCTTATCCGAAACACCGACAGTGAATATTTCTATCCATCAATAACCTTTTGATGAAGTTTTCATGAACGTATTTTAAGTGGACTTGCAGCTGAAGTGACCTAATTTACGCCATCATACAAAGCTGTGGTTCACACCATTGATGTTAAAGACGTTTGAAAGGAGAAAAAATGAAGAAGCTATTATTTGTCGCTTTTCTTGCTGGTTTCACCACACAAGCATTAGCCACTGAAATTCCTGAGGGTATGGGTGTGTTGCCATCGGCAGTGCCTGTGCCAGCAGATAACCCACAAACCGCGGCGAAAGTGGAGTTGGGTAAGAAATTGTATTTTGAACCTGCGCTTTCAAAAAGCGGTCAGTTTTCTTGTAACTCGTGCCACAATCTTGGCACTTGGGGTGTGGACAATCAAAAATTCTCGATTGGTCACAAATGGCAACGTGGTGGCCGTAATGCGCCAACAGTGTTGAACTCTGCTTTCTGGAGCAAACAGTTCTGGGATGGTCGTGCACCATTGCTTGAAGACCAAGCCAAAGGCCCACCGATGAATCCTGTGGAAATGGCGATGGATTCTGAAGCCAATGTTATCAAACGTTTGACTGCTGCTGGTTACGATGCTGAGTTTTCAACGGTGTTTGGTAAAAACAGCATGAACTATGACAATATGGCCAAAGCCATTGCCGCTTTTGAGCGCACTTTGATTACACCAAACGCACCATTTGATAAGTTTGTACAAGGTAAAGGTGATATCAGCAAAGCTGCCAAACGCGGTATGCTCAAAGTGGCTGAAGTTGGTTGTACCTCTTGCCATGCTGGCCCGCTATTCACTAGCAATGATTTTGCTGAATTCCAATATGGTACAGATACGGGCGTGAAATCCGTGTCAGGTAAAGCAGGTGATGATCATGTGTTCCGCGTACAATCGTGGCGCAATGTGGCCATGACTGCCCCATATTTCCATGATGGCTCTGCAGCAACATTATCCGAAGCTGTAGAAACCATGGGTGAAGTGCAATTGGGCATCAAACTTCCGAAGAAAGATGTTGCCGATATCGTAGCATTCTTGGAAACACTCACTGGCGAAGCACCACAAGTGGTTTTCCCAGTGTTGCCACGTCCATCCGGTAAAGCTTTGGATTGGAAAGACTAAGCTTTAATTTTTACACTTGTCTGAATTACAATGGCAAAGTGCGATCTGGATAGGCCCAGTTTATATTGGCTTATCTGGGATCGGCTTTGCCATTTTTCATAGCCTCGCCGCAACCCATCGCTGCAAGGCTATGTTTTATGCCATGGGTATGCAGGTTCACCATTATCGTTTGTTGTATTCCGTTTTGGGGTTACTTACTACTCTGGGTTGGTTGTGGTTTATCTATAGCCTTGAAAATACCCAGCTTTATGCCACTTCAGGTTTTACATTTTGGCTACTCATAGCAGCCCAATTGCTCGGTGCAGTTATTGCATTTGCTGCGCTTTTGCCCATTGATGGAGCCGTGTTTTTAGGCCTTAAAAAATCTGAATTTAGCCCTGATCCTTTTGTGGTATCGGGTATTTATAATTATTTGCGTCACCCGATGTATGCTGGATTGATGCTCTTTTTGCTGGCATCTCCAGAACAAAGCTACAATGGTTTAGCGTTTACCTTGGTGGTATCTGCTTACATGGTCTATGGCTCAAAACTCGAAGAAAAACGTTTGTTGGCTGAGCATCCTGATTATCTACAATATCAGCAGGAAGTGCCCGCCTTTGTACCAACACTAAAATCATTAAAGAAGAGGTGAATATGCTCGATTGGGAAGGCATGTATCAAGCTGAACAAACAGGCTGGGATAGGGGGCAAGCCAGCCCCGCATTGGCGCAGTGGTTAGCATCCGAACATTTGGCTGATAAGTCGCAACGTATTCTTATTCCAGGCTGTGGCCGTGGTTATGAAGTGATTGCCTTGGCCAAGCTGGGGTTTAACGTTACCGCTATTGATATTGCGCCATCTGCCATCGCAGCCTTAAACCAAGGTTTGGCTGAAGCAGGTGTGTATGCCACTACGATTTGTGGCGATATTTTTACATACGATGCGCAGCACAAGTTTGATGTGGTCTATGAGCAAACTTGCTTATGCGCGATTCGTCCCGATGAGCGTGAGGCTTATGCGCAGAAGCTTTCGGAATGGCTTAAATTTAGCGGAAAATTGCTGTTTTCGATGATGCAAACTGGCGTGCAAGGCGGGCCACCGTATCATTGCGAGCTTATGGATATGCGTACGCTATTTGATAACACTCGCTGGCAATGGGCGAACCAACCACCTTTTGTGATTCCGCGCGGTAAACAATCGGAGCGATTTGAATTGGGCTTTGTGTTGCAGCACCTAGGGAGCAAATGATGAAGTGGCTTGATGATGTACCTTATGGTTTGCTTATTGCTGCCGCGATTTTGATGGCTTTGTTACCATTTCAACCCCAGCCGCACTTGCTGGAAAAGTTGGGTATGTTGATGGATGGTGTGCTCAACAAACCCATTGATATCTTTGATTTATGCTGGCATTTGTTGCCATCGTTATTGTTAGGATTGAAGTTTTACAGGGCGAAAAAGAGCATCTGATTTTGGCTGGTAGTTCGTCGCTTGTGTGTTATGGTAGTGATGTATTACACATGGCCTTTTTAACGGCAACAAGTTGGGGTTTATCATGACCAAAAGCGAAAAACTCGATAAAAAAACGTACAAGCATGCACTAAACAGAATTCACCTGGAATTGGTGAAATGGCAATATTGGATTAAACAAAAAAATCAGCGTGTTGTGGTTATTTTTGAAGGGCGCGACGCCGCTGGTAAAGGCGGGGCAATCAAACGCCTGATTGAGCCTCTTAATCCGCGTGGCTGTCATGTGGTGGCCTTGCCCGCACCCTCAGATCGAGAAAAAACCCAGTGGTATTTCCAGCGTTATGTTACCCATCTGCCCGCAGCTGGCGAAATCGTTATTTTCGATCGCAGCTGGTACAACAGAGCTGGCGTTGAGAAGGTGATGGGATATTGCACCGATCTTGAATACAAAGAGTTTTTGCGCTCGTGCCCAGAGTTTGAGCGTATGTTGGTGCGCTCTGGTATTTTGGTGCTTAAATATTGGTTTTCAGTGAGTGATGACGAACAAGAGCGACGTTTTCAAAAGCGTGTTACCGATAGGGCCAAACATTGGAAACTTAGCCCCATGGATTTGGAATCACGCAACCGTTGGATGGAATACTCCAAGGCTAAAGATGAGATGTTTTTCTATACAGACATCGTCGAAACACCATGGTATGTGGTCGAAGCTGATGATAAAAAACGCGCCCGCTTAAATTGTTTGAGCCATATTTTGAGCAGCGTGAAGTATGAAGATACGTTGCCTGAACCCATTGAGCTTGGTGAGCGCATCAAAGACACAAGTTATGAGCGCCCAGCGATGGATACCCAACATTTTGTGCCTGATAAATATTAAGGGATAGGCTTTCTTCATTTTTCCTGAAAGAAGGTTTGTTTGGGTTGAGAAGTTAAGCAGCGGTGATAGTTAAATATCACAAGAAATTTATAAAAAAGTGTTTAAGATGCGGTTATGGCGATTACATTAGGGGTTTTATTACAAGTGGGGCAGCCCCCCGCGGTGGCAGTACCGCCGCTGCAACCCATTATTGAAGGCACCGTTGTTTCCTCATCAACCAAGACATCTATGGCTATTTCTTCAATTTCGCCATCAAAGCGCAGTGGATTATCATTTGGCCAACGCCAAGTATCACCGCAGCAAGCATTTCAAATTTATAACCCACGCGGTGAGCAAAAAAATCTGATGTTTGAGACAGGCTCAAGGCTGGATGTTTACGCCTAATCAAACCCTATATTTTGGTTTTGCTTTTATGCCCGAAGATAACTGATACCTTTCGCCCATGAAAAATAATACCGTTTTTAAAAAGATTACCATTGCCAACAATTTGAAGCAGTTTGAAATCAAAGAAGTGTTTGCTCTTGGCGGCTTGGAATTAAGCAGCAGTGCAATCAAATCTTTCACTGCCGGTTCACAAAACAAGAATCATTTGGCGCTTACTGATGAGCAACTCACAGCCTTTTTTGACGGCTTGATTCTCTATTGGCGCGGCGGCAAAGATGATGCTGATTTGATTCCACGCGGCATTGAAAACTACGTCATGAACTTGATGAAAGATGGCAGCGCCGATTTGCTCGAAGAGCTGGCTTGTTTGGTGGATGATGCCAAAGATGGTGTAACCATCGAAGCAGCAGAAAAAGCGGCAGCTGAGAAGGAAGCTGGTCAGGGCGCGGATAAGGCTGAATGACTTATGGTTCCACAGATTTGAATGAGGATGATTCATCCACTATCGAAGCTGAGTTACAAAACAATGCCCATCAAGCAAACACACTTTCGCAAGCAGGTTTGGCCTATCAATTGGCCAAACGCGCTGAGAAAAGCAAAAACCTTCAAGTTTGGATTTGTCCTGATGTGCGCAGCTATCGCATTCTCGCTGAAGAGCTTTCGTTTTTTCTGCAAGATACCCCCGAACTGTTATGGCGCTTTCCCGCATGGGAAGTGTTGCCATACGATAGGGTAAGCCCGCATCACGCCATTGTAGGTGAGCGTTTTGCTACCCTTGGCCGCTTGCTGCATGAGCAGCAACCCAAAGGAGTGATGATTACTTCGCTTCCTGCTTGGCTGCATCGTATCGCACCCAAACATGTGGTGGCTTCGCATGTATGGCAGCTCAAAGTGGGCGCAGCGCTGGATATTACCAAACGCACTACTCAGCTTGCGGAATCAGGCATGCAGGCCGCTGAGCGGGTGTTGGTGGCGGGTGAATTTGCAGCCCGCGGCGGGTTGCTGGATATTTGGCCTGCCACAGAGCGGTTGCCGCTGCGCATTGATATGTTTGGCGATGAAATCGAGTCTATTCGATATTTTGACCCAGAAACTCAGCGCTCAGGTGATCATTTGAATCATTTTACATCTGTGCCGGTGCGTGAAGTCATACTTGACACTATGGGCATTGAAACCTTCACTGCCGCATTTCGTGCGCGTTTTCCTCAACATCGCTTACATCCCATGTTGGCATCGGTGCAAGCAGGCCGCGCGCACCCTGGCATTGAAGCATTGCTGCCGCTTACCTATGCGGAAACAGCTCGTCTGCAAGATTACCTGCCTGAAAAAAGCACCATACTTAGCGTTGCTGATTTAGAAATCCGCCGCGAAGGTTTTGCCGCCCAAGTGCTTGGTCAATTTGAAATGGTGCGTATGAATGGCGAGCCAGTGGTAGCGCCGCAAGAATTGTATGCGCTGGAAACCACAAGCCGATTTCAAACCCTGGCAGAAACCACCAGTATCCATGAAGCCCCCAATTTGGTGCACTTTCAAAAACAAGCCAAACCTGTGGCGGCGATGTTATCCGATTTGGCAGCTCGTTTGGCCGATGGTTGGCAAATGATGTTGGTGGCACACAGCATGGGTCAGCAAGCGCGCTTGCTCGATTTATGCTCAGGTTTGGTTAAAAACATTCCTACGGTTACAGGTTTGCATGAATGGAAAAAACAACCGCTGGTCTGTGCTTTAGGTTTCCTCGAGTCTGGATTTGCCTTAACTGAAAACAAACGCCTAGTACTTACGGGCCATGAATTGCTTGGCCAACGTTTGCCACGCCGCCGCAAAAGCGCGGTTACCATGCGTGCTGATTTATTTAGCTCGCTGCAAGAACTCAAGCTTCATGATGCTGTGGTGCATGAAGACCATGGTGTAGGTCGCTACAAAGGCCTTGTGGCTATGGAAGATGATGGATTGCAGTCCGACTTCATCCACATCGAGTACGCAGGTGATACCAGCATTTATTTGCCCGTTGAAGAACTCGATAGGCTGCACAGATACACTGGCGATGATAATCCGCCGCTTAATCGCCTTGGCACCGACAAATGGAAGAAAACCCGTGAGCGAGTCAAAACCGATTTACTGGCCATGGCCCATGAGCTGATTGAAATTGATGCTGCGCGCCAACAAGCTAAGCGCACCCCCATTCACATCGCCGACTATCAAGAGGCTTATGATGCCTTTTGCGCCCGTTTTCCTTTTGAAGAAACCGATGAACAATTACAAGCCATTGAAGCTGTGCTTGATGATTTATCCAAGCCTGCGCCCATGGATAGGGTGGTGTGTGGTGATGTGGGTTTTGGTAAAACGGAAGTGGCCATGCGCGCTGCGTTTGCCGTGGCTTTATCGGGCAAACAAGTGGCTATACTTGCGCCCACCACAGTGCTGGCCAATCAACATGCAGCAGCTTTTGCAGAGCGGTTTTCCGGCTTTGGTTTTAATGTAAAGCTGCTCTCACGCTTACAAGGCAAAAAAGAAAGTGATGAAATTATTTCGGGCTTACAAAGCGGTGATATACGTGTGGTGGTTGGCACGCACCGTTTGCTCAGCTGCCAGTCTGATTTTGTCGATTTGGGAATGGTGATTGTGGATGAAGAGCAGCGTTTTGGTGTACAACACAAAGAACAACTCAAACGCCTACATGCCACAGTAGCTTTGCTGACGCTCACAGCGACACCCATCCCGCGCACTTTGCACCAAACCTTGTCGGGGCTCCGTTCAGTATCCATTATCAGCACGCCGCCAGCCGAGCGGGAGCCCATTCGCACCATGGTCTGCGCGTATGATGTGCATTTGAGCAATGAAGCCATTCGCCGTGAATTGTATCGGGGCGGTCAGGTGTATTATTTGCACAACCATGTCACCAGCATTGAGCGTATAGCCACACGTTTGCGCGAAGATATTCCCGAGGCGCAAGTGGGCATTGCCCATGGTCAAATGTCACCGGCTGCACTTGATCGGCAAATGATGGATTTTTATGAGGGTAGATTGCACGTGTTAGTCTGCACCACCATCGTGGAATCGGGCTTGGATGTGCCCAATGCCAACACACTGATTGTTGAGCGCGCCGATATGCTCGGTTTATCGCAGCTGCATCAAATTCGCGGCCGCGTAGGGCGCTCGCATCGTCAAGCTTATGCTTATCTCTTTACGCCTGATCAACGGGCCATGACAGCGGATGCCCGTGAACGTTTGCAAGCCATTGCTGAGCATTCTGAATTGGGTGCGGGTTTTATGATTGCAAGACAAGACATGGAAATTCGCGGCGCAGGCAATCTGCTTGGCTCAGAACAAAGCGGGCGTATGGATGCTGTCGGTCTGGATTTGTATATGGATATGCTCTCAAGCGCTGTGGCGGAAGCCAAAGGCAAACCATTGGTGCATCACGATGCTGTGGCCATGCATATGGGCGCCAATGCGATTTTGCCGCCTGATTATGTGCCGCAAATTGGTGAGCGCTTGGCGCTGTATCGCCGCATTGCCCGCGTAGAAAGCGACGAACAAGTCTCCATGCTGTTTGAAGAGCTCACCGATAGGTTTGGTAAACTTCCCGATGAAGCTTTGTATTGCTTAGAAAATGCCCGCATTCGTTGGCGCTCACAGAAGCTGCGCCTCAAAGCTGTGGATGCCTTGCCATCAGGTATTCGGTTTAATTTCACTGCCGACTCACCCATCGAGCCTTTGACTTTGATGCAACGCGTGCAAAAAGAGCCAAGCCGCTTCCGCCTTACGCCTGATGGGCAGCTGACGCTATTGGTTAAAGAAAGTGATACCCGAACCAAACTGAAGCTCACATCCGATTTCTTGGATGAATTAATCAGTACATGAAACACATCGCCCTGCTGCGCGGCATCAATGTTGGCGGCCATCATAAAATCAAAATGGCCGACCTCAAGGCCATGTTTGAAGCCATGGGAATGGCGGAGGTAGTAACCTACATCCAAAGCGGTAATGTCATCTTTGAAGCTCACGATGCCAAGGATTTGAAGATTGCGATTGAACAAAAGATAGAAACCACCTTTGGCTTTTTTGTGCCCGTTATCATTCGCACTGTTGGTGAACTTCAGGTTATCTACGATGCCAATCCTTTTGGCGATTTTAATGTGGAGACAGAAGGCACTAAAGTGTTGGTAACGTTTTTATCGGATGCGCCCCAACAAGACAACATCGATTCTCTTTTGCCCTTTAAAGTGGCAAGTGAAATATTGCATTTTATCCATCAAGAAGCTTATTTTTATTGCCCTGATGGATATGGCATCACCAAGCTCACCAATGCTTTGCTTGAGAAAAACTCAACGTGCAAGCCACCACCCGCAATTGGAAAACAGTGTGCAAGTTATTAAGTTTGGCGACAGGTAAGTAGCGTTGTATTCGTTGAATGACTTCAAAGCTTCTTACCTGAAAGGAGTTGACATGGATGGGTAAAATTTCTTATGTAATCCTTTCAATGCTCTTTTGCGCGCTTGCGGGTTGCTCAACCACGCATGAAAAGTGGGGTGAACACGCCACATTGATGCCTGCTTGGGAACATATCAAAGATTCAGCCTCTTCCGCAGCAAACGACCCTCATACCTGGACCCCGCTGCTTGGTGCTGTTGTTTTTGGTCTTGGTGACTTTGATCAGAAAACATCTGACTGGGCGACGCGTCACAATCCGCTGTTTGGCTCAGATCAAAATGCAAGGTCTACCAGTGATAGTTTAGAAAGTTTATCAAGAGCGAATTATTTTATCACCGCTTTAGCCGCGTATTCAGGGCAGGGTGAAGCGTGGTTCATGAATAAGGGTCAGGGGTTGGCGCTCGGCTTCACAGCTAGGCGAATCAATGGGGAAGTAACCAATGCCATCAAGTTTAATACCTATAGAGAACGACCAGATACGAGTGATCTTTATAGCTTTCCATCTGGACACACTTCAAATGCGACCATTTACGCCAGCCTTGCAGCGCAAAATGCTGCATATATGAACTTATCGCCGCTTCAAGAAACCCTTTGGAAAACATCATCCTATACCATTGCTGGCTTAACAGCCTGGGCAAGGGTCGAGGGAAGACGCCATTATCCTTCGGATGTGTTGGCTGGATACGCATTGGGTAATTTTCTTGGCGCTTTTCTCAACAAGGCGTTTATCAATCCAAGTTATCAAGACAACTTGCAGATAGATATAAAAGTAGCAGGTGTTAATGAAAGACAATTGTCTTTCACTTACCAGTGGTAATTTTTTTTGTGTAATCAGAATGTTTGTTAGGATCCTTATGCTTTTAGGTGGATGTTGATGGATTGGCAAGTTTCGCCAACGATTATAAATATTATTTCGCAATATCCCCCACATATACAATCTAGGCTTTTGCATCTTCGACAGTTAATTGTTGCGGTTGCTGTTGACATTGGTGATGTGGCGGATGTTGAAGAAACGCTCAAATGGGGTGAGCCAAGTTATGTGCGCAGGGGGGGGCTCTACCATTCGTTTTGATTGGAAGCCCGCTCAGCCTGAGCAGTACGCTATGTATTTCGATTGTAAAACCAGAATGGTTGAAACATTTCGTGAGTTTTATAGTGATGTGTTAGCATTTGAAGGTAATCGCGCCATTGTTTTTGATGTGCACGAAGATGTGCCTGAAACAATATTGAAACAGTGCATCAAAATCGCACTTGTTTATCACCATGTAAAAAATCTACCCACATTAGGCATTTAGCTTGTTTTATCGACTGTACTCATGCTAATGTCATGTTCGATTTGTAAGACACAATAAACGGAAGCACGGGGGCAATCATGAAATATGTAATTCTGGCTGTAGGAAGTTTGTTGTTATCGAGTTGGAGCAGCGCTTTTGCTGTGGAAGTTGAAGACGTGAATGTGGCAGATTCGGCTACCGTCGGTGGGCAGGCCTTGGTGCTTAATGGGGTAGGGGTTCGTACCAAACTCTTTTTTGATATTTATATAGGCGCGCTCTATTTGCCAGCCAAATCAGATGATGCGGCGAAAGTCATTCACAGCGCAGGAAACAAGCGTGTATGGATGCATTTTTTATACAGTGAGGTTTCGCTCGATAAATTGGTGGCGGGATGGAATGACGGCTTCAAAAACAACCAAAGTGAAGCATCCATGGCAGCGCTACAAGCTAGGCTGGATAGCTTTAATGCCTTGTTTAGCAGCATGATAAAAGGCGATGAATTGACCTTTGATTTTGTTGCTGATGACACAGTTGTATTTTCAATGGTAAACAAGCAGGAAGCGTTGCTGGCCAAGATTTCCAACAAGCATTGCTGGCTGTGTGGTTGGGTGAAGAACCTGCCGATGATGGTTTAAAAGATGCCATGCTGGGTGATCATTAAGCTTTTAAATGCCAACTGGTTTCGATTGCTAAAGCTACGACAGCACTTCCGATAAAAAATAATATTAAAAACTCGAGCGTACTCCAAAGGTGTACCACGGAGGTAGAGTTTGCGATCGAAAAAGGTTTATTTTGACAATGCAGAAGGGCATAAGCTTGCCGCCTTTATCGACTTTCCTATTGATGGAAAGCCGCGCGCGTATGCGCTTTTTGCCCATGGTTTTACCCTTACCAAACACCTTAAAGCTATTACCCATATCAATCGGGCTTTGGCTGCCAAAGGTATTGCAGTGCTTCGCTTTGATTTTACGGGTTTAGCGGAAAGCGAAGGCGATTTTGCTGATACCAACTTTTCATCCAATGTTACCGATATCATTGCTGCAGCTCAATTTCTGGAGCGCGAATACGAAGCGCCGAAAATTTTGATTGGTCATTCGCTTGGCGGGGCAGCTATGTTTGTTGCAGCCCGCGATATTCCATCAGCTAAAGCCATTTCCACCATTGGTGCGCCATGCGATCCATCGCATATCGCCCATATCTTCTCTGATCATGCTGAAGCGTTAGAAAGAAACGGCGAAGTTGAAGTTAGCATTGGCGGCCGACCCTTTCGTTTGAAAAAACAATTTCTTGATAATGTGAAAGAAGCCGAAACTTGCGCAGCGATTCACGATTTAAAACGCGCTTTATTGATTTTTCATTCCCCAGCCGATGAAATCGTTGATATCAAACATGCTCAACGCATTTACGAAGCAGCGCGGCATCCGAAAAGTTTTATCACCCTCGATAAAGCGGATCATTTGCTCAAGCAAGAATCCGATGCGCGTTATGTGGGCACTATGATTGCCACTTGGGCTGATAAATACGTGCCCGTGCGTCAGCTTGAATGGGATTCTGGGCCACATGAAGTGCGTGTGCGCACGGGTTCTTCCTTTTATACTGAGATTAAGTCGGGCGGTCATGGTTTATTGGCTGATGAGCCGATTCGCCTGGGTGGCACCGATCGGGGGCCTACGCCTTACGGCTTGTTGGTTTCAGCCTTGGGCTCTTGCACCAGCATCACCTTGCGCATGTATGCCGACCAAAAAGGCTGGGATGTGGATGAGATTAATGTCTATCTCAACCACGAAAAGGTGCATGCGGAAGATTGTAAAGATTGTTCTGAAACAACTGGCCTTAAAATCGATCATATCGAGCGATTGATTGAAGTGGTGGGCGATCTTGATGCCAAGCAGCGCAGCAGGCTGCTGGAAATTGCAGACCGTTGCCCCGTGCACAAGACGCTCAACGGGCAAGTGCATATCACCACAAAGTTTTTTGGTGCGGGTGCATAGATTCGCAGGAAAATTTATTGAAAACGAGGAGGGGGGGGGGCAGTGATTCAATTTTCGTGTGAAACAAGATCTAACCCTTACCGTTTTTTTTATGTGTTTTTTTTGCTGGGTACCATGTTTTTATTCTCTGGTTGTATGGCCAAACATCAGTCTATTGTATGGCAAGATCTTCATCCAACATGTGGTGATTTGGTTGCGCAATTGGATGCCGCTATTGTGAGTGAACATGTTCGAGATGTGCAAAACAAGCGTATTCATGGCTTTCCTATGCTCAGAACCAATCGTTTTTGGTCTTCATATGCACATGAGTTGGAAACGGAAAAAGAAGCACCCTTTTGGTTAACGCAACTTGAAAGTCAAGCGCTTATGGATTGGAGCATTGAAAAAAAGAACCTCTTACCTGCATCACAAGAGAAACTAGACCTTTGGACACAAAAATATTTCCATCAAAATGTAGATGAAGCTTTGCAGCAATGTATGCAACAAACCCATGCGTTTCGTCTCAAACATCTTCCTGATATCGTCGCAGCAAGCAAAGTCCCAGATGATTATCAAACTTGGAAGCGGGTAGTGGGCTTGTATCCTTTGACTGCTGTTCCCTTTCTGATGGGTGTTCATGCCTGGCAAGATGATGCTAAAGCCAGTTTTCAGGAACCATTGGTGGCAGACGAATCAGACTTACATTATCACATGAAAGTAACTGAAGGCGCAGCTTTAGAACATCCAATCAATACCAAGGGTCAAGGCAAGAACCCTTTGAATATTCCTATCCCTGATGACTCCGAAATGAAACATTTGTTTGAGCACTTTGCGCCCCAGCTAACCATTTTAGCTGCGACTGATGTTGATCATTTGGGTGAGATAAAAATCAATTCAGCCCAACAAAGCATACATGTAAAGAATCCCGTCGTTTATACGCATATTTCTCATACACGTTGGCATGGCAAAGCTTTGCTACAATTAAATTATATGTTTTGGTTTTCTGCTCGGCCTAAAACATCTGTATTCGATTTGTTGGGCGGTGAATTGGATGGCTTGATTTGGCGCGTAACCTTAACTGAAGATGGACGACCTTTGCTTTATGATGCCATTCATCCGTGCGGTTGTTATCACATGTTTTTTCCAAGCCAAAGCTTATCGCTGAAAGAAAAAGAAGACTTTTATGAGGAAGGGGCTTTGGTGCCACAGTTCATACCCAATTCCTTTGGAGATCATCTTGAATTGGTGATAAAAAGTCAGACACATAGCTTGTTGCGTATTCAAAAGGCAGGCTCCAATAAAGGTGTGCCTTATCAGCAACGACCTTACCATGCACTCAGAAGCATCCCCTACGCAGAAGGTTTTAAAAGTATGTTTGATGAAGATGGTTTGGTCGCAGGAAGCGAGCGTGGAGAGCGTTTCTTTTTCTGGCCGATGGGTATCGAATCGGCTGGTGCAATGCGTCAATGGGGCCACCATGCCACTGAATTTGTAGGTGAGCGCCATTTTGACGATGCGAATTTGATAGACCGTTATTTCAAGTAACACATTGATGTGTCTATTGCTCGCCGTGTCATGGCTTACTTCTACACTGTGTTTCTATCAGCTATATTCATTAAGGCTTCATCAATAAAAACAATATTTTGGCGAAGATGTTGCCTTGCATATGTCTGGGCTAGCGTGAAAGATACGTGGCATTCACGAAGGGGAAATGCATGAAATTTTTTGCAGGTTTGGCTTTTGCGTTGGTTTTTTCTTGGGCTTCTTCGGCGCAATCAGCCGCCATTGGATACGGGCAAGACCTGATTGTGCAATTTAAAGCAGGCGGCAGCAAACAAGCCCAAAATACCTTAAAAACCAAAGTGAATGTGATGCAATCAAAGCAGTTTAAGCGCCTTGGCGGTATCGAACACTGGCAGCTTGCTTCGCCCATGGATGCAGCTTTGGTGATTGCTGCCTTAAATGTTGACCCCTCTGTAAGTTTTGCTGAACCCAATTACCCGCGTTATATGCGTCTTTTGCCAAACGACCCTTTGTTTGACAAGCAATGGAGTTTGGATAATACAGGTCAATATGTGGGTTCAATTCCGAATGTCGATATGAATATGCCCGCGGCATGGGGTATCAACACGGGCAGCAATACTGTGGTTGTGGCTGTGATTGATGATTCTGTGGATATCAACCATGCCGATTTGTATGCCAATATTTGGGCAAACCCAGGTGAAATTCCAGGCAACGGCATTGATGATGATGCCAATGGCTATAGTGACGATGTGCATGGCTGGGATTTTGTCGATAACGATAATGACCCTAGTGCTAATCCAGGCACGGGTGAAGGGCATGGCACCATGGTTTCAGGCTGCATTGGTGCGGTCGGTAACAACGGCATCTTGGGCAGCGGCGTAAACTGGAATGTTAGTATCATGCCCCTGAAATTTTTGGGCGATGTGGCCAGCGAGTTGGCAGCCCTTAATTATGCCATTGATAATTATGCGCAGATTGTGAATGCCAGCTGGGGCGGGCCACAATTTTCGCGATCTGAATCAGCGGGTATGGTGAAGCTTAGGGATGCAGGTGTTTTGCTTGTCACTGCTGCTGGTAATTACGATGGAAACAATGACCGTGTTCCTGACTATCCATCCAGTCTTCCGTATCCGAATATCTTGGCTGTTGGTGCGCATAATATTAAAGGCAAATACACCGATTGGACCCATTACGGTCAAACATCCGTGGATGTGGTTGCTCCAGGTGAATCGGTATTTGTGCTCTCGCCCGTTTCAGGCTCTGATTTCGCATCGGGAACGTCATTTTCCTCACCGTTGACGGCAGGGGTGGCAGCTTTGATTAAAGCGCAATACCCCACAGCAACATACCAAGAGATTAAAGGGCGTATTATGGCTTCGAGCACACCTATGGCGGAGCACGGCTATAGCGCTACCGATGGACGGGTGGATGCAGCAGCGGCGTTATCGATTGCAGCGCAACCAGAAATCGTGGTGTCCAAATTGACTTTGACTGATAACAACAATCAGTTGATGGATGCCAATGAGACCTTGCAGCTGACTGTTGAACTGGAAAACGTATGGCTTGCAACAACGGGCATTACGGCCACTTTAACCAGCACAGACCCTTTGGTGAGTATTTCGCCGTCTAGCTTGCCTTGGCCCAATATGGCGATGGGTCAAAAAGCATCTTCGATAGGTAATTTTGCAATTACAACCAGTGCTTTTACTGGATTTCATCGTTTCCCTTTTGTGCTGACGATTACCACAGTGAGTCATACGTTTACCCGTTATTTCACCTTGGATTCGGGCACTTTGATTGCTGATGCTGTGGTCAATGCCACAACCATGAATCATGCTCATGATGAATTTCAATATTTCCACATCGATGTGCCTACTGGGCAATCGGTCTTGAATATCAGCACTGCCAGCCTTACTGATATCGATATTTTAATGCAATATGATGCTGAGCCAGCGTTTGATTACAGCGTTTATTTTGACCCATCAGGTCGCGGAGCGGGTGTGAAATCGTCGTTGTCGAGCATTGGCAATGAGCAAATTTTGGTGAATAACCCTCAAGCTGGCACATGGCGCGTGGTAGTTATTAGTTTTGATCAGAAGCCGTCACAATATCAAATTATGGCCAGCACCACGACCACTGAGCCGCTAGCGCCTTTAGAAACCGTTGTTGAAACTGGTGGTGGTGGCTCGGGTGGACCTTGTTTGTCGCCGCTGAGTGGGATGTCGCCTATACCTGTGGGGTTGATTGCCGTGATGTTGGCTTTACACTTGCGTAGAAGAAAGGTGCCAGTCGAAGTCGTAAGTGACGCAGGGTAGTTTGAGTTTTGTTGGATGTAGGCGATAGTTGATACAATGGAGAATTTATGGGCATTTTAAGTGAACATTTAGAGCAATCGCTAAACGATATTTTTCGGTCGGCGCACCTTCATCGTAATGAGTTTGTGACCATCGAACATCTGCTTTTGGGTATGCTTGATAACCCTGAAGCTAAGGTGGTGTTTGACGGCCTCAACGCTGATGTCGATTTCTTGCGTGAAGAGCTTGAAAGCTTTATCCAAACGCATATCACTGTTTTACCCGAAGGCACAGGCGAAACCATCGCCAGCGTTGGTCTGCAGCGTGTGATTCAGCGGGCAGTGATGCATGTGCAATCAGCTGGCAAAGATGTGGTCACTGGTGCGCATGCCTTGGTAGCAATTTTTTCTGAAAAAGATTCACATGCTTGTTATTTCCTTAACAAAGCAGGTATCAACCGCTTGGATGTGATTACCTTTATTTCCAAGGGTTTAGATAAAATCCAGCACAGCATTGAACACAATATTGATTTGAGCCGTGTTAGCGATGAGCGCACCGAAGCTTCTCCACTGCACAGGTATTGTGAAAACTTAACCGATAAAGCCTTATTGGGTGTGCTCGATCCCGTGATTGGCCGCGATGATGAGCTTAATCGCTGTATGCACATTTTGTGCAGACGCAAAAAGAACAATCCGCTACTAGTTGGTGAAGCTGGCGTGGGAAAAACAGCCATCGCTGAAGGTTTGGCGATGCGTATTGTGCAAAACAAAGCCCCCGATATTTTAAAAGATTCACAAGTGTATTCACTGGATATGGGCGCGTTGCTGGCTGGCACCAAATACCGAGGTGATTTTGAAGAACGCCTCAAAGCTGTGTTGGTGGCGCTAAAAGCCGAGAAAAATTCCATTCTGTTTATTGACGAAATTCATACCATCGTGGGCGCAGGGTCTGTTAATGGCAGTGCCATGGACGTATCGAATTTGCTTAAACCCGCTTTGGCAAATGGCGAATTGCGTTGTTTGGGTGCCACGACCTATCAGGAATATAGGCAAATTTTTGAGAAGGAAACGGCTTTGTCGCGTCGGTTTGGCAAAGTGGACATTGTCGAGCCAAGCATTGAACTCACAGTGGAGATTCTCAACGGCTTGAAATCACGCTTGGAGGAGCATCATCAAATCAAATACAGCCGCGTTGCCATCAGTGAAGCTGCAAAATTAGCAGCACGTTATATCACTGACCGCCATTTACCCGATTCGGCCATTGATGTGCTCGATGAAGCTGGCGCTGCGGTACATATTCATGAAGAGGGCAAACGTAAAAAACAGCTGGGTGTGCATGATATTGAAAGCACTGTGGCTTCCATGGCGCGTATTCCTGCGCGGCAAGTCTCATCCTCAGATAAAAAAGCGCTGTCGAATTTGGAGCGCAATTTGAAGCTTTCAGTGTTTGGGCAAAATCTTGCTATCGAACAATTGGCTTCCAGCATCAAACTATCGCGAGCAGGGCTGGCCTCACCCGATAAGCCGATTGGTAGCTTCTTATTCACTGGCCCAACTGGTGTGGGCAAAACTGAAGTGGTCAAACAATTGGCACGTATTATGGGTGTGGAATTGCTGCGCTTTGATATGTCCGAATACATGGAATCACATGCAGTTTCTCGTTTGATTGGTGCGCCTCCAGGTTATGTGGGCTTTGAGCAAGGTGGTTTGCTCACTGAAGCGATTAATAAACAACCCCATGCTGTGTTGCTGCTCGATGAAATTGAAAAAGCGCATCCGGATTTGTTTAATGTGCTTTTGCAAGTGATGGATCATGGTACGTTGACCGATAACAACGGCAAATCTGCTGATTTCAGACACGTGATTTTGATTATGACCAGTAATGCAGGCGCTTTTGAAATGCAAAAAGCATCCATTGGTTTTAGCTCGGTGAGCAATCACAAAGCTGATGAAGAAGCGGTCAAACGCTTGTTTACGCCAGAGTTTCGTAACCGTTTGGATGCCATGATTCCCTTTGCGCCGCTGGATACCGATACCATCTTACATGTGGTGGATAAATTCATCATGGCTCTGGAAATGCAGCTTCAAGATAAGAAAGTTGAGCTTGAAGTTACCGATGAGGCGCGCAAATGGTTGGCACGCGAGGGTTATGATCCGCAAATGGGCGCAAGGCCTATGGATAGACTCATCCGCGAGCAAATCAAAAAAGCCTTGGCAGATAAAATTCTCTTTGGTGATTTGCAAAAAGGTGGCACTGCTGTGGTGAAAGTCGGGCTTGAGGGTTTAACCATCGATGTCGCTCGCGAATCAGCGAAGGTTTAAGATGGCCTTCTTAGCATGAGTTGGCGTCAGCCATCTCCGAACAAACCGGCCAAAGATTATACCAAACAAGCCGATAAGGCTGAAGTTGCGGCGACTACCGTAAAGCTTGCACCTATTGGTGTGGTGCATAGCCCGTATGTGGAGCGCTTTGGTACACCACGCCAGCCTTCATATGCGGTCACGCCAGTGACGGGAACCATTGAACTCAACTCCGGTTTTAATTTTGAGCAGGCACTCAAAGATTTGGATACTTTCTCTCATATTTGGGTGATTTATTGGATGCATCTGAATCAGGGTTGGAACCCTTTGGTTAAACCACCACGTGATCCGCATGTCCATCATGGTGTTTTTTCTACACGTGCGCCACACAGACCCAACAGTTTGGGGCTTTCGGTAGTACGATTATCATCGATTAAAGGCCGCATTTTGCATATCGAGAATCACGATATGCTTGATGGTACGCCAGTGCTGGATATTAAGCCTTACATCAAAGAGGCCGATTGTTTTCCAGAGGCCAATGCAGGTTGGTTGGGCAAGTCTTAAAGCCTTCAAAGCAAGCTTTGACATTCAAAGCCTGTGCTTAATAATCATGCACCATGAAATGCGCATCCTGCGGAACTTGGTTTCCCGATAACATTATTTTTTGCCCCACTTGCGGTGAATTGCTTGTCGATAATGATGGGAAAACGCATATGGGCGATTACAGCTTGGAAGAAAAAATAGGGCAGGGTGGCATTGGTGTGGTCTTTCATGCCGTTCATGTACCTACTAGCCGTGATGTTGCTGTTAAAATTCTTAGCCCTGAAAGTTTTTCCGATGAAGCCAATATGCAGCGTTTTCGCCGTGAGATGCGTCTGCATGCAACCCTGGTTGATCCCAATATTATCGAATTTATTGATATTTATGAGAAAGGTGAGGTCCATGCCTTGGTCATGGAATTGCTTTCTGGCTGCAATCTCAAAGATTATATCAACCACCGTGGTGCGCTTCCGCTTGGTGAAGTTATCAATATCACCACAGCTGTGCTCAATGCCTTAACCACCGCCCATGCCAATGATGTGATTCACCGTGATCTTAAACCATCGAATATTTTTATCACCGATGATGGCCATGCCAAACTTATGGATTTTGGTTTGGCCAAAACCATGATTAATAAAGACGATATTACCAATAGCGGCATGACGGTGGGCACGTATTTGTATATGTCGCCAGAGCAGATTTTGGGCAAAGAGATTAGTGTGGCCACCGATTTATATGCACTTGGTATTGTCATGTTTCGCATGACTACTGCCTTGCTGCCATTTATGTCTACTGGCGGCGGCGAGTTTGAAATCATGGAAAAACAGGTGCGTAAACCTGCACCCAACCCCAGAGATTTTAATCCCGAAATCCCCGAAGCTTTGGCAACACTTATTTTACATCTTTTAGAAAAAGAGCCAGAAAAAAGGCCGAAAAATACGCTTGAAGTGATGGCGCGTTTAGAGGCACTTGGTGATGGTACTTTACCCAGAGCTGCAGATTTTTCCGATTCAGACATCACTTTTTCTGGCCTGAACTCCAGCGTGTTGATGATGGAGGCCAAGTTGCAAAACGAAGACGATGAACACTCCCAAACTGCAACCCATAACACCCTCAAAAGTGCCTTTTCAGTGGATTCTCCCTTAGCGCCGGAAGTGCCTCCATTTGATATGCGACACCCGCCCACGTTGACCTCAGAAACATTAACTCATTTAAAAACGGCCATCGAATCGATTCCGCCCTTGCCAGAAGTTTGGCATGAGGTGCAGCGCATTTTTGAGCGACCAGATTCTTCAGCGCATGAATTGGCCAAGGCCATTGAGCATGATGCGGTGCTGACGGCGCATGTGCTAAAAATGTGTAATACAGCTGCGTATTTGCCCGCTGGTGCTAAGAAATCTACGGATGTGGCCATTGCCTTAACACGTATGGGTATGGATAGCGCCCAAACACTAATATTAAGCTCGATTGTTCCTAATTTCTCGCCCAAGCAAGTCTCATCCCAAGAAGTGCGCCATATTTGGTTTCATGGGCAAGTGATTGCTGAGTTTGCTGCCATGCTGGCTGAACACGGCAACGCTGTGGATAGGCAATCGGCTTTGATTTTTGGCTTGCTGCACGATATTGGCAAGTTGGTGATTTTGCATACTGAGCGCCAGTACAAGCTTGATGATGTGAAGCAACGCATCGAAAGTGGCGAAGATGCGCTTGTCGCTGAAATGGAAGTGCTTGGTTATACGCATATTGATGCCGGTATGATGTTGGCGCTGCATTGGAAGCTACCAAGGAAATTGCATCGATTTATTTATTATCATCATTTCCCATGCTGGCAAGATCCGCAAAGCTGGCCACCTGATGTGCAAGCACCGATTATGTTGGTGCACATGGCGCATTTGGCGCTTAGTGCTTTTCAGCACGCAGATAAGTCGACCACCGTTTGGTCGAAAACTCATCGCAGCCATGTGAAAGCATCTGAATCGATTTTGTACAAACCACTGCATATCCCCATTTCTGATGCAGCGGTGTATAGCAATATGCGTGTGCATTTAAAGCGGACTCAGGCACTTTTCCCAGATCTTTACCCTGAAGCGGCTGATTAAAATGAACGAGGCATTCCCAATGTTTTTTAGGAGATACGCATGATCAGTTGGCTTTCAGGCTTGGTGCGTGAGCTCGACCCATCGGGCATCATCGTGCTTGATGTCAATGGTGTGGGTTATGAAGTGTTTGTAAGTATGCAAACGCTTTGCACCATGAAAGTAGGCGATAAAGCCAGCTTGCAGATTCATAGTTATATCCGCGAAGATCAATTCACTTTGTTCGGTTTTGTTGATGCCAAAGAGCGCGTATTGTTTCGCAATCTCAATAAGGTATCTGGCATAGGCGCTAAAACTGCGCTGAATTTGATGTCGGGCATGAATGCTAATGATTTGTTGCAAGCTATTGAAAACAGTGATGATGTGGCCATCGCGCGCACCCCAGGTATTGGTATCAAAACAGCGCAACGTTTGATTTTGGAGCTGCGTGGTAAGTTGGTTGAACAGGTAGAACTCGTCAGCTATGGCTCAGCGCCCAAAGGTTTGGCTTCGGATGTGAAATCGGCATTAATGAATTTGGGTTACAAAGCACCGCAAATTGATAAAGCCCTTAAAAGCGTGGATGTGGGCTTGGATTTTGAAGCGATGTTTAGAGCGGCCTTGAAATTATTATGAATTTTGAACCTATGGATGATGATACATTTGAAGGCGGCCGTGTGATTGATGGCGCCAACCAAGGTGAAGAAGTTTGGGATTCGGCGCTTAGGCCTAAAACCTTAGAAGAATACGTGGGGCAGCCAAAAATTTGTGAAAACCTATCCATATTTATCCAGGCTGCGATTAAACGCGGCCAACCCCTTGACCATGTCTTGCTCTATGGCCCACCAGGGCTTGGGAAAACCACACTGGCGCATATCATTGCCAATGAAATGGGCTCGCAGCTGCGCTCCACTTCAGGTCCAGTGATTGAGCGCCCCGGTGATTTGGCCGCCATGCTCACCAATCTTGAAGAAGGTGATGTGCTGTTTATCGATGAAATTCATCGCCTGAATCCGCAAGTCGAAGAAATTTTGTATCCAGCCATGGAAGATTTTCAGCTGGATATCATGATTGGCCAGGGACCTGCGGCGCGCTCGATTAAAATGGATTTACCGCGATTCACATTGCTCGGCGCCACTACCCGCGCAGGTTTGCTCACCAATCCTTTGCGGGATCGCTTTGGCATGATGATGCGCTTGGAATTTTATAATCACGAAGATTTAACCCATATCGTCAAACGCTCTTCGCATTTACTGCAAATTCCAGCCGATAATTTGGGGGCAGAAGAGGTGGCCAAACGCTCGCGTGGCACACCGCGTATTGCCAATCGTTTGTTGCGCAGGGTGCGTGATTTTGCAGAAGTGGAACACAATGGCGTGATTACCAAACCCGTGGCCCAAAGCGCGCTTGATCGCATGGATGTGGATGAATATGGGCTGGATTATTTGGATAGAAAGCTGCTGGCTGCCTTGATTGATAAATATGGTGGTGGCCCTGCTGGTATTGATACGCTGGCAGCATCCATCGCTGAAGAGCGCGACACCATTGAGGATGTGCTTGAGCCGTATTTGATGCAGGAGGGTTTCCTAACCCGCACCCCGCGCGGTAGAACAGCCACGCCTTTGGCTTATAGTCATATGAAGCGTGATTTACCTGAGCCGAATAAACAAGGATCGCTGATTTGAGCCATTTACTTGATGTGCGTGTGTATTACGAAGATACCGACCATGGCGGTGTGGTGTATCATGCCAATTATTTAAAATTTATGGAAAGAGGGCGCACCGAAGCCTTGCGTGCTCTGGGCTTTGCCCAAAGTGACTTGGCTGAAAAAGAAGATGTTCTTTTTGCCTTATCGCGCTCTGATTTGCGTTATCTGCGGCCAGCCAAGTTTGATGATGCCTTGGTGGTGCAAACTGATTTGGTTTCTGCCAAAGGGGCGCGGATGGTCTTTAAACAACAAGTTTTACGCGATGGTGAATGTTTGGTGGAAGCTGATATTCATATTGCCTGCATGAACAAAGCAGGGCGCGCTAAGCGTATTCCCAGCAATATTTTAAACTGCCTAGAACAAGGCAAACACATCTCGGAGTTATCATGAACGAATCAGTACAACACAGTCTTTCCATTTGGACCTTGGTGTTGGATGCAGGCATCGTCGTACAAATTGTATTGGTGTTGCTGCTTATCCTATCGGTGCTGTCTTGGGCCTTAATCTTTAACAAATGGCGCACTTATTCTGCTGCCAAACAACAAGATAAAGTGTTTATCGATTTGTTTTGGAGTGGGGCAGAAATGCAAACCCTGCTCGAAAAGGCCAAAACCTTAAAACAAAGCTCACAGGCTGCCGTATTTAATAAAGGCTTTCGCGAATATCTGCGCCTGCGCCAAGATCATGCCAAGGCCGATACCAGCAAAAACACAGCAGCGATGAGTGTACTCAGTGTGCGTCATGCCATTGAAGCAGAATGGACGCAGCAACTGGATGAACACAGCAAAGGTTTATCGTTTTTAGCTACTGTGGGCTCGACTGCGCCGTTTATAGGATTATTTGGTACGGTTTGGGGTATTATTGATGCCTTCCAAAGCATTGGTATCAGCCAAAATACTTCGCTTGCAACTGTTGCCCCGGGTATTGCTGAAGCCTTGGTGGCCACAGCTTTTGGTCTGCTCGCGGCGATTCCTGCTGTGATGGCCTATAATGCCTTTAGCAGTCATATGAAAAAGCTCAACAGCAAACTTGATGGTTTTGCCACTGAGTTTCTCAATATCCTCACCTCCCACGCGAAGAAATAATCATGAGTATGTGGAAAAATCGCTCGGAATGGAGCACCGATCATCAACCCATGTCGCAAATTAATATCACGCCTATGGTGGATGTGATGCTGGTATTGCTCATTATTTTTATGGTGGCAGCGCCTATGTTAACCCAAGGGGTGAATGTGGATTTGCCCGACACCAATGCCCCGCAGATTCGCCAGCAGGTGGAGCCTTTGGTGATCTCAGTGCGTGCAAATGGCGATTTGTTTTTGCAAAACAAACAAGTGGAGCTTAATCAAATTTCTCCGCGTATCGCAGCCATGCGCAAAGTAAAGCCCGACTTGCCCGTATTTATTCGCGGCGATGCCAAAACTCCTTATGAGCATGTGGCCAGATTGATGAGTAGCTTAGAATCTGCAGGCATCAAACAAATCTCGCTGGTAACAGAGCCACAGAAATAACCACCGCCATGTTTGGGCAAATGTTTAGCACGCGGGATATCAGCTTTGCCTTGGGCTTACACCTCATCATTGTGGCTGCCATTCTGATGCTGAATCAATGGCACAATGCGCCCAAGCCCATGAAAGAGCGCACCATTCAAGTGAAGATGGTCAGCTTGCAAGAGTTGCAAGATATGATGCAAAAGCCCAAGGTGGAGCCAGCCAAAGTTACACCGCCCCCTGCAGCCAAAGTGGAGCCAGTCAAACCCAAACCTATGTTGAAACCCAAGCCGGTGGCCAAACCCGTCGCTAAACCTGTTGCGAAACCCAAACCCAAAAAGGTTGAGCCAGATTATGATCCGTTTGCGCCTTTGGAATCCAAAAGTAATGCTCCGCGTAAACCTAAAATTTCAGGTGAAAAAGAGCTGAATAAAATGCTCACAGCGCAATTAAGTGAAGATGCCATCAATCATTATATTTTGGGCATGCAAAAGGCTGTTGAGCGGCAGTGGAAAGTGCCTACGGAAATGATTAATCGGGTGAATGATGCGCTGGTGGAGCTGACGTTGTTTCCAAACGGTAACGTTGCCAAGGTGAATATTTTGGAGTCTTCGGGTTCAGATTTATTGGACCAAACCCTGTTACAAGCCATTTATGCAGCTGCCCCATTTGATGTGCCAGGGCAGCAGTTTGAACTTTTTAAACACAATGTGATTCGTTTTTATCCACTGCGTTAGTGGTTAAAGTTGATGTTTACTTGCGGCGTTTGGCCAATGCGCGAATCACATCGCGGTTATTAATAATCCCAACCACACTATTTTTATCAATTACAGGCAAATGATGGGCGTGGTTATCACTCATCAAAGCGGCGATTTCATCAAGCTCAGCATCTGGCGCGACGGTGTTGATATCTGCTTGCATGATTTCTTCGCCAGTGAGCGCTTGTAGGCGGGCGATTTCATGCTCAAATTTATCCACGCCCAAAGGCACTACCATATCAAAAATCATCATGGCAGTGGGCACATGCAAGCTGGCTTGCTGCTCAATCAAATTGGATTCGGTAATGAGGCCGCGTAAGCGAGAGTCGTCATCCAATACCAGCATATGATCAAGGCCATCATCTGCGAAACGCTGAATAATTTCAGCAATGGGCGTTTCAAGCTGACAATGTTCGGGTTTGGCATTCATGATATCTTTGGCTTTAAACATGGCTTGCTCCTTGGTGTGTGATTAACGCGTCTTCAAGCATAACAAACTTAATCATCTTGCCAAACCCTCCATCCATCAAGCATGGGAAAATAAAGCGCGGCTTTGATGGTGCACTCAGGTTCTAAAGCGCGCATGGCTTTGACATAATTGGGAAGCTGCGGTGTTTCCACGGTATAGCGGTGAAGTTCATGGTCTAAAAATGCTTCAACACCTGCGCCTTCATGGTCACCGGTTTTGTAATCGATAATCCAGCGCACGCCATCGCTATCGATAAAGCAACGATCAAGCACGATATGTTTGATGCTGCCTTCATCAACGAAGGTGAGTGCCCATTCGTTAAAGGCTTGCGCATGACTTCCAGAGAGTATCCATTTTGCGCGTTGGCTCTGTTGGCAAGCTGCAAGCCCTTGCTGGCAGCGCTTGAGGGCTGGGTCGATATGGGCTTCGCTGATGCCTTCTTTTTTGAGGATATCGCGCATCAATTGCATGGCTGTTTGATTATCTTTTTCTTGCCAGTGTTCAATGCCTTTCTCAGCCACCCTTTGCAACGCAGCGTGTAAGGCAATGCCCACAGCCTTGGCCGAAGCGCCCGCCCAAGAGAATTCGGGCTTGTATTCGCCCTGCATCGCAATGGCATCAGGTCGGGCAGGAATAGCCGAGGCAGGAGCTGGCGACACATAATCAGCAGCCATGCGATGCGGTGGGTTTGCTTTGATGGGTTCGAAGGTGTTAGCAGAAGTTTGGCTGGCCACGCAGCGCACATTCGCCCCATAACAGTTGGTTGTATCTTGCCAAATATAAGCCAATAAGGATGAAGCTCTCGGTGATTCGGATTCAGCAGAGATATGACCAAACATCCAAAGCGATTGTTCAGCGCGGGTGCAGGCCACATACAACAGCCTTGCTACTTCCAACGTATCACGCTGCTTTTCCACGCTGGCTATCAAATCAAAGGTGGCTGAATCACCATGTTGCGGCAGGGGTGCAATCAAGAATTGTTTGCCATGGGTGGTGTTGATATAGGTGTGTGCCAGCAAGGGTTTATCACTGGCGCGTGTGGATTTACCAAGGCCAGGCAATATGACCACATCCCATTGCAAACCCTTGGCACTGTGCATGGTGGTAAGCTCCACCCATTCGGCATTGGGCGCAGATTCTGGCTTGGCATATTCTCGCGCCAAGCGCGCATCTAGGGTGCTTAAGTCAAGCCTGCCCTCATCTTCAAGCTGTTCGAGCAATTGAAAAAACACATCGGCATTGGCCATTTGATGGCTTGCCAAAGTAGCGGGCACTGTCAATCGTAGCCAAGCGCTTTCCACCAAACGCCGCAAAGGAATGCGGCCAGCATGTGCCACACTGGGGCTGATGGCTTCGAGCAAATGGGATAAGCGCTGTTGATCTTCAGTATCCACTGGCTTAAAGGTATTTATTTTTTGCCAAAGGGTAGGGCCTTCAGTCTGGCACAGGGCAAAGATGGTGGAGAGCTCCAAACCCACCACTGGCATACGCAGCAATGATGCCCAAGCGATATCATCGCATGGGTGCAGCAACGCAGCAGTGAGGGAGCGCAAATCAATGATTTCGCTTTGCTGATGCAGCGGCAAAATATCCAAAGCGCGAAAGGCAATTTTGGCTTGTTGCAGACTTTGCATAATGCCATGTAAATGCGAGCGGGTGCGTGCCAATACACCCACGCGTTGTTGTTTGCTCAATGCTTGCTGGATAATGGTGATGATTTCTTTGGCTTCGGTTTCATCGTTTTGTTCATCGAATACGCAAAGTTCAACTTGGCCGCTACCAGATTTATGCGGCAGGGACGGGGCATAACAAATGGCACCAGCAAGGGCATCGTTTTCTTTGGGTAAGATTTGTGAAAATGCTTGGTTCACCCAAGACACGATTTCAGGCTCAGAGCGGAAGTTTTGCGATAAGCTTAAAAAAGTAACGTCTGGGAGCGGCAGCTCATTTTTGGCCGCTTGCAAAAACAAGCTCACTTCAGCTTTACGAAAGCGATAAATCGACTGCATGGGATCGCCCACCATAAATAGGCTGCGTCCATCATGGTTCCAACCCGCCGTCAGCCTAGATAGCACATCAATTTGCAGGGCATTGGTATCTTGGAATTCATCCACCAAAATATGCTGAATTTGATAATCAAGCCGCAGCAAGGCTTCTGAGGGTACAATCTCTTGGTTGGCATCGGTTTCTCCAAGCGCTTGTTTGGCTCTGAGCATGATTTCCAAGAAATCGACTTTTTTATGGCTGGCAAAACTTTGCCAAAGCATGGCCGCCAACAATTTGAGCAAGATAAATAAGGATTCGAGCACTTCCCAAGATGCAGCTTCAATGCTGTTGCTATCGGGCAGGGCGCGCACTTGGATCAAGGCTTCTTTGATATCGGGTTGGCCTTGCAACAATTTAAGTAAATCCACCATGGCTTCTTTATGGGCTTTGTTTTCAGGGCCGCTGGGGAAACCCAAATTCACGTTCACTGTTTTTCGAATGTCGGTGGTTGAACCCGCTGCGGTCATCAACATATCAACGATTGCTTTCCACTGCGGTAAATCATCAATACAAGGTGAAGGGAATGTTTGCAAATCAGCCAAAGCGGTAAAGGCATGGTTATCGCCTTTATCACGCTGTAAATGTAATAAGGCTTGGTGAAGTATACTTGGCAATTCGCCGCGCATTTGGATGGGCAATGCTTTATAGGCTACGTCTAAAGCATGTTCCATCACCAAAGTTAGGCAGGTTGATAAATGCTGCTGAAACACTTGCATGTCTGGGGACTTTTCATACACCACAGGCAGCCATTGATCCCGCTGCGCCAGCATGGCACACAGCAAATCGCTCAGCTTTTGCATATTGCATTCCAGATGCAGTGCCAATACATCAAAGGCTTGTTTGATTTGGGTAGGTGTATTCTTCTGTTCGATATACGCAAAAAGCGAAGCCACGGCATCTTGATACAAAGGCTGGGTGAATTCGGCAGTGGACGGCGTTTGCCCAAAGCCCGATAAAATTGGCAATTGCCGCGCTAGCCCTGAAGCAAAGGCATCAATGGTCATCATGCGCAAACGGGCGGGATACTGAATCAAGCGCCATTGTTTGCTTTCTGATTGCGTCAAAGCGGCTTTGGCCAGCTTCCAAGTTGTTTTGGCATGGGCAGCAGCCGGTTCAGGCTGTAAGCCAGCTTGCAGGGCAGAAATCACCCGCTCACGCATCTCAGCTGCAGCTTTGCGCGTAAAGGTAAGCGCCAAGATTTCTTCAGGCTCATCCACAATTGCCAGCAATGCCAAAATGCGCTGAATCAAAAGCTCAGTTTTGCCCGAACCCGCAGGCGCTTGCACCAAAAAGGAATGCTGGGTTTGGATGGCTTGCTGGCGAATGTGTTGGTCGATGGCTTGGCTCACGCGTGGCACCTCTGATTTAGTGTGCGCATGATTTGCTGGCTTTGTTGAATATAGTGGCCTCCGAACAAATTGGCGTGATTCAAAATATGATACAGATGATACAAATCTTTACGTTGCTTGTAACCCTTATCGATGGGGTAAGTTTGTGCATATGCTGCATAAAAGGTGTTTGAAAAACCGCCGAAGAGCTCGGTCATGGCGAGATCACATTCACGGTCGCCATAGTAGATGGCGGGGTCAAAAAGGATGGGCTGGCCTTTGGTGCTGCAAGCTTTGTTGCCTGACCATAAATCACCGTGCAGCAGTGATGGAATTGGATAGTGGTCGGCTAGTAAGTTCGGTAGATTTTCTAGGAGCTCTTCTGCCTCATCTTGGAGATCTTGATAAAAACCATTGGTTTTGGCCAAGTCGAATTGGCCTTGTAGGCGATGCTGGCGAAAGAAGGTGAGCCATGATGTTTCTTGGGTGTTGGTTTGCGGTGATGCGCCAATGAAGTTGTTGTGTTCTAGGCCAAAGGTGGTGGATGTTTGCTGGTGGAGCAGGGCAAGGCCGCGACCCAAATCGGCTTCGCTTTGATGGGTGCCGGTGGCGAATGGTATGAATTCTAAAACCAGCCAAGCGTGTTCTTCATCTGCTGCAACATCAATAACGTTTGGGATTTGGATGGGGTTGTCTTTAACCAGACGCTTTCGCAATTCGTCTAAGCCCAAAGCTTCGGTTTGAAACATGTGAAAGTTTGCAGCGCTGTTGGTTTTGATAAAATAACGCTGCCCAGATTGGCTTGAAGCAGACCAGCTTTGGTGGATGCAGCCGCCGGATACAGGCTGCCAGTGGTTGAACGCCACATCCTCACCAAGGGTTTGGCCAAGATGCACAGCGATATTATTTGCTAAGTTTTGCGCGGGCATCTTTGCGGCATTTCCAGCGGCGCAACACATGCCAGCGCCAAAACATTTGAATGCCAAAGTATCCAGCTAAGGAAAATGTCACACCCATAGCCAGACAGCCAACAAGGAAGGGTTTCCAAATTTGCAGCATTTCATGCAATAGCCACTCAAAGCTAAGCTCCATGTGGAAGGGAAGCTCGCCCACGCCTAAAATCACGGCGCCAAGTTTGTAGGCCACATAAAACATTGGCGGCATGGTCAGCGGATTGGTAATCCAAACCAAAGCCACAGAGATGGGTAGATTGGCACTGAACATAATCGCACCACCAGCAGCAATTACCATTTGAAACGGGGTGGGAATCCAAGCGCAAAATAAACCCACAGCAAAGGCCTTGGCCACAGAATTGCGGTTGAGATGCCAAAGATCAGGGTCGTGAATCAAGGTGCCAAATATTTTGAGATATTTGTTGTTTTTGATTTCTTTGGGGTTGGGTAAATACCGTTTAAATAATTGCCTTGGCACAGCGGGTTATTCCATGCGCGGAAATACTGGGCTTGGTTTTTGGCAGGTATGGCCTGCTGGCAATAAACCCCAGCCAGCCACTTCACGCAAACGAATAGCACTGGTATCTACATCGTCTTCACTCAGGATTTGACCTAACATTTGCGCCATTTTTGTAGGCATAAATGGTGAGAGTTGCACAGCGACCAAACGCAGGGTTTCCACCAAATGATAAAGCACCGTGTCCAGGCGGGCTTCGTTACCTTCTTTGGCCAAAGCCCAAGGCGCATTGTCTTCCACATAACGATTGCCGTGGCGAACCACCATGCTGATGCGTTCTATTGCTAAATGAAAGGCTTGGCGGCTGAGTAATTCTTCCACATCGCGCTGCATGCCTTCGACATCTGCAATTAAAGCTCTGTCCATGTCCGTTTCTTCTTGCACAGCAGGTAGCACACCGCCGCGGTATTTTTGTAACATCGATAATGAGCGGTTGAGCAGGTTGCCCACATCATTGGCAAGCTCTGAATTGTAGCGTTGTTTGAGCGCGCTTTCTGAGAAATCACCATCCGAGCCAAAGGGCACTTCACGAAGCAAGAAATAGCGCAGAGTGTCGGCTTCATATTTTTCAAGCAAATCAGCAGGGCGCAAAGCATTACCTTTTGATTTGCTCATTTTCTCGCCTTCAACTGTCCACCAGCCGTGAGCAAACACACGTTTGGGCAAAGGAAGATTGGCTGCCAATAACATCGCTGGCCAATACACTGCATGAAAACGCAAGATATCTTTACCTATCAATTGCACATCAGCAGGCCAGAATTTTTGCATGTTTTCGCCATCAGGAAAGCCGAGGGCAGTGATGTAGTTGCTCAAGGCATCCACCCACACATAAATCACATGGGCATCATCATCGGGCACCGGAATACCCCAAGCAAAGGTGGTGCGGGAAATCGATAAGTCGCGCAGGCCGCCTTCGACAAAACGCAGCACTTCATTCTTGCGTGATTCAGGCGCGATAAAATCTGGGTTGTTGTTGATGTGTTCGATAATCTGATCTTGGAATTCGCTAAGCTTGAAAAAATAGGATTCTTCCTGGATTTTTTCCACGGTGCGTTTGCAATCAGGGCAGGTAGTGGACTCAAATGTTTCGGCATCTTTTAGCTGCGTTTCAGTCCAGTAACTCTCGCAAGGTACGCAATACCAATCTTCGTAAAAACCTTTATAAATTGAGCCGTTATCATTGAGTCGTTGCCACATCGCTTTAACACCATCTTTGTGGCGCTCTGAGGTGGTTCGGATAAAATCATCATGGCTAATCGACAATTCTGGCCACAAGGATTCGTAGCGTTGTACCACTTGGTCGGCAAGTTCGATGGGAGCGATGTTGCGGGCATTGGCAGCTTCTTCCACCTTCTGTCCATGTTCATCCACACCCGTTAAAAAGAACACATCATCACCGGACATTCGGCGGTGACGCGCCAACACATCAGCAGCGATGGTGGTATACATATGCCCCAAATGAGGCTCATCGTTCACATAATAAATGGGCGTGGTGACATAGTAAGGCTGCATGGTTTGTCGATTCCTTGGCATAGCTTAATGGGTGTGCGGCATGGTAACGAATATTGTGCTGAAAAACACAAAATCGTTGTTTTCACCCTTTATAGCTTATGGTTTTTGCAGCGTTTGCTTTTTTTACAAACGCCCAAATCTTTAGTGGCTTGGCATTTCCCATTCCCCACCCAAGGCTTTGTAGAGCTGGCTTAAAGCTGTAAGCACTTGGGTTTGCGCAGTTTGCACGGTGCTTTGGGCAAGGATATTGGCTCGCTCGGCGGTGAGCAGGGCTTCAAAATTATCTTCACCCAATTCATAACGTAGCTGCACCAAATCACGCAATTCTTGCTGGGATGCAGCGGCTAATTTCTGGCTTTGCAGGCTTTGCCAAGCGCTGCCGTAGCGCAGCAGGGCAGCTTCAGCATCTTCTAGCGCCAACAGCACACTTTGCTCATAGATGGCCAAGGCTGCTTTTTCTTCAGCTTGTGCAGCTTCTATACGTGCGCTAAACACGCCCGAATACAGCGGCCAGCCTAAAGCAGCAGCCACCGAGTTGGTGATGGTGTTGCTGGCAAACCAATCGCTGAACACACGGGCGCTGGAGCCAATGGCACCGGTGAGTGAGAAGCTTGGGAATTTGGCAGCTTCGGTGATACCGATATTGGCAGTGGCCGTGGCAAGATTACGCTCAGCCATCACCACATCGGGACGGCGCGTTAACAAATCCGAGCGTAAGCCCACAGGTACAGGATCAAGAGTTAGTTGCGCGAGGCTGATTGCCGCAGGCGTTTTAAATGCAGATACATAAAACTCTGGCGCTTGGCCAGTTAACACTGAGATACGATAGATGCGGGTCGTTTTATCAGCTTCTAGGGCAGGTAGGCCTGCTTGCAGGCTTTCGCGGGCAGCTTTGCCGCGCACTACTTCTGTGTCGGTGACCACGCCAGCCTCGGCCTGAATTTGGATGATGCTTTCAAGCTCTTGTAGCAAAGTTATGCTGCGCTTGGTGGCGCTAATTTGTTGCTCCAGGCCGCGAATCTCAAAGTATGTGTTGGCCACTTCTGCCACCAAGCTCAGCTGCACTGCATATGCGCTGGCAACCGCGCCACCAAGTTGGGCATGACTGGCTTCAACATTACGCTGAGTTTTGCCAAACAAATCCAATTCCCAGCTGGCATCAAGGCTGGCATTAAAGCTGTTGCGGGTGCCAGCGTTGCTAAATGTTGATTGTGAGCTGTAGCGGGTGCGCCCTGCGCCAAGATTGGCATCAAGGGTAGGGCTGTTGCCGCTGCTGGCCACATCGCGCATGGCTTTGGCGCGTTGGATATTAGCTTGCGCCACCACCAAATCTTTGTTGTTGGCTAGCGCTTGTGCCATCAAATCATTGAGTAAGGTATCGTTAAATTGTTTCCACCAATCTGCTGGCGTCACCACTGAAACCGACTCATCAAGCTGAAGCTCACCTTGCCAAGTTTGGGTTTGATATTGGTTGTCCACCGCAATCGTTGGCTTCTGGTAATCAGGACCCACAGCGCAGCTGGATAACAGCAGCGGCAGAAGTGTGAGCGGCAAGGATACGAGGTGAAATGGCTTCATACCTGCTCCTTATGTGCTTCTAGTTCGGTTTCAAGCTTATGGCTATTGGCCAGCGGTGAGCTGGTATTGCGGCACCACATTTGATACATCACCGGCACAATAAAGAGGGTGAAGAAGGTGGTGACCATCACACCCGATAAAATTACCGTGCCAATCACCAATCGGGTTTCAGCGCCAGCACCTGATGATAAAATCAAGGGCACAGCGCCCATAGCTGTGGTGAGAGCTGTCATGATAATCGGGCGAAGGCGTTTGCCCGAGGCATCAAGGATGGCTTCTTTAAACTCCATGCCTTGATCGCGCAATTGATTGATAAATTCAACAATCAAAATACCGTTTTTGGCGGCAATGCCGATAAGAATAATCAAGCCAATTTGGCTGTAGATATTCAAGCTCATGCCAAAAATCCACAACGCGCCCAAAGCGCCAGTGATAGCCAGCGGCACGGTGAGCATGATGATGAGTGGATGTACAAAGCTTTCAAATTGGGCTGCCAATACCAAAAAGGTGACCACCAAAGCCAGAGCAAAGACCAAATACATGGTATTGCTGCTGTTTTTAAAATCTTGCGATGGGCCTTTGTAATCAATGCTGGCGCCAGAAGGCAGCTCGCTGCGCACCAAACCTTCAAGGTAGGCCAAAGCTTCGCCTAGCGAATACCCTTCCGCCAAATTGGCTTCAAGGGTGATGGCGCGTTGGCGATTAAAGCGATTGAGGGTGCTGCTATCGGCAAACTCATGGATGGTGATAAGGTTGGATAGCGGAATCAACGCACTGCTGCGGCTAGAGCGCACATAGGTGTTGTTGATATCATCAGGTGTTTGTTTGAGCGCCTTCTCGCTTTCTAAAATCACATCATACTCTTTACCTCTATCAATAAAGGTGGTCACACGGCGGCTACCCATCAGAGTTTCCAGGGTGTGGTTGATATCGGTAACCGAAACTCCCATAGCATCAGCGCGGTCGCGGTTGATGGTTAAGGCAATTTGCGGCTTGGTTTCATCGTAATCATGATCCAAGCCAATTAAGTTTTTATTTTCAGCAGCTTTGGCCATCAAAATATCGCGCCACTGGGTTAAGTCTTCATAGGTAGGGCCACCCAAAACAAACTGCACAGGTTTGGCCTCGCCACCACCAAAGGCTTGGCGCATCACGCTAAACACGCGCACGCCCGGCATATCAGCGGTGAGACGTTTGACCTCATTCATATAAAAGGTAATCGGTTTTCGCCCTGTATTCCAATGGCTGAGCACCACAATGCCGCGGCCATTGCTGTAGTCAGCGGTGGCACCAAAGCTGCCGGGGGCGCGCATAAGTAAACGTTGGAACTCACCTGTTTCGGTGAAGGGCATCAAGCGACGCTCAATTTCTTCCATATGCTCGCGCACATACTCATACGACACGCCCACAGGGCCTTTGATCATAATATAAAACACGCCGCGATCTTCTTTGGGCGAGTATTCTTGCGGGATTTCGCGCAGCAGCCAGCTTGCGGACGCGACCATCACGGCAATAATCACCAATGCTATCCAGGGCTTGCCAAGATTTTTGCTGAGTAAGTTTAAATAAGCATCACGCAAGCGATTAAAACCTTTATCCATGCTTTGGGTAAACTTGCTGCTTTCACCGCCGCTATCGAGCAATTTTGAAGCGAGCATGGGCGATAAGCTCAAAGCCACAAACGATGAGAAAATCACTGCCGCAGTGAGCGTGACCGCAAACTCACTAAACAAGCGCCCCGTATCACCTTCCATAAAGGTGATGGGCACAAACACGGATACCAATACGGCCGTGGTAGCCAACACGGCAAAACCCACTTGGCGAGTACCGCGAAATGCGGCCACCATTTTGGTTTCGCCAAGCTCAATGCGGCGATGAATGTTTTCAATCACCACAATGGCATCATCCACCACCAGCCCGATGGCCAGCACCAAAGCCAGCAGGGTGAGCAAGTTGATGGTGTAACCAAAAGCGTACAACACCGCAAAGGTGGCAATCAGTGAAATCGGCACAGTCACTGCCGGCACCAGCATGGCGCGCATATTGCCGAGGAAAACAAAAATCACCAAAACCACCAAACCCACTGCAATCGCTAGGGTTTTAAATACTTCATCAATGGCATTATCAATAAACACACTGGAATCATAACTTTGCGATAAACGCATATGCGCAGGTAGTGCATCATTCACCCGCGCCATTTCTTCTTTGGCCAATCTAGCCACTTCCAAGGTGTTGCCCTTAGATTGTTTAACAATGCCCACACCCACCATAGGCACACCGTTGCCGCGCAGGGTAGAGCGCTTTTCAATAGCGGCAATTTCGATGCGCGCTACATCACCAAGGCGTAGTAAATGACCGTCAGCGCCTTGTTTTAAAACCAAAGCCTTAAAATCATCAGTATTACGATAGCTGCGCAAAATGCGCACGGTAAAATCGCGTTGTTTGGATTCGAGCATGCCAGCGGGCAGCTCCACATTTTCTTGGCGCAGGGCTTGTTCCACATCGGTGACTGTTAAACCAAAAGTTGCAAGCTTGTTTCTATCCAACCACACGCGAAGTGATTGTTCTTCGCCGCCGCCCACCCTAGCTCTGGCCACACCATCAAGGGTGGAGAAGCGGTCAATCACATAGCGTTTGGCGTAATCAGTAAGCTCCATCATGGTCATGCCTTCACCTGATAGATTCAGCCACATAATCACTTGTTCATCGGCATCACTTTTTTTGATGTCGGGGGCATCAGCGCCATCGGGAAGATTGTCCATAATACGCGATACGCGATCGCGAATATCATTGGCGGCGGCATCAATATCGCGTTCGATATTAAAGCGAATGGTGATACGCGAGCGGCCATCTTGGCTGCTGGAGGTGATATCACGGATGCCTTCAATGCCAGCAATCCTATCTTCAATCACTTCGGTAATTCGCGTTTCCACCACATTGGCGGAAGCACCCGCATAATCGGTGGTAATCGAGACTATCGGCGGATCAATATCGGGGTATTCACGAAGGGGGAGGTTGGAGAACGATAAAATACCGAACACCACCAACAAAAGATTAAGCACCAGTGCCAACACTGGTCTACGAACGCTGGTATCAGATAACCACATAGTAAGCGCTTACTTCGCTGACTTAGGTTGCATTGATGAGGAAGCGGGGCTGGTCGCGACCACAGTTTGCCCGGGTTTGACAAAACCCATGCCGCGCACAATCACTTGCTCGTTTTCGCTTAAACCAGCAACGATTTCCACGGCGCCATCATGACGTTGGCCAATGGTCACAGGGCGCATTTCTACTTTGCCCTCGGGGTTCATCAGCGTTAAAAAATGTTGTTCTTGTTTTTGGGTGATGCTTTCTTCGGGCACCACCAAGGCTTGGCGCGGATTGGCCACGATATGCACGCGCATGAGTAAGCCAGGCTGCAATTTTCCATCGTTGTTATCCAAAGCAGCGCGCACCAACACGGCGCGGGTGATGGGATCGATGCGGGTATTGATGGCAGTGATATGGCCTTTGAACACGCGGCCATCCAAGGCATCGCTACGCGCTTGCAGGGCTGTGCCCACTACAATGTGAGGCAATTGCAGCGATGGCATGGTGAAATCAAGGTTTAGGGTATCAATGGCATCAAGGGTGGTGATGGTTTGACCTGGTTGTAGCAAGGCGCCTGGGCTGAGCTCACGCATGCCAAGCACGCCTGCAAATGGGGCGCGGATGGTGAGTTCATCCAAGCGCGCTTCGATTTCTTTGATATTGCTTTGGCTCAAAGCCAACATGGTTTTGCGGGCATCTACATCGCGGGAAGTGGCAGCTTTGCGGGAGAGCAATGTTTCCAAGCGTTTGAGCTCGCGCTCATGTTCTTCCTTTTGCACCTTGGCCGATTGTAATTGCGCCTTTGTTTCATCTTGATCAAGCACAGCCAAGATTTGGCCTTGTTTCACGCGCTGCCCATCGCTGAACTTGATACTTTTAATGATGCCAGAAACCGGACTGGTGATAGCTACTGATTCGCTTGATGTGACGGTGCCCAAAGCTTCTATTTGTGTATGCAGATTTTGTTTGACGGCATGAATGGCCACGACTTCTTTAGCTTGGCTTTTGTTATCGATTTTATCTGTTTGCCCATCGCACGCCGTCATCGCCAATAGCAATAGCGTGAGTAGAGCAGGGATGGAGAAGTAGTTGTTTTTCATGGTCTGTAAGCTAACCGATTGCATGTTGTTCACATATCCTTTTTGTAAATGAGGTTGGCGCCGTGTTTAATATACAAGGCGGTAATTTCAGGGGTCATGGCGCCATAGAAGGCGAAATAGTAGGGGTAGTTATAATCTTTATTAAGCTTGTTGGGGTCGGAGCCAGCTTCAAGTAAAATACGAATTGCGCCTTCATTACGCTCAGCAATATGCAAAGGGGTGTCATCCCTGTCGTTGGTGGTATCCACATCAGCACCGTTGTCGATAAGGTAGCGCATGCAATCATGATGATGAAATTTAGAGGCCCAATGTAAGGCAGTGTTTTGCTTCTCATCGCGGGCATTAATATCCACACCCGCATTCACGCCCTGCGTCAAACCCGCCAAATCGCCAGCCTTAGCCGCAGCAAACCAACCACTTAAACTGTTTTCACTCATGATATCTCCAGCTTTCCCCAAAGTATGGCAATCCTATCTTTACATTGCGGTTTGAAAACGCTTTTGCTTTCTTGCCAGTAGGCAATTGTCGAATGCTGGATGTTGAAGATGACATGAATATGAATTTTAGTTGTTTTGAGTCGACCGAATCCAATATTAGTCGTAATAGTTGAGAAGGATGCTTGGTTGAATCATCCAGTTTATAATGATACGCGGATTCAACTTGTAAGTG
>DCPU01000002.1 GCA_002323245.1 Mariprofundus sp. UBA1536 | reverse complement strand
CCCGCGACAACCGGCATCACAAGCCGGGACTCTACCAACTGAGCTACGTCCACCATATTGTTACTGGATTCCTGCGGTTACCAAAATGGCGCGCCTGGCAGGAATCGAACCTGCAACCTACGGCTTAGAAGGCTGTTGCTCTATCCGGTTGAGCTACAGGCGCTTACTTTAAACAGGTTCAAACGAAACTTAAAATGGTCGGGGCGGGGTGATTCGAACACCCGACCCTCTGGTCCCAAACCAGATGCGCTACCAGGCTGCGCTACGCCCCGACATTTTAAAACTTCCCATGATGCGGAAGGCGGCGAAATTTAGGGTTAGATATTGCAAACGTCAACCGTATATTTGCACCTTGCTTTATAAAGCTCTCTTTATGATAGTCACTGGCGAACATTCATCTTCAGGGAGGGAGTATGAGTATGACCATGATTCCAGTATTATTTGGGTTTTTAGGCCTAATTTCCGCCTTTATTTTATACCGTATCATCCTTGGTTACAGTCAGGGCGAAGGCAAGGCAGTGGCCATTGCTGCGGCAATTCATTTGGGTGCGATGGTTTTCTTGCGCCGTGAATACGGCATCTTGCTGGGATTTGTCTTGATTGTGGCCACCATGTTGCTATTTAGTCTTGGCGCCCATACCACCATCGCATTTTTATTTGGAGCGGGTTGCTCAGCCCTTGCAGGCTATTTTGGCATGTATGCTGCAACCAAGGCGAATATCCGCACCACAGTGGCGGCCAATGAACAGGGCACAACGGCTGCGCTTACTGTAGCTTTTTACGGTGGCTCTGTGATGGGTTTGACAGTCGCAGCGCTGGGCTTACTTGGCCTTGGCACACTCTACCTATTCTTTGGCGGTGATCCGCAAACTGCGCACGCTATCCATGGGTTTGGCATGGGCGCTTCATCGGTGGCTTTGTTCTCACGCGTAGGCGGCGGTATTTTTACCAAAAGCGCTGATGTGGGCGCGGATCTGGTGGGTAAGGTTGAAGCAGGAATCCCCGAAGATGACCCACGTAACCCCGGTGTGATTGCCGATAATGTGGGTGATAATGTGGGTGATGTGGCCGGTATGGGCTCAGATATTTTTGAATCGTATTGCGGAGCGATTATTGCCACTATCGCTATGGCTTCGACCATGGCAGCTGATGTGCTCGATCCTTTGGGTACACAGCCCACATTAATGTTTTTACCCTTAGCTTTGGCTTCATTTGGTTTGCTCTGCTCCATGGCGGGTATTTTTCTTGTGCGCGTTTCAGCGGACAAATCGCCACAAGTTGCGCTGCGCATCGGCACCATTGGCGCCTCATTAATATTTATAACGGGTTCTTATTTCCTTATCAGCAGCCTTGATGTGAACACTACGGTGTGGGGCGCGGTATTATCTGGCGCAGCGGGCGGCATCATTATTGGTGTCATTACGGAATATTATACGGGTGGTCAGCCTGTGCGGAACATTGCAGCAGCGGGTGAAACAGGCGCAGCCACAGTGATTATTACGGGCTTAGCTATAGGTATGGAGTCGGTGGTGGTTCCTATGCTCACCATTTGCGCCATTATCTATGTCTCCACAGCCCTTTGTGGCCTGTATGGTGTGGGTATTGCAGCAGTAGGCATGTTAGCGACTGTGGGCATCACCATGGCCATTGATGCGTATGGCCCAGTTGCTGATAACGCAGGCGGCATTGCTGAAATGGCAGGATTGGGTGAGGAAACACGCAAAATTACCGATTCACTCGATGAGTTGGGTAACACCACAGCAGCCATTGGTAAGGGTTTTGCCATTGGCGCAGCAGCGCTGGCGGCTTTGGCAATCATCGCTGCGTATGTGGAAACTGTATCGCTGCATGTGCCTGATTTCTCGCTCAATCTTAATGAGCCTATCGTGTTGATTGGTTTGTTCATTGGTGGCTCAATTCCATTTCTGATTGCATCGTTGACCATGACAGCTGTGGGTGATGCAGCGTTTGCTATGATTGTAGAGATTCGCCGCCAATTCAAAGAAATTGCGGGTTTGATGGAAGGCACAGCAGAGCCTGATCATGCACGTTGTATCGAAATTGCAACCGATGCGGCGTTGAAGAAAATGATTTTACCCGGCGTTTTGGCAGTATTTGCGCCCGTGGTGGTTGGTTTTGGCTTGGGCGCTTCAGCCTTGGGCGGTTTGCTGGCGGGCGCTTTGGTGTGTTGTGTGTTGATGGCTTTGATGATGGCCAATGCAGGCGGCGCATGGGATAATGCGAAGAAGCATGTGGAAAAAGGCCATATGGGTGGCAAAGGTTCAGAAGCCCACGCCGCAGCAGTTGTGGGTGACACGGTTGGTGATCCGTTTAAGGATACTTCGGGCCCATCCATGAATATTTTGATTAATGTAATGGCTATTGTGTCCTTGGTGATTGCGCCATTGCTGAGTTAATCGAAATAAATAAAAGAAGGGGAATGATATGTCTGAAACCGAAATGACGTCGAATGTGAAGGATACAAATGTGTGGAAGCGCTTATTGTTTATGGTGCTCTTTGCCTTGCTTTGGAGCGTAACAGAAATTGTGATGTTTGCCGTGGTGGTTTATCAATTTCTTTATCTGCTTATTACGGGCAACAAAGATGAACGCATTTTGAAACTGGGCGCGCAATTATCCACGTATGCCTACCAGATTTTTTGCTACCTTACCTACAATTCAGAAACCCAGCCGTTTCCGTTTTCTGATTGGCCAAGTGCGAGTGTTTTGGTCGAAACGGTAGTGGTAGAAGCCAAAGCAGCAGCGGCGAAACCAGCGCGCAAAGCTGCAGCGCCGCGCAAACGAGCGCCAGCCAAACCAAAAACAACGACTGTGGCTAAAAAACCAGCGGCCAGCAAGGCTGATGTGGGAACGACAGAAGCCAGCGATAAACCCGCAACAAGCGAATAATGGCGCAACAAAGTCCTGCAGCGCTGATTGCGCTGGGCGGCAACCTTGGTGATGTACTTGGCTGCTTTGATAGGGCATGTTTAGCCTTAAAAGAATATGGCCACATAACAGCCTACTCCAAAGTGTACCAAACCCCTGCTTTAACGGCTGAACCAAGCCCTGAGCCAGTGCCAGATTATTGGAATGCAGCAATAACGCTGCAAACCAAACTTAGCCCTAGCGATTTATTGAGCACATTGCACAGCATCGAAGCATCATGTGACCGTGTGCGTGAAAAGCATTGGGGCTCAAGAACACTGGACTTGGATCTGCTCGATTATACCGATGCAGGCAATCAACACGTGATTTCTGAGGCGGCAGCTTTAAAGTTACCCCATCCAGAAATAGCCAATCGTTTGTTTGTATTGCAGCCGCTGTTGGATATCAAACCTGATTGGCAGCATCCGGTGACACACATTAACGCTAAGGATTTGCAGCAACAACTGCTTGAGCGCGGTGAATCTTTAGCTGAAGGACAACCATGGCAACACTTGGCTTAGACATTAAACATATCGCCATTGAAGGCGGCATTGGTGTAGGCAAAACCACTTTGGCCCGCGGCTTAGCTAAAAAAATCAATGCCAGCTTATTGCTTGAAACCATTGATGATAATCCGTTTCTCGCTTTGTTTTACCAAGACCCTGAACGGCATGGTTTGTCGGTTCAATTATCCTTTTTGTTTTCTCGGCTGAAGCAATGGCAAAGTCTGGTGCAGCAAGACTTGTTCCATTCGGTGATGGTCAGCGATTATTTGTTTGCCAAAGACCGTTTGTTTGCCATGACCAATCTCAGTGATGAAGAATTTGCGCTTTATGATCAAGTGGCCCAGTTGGTCGCTATTGATTTACCCAAACCTGATTTGGTGATTTTTCTGCAATCTTCAGCCGAAACAGCGCTCAGTCGCGTGAAGAAACGCAACCGAGATATCGAAAAAGATATTACTATCGATTACATCAATCAGGTGACAGCCACTTACGATAACTTTTTCTTTCATTACCAGGACACACCCTTGCTGGTGGTACAAACTGATCGTATTAATTTTGCTGATAGGCCAGATGCCTTGGATATGCTGATTCAGCGAATCGGACATATGCGTTCAGGTACCGAATTCTGGGCAGATTTTAGCGAATAATTCGTTTTCAGATTTTGGCATCATCCATGCTTTTATAAATTCTGCTACTGATGCGGAGCAATACACCAAAATACCCATGCAGCCAAGGATGCTATGTCTTCTGAAGTTCAATCAGCTGAGTCACAACCTGTATTAATCCTCGGTGGTGGCCGTGGTGGGTTAGCCTTTATTGAGTTGTTTCAGGCAGAAAACATTTTTCGCATTGTTGGCGTTGTTGATCCCAATCCTGAAGCGCCAGCCATGTTATTGGCAAAAACATTACATATCGCCACCTATAGCAGCGCTGAAGTCGCACTAGAAGCTTGTCGTCCCTGCACAGCTTTTAATCTTACCCATGATGAGGATGTTTCTGATTTAGCCGCCAAAATTCTGGGTCCAAGCAGTATTATTGGGGGTTTTGAAGCCAAGTTAATTTGGCAAATGGTGACCCAGCTTAAAGATACGCGCGATGAATTGGCGAGAAGTCAAATGCTCAGCCAAGCAGTGATTCACAATGCGATGGAAGGCATTATCGTGATTGATTGTAAAGGTATTTTGCAGTCGTTTAATCCGGCAGCTGAGAAGATTTTTGGCTATGCGCAAGCTGAAGTGGTTGGGCGCAGTGTGAATATGTTGATGCCTGCTCCTCAACAACAGGCGCATACGGGTTACCTGGAGCGTTATGATAGTGGCAATCAGAATTTTATGGTGGGTGCCTCGCGGGAAGTAGAAGCTTTGCGCAAGAATGGCCAGCGTTTTCCCATGCGCATTTCAGTTAACGAAATGAAAACAGGTCATGAAATCTATTTTGTAGGAATCATCAGCGACATCACCTTACGCAAAAAAACTGAAGCCAAAATTGAAAAGCTTGCCCATTATGATCTGATTACAGACCTGCCCAATCGCGCTTTATTTTTTGATCGCTTGAAAAAGGGTGTTGCCCATGCCAAACGCCAAACCCATTTGGTGGCGGTGATGTTCCTTGATTTGGATGGTTTTAAACGCGTTAACGATACCATGGGGCATCACGCAGGTGATGAATTGCTCAAACAGGTTGGCAATCGTTTACAGCATTCCACTCGCGAAGCTGACACTGTCGCCCGATTTGGGGGAGATGAGTTTGTATTTATTTTGAGTGACATTCAAAACAGAGAAAATGCCGGCATGGTAGCTCAGAAAGTGTTAATTAAACTTGCCGAGCCTTATTATATAGAAGGCAGGAAATGCAAGATTAGCGGCAGCATCGGAATTGCCATGTATCCTGAGCATCACACCGATATGAATGTATTGATGAGCCAAGCGGATGCGGCCATGTATGCCACCAAAAATAGCGGTAAAAACAATTTTAGTTTTTACGATAAAAGCATGAAACCCAAATAAAAAAAGGCCCAGCTTTCGCCGGGCCCTTGGTTTTGTCGATTGAGCTGCTTATTTCTCAGCGTTAAAACGAGCGATTGAATCAATGATCTCTTGTTTGGCCACTTTGGCATCTGCCCAACCAGTCACTTTCACCCATTTTTTAGGTTCCAAGTCTTTGTAGTGTTCGAAGAAGTGAGCAATTTGATCCAACAAGAATTTAGGCAAATCTTCAGGGCCTTGAACGTGGTCGTACACAGGTTTGAGTTTTGATACAGGCACAGCCAATACTTTTGCATCCATGCCCGCTTCATCTTCCATTTGCAGCACTGCAACTGGGCGGCAAGTAATCACACAACCAGGAATCAAAGCGAAGGCAGACACCACCAATACATCCACTGGGTCGCCATCATCGGATAAAGTGTTCGGTACAAAGCCGTAGTTACATGGGTAGTGCATAGCAGTGTGCATGAAGCGGTCGACGAAAATCGCGCCTGAGGCTTTATCAAATTCATATTTGATTGGGTCGGCATGTTGCGACACTTCAATCAACACATTGATATCTTCAGGTGGGTTTTTACCGGCGGGGATTTTGCTGATGTCCATAAAAGGCTCCTTCAATAACGTTCAGTGATGGCGCAGTGTAGAAGCTTAAATGTAAAGGAAAAGGGCGGATGTGTAGGTGTTACCTTAAATCACAGTTAAAGCTGCATATTTGAGCATCAGTCGCTTGAGGCCAGCAGAAGTAAATTCAATGGATACACGCGTGGAGTTATCGCTGCCTTCCATATCAATCACCACGCCCTCACCAAAGCTTGGGTGCATCACACTTACGCCCACAGCGATACGCTGGCTCTGTGCTGCTGTTGGAGAAGCCGAGGGAACATAACTTTGGCCGACTCCCAAAGCATAACCTTGGCCGAATGATGTTTGGCTTTTTGCAGCTTCATGTTTGACCAAAATGGATGTTGGAATATCCGCAATAAATCGACTGGGCAGAGGATAATTCATATCACCAAACACGCGGCGAATGCGGGCCGAGGTTAGGTGCAATACATTTTCAGCGCGGGTGATACCCACATACAACAAGCGTCGTTCTTCAGCGATGCCCACTTCACCTTCATCCAGCGAGCGTTGGTGCGGCAACAGGCCATCTTCCACACCAGCAAGCACCACAGTATCAAACTCCAGCCCCTTGGCGCGATGCAGGCTCATCAAGCTCACTGCATCTTGATTTTCATCTTCTTCTTCGCCGCTTTGCATTAATGCGGCTTGGTCCATAAATTCCAATGGGGTTAAGCCCGATTCCAAACTTAGCTCGATGTATTTTTGTAGGGTTTTGATGTTTTCAACGCGTGATTCCGCTTCAATTTCACCTAATGCTTTGAGTCTTTCTAAATAACCTGTTTGTTCCAGAATCGCCATGAAACCACGGTCAGCAAGCTTGTCGGCTTGGCTTTGTATGCTTTGAATCAGTTGAAGCAAGGGTAGGATTTTTTTCAGTGCTGTGGGCACACCCGAGGCAGCTAAGGTGTGGTCTATCCATTCGGCCACACGCAAACCGCTGGCGCTGAGCAAGGCCATCATATTTTCCTCGCCCTTATTGCCTATGCCGCGTTTGGGTTTGTTGCACACACGCTGCAAAAACAAACCATCAGCGCAGCGATTGACCAAGGACCAAAAAGCCAAGGCATCTTTGATTTCCATGCGCGCAAAAAAGCTTAGGCCGCCAATAATGCGATAGGGGATACGCTCTTCGCGAAAGATTTGCTCAATGGCCAGCGATTGGCGATTGGAGCGATAGAGCACCGCCATTTGCGACCAAGGCACAGCCGCATACCTATCATTAAACAATCCAGCCATATGTCTGGCTTCGGCGTATTCATCCACACAGACATGAAATTCGGGGGTAATGCCTTCTTCGCGGGTGGCGTTGAGTTGTTTGTCGTGGCGCTCTTCATTGTTGCTGATAATGGCATTGGCTAATTTCAGGATAGCGCCAGATGAGCGGTAATTATCTTCCAATCGATGGGTTTGCGCTTTGGGCCAGACCCGCTCAAAATCAAGAATATGGCGTACATCCGCGCCGCGCCAGCCATAAATGGATTGGTCGTCATCACCCACTACTGTGATATTTTGATGCTCTTGGGCAAGCAAACATAGCCATTCATGCTGCACGGGGTTGGTATCTTGGTATTCATCCACCAATACCGCATCAAAGCGGGTGTGCATAGCCGTGGACACATCAGGAAACTCGCGCAATAAGCGCACGCAATTGAGCAGCAAATCGGAGAAGTCCATACGTTCCAACTGACGCAGCTCTTGTTGGTACTTGATATACAAGTCACGCAAATCCAAACCACTCCACATTTGTGATTCAGATTGTTCTGGGGTGCGGCCTGCATGCTTTTGATGCTCAATCCAGCCGAGTAAATAACTTGGATGGAGGCGTTCAGAAGAAATGTTTTGGGCCTTTAGCATACGTTTAATCAATGTTTTTTGGTCATCGCTATCAATCACCTGAAAGTTGCGCGGATAGCCAAGGCTATCGGCATAGGTGCGTAAAAAGCGTAGTGATATGGAGTGGAAGGTGCCAGAAATGACACCGCCGCCGCCATCACCAATCAAATCAGACAAACGTTCTTTCATTTCTGCGGCTGCTTTGTTGGTAAAGGTCACCGCCAAAATACGATGCGGGGCAATGCCGCGATTGGCAATCATGTGGCCGATGCGATGTACGATGGTGCGTGTTTTGCCTGAGCCTGCACCAGCTAAAATCAGCTGCGGGCCATCACCTGCTTCCACAGCCTGAATTTGTGCTTCATTTAACAAACAAGATTACCAGTTGCGCGTGTGATCATCGCCATGTTTTACAATCATTTTATGGTAGGTGGAAAACACAGCATTTCTTGAGATAATGCCCAACACTTTTTTCGGGTTTTCCCGCGACACAATCGGCACTTGCTCAAAAGTTTCTCGATCCAATACATCAATAGCATCCAGCAGGCTGTCGTCTTCGGACAAAGTCATCACATTGATATTGGCCACTTCTGAGGCAATGACCACTTGGTCCAAAGACTCATCCAAAAGCCACGTTTTTAAATCCTCAAAGGTCACCAAGCCAGTCATATCGCCGTTATCATCGGTGACTACCACCACGCCCTTGCCAGTGGAAACATACACACTTTTCAGCTCTTCGAGTTTGGCAGTACCCAGCACTGAGGGAATCGCTTTCCAAGGCATGCGTTTGATGGGCACGGCTCGCATCCAAGAGCGTTCCAGCGACCATTCGGTGTCCACGCCCTTTTCTTGTAAGGATTCAGTGATGACTGAGCCACTACCAAACATGCGTTTTACACCGGCTGCGACCACGCAGGCCGTCATCAATGGTACCATGATGTGATAATCATTGGAGAGCTCAAATATCATCAAAATGCTACTCATTGGCGCCTGCACCGTGGCTGCCAGCATTGCCCCGCAGGCAACCAAAGCATACGCACCATACGATTCCGACCAGGTTGGGAAGAAGCCATGTACGATGCCGCCATAAAGTGCGCCTGCTGTGGCACCAATAAAAATTGAGGGCCCAATCATGCCGCCGCCAAAACCACCACCTGAACACATCACGCTGGTAAAAATTTTCATCACCAGCAAAATCGCCAGGAAGATAGCCAGAGGGAATGCTGAGCCCAAAATATCAGCCTTCACATTTTCCAGCAAAATCCCATCCACAGTGCCATAACCAATGGACATGATTTCTGGAACAACCAAAGCGCATAAGCCTAGCATCAAACCCGCTGCCGCAGGCCGCAATGAGCGTTTGGCCACATAAGTTTCAAACAATCGACGGGCAATCGGCATACTTTTGACCGTCACTGCGGCAAGTAAGCCGCAGAATATGCCCAGCCCCACATAAGCTGGGATTTCCCAGCTGGACACCAAACGAAATTCAGGGATGGTAAACATTGGAAAATTGCCCAATTCAGCGCGGGTAATCACGGTGGCAATGACTGCTGATAAAACGATAGGGGTAAAGGTAGCAATGGCGTAGTCAGCCAAAATGACTTCCAAGGCAAACAACACCCCAGCAATAGGCGCATTAAAGGAGGCGGCAATACCTGCGGCCACACCACAACCAACAAGGGTGCGCATTTGCTTTTCACTGAGCTTGGCCCATTGACCAATCAAGGATGCCAACGATGCGCCCAGAGCTACCGTTGGTGCTTCGCGGCCCATACTTGCGCCACTACCTACAGAGACGATGTTTGATACCAACTCACCACCGGTTTTGCGGGCTGTGGTTTTGCCGCCGCGCACCGATAAGGCTTCAATCACGCCAGGTATCACCCGCGCTTGATCGCTGGGCAACCAGCGGGTGTTGATCCAGCCAACAATCAAACCACCCACTACAGGGGCGAATAAAAAGATTTGCCACGGCGCTTGGCCAATGGCTTCTGACCATGTGCTTTCACCCGTCCAGACTCGGCTCACCCATTCAATACCAAAGCGTAGCAGCAAAGCGCCGTAACCCGCCATCACACCAACGATGAGGGCTAAAAAGCCCAGATAGAGGGTATCATGGTCGTAAATCCATTTGGGAATGCTGCGCAGCCATTGGGTGGCCTGCCAGGCGCGGCTTGGTTTCATCATTATAGGCTAGCAGCCCGCATTTGTTGTAATTGTTGAAGTAAGCCGATGGCGTTTTCATTGAGCATACGGTATGCAAACTCAAAACCTTCGTCGCCGCCGTAATAAGGATCGGGCACATCAGGGGCTACATCCGCGCCTTCAAAATCACGCATCATCACGATACTGGTGATTGGTGCGCCCAAATGAATCAAATCTTGTTTATTGGCAGCATCCATGGCCACAAACACATCCCAATCGTTGATATTGCGGCGATTGATTTGTTGGGCGCGATGTTGGGCAAGGCTTAGGCCATACTGTAAGGCTGTGGCGGCAGAGCGGTGGTCGGCGCCTTTGCCGACATGCCAATCGCCAGTGCCTGCTGATTCAAAATGAAACAAGTCGGATAAGCCATGCTCAAGAGCAACATTTTTTACGACCACTTCGGCTAAGGGTGAGCGACAAATATTGCCCAAACATACAAATAATACGCGTAACTTTAGTTCACTCATGAATGATTCTCTGCATAGGTTTTTTCTGCTTGTGAGGGCTGTAAATACAAAGGTTCCAAACAAGCATCGGTTGGCAAAAGGCTAGTGGGTTGCTGCAACACTGCAAACAAAGCATATGCAATCAGCGATTGTTCGCGGCATTGTTTGAGCTCGATTTGTGACCAACCGGGCAAGTCCACGGGCACTTCACTGCTGCTGGCAAAATCTGCAGGCGGATAAGCAAGCAGCTCATCCCAGGATAAACACTTGGAAGTGGTGGCCACTTCAAAGCCTGTGACTTCCGCGGTATAGACCAGGCCAGAGCGCGCATCTTCAAGCGACCAAACCGGTGTTTGAACATCAGCTTGTATGGCTGTCATGACCAAAGAGTTTAATTGATAAATCGGTTGTTTGAGTGATGCATTGATACCTGCCATGGTGGCGCAAGCCACGCGTAAGCCAGTAAACGAGCCAGGGCCAGTACCAACGGCAAAGCCGCCAATATCGGCCCAAGCTAAGCTTTTGCGGTCAAGTAAATTTGCCAATAAGGGTAAGAGCTCGCGTGAATGGGCACGGGCATTGATCATACTTGCAGAGATATGTTGGCCATCAGGCATAAGCAACGCTGCCGAAGCGCCAACGCCAGTATCCAAAGCTAAAATAGGGGATGTTAAGTGGTTCATCGGTGGTTCAGGGGTGAAGCAGAATCAATGGCAGGCAACGCAAACACAAAACAAGGCTTTGCACCTTGGTTTTTTGCATGAAACAAAAGTGCATACGTTGCCGCCATCAACATTTGTCTTAGGTGAGCTGTCCGTAAGAGTGCAAGCCGGACAAGTACATGTTTACACCAATAAAGCAGAAGATGGTGACCAAGAAGCCAATCACAGCCCACCATGCCAATGTTTTACCATGCAAACCGTGAGAGAAACGTGCGTGCAAATATGCACCGTAGACCAACCACACAATCAATGCCCAAGTTTCTTTTGGATCCCAAGACCAGTAACCGCCCCAAGCTTCAGCAGCCCATGCTGCACCAAGAATGGTCGCCAAGGTAAATGCAGGGAAACCAATTGCTACAGCTTTGTATGAAAGTTGATCAAGCATTTTCAAGCTAGGGAACACAGCGAGCATGGCTGAATTTGGATTGCGCTGTTCGATGCGATTGCGCAATAACCAAGCGGCACCCGCAGCACAAGCTACAGCAAAAGCGCCATAACCCACAAAATTCAAAGGCACATGGATTTTCATCCAATACGATTGCAGAGCAGGTACCAAAGGTTTGATGTCAGCCTGGCCGATAGATTCCAACCAAATCGAGAAGAACACGCCTGCTGCCACGATAGGCAATACAAATGCACCCAAGCCACGCACCTGGTGGCGGCTTTCAAGGGTTAAATAAATCACACAAATCACGCAGAATAATAAAATAAATACTTCATATAGGTTCGATACTGGAGCATGACCAATATCGCCACCCATCAACAAGTAAGATTCATACCAGCGCAACAACAATGCTGAGCCACCGGCATACACGCCAGCCCAAGCTGTGAAAGTGGCCAACTGACCAATAAACGAAGCTGGAGCAAACAAATGGGCGATGTAACAAATGGCTGAGAAAAGCAGCAATACATTCATGGCCATGACAATGCGACCCGACACCAAATTGGATTGGTCTTCATAGGTAATCATCGCAGAAGTTGGCTCAAACAAAGTGTAGATGCCCATCAAAGCCAGCATCACCACAGCGCCATCGAGCCAAGGCACAAACATTTCTGCAGTACGGAAAGCGCGGAATTTGCTTGCTGATTTGATGAACGACAAGGCAAAACCAAGCACGGCACCACCAGCTAACCAAGTTGCGCCTTGTTTGCTAAAAAGTTCGAAAAGGTAGTTGTCTTCGACATAACCACCTTCACCAAAAAGTGCCAAGCCAGTCATACCGGCGATGATACCCAAATAAGTCCAGAATCTTGTGTGCGCTAAGCGTCCTTCAAAAAATGAACCCTCACTGCCAAAAAACGTTGTTGCTGCATTCATGTTATGATGCTCCTTGTTTATATGCTGTGTTTATTTGTTCTTTCAAGTCTTCAAACTCCTGCTCAAAAGCCACCGGGTTACGGTTACTCAAACCAGTCACTTGCAGCGTTACCTTACCCTCATCCTCAACCACTTTGATCCAAACCTTGCGATGGGCCACATAGAACATAATGCATAGGCCAAACACCAAAATCGCACTGCCAATCCAGACCACATCCATGCCAGGATCTTTGGCCAGTTGTAATCCAGTGTAATAGGTTTGATCGAAACTATCTAATATTGGCACAAACGGCCAAGGCATATCAGGCAATACTTGCATGGATTGAATCACGCGATTGCCAAGCATGGGCAAGTCATCAGGGCGGCCATCAGGATACACTTCATCCAAAGCCGCGCGGAATGCCGCCAAATTGTCTTGTTGGGTTGCGCCTTCTGTGCGCGGTAAACGATTCAAGAACGATTGGAACAATGCCCATTCTTTTTTGTTCGAGAAATCTAGGCCCAACATATAGGTTTCAAAATCACGCGCATCGCCTGTTTTTGAAATCATAATCATGCTGCCTTGATTGTTATCTTCGAGATAAAAAGGCTCCATAAAGCTACGCACCAACACAGGTTTTAAGCCCTTGCCGCGAATCACGAAATCAACCGATGGTCCCATATCTTTAAACTTCTTGGGTTTGCCAGCAGCAGCCATGTTTTCAATGTTGTAGGGGCGGAAGTCACGAATTTCCATCGATACATCCGAATAAGGATCTTCAAATTTGGTGTACACTTTGGTGTTGGCCACATCGACAGTGCCTTCACCATTGAGACGAAACAGGTTCATCTTAATATCGGAACCACCATCACCAAACGAAGCTTGGTAAATACGCACGCCTTTATAATAAAGCGGCTCATTCACAATGATGTCTGAAGACATCATTTCTTTACCATCTTCAAGGATGGTTAATTTGCTGCGAAACTCTGATGGTGCGCCAGTAGAGAAGAAGTTAATAGAGAACTCATCGCAACGCACTTCAAAAGGCATTTTAAGGTATTCAACGCCAGTGCCCCTGAGGTAAGAGATTTCATTTTCAGATGCACCTTCAGGCACAGCCATATTACCGCGGAAGCCAAACTGTACACTCATCCAGCCGCCCACCAAAATGACCAACATCGCCGTGTGTACTGAGATGTAGCCCCATTTGTGGAACCTGCCCTTATCGCCGCGCAGCCATAAGGTGCCCGCGGATTCGGTTTCCAACCATTTCCAATCAGGCAAAGATGATTTAACGGTAGCGACGGCTTTGTCTTTATCATCAAAAGTTACATCAAACTTGTATTCCATATGCTTGCGTGCGTTGTCCGAAAGCGTGCCTTTGCGGTTGCGCATTTCTTGCAAGAAGCGGGGTACGTTTCTATACAAACAAGCACCAAGCGAAGCCATCAATAAACCCAAAATGGTGAGGAACCACCATGTGTGGTACATATCGAAAAGGCCAAGGGCGCGGAATGTCCAATACCATACCGGACCAAATTGGTGCAGATAGTCGGCTTGGTCTTGGTTTTGCTTAAGTACCGTGCCAATGACAGAAGCCACGGCCAGCAACACCAGCAAAAGAATGGCGACTGGCATAGAGCCAAAGCGCGTTAACAATGGTTTTAGGGTTTGATTGAATGAAAACATGGGAGCGAAGCATAACCACATAGACTAAAGAAACCATTAAAATAAACCCCTAGTTTTAGTCATGTTTTATCTTGTTTCATTGTGTTTTTCCTTGCATGCCCAACAGGCCCCTCTAACATCGCATCCAATCTCAACCAAAAAGGTAGAAAACCCCCCATGTTAATCCAACGTATTACTGATGATATGAAAGCCGCCATGCGCGCCAAAGATGCCGCTGCCCTTAGCGCTATTCGCATGTTGCGCGCTGCCATCAAAGACAAAGAAATTGAGCTTAAAACTGCTGAGTTGGCAGAAGATGATGTGTTTGCGGTGATCAGCCGTCTAATTAAACAACGTAAAGATTCTGCCAATCAATACACCGAAGCTGGCCGCGCAGAGCTTGCTGAAAAAGAATTGGCTGAAATCGCTGTGTTGGAAGTTTACTTGCCTGAGCAAATGAGCGATGACGACATCACAGCCTTGGTAGCAGCCGCAGTTGCCGAAGCTGGCGCCACATCCATGAAAGATATGGGCGCAGTGATGGGCATTGTTCGCCCCAAAGCCCAAGGCTCAGCGGATATGGGTAAAGTTTCCGCTGCCGTTAAAGCTGCTTTGCAATAAAACTCGCAGCATCGTTGCATCTTTAAGGCTACCCACGGGTAGCCTTTTTCTTTTTGATTCCTTTGCTCCGTTTATATCTGTTAAGTTGCAGTCTTAAAGGGCACAAGCTTCTTCATCCATTCCCACCATCAAGGAGACGCGTATGACTATCCCATCGCAAACACTACAAATTGATATTGTATCGGATGTGATGTGTCCTTGGTGCGTGATTGGTTATCGGCAACTGGCCGCTGCGTTAGATGCGACAAACACCCCGCACGAGATTCGTTGGCATCCTTTTGAGCTTAATCCCGATATGCCGCCTGAAGGTCAGAACATTACTGAGCATCTTGCTGAAAAATATGGCTCCACCAAGGCGCAGTCGGATGCCAATCGTGAGCGCTTGACCCGAATGGGCGAGGAATTGGGTTTTACGTTTGACTACGCCGAAGACATGCGTATGCACAACACCTTCAATGTGCATCAGCTGATGCACTGGGCTGATTTGCAAGGCCGTAAACACGATTTGAAAATGGCGTTCTTTGCTGCCCATTTCACTGATGGGCGCAACCTCTCAGACAATAGCGTCTTGGCCGATGTGGCCGATGAGATTGGTCTGGATAAGGGTGAAGCGTTGGTTGTATTGGCTAATCAACGGTACGCCACAGAAGTGCGCTCAGCTGAGGAGTTTTGGATGAATCAGGGTATACGCGGTGTGCCAGCGATTATCTTCAACCAGCATCACTTGGTGACTGGTGCGCAGGGGGTAGAAAACTACACGCGGATCCTTGAAGAGTTGGCCGAAACTAAGGATTAAATTTCTTCCGATTCAAAAAAATCAATATCTAGCGCTTTTACTTCATAAATGTTTTTCGTTTGAACACCTACACTATAGCTGTGCATTAAATCGACTAGCTTTGATCCATCGAGCAAAATAATGACATGGTGAGCGTCGCGGGCTTTAACCTTTGCCTTTTCATCAAAAGTTGAGGTTGTTACAAATATCCCTTTGCGAGTATCGCCGCTCATCGCGCCGATAAAGTTGCGAATATCAGTTTCTCTTACTTTACTTTCATTATAGCGCTTGGCTTGAATGTAAATTTTTTCTAAGCCAAGCTTGTCTTGGTTGATAATGCCATCTATACCGCCATCACCCGACTTGGATGTTTCAATAAAATCACCGTAGCCCATTTTTTTAAGTAAAATTAGAATAATTTTTTCAAATGAATAAGGGTCAACTTCTTTGAGTTTTGCTAAAAGCTCATTTTTTACTTCTTTTTCAATTTGCTCAAAGCCCGAATCAATTAAGTCTTGAGGGCTGGCGCTGCTTTCAATTATTGCATCACTTGAAGCTCCCTTTGCTTCAGGCTCGTAAAAAGAAATTACATTGGATTGAATATTTTGAAGGGTAATATTTTCTTTACTTGCAGTGAGTCCTTTTTCTGTGATTTGAACAAAACCTCTTTGAGGGTAATGCACAAATCCGCCTTTCTTTAGGTATGATTTGCCCCATCCAATACGATTTTCAATCAATCTATCGCCACTTTTAGTTGTTTTATCGAGCATTTCTTTTGAAAGCTGAGAGTAAAAACGTTCTTCAACGATATTTAAAAGGTCACGGCTTTTAATGACTTTTCCATTATTTAGAACTTCGAGAATTGGCAGGAATGTTTCGTTAAACTTAGGGATTTCCATGGTTATGTTTCGCTCCAAAATAAAACTGCTTTAAAAAAGTGGCCTGTTTTATTTAAGTTAGTAGATGGATTTGAAGAAGGCAAAGAAAAATAAGGTGTTAGAGAACATTTAGGGGAATAGCGGCATATGTTCGCATATATTATCTTGCTCCCAGCAGGAAAATATACTTGCTCCTTTTTATGTCTGACGTTCCGGCGCAGCTATAACAAGGGGTTGGTCTGCCTCATAAACTTTGCGTAACTTCGCGTACTTCGCGGTTCATGAATTTTGGGTCGGGCTATGAGGAATTTCTTCCAATACTTCATGCAATTTTTCTTCGTAAGTGCGGGCTTGTTGTTGGCGTTGCCACATTTGGGCGTATTCCCCGTTGAGTGCTAGGAGTTGGCGGTGGTTGCCTTTTTCGATGATTTCGCCCTTTTTGAGCACCAAAATTTCATCCACATCGACAATGGTGGAAAGGCGATGGGCGATGACCAGCGTGGTTCTGCCCTTGGAAACATGCCGCAAGGATGCTTGGATTTCTTTTTCCGTGTTGGAATCCAAAGCGGATGTGGCTTCATCGAAGAGTAAAATGCTTGGGTTTTTGAGGATGGTGCGGGCAATGGCGACGCGCTGCTTTTCGCCGCCTGATAGTTTGAGGCCGCGCTCGCCCACTGCAGTGTCGTAACCTTGCGGCAGCGATTGGATGAAGTCGTGAATTCTAGCCAGCTTGGCCACTTCCACCACGTCTTCTTGGGTTTTTTCAGGGTTGCCGTAGAGGATATTGTAGGCAATCGAATCGTTAAACAGCACGGTATCTTGCGGCACAATACCAATGCTTTTGCGCAAGGATGCTTGGCGCACATCGCGCAGCGACTGGCCATCAATGCAAATGATGCCTGAATCCACATCGTAAAACCTAAACAACAGTCTTGAGATGGTGGACTTTCCCGAACCGCTGGGGCCAACGATGGCTACGGTTTTGCCAGCTTCCACTTTAAAGCTGATATCTTTGAGGATGGGGCGATCGAATGAATAGGCAAAGCTGACATGTTTAAATTCCAGCTCGGCTTGGTGCACCACTAAATCTTTGGCATCGGGCGCATCTTTGATTTCGGCGGTTACATCCAGTAGCTCAAACATTTTGTCCATATCAATCAGGCTTTGGCGAATTTGACCGTAAACAAAACCGAGGAAATTGAGTGGTAAATACAATTGAATGAGGAAGGTGTTCACCAACACAAAATCACCGATGGTCAGTCTGCCTTCGACCACACCGTTGGCGGCCATGAGCATGACAATAACCAAGCCAATGCCAATGATGGCGCCTTGGCCGACGTTGAGAATGGATAAACTTTCTTGGCCTTTGATGGCGGCGGATTCGTAACCTGCCAGTGAGGTTTCAAAGCGTTTGTATTCGTGGGTTTCGTTGCCGAAGTATTTGACGGTTTCGTAATTAATCAGGCTATCGATGGATTTGGTGTTGGCTTCAGAATCCTTTTGATTCATTTCTTTGCGGAATTTTAAGCGCCATTCGGTGATGGAAAGTGTGAAGGCGATGTAGGCAAAGATGGTGAAAAAGGTGACGGCGGCGAATTTAAAATCGTACATATAGAACAAGACAATGGTGACCAGCACAATCTCAAGCAAGGTAGGCAAGATATTAAATAGGGTGAAGCCAAGTATAAATTGAATACCGTTGGTGCCGCGCTCAATCACTCGCGATAAGCCGCCCGTTTGTCGCTCCAAATGAAAGCGCAGCGAGAGGGCATGCAAATGTTGGAATACATTCAAGCCAATAGCGCGTTTGGCATATTGCGCCACACGAATAAAGATAAAATCGCGAAACTCACCAAAAAATTGCGCCAAAATCCGCGCGCCACCGTAGGCCAATATCAAAGCCAAGGGCATAGCCAGCAAGGATGCTTCTACCGATAACGCATCCACGGCATCTTTGTAGAAGAAGGGCACATAGACATTGATGCCTTTGGCCAATACCAAACACACCATAGCCCAAAACACCCGCTGTTTTAAATCAGGGCGCTCTGCTGGCCAAAGGTATGCAGCTAAACCTTTGAGGGTTTGCCAGTTGTTGCGCGATTCGCCATCGGCATTGGCATCGAAGGCTGCAGTTTTATCGTCTTTGGGTTTCATGCTTATGGGGCAGGATTGGGGAATCGAAGGTGAACGGCTTCAATCTTTTCTAGCACTTCTGCTGATAAATGAACGTTGATACTTGCTATGTTTTCTTGCAGTTGCGCCAAATTGGTTGCGCCAATGATGGTGCTGTTGGTAAACCAGCGGCTATTTACAAAAGCCAGCGCCATTTGCGTAGGCGTTAAGCCTGATTCTCTGGCGATTTGCACATAAGCTTGAGTTGCGTTTTGGGCGTTTACTTTGGTGTAGCGCTGACCAAAAGCCGGAAACAAGGTGATGCGCCCAGAAGCTTTGGGGTCATCAATATATTTGCCCGATAAATGACCAAAGGCCAGAGGGCTATACGCAAGCAGCCCCACTTTTTCATGATGGCATACTTCAGCCAATCCCGCTTCATAGGTGCGGTTTATCAGGTGATATGCGTTTTGGATGGTGGCGATGGGTGGTAAACTTAACTGCTTCGACAAACGTTGAAATTCGCACACGCCCCAAGGTGTTTCATTGCTCAGCCCCAAATGCCGCACTTTTCCAGCTTTGACCAGCTCGGCCAAAGCTTCAAGCTGGTGTTGGATGCTTTCAGTGTTGTGTTCGTTGGCTTTGTCGTAGCTGCTGCTGCCAAACATGGGCACATATCGGTCGGGCCAATGGATTTGGTAGAGGTCGAGGTAGTCGGTTTGTAAACGTTCCAGGCTGCCATTGATGGCTTCCTGAATATGCGCTTTTGTCACACGCGGGCCGCCACGAATCCATGTGAAGCCGCGCGAAGGGCCAGTGATTTTGCTGGCCACAATCAGTTTGTCGCGTTGTTGGTTTTTCAGCCATGAGCCAATATAACTTTCGGTTTTTCCTTGGGTTTCAGCGCGTGGTGCCACAGGATACATCTCGGCGGTATCGATAAAATTTACGCCCTGGCTGATGGCGTAATCTAATTGAGCATGGGCATCAGCTTCGCTGTTTTGTTCGCCAAAGGTCATGGTGCCAAGGCAAATGCTGGAGACATTGATATCGGTGTTACCCAGTCTTTTGTATTCCATGTTCACTCCTTGTGTTTGCCAATCACTTGCAGCCAATCACTTACAGCTGATAACTCTCAACGAAGTTGGCGATGATGCCTTCAAGTTGCCCTGCGCGATACCAACCACGCTGCTCGCCTGCCAAACCATGCAAACCGACTGCCGCAGGAATAGCAATGTCTGGCGGATGGGCTGCAGCCAGCAAGCCGCCAATCATTCCTGCTAACACATCGCCAGTACCTGCCGTGGCCAACTTGGCAGAGCCAAAGGGGTTGAGCCAGATGTCCAATTCAGGGGAAATTATCAAAGTTTCAAATCCTTTGAGTACAATCCAGCAATGGTAACGCTCAACTAAAGCCAAGGCCGCTGCCTGTCTGTCGCTTTGCACTTGCTTGCTTGCGATGCCAAGCAATCTGCCCGCTTCACCAGGGTGCGGCGTAAGCACACTAAGCGCCTGACGTTTGCTGAGTATATATTCCAGTTGCTCTTCGCTGGAAATCATATTGAGAGCATCTGCATCCAAGACCACTGCTTGTTTGGCATGCAATACGTCATTGAGTTGTTCAGCTTGGGATGAGCCCCAACCTGGCCCTGCGAGCAAAGCAGTTGCCGTTGAAAAGTCGGCTGATGGTTGCGGGTGTACCATCACTTCCATGGATGAGGTGGCAATGATGGGGTAAACCTCTGCTGGGCAAGCGATACTAACCAAACCCGTGCCCACTGCCATGGCGCCAGAAGCCGCCAATTTGGGTGCCCCCGTAAACCCCATCGAGCCACCATAAATCCACAGATGGCCAAAGCTTTGTTTGTGGGCATCGATAGCGCGCTTGGGAAAAGCTGCCTGAATCGTAGCGAGATTGATGGTTTGGTATGTTGTTGCGGTCATGGGCGCACCTTTGAAGCAATCGTCTCGCGCAGTTTGGGGTATGAAATCCATGAGGGCAACCGCATAAAAAAAAGCCCCGGTCACAATCGCTTGTGGCCGAGGCTTGATAGAGGTTACAACTTTTCTACTAACTATAAAGGCTAGCAGTAGGGTTTAACGACCGCGTTTAGGGCCGCCGCTTCCACGACGTGGGCCGCTTGCTGGTGCGCCGCGACGAGCGCCGCCGCCTTCACGCCCGCCAGGACGACCACGACCGCCAGCGCCTTTGAAGCCGCCTCTGCGTGGTTTACTCATTTCAAAGGAATCAGCATCAGCTTCTTCCAAATCAATCGGTTGACCGGCAATACGTGTTTTTTGCAATGCTTTGAAGATTGATGGTGGCATGCCTTCTGGCAAATCAACCATGGTATGGTCATCACGAATCACGATGTTGTTAATGAACTCGCTTTCAATACCCGCTTCATTGGCAATAGCGCCAACCACATTGGCAGGGCGAACACCCAAATCACTGCCTACCGCCAAACGGTAGCGGGTGAAACCAGGCTCCAAGGGTTTCTCTTGGAATACAGGGCGATCACCACGGCTGCGACGCATATCTTCAGGCGCATCACGCATACCACGGCCAGGGCGATCTTCACGATCTTCGCGACCTTCACGCACTTGTGGCATATCTTTAAGCAACAATGGCTCATTGCCTTGCACGATTTTCGCCAAAGCAGCAGCAATTTCTTGGGCTGGTACATTGTGGTCTTCTTCGTATTGCTCAACGATTTTGCTAAACAATTCCAAGCCTTCGGCTTCCAAAGTGTCGGTAATTTTTTGTTTGAAATCCGCAATACGGCGATCGTTGATATCTTCAGTTGAAGGCATCACATACAACTCAACTTTTTGGTTGGTAGCGCGTTCAATCGAATAAAGCATGCGTTTTTCACGTGGCGCGACAAACAAAATCGCATCACCTTGACGGCCAGCACGGCCAGTACGGCCAATACGATGCACATAAGATTCAGTATCATGCGGCACGTCGTAGTTAATCACGTGAGAAATACGCTCAACATCAAGGCCACGAGCCACAACGTCAGTACCAATCAAAATATCAATTTGGCCTTTCTTGAGCTTGTTGACGATTTGTTCGCGTTGATTTTGCGGAATATCACCATTGAGCGCTGCGGCAGAATAGCCGCGCGCTTGCAGTTTTTCTGCCAATTCAACAGTCGCAGTTTTGGTGCGTACAAACACAATCACACCATCAAAGGTTTCTGCTTCAAGGATACGGGTTAAGGCATCCACTTTATGGCGACCACTAACCATCCAGTAACGCTGACGAATGGTTACAGCCGTCGTGGTTTTGGTTTTGATGGTCACATGAATCGGATCATTCAAATAATTGTTGGTAATTTTGCGAATCGCAGGTGGCATAGTTGCTGAAAACAAAGCGATTTGGCGGGTTTTAGGGGTTTGTTCCAAAATCCATTCCACATCATCAATAAAGCCCATACGCAACATTTCATCGGCTTCGTCCAAGACCAAAGTTTGCAATGATTCAAGCTTCAAGGTTTTGCGGCGCATATGATCCATCACACGGCCTGGTGTACCGACTACTACATGAGCGCCGCGTTTAAGTTGGCGCAATTGGCCGTCGTAACTTTGGCCGCCGTAGATAGGCAATACATGAAAACCTTTCATGTGTGAGGCGTAGTTTTGGAAGGCTTCAGCCACCTGAATGGCCAACTCACGGGTAGGTGCAAGCACCAATACTTGTGGATTTGGGTTGCTGATATCGATTTTAGAAAGCAAAGGCAATGCAAAGGCTGCGGTTTTCCCTGTGCCCGTTTGGGCTTGCCCCAATACGTCTTTACCAGCGACTACATGGGGAATAATTTCTGCTTGAATGGGGGATGGTGCTTCATAACCCACAGTTTCCAAGGCTTTAAGGATATCGGCGCTTAGGCCTAAATCTGCGAATGTAAGTGTGGTTGGGTTTTCTGTTGATACTTCTGTTACGTCTGTCATGTGTTTATTGTTACCCTGGCTTTTTATAGCGTTTTATTATCGACACGTACGCCATTCTCAACTTGATGGTCGCAATGACCTATTTTAGAGGATGTTTGTGTGAAGACTCGGATTAAACAATTATATCACTAATTCACATACGTACAGCAGATTTGAACGCGGCACTATAATTGGATTTCATCAAATAGATACCATTACATGATGAAGTAAAGTTCATGTTCGGCATACGTTTTTTATGCTCTGTAGCTGCATCGGAATACTCATAAAAAATGCAGGGATAAATGACAGGCAACCATCCATGGCGTAGCGTTTCATTTTAACTGATTGAATGGGGTTGTTATGCGTTTTGTTTGGTTGTTTTCTGTTGGCCTATCCTTCTTGTTGCTAAGTGCCTGTGATGAAGGAACTACTGGCCAGAGTGTTGTAGTCTATAAATCACCGACATGCGGTTGCTGCGATGAGTGGATTACGCATATGTCGGATGCTGGTTTTAGTGTCACGGCTATTGATAGTGATGATATGATGAGCATCAAAGAAAAACATGGCGTGTCGGGTAAAAACGCATCGTGCCACACAGCTATTGTTGATGGTTACATCATTGAAGGGCATGTGCCGGCTTCGGATGTGAAGCGCTTGTTCAAAGAAAAGCCTGCGATTGCGGGTTTAACGGCGCCGGGTATGCCCATGCATTCGCCGGGCATGCAGGATAAGGGTTTGCCACCCAAAGGTTATGATGTGTTGGCTTTTGATAAGCATGGCAACAGCACAGTGTTTCAAAGTTATTAAGATGGGTGAAATGATGTTTTCTCAAATGGCAGTTTTATGAATCAACGCATCATTCGCTTATCCATTGAAGGTATGGGCTGCGCTTCTTGTGTGGGCAAAATTGAGAAAAGCTTGGCTGCAACCGATGGGGTGATAGCGGCCAATGTGAACTTGGCAGATCGCACGGCCAGTGTGGAAGTGAGCCCCGATATGATAGAAGCGAATATCCTCGATGCCGTGGAATCGGCTGGCTCGTATCATGCCTCGGTGATGCAAAACGCGGCGGATGAGAAAAATAAATCCGAAGCTGAACGCGCCCATTTACATAGCAAAATCAAACAAAGTGCAGCAGCTATTTTGACGGGTTTTCCGTTGATGATTTTAAGCATGATGCATGTGCTGCCCGCGCCTTCGGATACGATGTTTTGGCTGGTCATGGGTGGTCTTACTTTTGTGGTGATGGCCTATGCAGGTTCGCATTTCTTTGTGGGCACATTCAACGGGCTTAAGCATGGTAATACCAGCATGGACACCTTGGTTGCGATGGGCACAGGTATGGCCTGGATTTATTCTATGTTGGTGGTGTTGGTGCCTGCCTTGTTTCCTGAGGCCAGTCGACATGTGTATTTTGAAGCAGCGCTGATTGTGATTGCGTTGGTGAACATTGGCCATGTGCTCGAAGCCAGAGCCCGCGGCCAAACCAATTCGGCGATTGAAAAGTTGATTACATTGCAAGCTAAAACCGCGCGCATACAACGTGACTGCCAAGACATGGATGTGGCCATTGAAGATGTGCAGGTGGGTGATGTGGTGCATGTGCGCGCTGGCGAACGTATTCCTGTGGATGGGGTTGTTAGCCAAGGGCAAGCCTATGTGGATGAATCCATGCTCACTGGCGAGCCCATGCCGGTGGCCAAACATCAGGGTGATGAGGTTGTTGCCGGCACCATCAATGGCAATGGCTCTTTTTATTACACTACTTCGCGCGTTGGCAAAGATACGGTGCTGGCGCATATCATTGAAACTGTGCGCAGAGCCCAAAGCGCCAAACCGCAAATTGCGCGAACAGTGGACAAAGTGGCATCCATCTTTGTGCCTGCTGTGCTGCTGGTAGCGCTGGCGACAGCTGTTTTTTGGCTCATTTATGATGATCAGGGCTCAACGCTTGCCTTGGTTACGGCTATGAGTGTAGTGCTCATTGCTTGCCCATGTGCCTTGGGGCTAGCGACGCCCATTTCTATGATTGTGGGGATTGGTAAAGCAGCCGAGCATGGCATTTTGATTCGCCAAGGTGGGGCATTGGAAGTGGCATCGCACCTGACCACCATGGTTTTTGATAAAACGGGTACGATTACGTTGGGAAAACCCAAAGTGACTCAGGTTATCTCTGGCCAAGACTTTTCAGAAAATGAAGTGCTACAACTTGCAGCGGCTGTGGAGGAAGGTTCTGAACATCCGTTGGCCAAAGCGATTCTGGAAGAAGCTACTGGAAGGAAACTGACGATGCTTGAAGCCGCAGGCTTTTTGCAGGTGGCAGGTCGTGGGGCTTCTGCACAGGTCGGTGATGGACTGGTTCTACTCGGGAATCTGGCTTGGTTGCGTCACCATCAAGTGGAGATTAGTCAAACTTGGCATGATCAGGCTGAAGTCTTGGCGACGTCAGGTAATACGCCTGTATTTGTCGCGAAGGACAATCAGTTGGTGGGAATTTTGGCAGTGGCTGATCCTATCAAAGAAGATGCGGTGGAGTCCTTGTTGGCGCTTAAACATCGTGGTATTCGTTTGGTGATACTCACTGGTGATCACCAGCAAACGGCAATGGCTGTGGCGAAACGTGTGGGTATCGATGATGTGTTTGCGGAGCTTAAACCTGAGGATAAAGACGGTATTATTGCCAAGCTGCAAGCAGAGGGTGAAATCGTGGGTATGGTAGGCGATGGTATCAATGATGCTGCGGCGCTGGCTCGGGCGAATGTGGGCTTTGCGATTGCCCAAGGCTCAGATATTGCTATTGAAAGCGCGGATGTGGTCTTGCTGCGTGGCAATTTGGTCACTATTCCGCATGCGATTGCCATTTCGCAGGCTACGCTTGGGAATATCAAACAAAACCTATGGGGTGCTTTTATTTATAACACGCTAGCTATTCCCGTGGCTGCAGGGGTATTGTTTCCAGCTTTTGGTTTGTTGCTCAATCCCATGCTGGCTGGGGCAGCCATGGCCATGTCGTCGGTGACGGTGGTGAGTAACGCCAATCGCCTGCGTTTTTTCAAGCCTTAAGCTGGTTTAGTTGGGCCAAGCTGCTTGGTCGAAAACCCAAAGTGCATCGTTGATGTGGCAAACAGGTAAATCTTCACCTTTGTTGATGGCTTGCAGAATATCTGCTTTGGATGCGCCAGTGGCCAAAATCATGGCTTGGCGATGATTGTTCAGCGCCTTAAAGCTCAAGCTGACGCGCTCAGCAGGCGGCTTGGGTGAGTTGTGGACTGGCACAGCTAATGCGTTGTTACTTAGCGCAGGATTGTTGGGGAACAAGCTGGCGGTATGCCCATCTTCGCCCATGCCGAGCAATACCAAATCAAAGGCATCCACTGCTTTTACTTCTTCTGTATAGGCAGCTGCAGCATTGTCTGTAGTCGTTTCAAATATGATGCTGTGGATATTGGCCGCAGGAATGGGCACCACATCAAGCAATGCTTTTCTGGCCATAGTTTCATTGCGATCAGCATGACCTTGGGGTAAGGCGCGCTCATCACCAAACCAAATATGTACAGCAGCCCAATCCAAATCAGCATCACCAAGCAAGCGATAACTTAATTCAGGTGTGCCGCCGCCCGCTAAGACCCAGTGAAATACACCGCGCTTGGCCACTGCGTCTTTACACGCTTGTGATACGGCATCGGCCACAAAAGCAGCAGCTGCGCTACCGCTTTCAAAATGTTTCACTGAAACCGTATCGAAAAACATGAACTTAGCTTATTTCTTCACTGCAGGTTTGATGGCGTGACCACCAAAACCAGCGCGTTGGGCATTCACAATTTTACCCGCATAGGCATCTTTTTGACGACTGCGGAAACGCATTTGCAAAGCCAGCGTCAATACTGGGGCAGGGATGCCCAAGTCGATGGATTCATTCACTGTCCAGCGACCTTCACCTGAATCATCCATCCAATCAGACAATGAAGATAGCTCCACATCTTGCTCAAGCGCATCACCCGTTAAATCCAAGAGCCATGAGCTGACCACAGAGCCATGCTGCCAAACGCGAGAAATTTGATGCATATCCAAATCAAATTCTTCTTTGGCCTTCATGATTTCATAACCTTCAGCGAAAGCTTGCATCATGCCGTATTCAATACCGTTGTGGACCATTTTCACGAAATGCCCCGAACCCACCGGGCCCATATGTCCCCAGCCTTTCCCGTTGTCGGATGCCATGGTAGTCAGCGCTGGTGCTATCAAATCAATAGCGGCTTTTTCGCCACCAATCATCAATGAATAACCATTTTGCAAGCCCCAGACGCCGCCTGATGTACCGCAATCCGCAAACAAGATACCTTTCTCGGCGAGCTCATTGCCACGGCGTTGGCCGTCTTTGTAATTGGAGTTGCCGCCATCGATGATTAAATCCCCAGCTTCAAGGCCAGCTTCAAGTAGGTTGCTGATAGTGCCATCCACAAATTGATGGGGCACCATCACCCAAATCACGCGTGGGCTTGGTAGTTGTTTGATAACATCGCTTAGGTTGCTGGCTGTAGAGACATTGTTAAATTCTGCGGCCAAGGCTTGGCCGGGTGCGGCATCCACATCAAAAGCCACCACTTCATGGTCGCCTTGCATCAATCGTTTGACCATATTGCCGCCCATGCGACCCAATCCAATCATTGCCAGTTTCATATTTTTCTCCGCTTTTGCAGTTTATTTTGTTTCGATTCTAAATTTATTGGGGTGCGGCGGGAATATCTGCTGATTCCAGCCACTCTCGGGCATCGACGATGACATTGTAGCGTTCTCTAGCTACTTTCATCATACGCTCCGCAAAGATGGGTCTGTCCATCAATACTTTACAGAAATCGCGTTTATCCATGAGGTATAAGGCGCAATAGGTTTTGGCATAAGCACTGGCTTGGCGTTTTTTGGTCACCAGCAAGCTCAGCTCACCAAAAACTTCGCCTGCATTTAGCGTTTGCAACACTTTTTCGTTGGGATCCACAATCTCAATGCTGCCCATCTCAATAAAAAACAGCTCATGACCTTCGCTACCGTGGCGCACAATGCGATCGCCGGCATTGAATACAACGGGTTTGAGCATCATGGCAAAGGCGCGCAACATGGTGTCGCCGCTACCCTCAAACATAGGAATGCGTTCTAATGCTTGTTTGGGTGTGCGTGCCAACCAGCGGCGGCGCGATGGTGATAATAACTCAAATGCTGCTTTTGGCCCCCATGAACCAAAGGGGTAATTGGGAAAATGGGTAGCTTTTTCATTGGCCCAAGCATCAAGCACGGGCTGTACAATGCGCCAGGATGTTTCCACCAAATCCGAGCGAGAAAACAGCGATGGGTCGCCACGCATGCAATCGTAAAGCATGGTTTCGTAACCTGTACCGGGTTGGGCCACAAATGCCTCATCATATTCAAAGCGCATATTGACTTTACGCATATGTAAAGATGGGCCAGGGCGTTTGGCCAAGAAACGCAATTCAATGCCTTCTTTGGGGTTCACACGGAAAATCAATTGGTTGGCTTCGAGTTGATCTGCCGCAGGTGTGCCGCGGAATGTAAACTCAGGCGCTTCGCGAAATTGCACCACAATTTCAGTGGATTTGGTGCGCAGGCCTTTGCCTGAGCGCAGATAAACGGGCACGCCATGCCAGCGCCAGTTGTCGATACGCAATTTTAAAGCTGCATAGGTTTCTGTATTGGAGTTGGGGTCCACCAAGTGCTCATCGCGGTAAGCCTTGGCTGGGGTTCCATCACGCTTAACACCCTCACCATATTGGCCACGGATAGCATGTTCGGCGATTTCATGTGGTTTTAAAATGCGAATAGCGCTAAGCAGTTTGTATTTTTCGTTACGAATGGCTTCAGCATCAAAGGATGTGGGTGGCTCCATACATAAATACGCCATCATCTGAAAGAGATGGTTTTGTAACATATCGCGCACAACGCCCGATTTATCGTAATAACCACCACGCCATTCCACGCCCACTTCTTCAGTGGCGGTGATTTGAATGTGATCAATATGGGTGCGATTCCAAAGTGGCTCAAACATGCCATTGGCAAAGCGGAAAGCGAGCAGGTTTTGCACGGCTTCTTTGCCCAGGTAATGGTCGATGCGGTAAACTTGGCTTTCCTTCCAATAAGTGAGGATTTCCTTGTTGAGCGCTGTGGCTGACGCGAGGTCTGTGCCAAAGGGTTTTTCCACAATGATGCGGCGCCAGCCATCATCTTCGGTGTTGAGGCCTTGCACCTGCAAGCCATTGGAAATCATACCAAACACCGATGGTGGCGTAGCCATATAAAAGAGCACATTGCCAAAGGTGTCGTGGCGGCCATTGAGTGCGTCGAGAAACTTCGAGAGCTGACGGTAAGTTGATTCCTCATCAAACTTGCCTTTCATGTAGTGAATGCGCTCGCAAAATTTATCCCAAGAGGCATCGTTAAAGGATTCTCGACGAGAAAATGTACGCACATCCTCGCTCATGCGTTCACGGAAACTGGATGTGGTATATTCATCCATAGCCACGCCCAAAATTGCAAAATCATCGGGCAATAAATTGTCGTTGTAGAGATTAAATAATGACGGGATGAGCAAACGTTTGGTCAAATCCCCAGAGGCACCAAAAATGACAATCACGCAAGGGATTGGTGGTGTTTCTTGAAACTGCAGTGCAGAGATAAAATCAGGTGCAATTTCTGGGTTTATAGGGTTTTGAATGTTGCTCATATGCGCGGCACCTTACCCCTTTGCTGCTTTTTCGCACATATTTTTATCATTCAGTGTTAAAGTAAGCTTGAAACCAAGCATTTTGTCGTTATTTTACCTCCCCGCTGATACGCTTCGAATATGCGAGAGTCATTGCTGTGCGCCGCAGATAAAATTCTAGATTGCATAATAAAAAAGCATTTAGAGGTTATTTTATAGGCAAAGTTGACTATGCTTTGTAGTTAAGACATTGTTATATATAGCTTCTTTCTTTGGCACTATCATTGCTATACTGCTGCAATATTTTATAAAATGGATACCATAAAGGTGAGGAAATCAAATGAGCGGAAATGAAACTCGGGTGCAAGCCATCTATCAAATTACCAATCGTGAACCGTTGGCTGTAAAAGCAACAGAACCACTTGGAAAAATTTGGGCATGTGATGTGTTCAATATGGCAAAAATGGAAGAAGCACTTTCAAAAACTGCCTATAAAGCCATGAAGAGAACTGCTGAGACAGGCGCACCGCTTGATCCGGCTGTAGCAGAAGTTGTGGCTGCGGGCATGAAAGAATGGGCCATTGCTAAAGGCGCAAAATTCTACTCACACATTTTCTATCCGATGACCAATATTACCGCTGAAAAGCATGATGGTTTTATTGTCACCAGCTCTGAAGGCAACGCCATTACTGAATTTAGCGGCAGCCTATTGATCAAAGGTGAACCAGATGGTTCATCATTCCCCAACGGCAGCTTGCGCATGACCAACTCAGCGCGTGGTTACACCGCTTGGGATCCAACCAGCCCAGCATACATCATGCACACTGACAACGGTTCTACCTTGATGATTCCATCCGTGTTTATGTCTTGGACCGGCGAAGCTTTGGATAAGAAAATCCCATTGTTGCGCTCAAATGCAGCAATGAACAAAGCGGCACAAAAAGTATTGTCGTTGATGGGCGAAACAGAAATCGCGCAATTGAATTCAAGCTGCGGCGCAGAACAAGAGTATTTCTTGGTGGATGCAAACTTTGCTAACGCGCGCCCTGATTTGTTGCTTGCTGGTCGTTCATTGTTTGGTGCGCCTGCAGCCAAAGGCCAACAATTTGATGACCATTATTTCGGTGCAATCCCTGCGCGTGTGCAAGTGTATATGCAAGACTTGGAAGACCAGCTTTATCGCTTGGGTATCCCTGCAAAAACGCATCACAACGAAGTGGCACCAGGTCAATTTGAAATCGCGCCATATTATGAATCAGCCAATATTGCAGCGGATCACCAACAATTGATGATGACCTTGCTTAAAGCTACTGCGAAAAAACATGGCTTCATTTGCTTGCTTCATGAAAAACCATTTGCTGGCATCAACGGCTCAGGTAAACACGTGAACTGGTCTGTGGGTAACGCAACACAAGGTAACTTGCTTGATCCAGGCAAGACCCCTCATGACAACCTCAACTTCTTGTTGTTCTGCGGCGCTGTGATTCGCGGTGTGCATAAATTTGGCCCATTGCTTCGCGCTGTGATTGCAACTGCTTCAAACGACCACCGTTTGGGTGCCAACGAAGCGCCACCAGCGATTATGTCTGTTTATTTGGGCGATCAGTTGGAAAAAGTGTTTAAAAACATCCAAGAAGGAAAAGTCCATGCTTCAACAGATGGCGGCGAAATGGATTTGGGTCTATCTCAAATCTTAAAATTCGACCGTGATCCAGGCGACCGTAACCGCACATCACCATTTGCTTTCACGGGTAACCGTTTCGAATTCCGTGCCGTGGGTTCTAATCAATCTGTGTCTGGCCCATTGGTGGCGATGAACACCATGCTTGCTGATTCACTCAATTGGATAGCTGAAAAGCTTGAAGCTGAATTGAAAAAAGGCACTTCAAAAGCTGACGCCGTTGTTGCTGTACTTAAAGAATTGATGAATAAACACAGCAATGTGGTGTTTGGTGGCGATGGCTACTCAAGCGCTTGGCATGAAGCGGCTGTTGCAGAACGCGGCTTGAAAAACTTACCAACCACTGCTGATGCTTTGCCTTATCTTCGTGATAAAGAAGTCATTGCGTTATTCAAAAACACTGGCGTATTGTCGCCTGTTGAGCTTGAAAGCCGTTTTGCAGTGTATGCAGAGCAATATATCTTGGCCATTGAAGTGGAAGCGAAATTGGTGAGTGACTTGGCAAAAACAAGCATCTATCCAGCTGCCATGAATTATTTGTCTGACTTGGGCGTTGCCAATGCAGCTATGGCTGATTTGGGTGTGGATCTTGATGATTCAACAGCGAAAACTGTTGCATCCTCTATCAACGGCATGATGGCTGCTGTGGCTAAGCTCAATGCTGCTGCAGCGAAACATGATTTTGATTCTACTGAAGCGCACCTTCAATACATGGCCAAAGAAATTCGCCCATTGATGGCGGAAGTTCGTGAGCATGCTGATGCGCTTGAAATGGAAGTGGATGACGCATTGTGGCCATTGCCTAAATACAGCGAAATGTTGTTTATTAAGTAATCGCTAACATCAAGACCAACGAAAAAGGCCGCTCCATGAGCGGCCTTTTTTTATGTGTGTTTTTTTTAAGTTAAACGATTAAAGCTTAAGAATTTTTTGGAATGCATGGTGCATTTCACCATTGCCCACCAATACATCACCTTTGTTTAAATCAACACTTTGTCCTTCTAAACCAGTGGCAAGGCCACCAGCTTCTTGCACCAACAAGACACCAGCAGCAATGTCCCAAGATTTAAGGCCTGATTCCCAGTAAGCATCAATACGACCAGCAGCCACGTAAGCCAAATCAAGGGCGGCAGAACCGCCACGACGATAGCCATCAGCACTACGCATACATATATCCATACGCTTTTGGAAATTATCCAAATCTTCACGGTTGTAAGGGGGTAAGCCAGAAGCAAAAATGGCATTTTTGATATTTTTACATTCGCTTACACGCAAACGACGGCGATTAAGAAAGGCGCCGCCACCGCTTTTGGCTTCAAACGTTTCATTGCGCATAGGATCGTGCACCACTGCCAACAATGGTTTGCCGCGCTGCCAAGCAGCAATAGACACTGCAAAATGCGGGTAGCCATGTACAAAATTGGTGGTGCCGTCCAATGGGTCGATATGCCATTGGATATCAGCATCAGGATTCTTGGGTTTGGATTCTTCGGCGATAATGCCGTGATTGGGGTAATGTTTGAGAATTTCGTTGATGATGATGCTTTCAGCACGCTGATCGATTTCAGTTACAAAATCGCGGTCTGTTTTTTGTTTTACTTTATAAGAATCACGATCCTCATAGTGGCGTAGAATCATATCTCCAGCACGGCGCGCAGCACGAACGGCAACAAACAACATAGTTATACCTCTTTTTCATCAACAAAATTTAAAGAACGTAACAATTTAAAATCTTTTTCAAATTATTAGTTTAAGAGCAAGTGTGTCTCATCTATCGCGGCGCAAGCTATCATGAAGCGGCTTAAGGTCACTTCAAATGTGATTGTAGGTAACGGCCTGTCCACGAAGCTTTGCATTTGGCGACCGTTTCTGGTGTGCCTGCAATCACCACTTCACCGCCCTTATCCCCGCCTTCTGGACCCATATCGATAATCCAATCGGCAGTTTTGATGACATCTAAATTATGCTCAATGACAATCACAGTATTGCCGCGATCAACCAAGGCATGCAATACATCCAGCAGTTTATCGACATCAGCAAAATGCAGGCCTGTGGTGGGTTCATCAAGGATATAAAGCGTATCGCCAGTGGCTTTGCGGGCTAGTTCTTTGGCAAGTTTAACCCGTTGAGCTTCGCCGCCAGAAAGTGTGGTGGCTGCTTGACCCAAACGGATATAACCAAGACCCACTTGTTCGAGGGTGAGTAGTTTGTTTTTTAAGCTTGGCACGCTGTCAAAGAAGGTGGCGCCTTCTTCAACTGTCATGTTCAATACTTCATCAATGGTTTTGCCTTTGTAACGTACATCCAATGTTTCACGGTTGTAACGTTTGCCTTGGCAGGTTTCGCATTGCACATACACATCTGGTAAGAAGTGCATTTCAACTTTGATGAGACCATCACCCTCACATGCTTCGCAGCGGCCGCCTTTGACGTTAAACGAGAAACGACCAGGCTTATAGCCACGGGCTCTGGATTCGGGCACAGCGGCAAACAACTCACGAATGGGTGTAAATAATCCTGTGTATGTGGCTGGGTTTGAGCGTGGGGTTCGGCCAATCGGGCTTTGGTCGATATCAATGATTTTATCAAGCTGATGCTCGCCGATCAAAGCTGTGTGGCGGCCAATACGCTCTGTTTTCAGGCCTTTGGCTTGAGCAAACGCGCGGTAGAGGGTGTCGATGGTTAAGGTTGATTTTCCAGAGCCAGACACACCTGTAACGCAGGTGAAAACACCAATGGGAAACTCAGCTTTGACAGATTTTAAGTTGTGTTCGGTGGCGCCTTCAATGCCCAGCATGGGGTGATCTTTGCTGACAGGTTTACGCTTAGGAATCTTGATGGCTTTGCGGCCTGATAAATAATCAGAGGTGAGTGTTTTGGCCTTTAAGATGTCGTTTAGGGTGCCTGAAGCCACAATCTCACCACCATGTTCGCCAGCGTGTGGCCCCATGTCGATAACGAAATCTGCTGTGCGGATAGCATCTTCATCGTGTTCAACCACAATCACGGAATTGCCTAAATCACGTAAGCGGCGAAGGGTGCCGAGCAAGCGGTCGTTATCGCGTTGATGCAGGCCAATGGAGGGTTCATCAAGGATGTAAAGGACACCCACCAAGGCCGAGCCAATTTGCGTGGCAAGGCGAATGCGCTGGGCTTCTCCGCCCGATAAGGTGCCTGAAGTGCGGTTGAGCGATAAATAATCGAGTCCTACTTCAATCATAAAGCCAAGGCGGGCAGAGATTTCTTCCAATACTTTGTTGGCGATGTCCTGATCTTGCTGGCTCAGCGATAAATTGTTAATCCAATCTTGAGCTTCACGCAAAGGTAGTTTGCAAATGGTGGGTAGTGATAAATCACCAAGCAACACATGGCGGGCGGTGATGTTCAGGCGCGAGCCTTCGCAGGCAGGGCAATCAATAGCATTGATATATTGTGATAATTCTTCGCGCACATCTTCTGAGCTTGTTTCGCGGTAACGGCGCTCGAGATTGGGAATCACACCTTCAAAGGGGCGGCTGACTGTGCGCGCTTGGGTGGCTGTTTCAAAGGTGAAATCGATTTTCAAACGGCCCGTGCCGTAAAGCAGCGCTTTTTGTGTTTCAGTGCTGAGCTTTTCAAAGGGTAGCTTCATATCGCCACCCACGGCGCGTATTACCGATTCAATGGTCTGGCGATACATAAATGTTTCGCGGCCGCCCCATGGGGCAATGGCACCATCATCCAATGAGAGTTTGGGGTTGGGTACGACCAAAGCAGGGTCAAAAATAGTTTGTCTGCCGATGCCATCACATGTGCTGCAAGCGCCAGCGGGTGAGTTAAAGGAAAATAAGCGAGGTTCAATTTCAGGATAGGAAATACCGCAAGCTGCGCAGGCGCAATTTTCAGAGAACAATAGCTCTTCATCGCTGCCGACAAGGGCAATGAGCATGCCTTCGCCATAACGCAGGGCTGTTTCTACAGAATCAGCCAAACGGGTGCGAATGCCGTCACGTATGACCAGGCGGTCGACCACCAATTCGATATTGTGTTTTAATGTTTTTTTCAATTCTGGCGCATCTTCAATGGCCAAAATTTCGCCATTGATGCGCACCCGCACAAAACCATCTTTACTGGCTTGCGCCAACTCTTTTTTGAATTCGCCTTTTTTGTTGCGGGCAATCGGCGCAAGCAATTGCAATTTGCTGTTTTCACTTAAATGGCTTAATTGGTCGATGATGTGGCTGGCAGGTTGTGAGGTGATGACTTCACCACATTGGTGACAATGCGGTTTACCCACACGGGCGAATAAAAGCCGAAGATAATCATACACTTCCGTGATGGTGCCAACTGTGGAACGCGGATTGCGGCTGGTTGTTTTTTGCTCGATAGAAATAGCAGGCGATAAACCCTCAATGGCATCCACATCAGGGCGCTCCATGATGCCGAGGAATTGGCGGGCGTAGGCAGATAATGATTCCACGTAACGACGCTGGCCTTCGGCATAAAGGGTATCAAAGGCTAATGAAGATTTGCCCGAACCGGATACGCCTGTAATGACAACCAACTTGTCACGGGGAATATCAATACTGATGTTTTTGAGGTTGTGAACCCGCGCACCTAAAACTCGGATGCGCGGTGCCTGCATATCTTTTTTACTCATGAAAAGTGGCAGATATAATCAAGTGGCTCGCTCACTTTAATATCAAAAGCGCTATTGGCTGGCACATCAAAGCTTTGACCAGCTGTATATGTGTTCCAAGTACTTTCGCCTTTGATTTTGACTTCGCAAGCACCAGCCAAAACTTCCATGATTTCAGCAGCAGCTGTGTTGAATTGGTAATCGCCTGGTAGCATAAAGCCCAAAGTTTTTTTCTCGCCTTCAGCTGTTTCAATGCTGCGGCTGCTTACTTTGCCATCAAAATAGACATTGGCTTTTTTGGTGATTGTTGCATTTTTGTACATGATGTTATCCTTGGGTTTAAAGTTCTGTATCGTAAAAATCGGGGCTTTTTTGGTTGGGTTTGATTGTTGGTGCTTGGGCATCAGGCGCAGTCTCGGTGGGCGCAGTGCCTTCCTTAAATGCTTCTAAAAATGGCCATTTGGTGGATGATCCAGCCAATAAACCAGTTTTATAATCAATGTTTGCCCATTCCACACCTTGGCTGGGAACTGGAAAATCCATGACTTCGCGATCTTTGTGCATGGCTTGCATGGCATCAATCCAAATGGGCAGCGCAGCGCCGCCACCGGTGGCTTTTCTGCCCATGGGTGATGGGTTGTCTTTGCCTACCCAAACACCAGTGAGTACTTGTGGGGTGAAACCCATAAACCAAGCATCCACTTGATCATTGGTGGTACCTGTTTTGCCAGCAGCAGGTCTGTTGAGTACTCTGGCGGCACGCCCTGTGCCCCGCTTGATTACGCCGGTCATCATATTTTGCACCAAAAACGCATCGACAGGGTCGAGAATTCGCTCGGCTGGACGCATAAATTGGTTCACAGCCAGCACAGGGTCTACATGGCAAACTTGGCAGCGGTTACCTGCAATGGCGCGATGTAAGGTTTGTCCGTTGCGGTCTTGCACTTGCTGAACGCTCACTGGATCCCATTTCATGCCACCAGTGGCAATAACCACATATGATTTCACCATTTGTTCAGGGGTCACCTCGGCAACACCCAGTGCTAGTGCAAGTTGTTTGGGGAATGTTGTCTCAAACGGGTAATCGCGCAGGCGACGCAGGAATGTGTTTACACCAATATCCTGGAGCAAACGAATCGCCACCAGATTGCGCGAAAACTCAAGCGCATTGCGCATGGTTACAGAGCCTGCAAAGCGATTGCCATAGTTTTCGGGGCGCCAGAAATCATCAGTGGAGTTGCTGTCAAACACAACGGGCGCATCCACAATAATGCTGGCGGGTGTGTAGCCCTTTTCAATGGCGGTGGTGTATAAAAATGGTTTGAACGACGAGCCGGGTTGACGGCGCGCCTGGCTGACCCTGTCGAAATCGCCGATGTGATAATCATAACCACTGACGCGAGCGAGCGCTGTGCCGCGCTGTAGGTCTACGCTATAAAGTGCTGCCTCCATATGGGGTTTTTGTGTGATTTCAACGCTGCCTTTACTGTCACCATGGATGAGTACTTGATCGCCTTCAATCCATGTGTTGGGGCGTTCATCGGTATATTCGACTTCTTCTGCCCATTCCCATTCGGGTTTGGCTATCGTCCAATGGCTATAAGCATCAAAGAGCATTAAAGAGCCGTCGGTTAAGACTTGAGTGACCAGTGCAGGTCGTGGTTCATCGGCAGGTACGGCAACTGGACGGTTGGGTATAGCCAGCTTCCATTCATCGATAACACTTGGCCAAGTCTCAAAATCATGGTGGATGGGCAGTTGGTATGGCTGTGTTTTTTCAAGGTTCAACAAGCCTTTGCGCAGACTTTTGACCGAAGCACTTTCAATGGCTTCATTATACGGAATGATAATGGTTAAACCTTGGCGGCGTATGGTGCTTCGTCCAAATTGATTAAGCAGGGTGTCATACACTTGCGCTTCATAGGCGTCGTTGAGTTTGCGCTCTGGAAGCGGGGCGACAATCAATGGCTCTTTGATAGCCGTGGCAACATCTTTGGCACTGGATAAGCCACTGTTGGCCAATTGTCTGAGCACAGTGTTGCGTCGTTCAATGGAGCGCTGTGCATTCAGATGGGGTGCATAAGTGCTTGGTGCTTTGGGTAGGCCTGCCAACATCGCCGCTTCGCCCAAGGTGAGCTCATCAAGACGTTTGTTGTAATAGCGCCATGCAGCTGAGCTTACGCCATAAGCGCCGCGACCCAAGAAGATGTGATTGAGGTAGAGGTATAAGATTTCATCCTTAGTGAAAGACTGCTCAATGCGATAGGAAAGGATTGCTTCTTTGATTTTGCGGATATAGCTTTTTTCGGAAGTGAGCAGAAAGTTTTTAGCCACCTGCTGGGTAATGGTTGAGGCGCCTTGTACAGTGGACCCTGCTCTAAAATTAGCGATGGCAGCAGCGACAATACGGCCTGGATTGATGCCCGGATGCTCGTAGAAGTGCTCATCCTCGGCTGCCAAAAATGCTTTGACTACCTGTGGCGGGATTCCCGACATGGGCGTAAGGATGCGGTGCTCGTCGGCGTATTCTGCTATCAGTTCGCCTTGATTGTTGAAAACTCTTGATACTAGAGGTGGCTGATAGGTGGAAAGGTTGCTAAGTTGTGGCAGCGACTTAGAGAAATAAAGGTACGCACCTGTGATGCAGGTTACTGTGAGCAGAGAAAGGATGAGTGAGATTTTAATAATGAGAGAAAGCCAGCGCATGACGCCAAGCCTAAGCGAAGAGTTCACCTTGCAGCAAGCAAAGATGCGCAAGGGTGTGGGTGGGTTTAGCTTGATTGAGCTGATGGCGGTTGTTGCTATTATTTCTATTTTGGTCGGAATCGTGATGGGGGGTCAGTCGCAGTTGCTGTCGAAAAATAAAGTTGATGGTGCTGTTGAACGTATTAAAAGTACGATGGTTGCCGCGCGTTTGAATGCTTTGTCCACAGGGGTGACGCAGTATGTGGGTATTGATGTAGATGCGGAAGCCTATGTTAGTTCGCTTGATGGAATCTCTACTTATTCTGGCGGAGCGTGGAATGCAGGCGCAGCATGGACAAAGCTGGAAGGTGTGAATTTGTTAAATTCAAATGCAAAAGGACAAGCAGGTGTGGCTCAGCAATATGAATTGTTTTCCTTTAGCTCGCGGGGCACTGCTGCTGGCGGCAGTATCCTGGTGCAAGCTGTTGGTGCGGCTAAAACAGGTAAAGTGATTATTGTGAATGGTATAACTGGAAGGTCACGGACTGAGGAATGTGCTGATTTAGGAACGTGCCAATGAAGAAGATTCCTGAAATAGAAGCAGGGTTCACGTTGTTAGAGACCTTGATTACGATGGTTATTGCCGCAATTGCGCTTTTGGCGACTGCACAAATGTTGATGGTCAGTATTCAATATAACAAAAAGAATGAGCAGAAATTTGATTCTTCGGCGGTCGTGCAAAGCATGCTGCAAGAGGCTAACTTTATTGTGACTAATGATGCAGAGTGTGATGCCTTGAAAGCAGATTGGGCTGCACGAGCAAGAGTGAATTCATATTTGGATGTTGATTATGTAGAAGAAGTCACCTGTACCATTTTGACTTCAGAACAACGTTATATGATTCAGGCTGAAATCAGGGACGCGGCGAATAATCTGGTTGGCAGTGGGCGGAGTATTCTGACTACTGTAGTTCCTACAGAATAATTGGGGTTTAAAGTGATTAGATGCTCTAAGAATCTTGGTTTCACACTGGTAGAGATGCTTTTGTCCTTGGGCATTGCTTCAGTCATCATGGCTGGTGTGTTTATGAATTTCACCTCACAATCCAATCAGTATCAATTTCAAGATGCGCGAGCCAATACCATTCAGGATATGGAGTTTTCATTGCGGTATATCGTTCAGGATATGCAGTCGGCACTTATGCTGGATTCTGGGAGCGATGTTTATGAGTTGAAGAGTGGGGCTTATGTTGCTGGCGTAAATGCACCAAGTATCAAGATTGCGCCCTCTACAGATGGCTACTCAACGTCAGCTTTATCTTTCCGGGTCTGGGACCCAGAAGAGCCTGGAGCTAATGCTGCTACCCAGCGTGTGGATAGGTGTTACGTATTTGATGCGGGTATGATCAAGTATGATCGAGATGAAACCACATGTCCGCCAGTCACAATGTACAATTCGGGAGCTGCAATTATTGGTGAGACTGCCGGATTGACTGTGACGCGATTCAGAGTTTTTCTCGATGATCCTGCTGATACCAGCAGGCTTAAATATAGTGATATACCGCTAGCATTACCTTTGCCGAGCAAGACGCTACGTGACAAAGATAATAAAGCTTACTATGTGCCGGGATTCACCATTTTGTTGGAAGTTGAAGTGGATGCGGATAATGCAGGATCAGATGGTAAGGATGTTTTGGGGCAGCCGGTGGCTGCAGGGCGACAAAGGCTATGGCGCTATATTCAGCTGTATCCTTCGGTGTTGGTGTCAATTTGGTAGATCGTATGTGCAAAAAGGAGTTTGATATGAATTCGAATCGTGAGCAAGGTTTTATTTTGGTTACTGTATTGGTGTTGTTGGCTGTATTAACTATAGCTGCAATCACCAGCAGCTTTAAGACAAACGTGTCTTCTAAGGTGGCAAATATGTCTTCGCATTTGGATCAGGCGATTATTGCTGCCAATGCGGGCTTGACGCAGATGTATTGGTATTGGAGTTCCGATGGTGATAAGACCGTAGGCGGCGTAAAAGAGTTTAAGGCGATGACGGATTTCTTAAATGGCCGTTCTTCGACGTATCCAGCTGCCTATAAACCAGGCTTTGCAGTGGATGAGACCCAAAAAGCACCCACTGATGCTCAGATTCAGGCTGTCAATTCAGGCTTTAAGGTTTATACCTTTACAAGTGCAGGCGTTACTGACGATGTTTATACATGGAACGAACCAGTTGCGAAGTATTTGCCACAAGCTGCAGTTTGGGTGACTACATTCGACGATGCTACAGGCACTAATTATCCCTATGATCCTTATTCTGTAGTCGATAAAACAGTTTCTGGAAGTAAATGTCCGAATGGCTGCCGCATGGTGACTTATGCGCTTGGCCGTTATGGGGATGCGCGTAAAGTGATTCGCGAATCGCAAAGTTTCTCCAGTCAAAAGCTTAAAGGGGTGAGCGCTTTAACAAACGCGCCTAGTGGTGATAATTATAAAACCTTATGCGGTGCTGCTAGCTCTACAACAGGCGTAACTTCCAATGCAAAAGATTGGTCAGGCACACCTACAGGCAATGTGATGATTAATGCAACTCAGGCTCCGTTTGTGCTTGGGTCATCGCCTTCAGGAATTGCGTTAGCTTCCAACACTGAAGTTGATGAGGGCAACAATATGTTTGGCTTCAGGGATGGTGAGGATGGTACGACTGGCGTGGCATTTAAGGATGAACCGATGCTGCTGTATTCGGGTCACGACACGGCAAAGGGCGCTAAAGTGGATTTTGCAGGTTTAACGCAAGATACAGTGGGCACAGATTTGCCTGCTAATGTATTGCCAAAAAATCTTGTGTATTCGGGGCTGATGACTGGTGGTGATAAAGTGGAGTATTTCTCCAATGCCAATGAGAATCTCTTTAGTATTGACCATTACCGCTGGGCATCGGAGCAGTTTACTTGCCAGGATCCGACTGAGGCTGACGGCACATATGGCAATGGTATTTATTGCGGCAAAGCGGAGCGGTTAAGGAGGGCAATGGTTGCTGCTGGTTTTGATGCGCGCGTGCCTGTGACCGGCCGTTTGAGCTTAGCACAGTTGCAATGGAATATTGCCAACAGTATCCCTATGTTTGGGATTGTGCGGCTGATGCTTCCTGCGAAGCCGGGCAGCAATGTCACGTGCGGCAGCAAAACAATTAATATTCATAGCATTGCCACTAACCTGAAGCATATATCAGCACAAGGTGCGTATAATGGTGGCGGAATAGCAAACCCTGATACTGACAATACAGATTTAACCAATAGTGCTGACCAGCCGTACACATATTCCTCCCTGGGCGACGCAGATGGAAATTTAGGTCCTAATGCACGGCTCATTGTATATGGCACTGTGGTGATCGATTATTTTGCTGACTATGATATTACAGAAGCAGCAACCGACAATAGCGTTGCTAATAATTATGTCTTTGATCCTGCCGCTGGTGGTGAGCGTATTTTGACGCCTTTAGAGGCTGTGGATACATTCTTCTGGATGGATGTGCCTATGCTTATTAATCCAGTTATGCCTAGGTTTGGTGGGGCTGCACCCATCGCATTTCCGACGGCTGCATCTGCTGTGAAACCGTCTGGCTCGGTTAACAACCTGACAACGGCGGGGATGATGAACATGGTGGATGCCGCTGGCAGTAGCACCAATAAAGTCTACCTGGCATCGCCTTACGATGGTTATTTCCCTTGGTCGGAAGGTATGATTCCGCCAGGGGTTGGTGAAAATAATGCTGGCACTATGCGCTTTATGGACAGGGATGCTCAGCCAGATAATGCCGGTGGTGAAGGATTAATTGATTTAGGTAAAACGATTCAAAATCTTGCTGGTGCCGCGCAGAATTTTGATAGCATGAGTGATTCGCCAGTACCAAAAGTTACAGGTCTGCTGAATCTGAATAAGCCATTTGGCGGCACCAAAGAAGCAAAAGTTGTGAAGTATTATTACAATTTAACGGTTGCTTTGGCGGATGAGAATATGACAAACGACTGGCCTATTGCACCATGGCCAGGCGACACCTTTGCACAGAATTTCTGTATTGGTAAAGCAGATTGCGGGGCGGCAACAATGTCAACGACGCCCGCAGATGATCATATGGGTGATAAATTACATTTGCTGTTTCCGTCTGGGTATATGCATGGCTGGAAAGTTGCGCTAGCGGCCTTGGATTTGAGCGCGGACGAATGGAACACGATACTTTCAGGTGGGGCGACTTTTAAAGGTATTGGTGAATCTGGCGGTTTATATGAGCAAGTGACAAAAGGATGTTCGATGGATGGGGCAACTATTGAAAGCCCTAGTAAATGTTATCAAGGTGTGCCTTTTAACTTGGAAGATACTGGTTTCAAATCACTTGCAGCTGTTAAGCTGCTGCAAGATGCTGAGGCGAAGTATTTTTACGTGACAAAGGATGTGTCTTCGGGTTATGCGAGCCTGGATTCGAAATGGGCTGATATTCCATCAACCATTTATTCGGGTGGGTTGATTGATATTCATTCGCATACCAATATGACAGGCGTTATGTATACACCAGGTCCTTTAGAATGGGGTCCCGGTATCTCATGGTATGAGGGAACAGGCTGTGCCAAGATGAAAAGTGGGGTATGTAAGCCTGGCAGTCGAAATAACCCTGAAAATCACAAGAATAAAGCACCTGCATTAAGTTATGTGAATGGCTCGATTATTACGGGATATGGTGCATCAGTGTCGTATACAAACGATGCTAGACCATCCCACTTGATATTGGTGTTTGATTCACAATCCGTGGATAACGTGAATGCAAACCAAAATGCTATTGTCTTGAGGCGCTATGATTGGCAGATGTTGCCATGAAAGGTTTACTGCTTGTATCGCTGTTGGCTGCCTCTATGCCAGTCTATGCTGCTGTGTATCATTGGAAAGATGATGCTGGGTTGACACACTTTACTGACAACCCAATGAAGGTGCCTGAAGCATATCGCAATCAGCAGATGAACATAGAGCTGGTTACAGGCGGGACCAGTGGACGTTCTGAGAAAGAGATATGGGATAATCAATGTGCTTCCTGCCACTATATGGGTTATGGAAATACCGATGGAAAACATGGTTTATCAACGGCGTTTATGGATGAAAATGATAAGCAGGTATTGGACTTTTCGATTATTGTTTTGTCTGTTGAGCATGCTTTGATGGAAAGTCATGCTAAATTGGTGGTGCCAAAGTTAAATAAGGTTGAAATTGACGCTCTTTCGCGGATGTTGAGATTGGAACAGGAAGATATCGTCGCGAATGATAGTAATAGATGGTAAGCGTAACGCTGGTGCGTGAACCTGTAGTTAGTTTGACTTTGATGTTTTATATTACTAATTTAACGCCATGAATGTGAGTGATACGTTAGCAGTGGGTTGCAAATGAAACTTTTTTCTCGGAAAAAAGATGCCTTAGTTGGTATCGATTTGAGTGCATCAGCGGTCAAGCTTGTGGAGTTGGAGAAGACCCGCAAAGGTTACCGACTGAAAAGTATGGCTGTTGTTCCTCTGCCAAGGGATGCTATTGTAGAGAATACAGTTATCGACTCTATTGCTGTGTCACAGGCATTGTTGGATGCTATTGAGCAATCAGGAACTTCAACAAAAAATGCTGCATTAGCGGTATCGGGCAATGCAGTAATTATTAAAGTGATAGAAGTGGTTTCATCAACGGAATTTCAGCTTGAATCACAAATTACCTTTGAAGCTGATCAACATGTGCCGTTTGATATCGATGATGTTTACTTGGACTTTCAAATTATTGGCGCCTCTGACCATGACCCTCAAAATATGGATGTGGTTTTGGTCGCTTGTAAGCGAGAAATTGTAGATGACTTCCAATTGGTGCTGAGTGAAGCTGGGCTAAATACTGTTTGCGTTGATTGCGCTGTGTTCGCTCTTGAGAATGCAGTTCAAGAAACTGGTGCTTATCAGCAAGACACGACTGAATTAGATGCTGCAGAAGGGATCGACGGGGAAGCTGGAGAGGGTGCAGCATACGCGCTAGTAAACGTGGGTGCTAATATGATTAATATTAATATTCTTCGTGACGGTCAGATGGCCTTTGTTCGTGATCAGTTTTATGGTGGTCAAAATCTTACCGAATCTATCCAAAAAGCACATGCTGTTAGTTTTAGCGCAGCAGAAGAGATGAAGAAGAATAACTTCAATGAAATAGACGCCAATGTTATTGAAGAATTCTATAGTAATTTAAGTGCTGAAATCGGTCGGTCTTTGGACTTTTACAGTGCTAATAACGCTGAGTATCCTGTGCAGCGTATTTTATTAAGCGGGGGGTGCGCGCTTATACCTGACATTGATATAGAGATGAATCAGAGGCTGGGCATTGAAACTGAAGTTTTGAATCCTTTTGATGGCATAGAAATTCCCGATCGTTTATTTGACGAGAAAAAAGTTAGAGAAATGGGGCCAATGTTAATGATTCCAATTGGGTTAGCTATGCGGAGTTTTGACCAATGATTCGTATTAATCTTCTCCCCCATAGGGAATCATTCCGCAAGCAACAAATTGTTGAATATATTATTGTGCTCGCTGTTGCTGTGGCTTTAACAGTTATGGCGATAGTGGGCGTAGATTCTTCCTCAACGGAAGATTTGGTTACGTTAGAGAGCGAATCTCAATCGCTAAAAGCTCAAAACACTAGGCTGTCTAAAAAAATTGGTGAGTTGAAAAATTTAGATTCGCTGCGAAAAGAAGTTGAAGGAAAGTTAGCTATTGTTGACGAGCTTCAAGCAGGAAGATTCCGGTCCTTCACGACACTTGTAGCGATTTCAGAAGGCTTGCCCTCTAACACATGGATCACGGAAATCATGGATAATGGTAAGTTAATATCACTGTCTGGATTTGGTGAGAGCAGTAAATCTATAGCTAATTTCTTAAGGTTTCTCGAAAATTCGGAGTTGTTTGATAATGTGAAGTTGGTGGTGGATCAAGTTGCCATTTCCAATGGTGCACGTGTGAGGAAGTTCCAATTAACCTTCGCAAGGCTTGGTTTGGCTGAGCAAGAGTTGAAGCGGAAAAAACTAGCTGAAAAGGGTGTTTTATGAACTTAGATGCTGTGAACCTTGATGCATTAAAGCCAATTATCCCCCTCCCTTTGATGGTAAAGCTAGTTGCGCTATTTGCCACAGTGACTTTGTTATGCGTAGGTTATTATTTTACAATGTGGGTACCCATGCAGGATGAGATTGTGAAAAAGAAATCTGAGGTTGAAAGACAGCGCATTATGCTGAAAAAGAATCAAGTGCTGGCCAGTGATATTCCTAAGAAAAAGCAAGAATATGAAAATCTTCAATTGCAGTTAAAAATAGCGCTTAATATGCTCCCAAAGCAGTCTCAAATTCCAGATTTGCTTGAGGGTGTAACTTGGGCGGGTAAAGATTCGGGCTTGGCATTTACCACATTTAAACCTGAGAAAGAGTCTACCAAAAGTATTTATGCTGAAGTGCCAGTATCGATGAGTGTATCTGGCACATATAAACAATTACTGTCATTTTTGAAGCGTGTTGGCGAACTCCCTAGGATTGTAAATGTAATGGGCTTGGAAATAAAATCTCCGAAGGATGACTCTGGAGATTTAATGGTTTCTGGCAAAGCAGTAACCTACCGTTTTGTAGAGGAAGAGCCGAAAAAAGTAACAAAGGGTAAGAAGAAAAAATAGTGCGTTTTTCAAGAACCAATTGTGCTGGAGTTAGAAATGAATACAAATAAAATAGCTTTGCGTCATCTGGTGGCCAGCTTAGTCATATTTTTTACGAGCATGGTGTTGATGTCACAAACAGCTTGGTCGTCAAATATAGAAAAGGTATCCCTTCTTGATTCAGAGGATGGTGATGTGTTAATCATCGAATCCAATGAGGCGATTGAATACCAGCTTTTTGACTTGAATGAGCCCCCGCGTCTTGTGATGACTTTCCCAGGGTCAAGCATATCTGATGGTATCGTTGCTCTAAAAGGTGAAGGTGTTGGTGTTACTAACCTTTTCCCCATGAAAAATGAACTTGGCATACGATTAGAGATTGGCTTGTCGAATAAGTTGAATTATGAAGTTGAAGAGCAGGATAATGCAATTGTAGTTCGTTTTGATGCAATTAAAGTTCAAAATCAAGGTGCTACCAAGAATCCTGTAGTAGAAAGAATTGAGGCTAAGGATACTGGCGACATTACAGAGGTGACACTGTATGGTCAGAACATGGATAGTAGCCACAATGCATTCCTTACCAATCAAGAGAAAAGCTTAGTGATTGATTTTTGGGGAGCTAAATCGGGTTTAGGTAAAGATAGGTTTCAGTTTTCTAGTCAACGCGTAAAATCACTCACAGTTGGCGAAGCAGATGATAGACTAAGATTTATTCTTGATTTGCTTCTGGTTGGCAGTATGGAGCGTCAGATAGAAGCATCACCAGATAAAATGGTTATTCGTTTTGGGGATATGCCAAATACAGGCGCAGATTACGTTAAAGTCGAAAGTGTTGATTTTCAACCTGACGGACGTATGGCGCGTGTAATGATAAGAACGGACGTTAAAAATCCCATTGTTCACGTCAGCGAAGAAGATGGTAACTATATAGTCAACGTGAAAGAGTCAGTGTTGGCTCAAGCACAAGAAAGAACTCAGGATTTAAGCGCATTTGCCGGTCCGCTAAGTCAAATTGATACGTATAAGTCTGAAAATAGTTCTCAAATTGTAGTTCGTACACGTGAAAAAGTTGAGATGACAAGTTTCCAACAGGGAAATGTTTTTACACTTAGTTTTATCCCTGAAGAAATTGCGATAGCAGCGCGCGGCAAAGGCGACTCAAAAGATGAGTTTGCTTTTTCGGGTGAGAAGGTAACTTTTGATTTTAAGGATATAGATATTCGTAATGCGCTTAAGTTAATTGCTGAAATGAGCCAGCTAAATATTATTATGTCTGACGATGTTTCAGGTACATTAACCATGAGTTTAGTGGATGTTCCTTGGGATCAAGCTTTAGAGCTTATCCTTTCGGCAAGGGGATTAGGTAAAGAGCAATCAGGTAATGTTATGCGCGTTGCCCCCGTTGAAGTCTTGCGTGCTGAATATGAATCCAAAATTGAGGCAAGAAAGGGCTCTCTCCAGTTGGAGAATCTAGTTACTGAGTTTATAACGCTCAGCTACACAAAAGTTGCGGAAGTTAAGCAGATGCTTGAGGAAGCTAACAAGGCATCGAAGAGTTCAGCAAGTGGTTCGACAGGCTCCACGGCGATGCCTCAAGCAGACAATTCAGGTCTGATGTCGAGTCGAGGCAGTGTGTTGACAGACGAACGCACGAACACATTAATTGTCAAAGACACAAAAGAGGCAATTAATAATATTATCCGTTTATTAGCAGTGATTGATAAGCCGATTCAGCAGGTGTTGATTGAAGCTCGGATTGTAGAGGCTACAGATTCATTCCAACACAGTATTGGCGTGCGTTGGGGTGGTAATTACAATAACAGCACTGGTTCAAATTTTCCCGGAGCAATTGCTTTGGGTTCTGCAGGTTCAACTGTGGCTAACTCAGAAGCGATTATTGCGGGCGGCGTATCAACCGCTACAGGCCGCGGGTTCTTAGTTGACTTACCTGCAGCGACAGGTGCTGGTTCTGGTGGAGCGATAGGTTTAAGTCTTGGTTCGTTTAGCAATGCGATAAATTTAGACTTAGAACTTTCTGCTGCGCAGGCAGATGGCGATGCAAAAATCATTTCAAACCCGAGAATTGTGACAAGTAATCTGAAAGCAGCAACCATTACCCAAGGCTCTTTAGTGCCAATTGTAACACCGGGAAGTGCAAATTCTCCTGCAACAACCCAATTGGTTACAGCTGCTTTAACACTAAATGTAACGCCGCAAATCACGTCTGATGATGGTGTTATTCTGGATATCAAAGTAACAAAAGATTCGCCTACTGTGTTTAACGGTGCCACGGGTATTGATAGCAAGGCGGTAACAACAAACATTTATGTGAAAAATGGCGAAACCATCGTTATTGGTGGTGTATATTCTCGTGATAAAGCTCAAAATAGCTCAGGGGTTCCTTATTTGTCTGAAATCCCATTCTTAGGCTGGCTGTTTAAGACAGAGTCATTACGCGATAATAAGACTGAGTTATTAATTTTTATCACGCCTAAAGTGATGAATGGTGCGGCTGGAGGCTAACTGGATAAGTCGGCTGTAATACGAGTTGTACGAAGCGCTTAATTATTCAGGGGTTAGGATGAATAATTTCAATCAAACGAAAGCATGGTTATTCATGGCGTTCACAGGGTTCTTACTTATAAGTTGCGGGAATTCCCCTAGTTCCACTGCCATTACGCCAACTACAGCAGGAACTGGTGTAAGTGGCTCTTTGCCGCCATCGTTGCTTACTGTAAGTAAATCTATTACAACTGCGATAGCAGCAACGGGAACTGTTGTGGTTACAGCAACCGTGGTTGATGCAGATGGAGCATCTGTGGCTGATGGAACCAATGTGCTTTTTGAAACTGATATACCAGGAACGAGCATAACTTCATCTGCACTCACTGTAAGTGGTGTTGCAACGGCGACATTTAATGCCAATAATGTTGCAGGAACAGCGACGATTACAGCAACTGCAGGCAGCGCAACTGGTTTCACGACCATTCAAATTCTGGCTTCGACTCCGGCCTCAGTTTCACTTGTTTCATCTTCACCAGCTCAAATTGGGGTAAAAGGCGCAGGGCTTGCCGAAACCGCGATTCTCACTTTTAAAGTTTCAGATGCCACTGGTAATCCGGTCACAGACGGGACAACAATCAATTTTAGTATTGGTAATGCCTTGGGTGGTGGTGAAACAATATCACCTACAACAACTGATACAGTAAGTGGAGTTGTCAGTGTTACTCTTACTGCTGGGAATAAATCTGGGCTGATTGGGATAGTGGCAACTGAACCCATATCCGATGTTGCCACAACAGGATCAGTTGTGGTTTTGGGTGGTCAAGGTATTGCTTCCAACTTTAGCATGGAAACAAATCAGGCAAGCTTTGAGGGATTTGATAGAATTGGTAACACCAATGACTTTAAGGTCTTCCTGGCCGATATTTTCGGTAACCCAATCAAAGAAGGCACGCCAGTAACATTTATAACAGAATTGGGAAGTATTCCATCAGCTACTGTCAATGTCGCTGGTATAGCTACTACAACTTATACCACTCCGGGTGGGAATGATCCCGGTTCTGTATTAAGGGGTCATCCGTTGGGCGCAGGTACCGGCAAAACTGGCTATTTAACTGTGCTGGCAATGGCTCCAGGTCAGGAGCCATTTAGTGATAACAATAATAATGGTATTTACGATGCTGGTGATACATTTACAGTGGCGCAGCATGATTTTGGAGAACCTTTTTTAGATGCAAATGAAAATGGAGTTCATGATGTAGGTGAGCAATATAATGACACCAATGCAGATGGTCTGTATTCAGGTCCAAATGGAGTACATGATAAAGATACTGTAATTTGGGTTTCTATGGTGGTTGTCCTTTCAACGAAGAGTTATACAATGACACCTGTTGGCGGACCGACCAGTTATGTGGTTACGATAGTTGATGCTAACAATAATCCCGTGGACGCAAGCAGTACTTATACAGCGGCACTTAGTTTTACGGCACCGGGAAGCCCTGGGACGATAACGGGGGTTGGTGCTAGTAATTTGCCTTTTGGGGTAAGCTACGCTTTGGTTACACCTGGTAGCCCGGTTGTGCCGATTTGGGTTCCAACATTTGTGAATAACGCTACAACATCACATTTGGCCGGTGATGTTATGAGCATTACAACTACAACACCATCCAGTACGTTGATTATTGATGGTCTGTGACGTAATCGTAAAAGATTTTATAGGTAGTTGAGAAAAACGGGGAGCTTTAAGAGTTCTCCGTTTTTTCAATTGGTGGATGAGTATTTCAGATCAGAGCGCAGCAAAAGAAATCCTAAAAGTTGCTTTGAAGATGATGTTGAGATCTTATTGTGTTAAGAAGCAGTAGCATAGATTATGGGTTTTCTGTCAGAGTGCGCTCATGATGAATTCTATCCAAAAGTATAATGTTAATTTAGGCGCTCGTTCTTACGACATTCAGATCCAAGCTGGTTGCTTATTACAGATTGGTATTAAAATGAGAGAGCTGTTTGCTTTGTCCAGCCGCTGTTTAATTGTGAGTAATGACGTCGTTGCCCCTTTATATTTACAACAGGTAAAAGCATCGCTTGAGCTTCAAGGGTGGTCGGTTTCTGATTTTATTTTGCCAGATGGCGAAATGCATAAGAATGTTGAGCAGTGGACATTGATGATGGATGCTTTGATGGCATCCAAACTGTCTCGTAATGAACCCATTATCGCCCTTGGTGGCGGCGTGGTTGGTGATATGACTGGCTTTGCAGCCTCATGCTATAGGCGCGGTATTCCTTTTGTGCAAGTTCCCACCACTGTATTGGCACAAGTGGATTCAAGTGTTGGCGGTAAAACTGCTATTAATCATCCGCATGGTAAAAATATGATTGGTGCCTTTTACCAGCCCAAATTGGTTTGGATTGATCCTTTAGTATTGAACACACTTGATGTGCGCCAAGTGCGTGCTGGTCTGGCAGAGATGATCAAATATGGCCTAATTCGTGATGTTTCATTTTTTGAATGGCTACAAAAGCATATGTCTGAGCTTCTTAGTTTGGATGCTGAGGTGATGGCGGAAGCGATTTTGCGCTCATGTGCGCATAAAGCGGAATTGGTGATTGCTGATGAAACCGAGCAAGGACAACGGGCTTTGCTTAATCTTGGACACACCTTTGGTCATGCCATTGAATCGATTACAAAATACACAGAATACCTACACGGCGAAGGTGTAGCTTTGGGTACCATCATGGCAGCAAGGCTCTCTGAGCAGCTTGGTTTTGCACCGGCAGGTACTGAGAAGCGAATTGTAGCTATGTTTGAATTGGCTGGTTTACCAACCACAGTGCCACAGTTTTCAGCGGACACTTGGTTGGATGTGATGGGGCATGATAAGAAGAATGTGGGAAGTTTGATTCGATACATTCTACTGCGTGATGTGGGAGATGCTTTTATTGCTGAAACGGTCACTGACCAAGATATTCGTCGGCTGATTCAATCTTTTGAAGTTTAATTAATCTTCAGTTCCAGCAAGCAATCGTTTGATATTACTATGATGGCGCACAGTCATCAGCGTGCCCAGAACCACGCAGGCAGCAATGCCCTCTTGGCTCGCGCCAAGTAACCATGCAAATATAGGAAGCACAATGCCTGAGAGAATCGAGGCTAAGGAAACAAACTTCGATAACTTGAAGGTAACCAGCCAAACCACAAAAGAGCAGACAGCAACCCAAGGCATCCATGGTATCAATACGCCATACATGGTTGCTACACCTTTTCCACCTTTAAACTTCAGGTAGATGGGGAAGATGTGACCAAGAAACGCTGCCAAAGCAATCGCTGCGATTTCAAACGAAGTAAGTGAAAGGCCAACAGCAAAGCCCACTGGTAAAACGCCCTTGGCGATATCGGCCAACAAAGTCAGAATGCCGACCTTTTTGCCGCCAGTGCGCATGGCATTGGTGGCACCAATATTGCCGCTACCGTGCTGTCTTGGGTCTTTACCAGTTAACCACCGGGCAAAAATCAAACCAAATGGAATAGCACCTAAAAAATAGGCGCCTAAAAGCATGGTCAGTGCTTCTGAGCTCAGTGCGTTGCCCATCAAGATTTACGGTAATGGGCGCGTGCGTTATCAAATAACGATTGTACAGAAGATGCTTGATCTCCATAAGCCAACGCAGGCAAAAGGCTGGTGAAATCAGTAGCAGTTCCGAACAATGCTGGGAATGCTTCGCCGCTCGCGACATTATCAAAGGCGAGTAATTTCAATTGGTCTTTGGTAAGCAATGGTGTGGGCAAGAAGTTGGAAACAGTTGCTAATAGGCCTGCTGCCACGTTTGGCATCGATACCATGAAACGCTCGCGACCCAAAGCCTTCATCCACAAATCCAGCAGATCGCGGAATGAAAATACTTCTTGGCCAGCAAGGGTAAAAGATTGTTTGGCAACTTTGTTGTTGTGGATGCTTAGCACAAATGCACGAGCAACATCTTCAACCCAAACCGGTTGAAATTTGGTGTCGCCAGCAATCACTGGAAGTACAGGGCCGTTGGCAGACAGAGCTTTAAAACGCATGAGGAATGAATCACGAGCACCAAAAATGATGGATGGGCGGAAAATGGTCCAGTCTAATGAAGATGCCGAAACGAGTTTTTCTGCCTCAATTTTTGTGGCCGCATATTGGCTGACTTGTGCTGCCTTGGGGTCGAGCAAAGCGCTCATATGCAGAAGTTGTTTGATGCCGGCTTTTTCACAAGCAGAAATCACGTGTTTGGCGCCAGTTACGTGCGCAGCTTCAAAGGTATTGCTGCCACGTTCAAAGAGTAAACCAACAAGATTAATCACAGTATCGCAACCAGCTACAGCTGTAGCTATGCCACGACCAGTCGTAATGTCGGCTTTGACCACTTGAATGCCTTTCACAAGCAAATCGCGAGCTCTGGCAGGGTGACGTGAGGTGACCACAACTTTATGGCCAGCTTCGATGGCTTGGCAGGTAATAGCCCTACCTACAAACCCTGTGCCACCGATGATACAAACACGTTTTCCCATGAGTCTTCCCCCGAAAATAGTATTCAAGCGAGACGCATCTTACACCCAAACAATGCGTAAGGCGATAACTGTGATAATTGTCCGACTTGGTTCGTTAAATATCTTCAAGCGGCAAGTGCTGGGTTGTCTTGTGCCAGTGTGCCTAGCGTTTGATGGCTTAAGTTATTTTTGCCATCGAAGTAAACCAAGGCAGGCTGAAAGTTGGCGACTTCTAGTTCCGACATTTCGGCATAGGTGCAAATAATCAGCATATCACCAGCTTTGGCTTTATGCGCTGCGGCACCATTCACGCCAATGGTTTTGCTGCCAGCAGGGGCAACAATGGCATAAGTGGTAAAGCGCTCACCATTGGTGATATTGTAGATGTGTAATTGCTCAAAAGGACGAATGTTCGCAGCTTTCATGAAGTCGGTATCAATAGCGCAAGAGCCTTCATAGTCCAGCTCAGCATGGCTAACAATGACGCGGTGAAGTTTTGATTTTAACATGGTTAATTGCATAAGCTTTCTTCCTCAGCCTTGTTGGGCAACAAAGGCATATTATCGATAAGTCGCGCCGAACCCACAGGGGCGGCAATGAAAATTTGGGCTTGATGGGTTTCAGCCAAATTTTGAATGGGCTGAAGGGTTATCGTGTTACGAACTTCTAAATATTCGGGTTTAATGTTGTGATTAAACAGGTGGTTGTTACCTACGCTTAGAATTGCTTCGAGATCAGAACCATTGAGCGCTGCTTGCTGCATCAACAACAAAGCTTGGGAGATGGCTGCTGCTTGGCCGCGTTCAACATCTGATAGATATTGGTTGCGGCTGCTCTTTGCTAAACCACTGCTTTCTCGAATGGTTTCACATTCGATAATTTCAACAGGTAAATACAAATCTGAAACCAAGCGGCGAATAATAGTGAGTTGTTGGAAATCTTTGGTGCCAAACACCGCGATATGGGGCCGAACAATATTCAATAGAATGTTTACCACAGTCACCACACCATCAAAATGACCAGGCCTAGAAGAGCCGCATAACACTTGGCTGAGTTCGCCAACTTTAAGGCTGACTTGCAAGCCGTGTTCTGGGTATAAGTTGTGCGGATGGAAGATGTAATCCACACCTTCAGCTTCACATACGGCCACATCGGCTTCAAACGGTTTGGGGTAGCGACTTAAATCCTCATTGGCGCCAAATTGTAGCGGGTTCACATAAATGCTTACCACCACAATATCGGCCAAACGTTTGGCTTTTTGCATCAAGCTGGCATGTCCTTGATGCAAGCAGCCCATGGTTGGCACTAGCGCGATGCGCTCGTGCGAATGTTTGGCCAACGCCAATTGCAGTTCGGCAATATCGTCAAATATTTTCATGACTTTTTCTTTGGGAAAGCAGATGAACGCACATCATCGGCCCATGCTGTGATGGCCGAAGCTGCTTGTTCGCGCAAGTTGATATAAGGAGTGACAAAAGGCGGGGTGCTTTCCGATAGACCAAGCAAATCATGCCAAACCAAAACCTGTGCATCACAACTTAAACCCGCGCCAATGCCCACCGTTGGGATGTCAATGGCGGCTGTGATTTTTGCGCTTAAATCGTCCGGGATACATTCCAATACCAAGGCGGTTGCGCCAGCTTCGGCCACAGCCAAAGCATCTGCGAAAATCTGCTCGCGTTCAGTGGTCGTTTTGCCACGTTGTTTGAAGCTGCCGAATTTTTTAACCGATTGCGGCGTCATGCCAATATGGCCAACCACGGCAATGCCGCGTGCACTTAAAAAAGCGATGGTCTCAGCCATGGCCGCGCCGCCTTCAAGTTTCACGGCATCACAAGCTGTTTCCTGCAAAACATGGGCGCTATTGGCAAAAGCTTGTTCTTTGGATTGTTGGTAGGAGCCAAAAGGTAAATCACAAACTACCCATGGGGTATTGCAGCCGCGCACGACAGCGGCGGTGTGTAATATCATATGTTCAAGGGTGACGGGGATGGTGGTATCAAAGCCCAAATTGACCATACCCAAGGAGTCGCCAACGAGGATGACATCAATGCCGGCTTGTTCAGCAATGCGCGCAGATCCTGCATCATAAGCCGTAAGCCAAGCCAAACGCTCGCCTTTGCTTTTGGCAGCCAATAAGCTGGCAGCTGTTATGTTTTTTTTCATATTAATCCCCGTTCCGCTTCAGTCTGCACAAGGGCAGTACCGTCTTTCAGGAGTGATTCTGCGGCGAACTGTAACACTGATTATAAAAGTTGACTACGCGGCTATGTTTTTATGGGGTTCGGTGCGTTTCATCACAGGGGCTGTGGTTGTGGTTTTGTACACTGCGCCACTTTAAATAGGAGTTTTTATCATGCGTAAAGTTTTAATCTTGGGCTCTGCCCTTTTGCTTTCAGGCCATGCCATTGCTGCTGATGCTGAATGGACATCCAACCTAGAGGTTGGTTATGTGCAAACAGGCGGCAACACGGAAGTGAGCTCGCTTAATGCCAAAGGTAAATCATCACGTGACGGCGAAGAGTGGCGCACGACGGTTCAGGCCTTGGCTTTGAATGTGTCCGATAAAGTCGGCACCACAGCTGAAAAATATGATGTGTCTGTTCAAGAAGATTACAAATTGACCGAATCAGGTTATTTGTTTGGTCGTTTGGGTTTTGATACCGATAGGTTTGGTGGTTTCACCAGCCGCACCAGCGAAACCGTTGGTTATGGTTTTGGTATCTTGAAAAATGATGAGAAACAATGGAACGCAGAAGTTGGTGCCGGTGCGCGTCAAACTGAATTGACCGATGCGACTAAAAACAATGATGCCATCGTGCGCGCTGCCACATTGTTTAACTGGAAATTCAATCCTTCATCGACATTCTCTCAAGAGCTAAAAATCGAAGCAGGTAAAGAAGGCTCTGTTACCAATTCGATTACAGCATTGACCAATCAAGTGAGTGGTAACTTATCAAGCAAAGTATCATTTTCAGCGCAAAAAACGTCGAAAGTGCCAGCTGGCAATAAAAAGACCAACACTGAATTGGCGATTGCCTTGGTATTCACTTACTAAGTTTTTATCGAGTTAAGCCCTTTTGGATTCAAATCCCACCAGCGAAAGTTGGCGGGATTTTTTTTTGGTTTCCTTAATTTACACATGGTTTCATAAAATCGACATTACTTCGCAATCCCCCTATCCTTTCTACTCGCTGGAAACGGGGGAGAGGTCTATTGGATTCTAAGCAGCAACAAATCATCATTGATTTGCAGGCGATATTGCCCGCTGCGAGTTTGCTCACATCCAAAGAAGCCCTCACGCCCTACGAATGCGATGGCTTATCCATTCACAAAGGTTTGCCGCTAGCGGTGGCGCTGCCAGAAACACTTGCCCAAGCACAAGCGATTGTGCGTAGTTGCACCAAAGCAAAAGTGCCGATTATTTCTCGCGGTGCAGGTACTGGCCTTGCTGGCGGAGCTATGCCCACCCAAGGTGCTGTGGTCTTATCATTGGCTAAATTCAATGAAATTCTTGAAATCGATGAACATAATCTCACCGCTACTGTGCAGCCCGGTGTACGTAATCTCGTTATTTCCCAAGCGGTGGCACACTTAAATCTTTATTACGCACCCGATCCCTCCTCGCAAATCGCTTGCACCATTGGTGGTAATGTTGCTGAAAACTCTGGCGGCGTGCATTGCCTCAAATATGGACTGACGGTGCACAATGTGTTGGGCTTAAAAATATTGGGTATTGATGGTGAAATTTTTGAGCTGGGCGGCAAGGCGCTGGATAATGTGGGTTATGATTTACTGGCTTTGATGCATGGCTCTGAAGGGCTGCTGGGTATTGTGGTGGAAGTGACAGTGAAACTGTTGCCCAAGCCAGAGTTGGCGCAAGTGGTGTTGGCAGCTTTTGATGATGTGGAAAAAGCGGGACAATCGGTGGGTGATATCATTGCTGCAGGCATTGTGCCCGCGGGCTTAGAGATGATGGATGCCTTGGCCATTCAGGCTGCTGAAGCGTATGCCCATGTGGGTTATCCCATCAATGCGCAAGCCATTGTGCTTTGTGAGGTGGATGGCACCACCAACAGCGTGGCTGATTATATAGCACGGGTAGAAAAGGTGTTGCACGAAGCTGGGGCAACAGAGGTGCGTACCTCGCAAGATGAGGTCCAGCGTTTGCAATTTTGGGCGGGCCGCAAAGCTGCTTTTCCAGCCGTTGGCCGCTTAGCGCCAGATTATTACTGCATGGATGGCACCATCCCCAAAGCCAAGTTGCCTGAAGTGCTAAAACAAATTTCAGTTTGGTCGGAAGCATTCGGATTGCCTGTCGCCAATGTGTTTCATGCTGGTGATGGCAATATGCATCCTTTGATTTTGTATGATGCCAACAAAGCTGGCGAGCTGAAAAAAACCGAAGCCTTTGGCCAAAAGATTTTGGAGCTGTGTGTGCAAGTGGGCGGCACCATCACGGGCGAACATGGCGTGGGTGTGGAAAAGCTTGATGCCATGTGCGTGCAGTTTGGTGCCGCGGAGTTATCGCAATTTTTGGCCATCAAAGATGCCTTTGATGCCGATGGTTTGCTCAATCCTGGTAAAGCCGTGCCAAGCTTGCATCGCTGCGCGGAATTGGGGCGTATGCATGTACACAATGGCCAGTTGCCGCACCCTGAGTTGGAGCGCTTTTGATGGCTGACCTTTCGAAGCAACTGCAAGCCGATGTGATATTGGCTGGCAAAGATAAACGCCCGCTCAACATTATCGGCGGCAACAGCAAAGCGTGGTATGGCAGAGAGGTTGTGGGCGAGCCTTTGAGTCTGGCTGAACACGAAGGCATTTTGGCCTATCAGCCCAAGGAATTGACCCTGAAAGTGCGGGCGGGCACCAAGCTTTCGGTAATCGCCGATGCCTTGGATGAACACAGGCAACGCCTACCCTTTGATCCGCCATACTTTGGCGAGTCGGCCACCATTGGCGGCACCATGGCTTGTAATTTTTCTGGCCCGCGGCGGCCTTATGCAGGTTCAGCGCGCGATTTCATGCTTGGCTGCAATATCATCAACGGTAAAGGCGAGGCGCTGCATTTTGGCGGTGAAGTGATGAAAAATGTGGCGGGTTTTGATGTGTCGCGTTTGATGGTGGGCAGCCTTGGCACGCTGGGTGTGTTGCTGGATGTATCCTTGAAAGTATTACCCCATCGCGAGGCTGAGCAAACCGTGGCCTTGCCTGCAAGTTTTGCAGAATCTATTGCCATTATGTCGAAATGGGCGGCCACGCCGCTACCAGTCACTGCCATGTGCTCTGATGGTGATTTTGTATATTTTCGTATCTGTGGCACCAATTCGGCAGTGCAGCGCAGCATGAAAGAAATTGGAGGTACCATGCATGGTGGTGGTTTCCAGCTTTGGAAAGATTTGCGTGAGCACGAGTTGCCGTATTTTGATGATCCGCGCCCGCTTTACCGTTTGTCGCTTCCCTCGGCTGCCCCTTTTGCCTCGCTTGAAGGTGTGTTGGTTTCCGATTGGTTTATTGGTTGGGGCGGGGCGCAGCGTTGGTTGAAATCAGATTTGCCGTTGACCGTGGTACAAGCATACGCCAAATCGCTGGGTGGCACCGCTTCGATTTTTCGTCATGGCAATCGTGGTGATGAGATGTTTGCGCCGCTGCCAGCGCCAGTGATGGCTTTGCACCAACGCCTCAAAGCCAGCTTTGACCCACACAGGATTTTGAATGTGGGTCGGATGTATAAGGATTTATAAATGCAGACGCATATCAGTGACATGATTCTCGCCAGTGAAGCAGGTGCTGAAGCCAATCGCATTTTGCGGGCTTGTGTGCATTGCGGCTTTTGCACTGCCACATGCCCAACCTATCAAATTTTGAGTGATGAGCTTGATGGTCCGCGTGGGCGCATTTATTTGATTAAAGATATGCTTGAAGGCGGTGAGGTAACCGCCACCACCCAATCGCATTTGGATCGTTGTTTAAGTTGTAGAGCCTGTGAATCCACTTGCCCCTCGGGTGTGGAATACGCCCACCTTGCTGCGATTGGTAAGGTCGAAGTTGAGAAAAGAGTAGGGCGCAGCTTGTGGGACAAAAGCAAACGTGCAGCGCTTGTTAGTATATTGCCAAACACCAAACGGTTTGCTTTTTTCTTTGCCTTGGCGCGCTTGCTTCGCCCTATCTTGCCAAGCCATTTGCGCAGCAAAGTGCCACAAAGCAAACCCATCAAGCTGACAGCCTTTCCACAAACCGCGCATGCTCGCTCAGTTCTTTTAATTGAAGGCTGCGTGCAGCCTGTGATGTCGCCAGAGATTGATGTGAACACCGCCAAGGTGTTGGATAAACTTGGCATCAATGTGCAACGCACCGGCATGGCGCAATGCTGCGGCGCTGTGGAGCATCATATGAATGCCCACGATAAGAGTTTATCCCGTATCCGAGCGAACATTGATGCGTGGATTCCTTTTCTCGATGCAGGCGCAGAAGCCATTTTGTCCACAGCCAGTGCATGCGCTTTAGAAATCAAAGAATACGCCTATGCCCTGCGCAACGATGCGGCCTATGCCGACAAGGCCAAACGCATTTCCGCAGCAGCTAAAGATTTGGTGGAAGTTTTGGCCGCTGAAGATTTATCTGCCTTTAAGTTGGATAAACCCAAACGCATCGCCTTCCATTCCCCATGCACCCTGCAACACGGCCAAAAAATCAATGGAAGCGTCGAAGTCTTGCTTACCCGCATCGGTTATGAGCTTAGCCCCGTGCAAGACGCACATCTATGCTGCGGCGCAGCAGGCACCTACACTGTCTTGCAGCCTGAGCTTTCCGCCACCCTGCGCGATAACAAAGTCAAAGCCTTAACCGCTAAACAACCCGAAATTATCGCCACCGCCAACATCGGCTGCCTGCATCAACTGCAATCAGGCAGTGAAGTGCCCGTCAAACACTGGGTATCTTTGTTGGCTGCATTGCATCCGTGACATGAGCGCTGGCGAATGAACTGGTTAAGGTGAGGCTCAGATTTCACTTCGATGGATGCATAGGAGGATGACCCAATGTCATATGTAGACGGTTTTGTAGCAGCAGTACCCGAATCCAATAAAGATAAATTTATCGCGCATGCAAAAATAATGGCGGCGGTCTTTAAGGATTATGGTGCATTGAGAGTGGTGGATACTTGGGGTGATGATGTTCCTGAAGGGGAGGTCACTTCATTTCCATTGGCTGTCCAAAAGAAAGATGGCGAAGTAATCGTTTTTTCGTGGGTCATTTGGCCTTCAAAAGAAGTTCGGAATGCTGGATGGCAGTCTTCCATGGAAGACCCGAGAATGAATGCTGATACCAACCCCATGCCATTTGATGGTAAGCGCCTTATTTACGGCGGGTTTGATATGGTTTCCGACGTCTAACGTTGCATTAGATTTAAATGCAAACATTCTACATCATGGAGTTTAAGGAGGGGGAAGCGCGAAACAAGACCCGCCCCCTATGTCCGTTTATTTCATTGTCGGTATTTATTGAATTCTCTCTAAAAAGGCAGCGATGCCATCTTTGAAGTGGGCAATCATCTTGGCTTCTTCGGGGTATGCGTGGTTGCTTGTCACTTCCATTTCACCCGTTTGATAATCAACTAGGCCAAGAATCCAATTGCCCATTTGGGCATTCACTTTTAGTTGGATGGATGTATCGCGTTTGTATTTTTGCGATGTGAGATATAGGGCGTAAAAATCTTCGGCAATATCTTCTACTGTAAAGCCAGCGATATAATCTTTTTTATGTGTTTCAGGCATTTGGGTTTCTCCGTAATTTTCCGCAATTTGTTTGTCATTGGTGCTGAGGGATTAAACAGATGAGATGAAATCCCCAGCCTTTAATTTTTTCCAGCGGCTTAGGCCAGCGGCGGTGAGGATACACCACACTGCAAACAAAGCGCCGGGTAGGGCGGTTTCTGGTTCGAAGTGTTTGAGGGCGAGGGCAACGCCTAGCCCTGCGTTTTGCATGCCGATTTCGATGGCTAGGGTGATTTGGTAGCGTTTATCAAAGTTGAAGGCTCCGCCGATGAACCAGCCTGCGAGATAACCGCCTGCGTTGAGGGCGACGACCAAGGCAAACACAATCCATGGTGTTTCAGCGATGCGGCTTTGGTTGGCAGCTACGGCGTAGGCGCAAATGATGATGATGGCCAGCGCTGCAAAATCGGGCGCAATGCGTTCATAGTGGGTTTGAAATTGTGGCAAGCGATGATGAATAAGCATGCCTGCGGCTAAAGGCAGCGCTACGGTAAGTAAGATGGTTTCCATCATGGGCCAAAAGGGGATGTCCATAAAGGCATCACCCAGCCATGCCACCAGTGTGGGGGTGAGTAGCGGGGATAGGGTGGTGGCGAGCATGGTCATGGCAATCGAAAATGCGACTGCGCCGCCAAGCAAATACGAAATCACGTTGCTGGCCATAGCGCCTGGTGCACAGCCGACGATGATAAAGCCAAGCGCCAGTGCTGGGGATGCACCCATGCTGAGGGTGAGTGTGGCGGCAAGAAAACCCAGCAGCGGCATGACTGTGAATTGAGCAGTGACGCCAACGAAGATACTTAGTGGTTTACCAAGCGCTTCTTTGGCTTCTTCGGGTTTCATCACCAAACCCAGTGCCAACATGGTGGCACCGAAAAACCAAAGAAAATAATCTTTAAAAATCAGAAAGGCAGGCGGATAGAAAAAGGCGGCAATAGCGCCAAGCAGGGTAAAGCTTGCAAGATTTCGGGAAAGGAATTGCCAAGGCATGTTGGGCATCTTGCACACAAACGTAGGTGGTGCAAATACAAGGCTGCGAGGGGTTTGAGCCCCTAGAAACTTTGAGGGTGAAATGTGGCGCTGCTGTGTTTAAGGTAGCACCACAATTTTAGCAGGGTATCTAAACAAGCATTTCGAGGAGCATTTTATGATCACATCATTTCATCCACCCCAACGCACATTGATGGGCCCTGGCCCCTCGGATGTGAATCCGCGTATTCTTGAAGCCATGGGAAGACCCACCATCGGCCATTTGGATCCGCTTTTTGTGAAGATGATGGATGAAGTGAAAAGCTTGCTGCAATACGCTTTTCAAACCAAAAATGAGCTGACCATTGCGGTGTCTGCGCCAGGCTCTGCAGGCATGGAAACTTGCTTTGTGAACTTGGTGGAGCCAGGCGATACGGTGATTGTTTGCCAAAATGGCGTGTTTGGTGGCCGCATGAAAGAAAACGTAGAGCGTTGCGGCGCCACTGCGGTGATGGTGATGGATGAATGGGGAACCGCTTGCGACCCAAAAAAATTAGAAGCTGCGCTTCAAGCTCACCCTGAAGCAAACACGGTTGCCTTTGTGCATGCCGAAACCTCAACGGGAGCCACCACGGATGTGAAAGCGATGTGCGATATGGCGCATGCTTATGGATGCTTGGCGATTGTGGATGCGGTGACTTCGGTGGGCGGCATTGAATTGCGTGTGGATGATTGGGGTGTGGATGCGATTTATTCGGGCACACAAAAGTGCTTGTCCTGCGCACCGGGTATTTCACCCGTATCGTTTAGCCCTTCCGCGATTGTGCGGGTGAAAAATCGTAAAACCAAAGTGCAAAGCTGGTTTCTTGATTTGAACTTGGTGATGGCATATTGGGGCGATGGTAGCACCGGCACCAAACGTGCTTACCATCATACGGCACCCGTGAATGGTTTGTATGGTTTGCATGAAGCTTTGGTGATGCTGCAAGACGAAGGCCTTGAGCATGCATGGACGCGCCATGCTTTTCATCATCAAGCCTTAAAAGCTGGCCTTGAAGCTTTGGGCTTAAAATTTGTGGTGCCAGAGGCTGATCGTTTGCCGCAGCTTAATGCGGTGAGTATCCCTGAAGGCGTTGATGATGCCTTGGTGCGCAGCATCTTGCTCAATGATTACAACTTGGAAATCGGCGCTGGTTTGGGCGTGATGGCAGGAAAAGTTTGGCGCATTGGTTTGATGGGTTATGCTTGCCGTAAAGATAATGTGCTCAAATGTGTATCGGCGCTGGATGAAGTGTTGAATCGTTTGCATGCACCTGTCACCCAAGGCAAGGCAATTGCTGCCACATTGGCCGCATATGGAGCATAAATGACCGATTTGTTAAAGACACCACTGTTTGAACAACATGTAGCGCTGGGGGGTAAGATGGTGCCTTTCGCAGGCTACGAACTTCCCGTGCAATATAAAGATGGGGCGCTCAAGGAATATACGGCAGTGCGCGAAGGCGAAGCGGGTATTTTTGATATCACCCACATGGGGCAAGTGCGCGTGGTTGGGCCTGATGCCTTGGCCTTTTTACAATATGTGACCACCAATGATGTGAGTAAACTTGTGGATGGGCAGGTGCAATATTCAGCGCTGCTCAACGCACAAGGTACTTTTATCGATGACATCACCACGTACCGAATCAATGAACATCATTATTATTTGTGCGTCAATGCTGCCAATCGCCATAAAGATGTGCTCCATTTAAAAGAACAAGCTGCGCGCTTTGATGTGCATGTGCATGATGAATCCGATGATACCACGCTCTTGGCCTTGCAAGGCGCTAAAGCCCAAGCTGCGCTACAAACACTTGTGGATGTCGATTTGGAGCTGATTGGTTATTACAAGTTTGCCGAAGTAAGCATGGAAGGACTGGCGGGTATCATTTCGCGCACGGGATACACAGGCGAAGATGGTTTTGAGATTTATGTGCCCAATAGTATTGCCGTGGATGTGTGGTGCGCGCTTTTGGATCAAGGGGCAAAACCCATTGGCCTAGCCGCGCGTGATATGCTGCGCAGCGAAATGGGATATGCGTTGTATGGCCATGAGATTTCCGATGCCGTGACGCCCGTGGAAGCCAAATTGATGTGGATTACCAAATTGGATAAAGGCGATTTTATTGGTAAAGCAGCCGTGGAAGCACGCAAAGCAGAAGGCGGCAAACAAGCGTTGATTGCCATCAAGCTCACCGAGCGGGGTATTCCGCGTGAGCACTACACAGTGTTGGTGGGTGGTGTTGTTTCCGGGGAAGTGACATCGGGTCTGCATTCGCCATTGGCAGGCGGGGGTGTGGCGTTAGCTTACGTGAAACCAGAACATGTGACAGCAGGTCAAATTCATGTAGAAATTCGCGGTAAGGCGGTTGCCGCTGAACGTACAAGCACGCCGTTTGTGCGTAGTAACGTTAGGAAACAATAGGATTATTTATGTCAATTCCAGCAGATTTGAAATATACCAAAGACCACGAGTGGGTGCGCATCGAAGGTGATGAAGCCACATTTGGCATCACCGACCACGCTCAGGAAGCGTTGGGTGATATCGTGTTTGTCGAGTTGCCGGAAGTGGGCCGCGAAGTGGCAGCAGGTGAAGCCTATGCCGTGGTGGAATCTGTCAAAGCCGTATCGGATGTCTATGCCCCTGTGTCTGGCGTTATTACTGAAGTGAATGGTGATTTGGAAGGGCAACCTGATTTGGTGAACACCAACCCGTATGGCAGCGGATGGATTGTGAAAATCAAAACCGATGGTGCCGGCAGCGAAGAGCTGATGAGCGAAGCCCTCTACACCACTTTCCTCGAAGAATAAGTTTCGTAGTTTATTTAACATATCAAAAAGCCGATAAAACAAATGTTTTTCGGCTTTTTCTTTTTTGATTATAGGCAGGTGAACCCATGAGATACTTACCGCACACTGATACCGACCGCCAGGCGATGCTCAAAACCATTGGCATCAACAAGATGACTGATTTGTTTGCCGATATTCCAGCTGCCTTTCATTTGCCGCTGGGCTCGCTGAATATCCCTGAAGCCTTATCGGAAGTGGGTATCAGCCGCAAGTTCAATCAAGCGGCCAGCAAAAATGAGCATGTTTTGAACAATGCCTGCTTTTTGGGCGGCGGCACCTACAACCATTTTGTGCCAGCAGTGGTTGATTATATTATTTCTCGTGGTGAATTCCTCACTGCCTACACACCCTACCAGCCCGAAATTGCCCAAGGCACGTTGCAAGCCCTGTTTGAATTTCAAACCATGGTGGCGCGTTTAACAGGCATGGATGTATCCAATGCTTCGATGTATGAAGCGGCCACCGCCACAGCTGAAGCTGCTTTGATGGCGCGCCGCGTCACACGCCGCAAAAACGTGGTGATTGCAGGCTCGGTGAACCCACGTTATCGGGCAGTGACGGATAACTATTTATCGCGCCTTGATGGGTCTTACCAACAAGTGAGTATGGGTAAATTTGGCACTGACTTGGATAAAGTGATTGCTGCTTTAGACGGCGAAACTGCTTGTGTGATTGTGCAATACCCCGACTTTTATGGCTCGGTTTATGATTTGGCCCCATTGCGCGCTGCTTGTGATGCACACGGCTGCCTGATGGTGGTGGCGTTTTCTGATATTTCTGCTTTTGGTTTGATTACCCCGCCAGGTGAATATGGCGCTGATATTGTTGTGGGTTCAGGTCAGGCGTTAGGTATCCCCATGGCATACGGCGGGCCGCATTTGGGTATTTTTACCTGCAAACAAAAATACTTACGTCAAATGCCTGGCCGCGTCTGTGGCCTTACTGAAGATGCCGATGGCAAGCGCGGCTTTGTGCTGACGCTTTCCACCCGCGAGCAACATATTCGCCGTGATAAAGCCACTTCTAATATATGTACCAATCAGGGTTTGATGTGCACAGCAGCTGCCACTTATATGACCTTGATGGGTGATGCAGGATTAGAAACTATCGCCAGGCGTTCATCCGCAGGTTTGCAGGCGCTGGTGTCGCAATTGCCAAGCCATGTCAAAGCTGCCGATGGCGTGCATTACAATGAAACCGTATTGAGCTTTGCCAGCCAACAAGCCCGTGATGCGGTGTTGGCCGCTGCGCGCGAGCGCAACATCTTTGCGGGTATTCCCTTGGAGCGCATGGAAAAAGGCGTGGAGCCTTTACATTTGTTGGTGGCGACTACGGAAATGATTGAAATGGATGATATCAATAGCTTACTTGCAGTGATGGAGGTGGCGGCATGAGTGCTTCGAAATATTCAGCAGTATCGGGTATCCAGCATGAAGAGCCTTTGGTATTTGAACATGCCCACGAAGCGCCAGAATCGATCAGTCTGCCGGGTGTGGTTGGTGATGTTTATGCTGGCCTAAACACTTTCGCGCGCAAAAAAGATGCGGGTATCCCCGGGCTATCTGAGCCAGAAACTGTGCGTCACTTTGTGCGCTTGAGCCAATGGAACCACAGCATAGAAACAGGATTTTATCCGCTGGGCTCTTGCACCATGAAATACAATCCGCGGGTGAACGAGCAAGTGGCTAGATTGCCAGGTTTGGCTTTTATTCATCCCGAACAACCTGAAGATTCGGTGCAAGGCGTATTGGCCCTGTTGTATGAGCTCCAAGGTTGGTTGGGAGAAATTTCGGGCTTGCCGCATGTGACCCTGCAGCCTGCAGCTGGCGCACATGGTGAATTGGCGGGCTTGATGATGATTCGCGCTTGCCTTGATGCCCGTGGCGACCAACATCGCAAGAAAGTATTGGTGCCCGATTCTGCGCACGGCACCAATCCAGCTTCGGCGGCATTGTGTGGTATGCACACTGTTGAATTAAAATCAGGTGCCGATGGGCGCATTGATTTGGAAGAATTGAAAAAACATCTCGATGTCGACACTGCCGCATTGATGATGACCAATCCCAACACTGCGGGTGCATTTGAATCTGACATTAAGGAAATTTGCCAGTTGGTGCATGATGCCGGCGCGCTGGTGTATGGCGATGGGGCTAACCTCAATGCTTTGGTGGGCGTAGCACGCCCAGGCGATATGGGCATTGATTGTCTGCATATCAATGTGCACAAAACCTTCTCAACACCACACGGTGGTGGCGGCCCCGGTGCTGGACCAGTGGCGGTAAATGAAACACTGGCGCCATACTTGCCAGTACCGCGTATTGTGAAAAATGCTGAGACGTATTCACTTGAAACGGAAAGTGATACATCCGTTGGTGCCATGCTTGGCGTGATTGGGCAAACAGGCGTATTGATGCGCGCCAATGCTTATATCTCAGCCTTTGGTAAGAATCATCTGCATAACATTGCCCAAGATGCGGTGCTTAATGCCAATTATATGTTGGCGCGCCTTAAAGATGCTTATCACGTGCCCTTTAAAGGTTTATGCAAACATGAGTGTTTGCTCACTGATGAGTACCAAAACAAACATGGTGTCAAAACCTTGGATATTGCCAAACAACTCATTGATTTGGGTTTCCATCCGATGACGGTTTACTTCCCGCTGATTGTGCATGGCGCGATGCTTATCGAACCCACTGAAACCGAATCACGCGAAACATTGGATGCATTCTGTGATGCTTTGCTTGAAATTGCTGCGCAATGTGAAGCGGGGGATACGGAAGTGTTGCACAACGCCCCTGTCCGCTCAATTCGCCGCCGCTTGGATGAAACCAAAGCTGCTCGTAATCCTGTGCTGGTATGGCCTTGAAGGTTTTTATGTGCGCTATACTTATCATGCGGAAAATTATTTTTGATTTATAGTTGCGTATCTTAGATTTGTCAGCTAAATAATCTCCCTTCAATATACATTTGGGTGAAATATGAAAGTAGTTCAACATTTATTAAGGGTTATATTTATATTATTTCTTGCTTTGCCACTTCTGTTAGTCAGTGGCTGTAAAGGCAATAATAGTGAAACCACACAAGTACCATACACCAAGAAAAGCGAGGTTTTATCTATTGAGACGGAGCCGACCTCGTATAGAGATTATGCTTTGGTATCCAGTGGAAATATTCATGTGGGTACAAAACTGGTGACGGATGGTCCACTGGCCGATGTTCACGCCAACGGCACAATTCAGGCACGAGCCTTAAGTCTGAATATCTGGCCTTATTAAAGTGTATTATCAAAAACTCTTAATATTTTTGTCGTGCGTCTTTCTAGGTGGGTGCCCTGACAATTTTAGTGGGGGGGGGGAACTCTATCCCCCTCCGTGCTCCTTACGCAACCAACGTTGCTGAAGATGTGATTGGTGATAAATATGTGCTTGTACATAACCAAATAGGTCAATATCAATTTTATAAATGGGATATAAATACTCTGAAGTGGATTGTAAATTCTGAGGGAGTGGAGCTAAGTCCGAGATATGGAGGGGCATTGTTTGTTGATCAGATGAACAGCTCTCCTTCATATTTTGTATATGTTGAACAAGACCCTTCTACAGTAACTTCTGTAAATATTCTTAATGGTCAAAGAGGTTCATTCGTGCTTGCTGGCAATCAAAGCGTAGTTTCCGCTAATGAACTTGTTGAATATGGTGCGGCTCAGGTCAATTTGCGTTCTTTGCAAACAAATGCGGTGACAACTTTGTACCCTTTTCCATTCATTGACCAAATCGTTGCTGGACTTGGGTTGGGAATAAACGCGGCTCAATACAGCATGATGAAAAGGTTTTGTCTAATGTGAATAATTATATAAGGGATTTTCCAGAATATTCCGTAGCGATTCTGAAAGAAGGGTGTATAGGCTCTGTTGATTTACAGAGTAACTTTCACAACTTCTGCTTTAAAAATGGCGACACACAAACCGTATATTACGAGTTTTACGATAAAGCAAACCCAACCGTGCCTATCTACGAGCAGACATTACCGTGATAGCTATATCACTATGCATGCTCATAAGGCATATACACCCCCAACGTGAAGCAGATGCCAGACAATCCCTTATCGACCAAAGGGCAGCACTGTATCTGGATTCCTCAGTAGACCCCTACACCAGACAGGAAACCATTGCAGAAATTGATGCCACTTTGACAGAGATGGATGCTATTGACCCTGTAGCCGCTAACGCTGAAGCCGAACAAGCACGACTTGAAGAATGGGCAAGCTATAAGGATATGGAAACTGAAACAGTGGAAATGGATGCTACAGAAGTAGCAATCACTGAGGAAACTGCTGCTCGCGGATGGCTCAAGAGGATTGCTAAATCCATATCGAAAGTCATCATTCGCCCGGTTTGCTCTATTCTTTCAAGCCCTGCTCGAAACGTAGCTGGAGTATCTGGCAGCCCAACGCTTGGCTATTGGAGCTATGCTCTTGATTGGTGGTCAAACAGAATCACTTTGAACAATAACGCTAACCATTGCGTGCCCATTTCAGCAGCGATGATTCTTAATTATCACCATATCAGAAAAGGAAAAGGGTCACTTTATCACTGGAATAGGCTTGCCATGTCTAGGCTTCATGCAGCAACTTCAGGAATTCCCGTAGAAGTAAAACTTGCCACAGCGTTGGGAACAACTACAGATGGAACACAAGATACTCACCTCGGCAGGAATTGGTATGATAGTATATCCCAAATTTTCCAAGCATATGGCCTTTCTGTAACGGGAACATCAGTGCAGCACTTGCTTTCTCCAACCAAAAACACCCGGTTTGCACAAATAAAGTGGCGCATATCTCAAAATCAGCCCATTGTGTATACAACACATGATTTTGGAGGGTGGATTTATGTTAGTGGTATAGCTGTCAAAAAAGTTAAGGCTCACGCTATGCCTGTAATAGGATATAAAAATGAGGTATTTTCAAATGTATGCCGATTAATGGGCTACAGGGAAAGGAAATGGCTATTAGTTGACACAACTTGGTATGGTTACAGAGAATATATGCGATTTGATAATTACTTTCTAAATGACTCAAGTCTGACCTACTTGTGGGTTCAATGATAATGTACAAGATTGTTACTCTTTGTGTAACCGTGGCATTTCTATCCAGCTGTGACACCACATTAAGTGGGGGGGGTGCTGAATCCAGATAGCCCCTATATCAGCAATATTTCTGAAGACGCTATTGGTTTGAAATATGTCACTAAATATGGCGGTTATGGATATCATTTGTATGGTTGGAATCAGGTATCTTCTAGTTGGGATGTTAAATTTTCCCCTGATTCAAATCAGAATTTTGGGTTTAGAGCAGAATTACAAATGAATCAAGCATATGGCGCACCTCTATCATACTGGATTCAGAGGTTCATGATGCACGACCCTGTCCAAATTAACGTGGCAAGCTCAAAAGTAGATTTTTTTGCGATTTCACCTACACAGTTTATGGTCGCCGCAGACCAGGCCGTTGAATACAGCGGATTGCTTGTGAACAATTATCAACCAACCACGGGTACTTCGACGTACTTATATTCTCTCCCCTCAGAGGCCGAAGTTGTTTTGGGATTAGGCATTACACTTAATGCATCACCCTATCGCATGCTCTGCATTCCTGAGCGCAACTACCTGACGTGGGATGGAAAAACCCATTACTGTATGCTTGCTAATGATGTAAAATACAGGGATGCAACCTTTGTCAGCACACCTGCACCAGCTGGCAATGATGTTATCTCATTCCTTGTCACCATCGACCCTGCAGGAAACACGTACCAGCTGCTTTCACAACAAACACTCACCGAAACGGCAGGCTTACAAGAACGTCCTGTAAATATGGCGGCAGACTTCCCTATGTTTGCTGCGCAAATCAACAGAACGGAATGCACAGGCTCAGTGGATTCTCAAGGAAACTACCACAACTTCTGCTATGCAGGAAATGATACTCAGACTGTTCATTATGAGTTTTATGATAAAAACAATCCAACTGTGCCGATGTATGCGCAGACGCTGCCATGAGGATACGCGCTTTTTTGTTGTTGATTTGTTTTGGCTGGATTGTCTGTGGGGCCGGGGCTGAAAGCTTGCCTATTCATAGCAAACAACCATTGCAATGGAAGGCGCTTGAATCGCCCGCAACGCTAGGGGTAAATAAGTACCAAAAAGAAGATGGCAATGTTGTGATGATAAGAGATGATTTTTTTGTTGAGTTAAATGCGGGTGTAAATATTTCGGATTTCACCAAAAAATACGGGTTAACTTTGGTGAAGCAATACAACGAATTTACATTTTTACTCCAAACAAAAAGTGCAGATGTGGTTGCAGAAATCAACAAACTTGTGATGGATTCCAATGTCGCGAAAGCCTATCCAAATATTGTCAGGCGTGTTCAAACGCGGTGAAGCACTGGCTTTCTCCTGTCATACTCAGCGTTTTACTTGCAGCTTGTGGAAGTGACCCTGTTCCAGATGAGCCCTTCTACCAAGAACAATGGGCGCTGCATTATGATCAACCGTTTTATGAAGCTTATGCTATAGCCCCCGATGCGCACATTCATGGAGAATCAACACTGAGAAAGTATCGAGGGAAAGGCGTAAAAATCGCTGTAATTGATGTGGGTGTAGATAGCCAGCACCCTGAATTCCAAAGCAATATTATCAAAACTATCAATAGCCGAGATGGTAGCGCGGATGTGGCTTGCATTGGCTCAGCGAGCTGCTTCCATGGCACAGCGATAACGGGTGTTATTGCTTCAAATATCAATGGGATTGGGCTTCGTGGAATTGCCCCGCAGGCTGATATTGTATTTATTAAGCTGGATTTGAATGGATTTTTGAGTGATAACGAAATCTTGGACGCACTGAATTACGCGGAAGCTGAGAATGTTGATGTGATTAATTGCAGTTGGGGAACAGGGAATGTGTCGCCAATTGTGCAGAGAAAGATTGATCAAATGGCGACAGCGGGCAGGGGCGGAAAAGGAACTATCTTTGTCTTCGCAATTGGAAATCAAGGTCAGGGTTTGACTAATGATGAGTCTTTGCTCGATAGCGTCATTGGTGTTGGGTCATCAGATGAGGGAAATCTAAGGGCTATTTATAGTAACTTTGGTCTGGGTTTGGATATTGTAGCTCCAGGTGGTTTTACACTTGGAATTACCACTGCATATCCAGCAAATACATCCACACATCCTAGTCACTATATGAAGGCTGAAGATGCTCAAAAGTTTCAAGGCACCTCATCATCTGCTCCTATTGTTGCAGCTGCAGTTGCATTGATGCTGGAAGCCGATCCAACACTAACTCGAGTAGACATTCAAAGTATACTAAGAGCTCATGCCGATAAGATAGGAAGCATTGCCTATGTAGGAGGGAAGAATGATTACTATGGATATGGCAAGCTTAATCTCGATGCTAGTTTAGTGCGTATTCGTAACCCTTGATATTCTCAGAGTAAGGTTTTTAGTGAATGGCGTTTCACAATGTTTTTTCTTTGTGACTTGGTGTCTTTGTGTTTCAAAAGCTTGCTTGAAGTGTATCAGTGACAATTTTCAGACTGACAGTAACCTTGCCGCACTTTTAATTTCCTTTGAGGCGAATCAATGAACAGGACTGGCATGAACGCGGATGAGCGTAAATCGGTAAGCGCGTTATCGAGTATTTTTGCATTGCGTATGATGGGTTTGTTTCTCATTTTGCCTGTGTTTTCCACTTATGCACACGGTTTGGAAGGTGCGCTGGCACATCCTGAGTTGGTGGGTATTGCTTTGGGTGCTTATGGTTTAACCCAAGCCTTGTTTCAAATTCCTTTTGGTATGATGTCGGATAAATTTGGGCGCAAGCCTGTGATTGCGGCGGGTTTGGTGATTTTTGCGATTGGTAGCGTGATTGCTGCGGTTTCCACTTCGATTGAAGGCGTGTTGATTGGTCGAATTATTCAGGGCTCTGGGGCCGTGGCTGCGGCAGTGATTGCGCTAACGGCTGATTTAACCCGCGAAGAACACCGCACCAAGGCTATGGCCAGCATTGGTATTACCATTGGTTTGTCGTTTGCAGTGTCTATGGCCATTGCGCCGCTGCTCAATGCTTGGATGGGTGTGCCGGGGATTTTTGCATTAACGGCAGTGTTGTCCTTGTTATCCATTTTGGTGCTGTATTTTGTTGTGCCTGACCCAAAAACTTCGGGTCATCATAGTGATAGCGAAGTGACGCCAGGCATGTTTGGTAAAGTTTTAAAAGATTACTCATTGCTGCGTCTCGATTTTGGTGTGTTGGTCTTGCATATGTCGCTGACGGCATTGTTTGTGGTCTTGCCGCTGGTGCTGGCTAGCCCTGACCATGCTCTGCTGGCCCAAGAAGATCAGTGGATGCTTTATTTGCCCGTGATGTTGCTGGCCTTTGTGTTGATGGTTCCTTTTATCATCGTGGCGGAAGCCAAACGCAAAATGAAGCAAGTGTTTTTGGTGGCGATTGCTTTGTTGATGGCCGCCTCTGCATTGCTTGCTTCCATGCATGATAGTTTGTGGTGGGTTGCTTCATCATTACTGCTGTTCTTTGTCGGCTTTAACACGCTGGAAGCAAGCTTGCCGAGTATGGTGTCTAAATATGCACCAGCTGGCGCCAAAGGCACCGCCATTGGTGTGTTTAATACCAGTCAATTTTTTGGAGCATTTCTTGGCGGGGTGTTGGGCGGATTTTTGTATCAGCCTGAAACAGAAAACTTTGCCGTGGTATTTTGGGTGGTCTTTGCGTTGCTAGGTTGTTGGTTGCTGGTGGCCTTGTTTATGTCTGTGCCGCCTTATGTATCGACGTTAACGCTGCGTTTGCAGGCGGCCAATGAAGAAGATGCAGTGCGATTAACGCAAAGCTTGCTGGCCATTGACGGTGTGGTGGAAGCATTGGTGGTGGCTGAAGAAGGCGCTGCTTATTGTAAATTTGATAAAAAACGTATTTCTGAAGAATCCCTCATCGAAAAGGCGGAGCTTCTTTCCTAGCTCTTTTTGCTTTCTTGGCAGCATTTTTGCTTTGAGCATCGTAGTACGATGAATTCAAGGCGAAAAGCCACCGAGAGGGAAAAATGAAACTACTATTTGAAAAGCTGCTATGGAACTCACGCTTTGTGGTGATGCTAGCTGTTATCTCATCCATTATTGGCATGCTGCTATTATTCTTATTGTCCGCGGCGGATATGCTGCATTTAGCATCTGACTACGTTGAGATGACCATGTTTGGTAAAGAGTACCCTGATTTTCACACCCGAGCAGTGAGTCATATTATTTCAGCGGTGGATGATTTCTTGCTGGCCACTGTGCTGCTTATCTTTGCTTTGGGCCTGTATGAATTGTTTATTGATAAACTATCGATTGCCAGGGGTGCGGATTCAACCAAGACCAATAATATTCTGGTGATTAACTCACTTGATGATTTGAAAGATCGTTTGGGTAAAGTGATTCTAATGATTCTGATTGTGGCCTTCTTTAAAAACGTGCTGCATGTGACTTTCGATAATCCGCTGAATATCTTATATATGGGCGCAGGCATTTTGATGGTATCGCTGGCCAGCTATTTTAGCCATAAAGCTACCCACGCTAAGCATTAATAAGTAGAGCATCGATGCAACAAGCCACTAAGAAGCTTTGGCTAGAGCGCGGATTAGATACGCTACTCTTTGTGATTACCATTGCTTCACTGGCAGTATCCTTCTGGGAAGAAGCGCCAAGCTGGATTGGCTTACCGATTTTGTTGACCTTTGTGTTCTTCTTTTTTATTCGTTGGAAAATTGACGATGACAGTCATGCGTATCTTAAAGCCAACTGGTTTGATCTGGCGCTGATAGTGTTGCTGGCCTCGCCACTGCTGCGCCTTTTGGTTGCGTTTAAGGTGGCGGGTCTTGCGCCTATAGTGCGTATTGGCAGCTTTTTGCGCACCAACCGCAAGCGTATATTGAACATGTTGATTGTCTCAGGCGAAAGTTTGCCGGCAGCCATGGCCTTGGTGTTTGCGGTAGTTTTCTTTTTTGGCTCCGTTACCTTTTTACTGGAGCGGGGCGAAAATCCAGATTTTAGTAATATCAGTGATGGTTTGTGGTGGGCCTTTGTGACGCTTACGACCGTGGGTTATGGCGATATTGTGCCCATAACCCCGCCAGGAAGAATCGTGGCGGTGCTCACAATGCTTTTTGGAATTACCCTTTACTCATTAATGATTGCCAATATCACTTATTTTGTGGAAGAGATTGGTGCAAACAAACGCCGAAACAGTCAACCTTTACAAGCCTTAACAAAAACGTTGACAGGCGAAATGCACGCCCCTAAGGTTCGCCGCCCTCGCAAGCTGCGTATTCGCAAGAAATTGCTGAAATCGCGTTATGAGTAGAGGAAAGATTTGAAGAGGTAACAATGCCGACAATTAACCAATTGATTCGCAATTCACGCAAGGATAAGCGTAAGATTAACAAAGTTCCTGCGTTGCAAGCATGTCCGCAACGTCGTGGCGTTTGCACACGTGTATATACAACTACGCCGAAGAAGCCTAACTCGGCACTTCGTAAAGTTGCTCGTGTTCGTTTGACCAATGGTCATGAAGTTACAGCTTACATTCCTGGTGAAGGCCATCGTCTACAAGAACACAGCGTTGTGTTGATTCGCGGCGGCCGTGTAAAAGATTTACCAGGTGTTCGTTACCATGTATTGCGTGGCGTGTTGGATACAACGGGCGTTGAAGGCCGTAAACAAGCTCGCTCGAAGTATGGCGCTAAGCGTCCGAAGTAAGAGAGGAATTAAGTAAATGCCACGTAAAGGTCCTGTTACACGTCGTCCATTAACCCCGGATGCAAAATTTGGTGATACAAAAGTTTCAACAGTGGTGAACGCCATCATGTTGGACGGTAAAAAAGCAAAAGCTGAAGCGATTGTTTATGGCGCGTTGGATATTGCTGCCAAGAAAACAAACATTGGTCATCTTGAAGTGATGCACAAAGCGCTAGACGCGATTCGCCCATTGGTTGAAGTGAAGTCTCGCCGCGTTGGTGGTGCCACTTACCAAGTGCCTATGGAAGTATCTGATCGTCGTCAGCAATCATTGGCTGTGCGTTGGTTGATCGACTATTCACGCAAACGTTCTGAGCAAACTATGGCTGAGCGTTTGGGTAACGAGCTTGTTGACGCAATCAATGAGCGTGGTGGTGCTTTCAAGAAGCGTGATGAAACCCACCGTATGGCAGAGGCGAACAAAGCATTCTCGCATTTCCGCTGGTAAGTTTTTTAGTTTAATTATTTTTTGTTCTAAACAGTTTAGGTTAAAAGAGGAGTAGTAATCGTGGCAAGAATCACACCACTTGAGCGCGTGCGCAATATTGGCATTATGGCTCATATTGATGCTGGTAAAACAACAACAACAGAGCGCATCCTCTTTTATACTGGTGTTTCTCACAAGATCGGTGAAGTGCATGATGGCGCTGCTACTATGGACTGGATGGTTCAAGAGCAAGAGCGTGGTATCACTATCACTTCTGCAGCAACAACTTGTGACTGGAACAATCATCACATCAACATTATCGACACCCCTGGCCACGTGGACTTCACGATTGAAGTTGAGCGTTCATTGCGCGTACTTGATGGCGCAGTAGGTGTTTTCTGTGCGGTTGGTGGCGTTGAGCCACAATCGGAAACAGTTTGGCGTCAAGCTGACCGTTACCATGTTCCCCGCATTGCTTTCGTAAACAAAATGGACCGTACCGGCGCTGAATTCTTCCGCGTGGTAGATGAAGTGACTGAGCGTTTGGGCCACAATGCAGTGCCTTTAAATATTCCAATCGGAAACGAAGCTGACTTCGTTGGTGTTGTCGACTTGGTAGCGATGAAAGCTATCATCTGGAACAACGAAGCGATGGGCGCTGACTACTCAGTTGAAGAAATTCCTGCTGACATGGTAGACCAAGCTAACGAATACCGTGAGTATTTGATGGATGCTGTGTCTATGGTTGACGAAGCATTGATGGAAAAGCACCTTGAAGGTGAAGAAATTCCAGTTGAGCAACTTAAAGCGGCGATTCGCAAAGCAGTTCTCGATATCTCTATTATCCCAGTATTGTGTGGTACTGCATTTAAAAACAAGGGTGTTCAAACCTTGTTGGACGCAGTAGTCGACTACATGCCATCGCCTGTTGATGTTCCTGCTATTAAAGGTATCGACATGAACACTGAAGAAGAAGCATCACGTCCATCTTCTGATGATGCACCATTTGCTTCACTAGCATTTAAAGTGATGACTGACCCGTTTGTTGGCGCTTTGACATTCTTCCGAGTTTACTCAGGTGTGCTTGAAGGCGGTTCATACGTCTTGAACTCTGTGAAAAACAAACGTGAGCGTATCAGCCGTATCGTGCAGATGCATGCCAACGACCGTAAAGAAATCAAAGAAGTTCGCGCTGGTGACATCGCTGCTGCTGTTGGTCTTAAATTGACTACCACTGGTGATACACTTTGCGATATCGATCACCCAATCATTCTTGAGCGCATGGAATTCCCTGAGCCAGTAATTTCTGTGGCGATTGAGCCTAAGACTAAAGCTGACCAAGAAAAAATGGGTGTTGGCCTTGGTAAATTGGCAGCAGAAGATCCTTCTTTCCGCGTAAAAACTGATGAAGAAACTGGCCAAACCATTATCTCTGGTATGGGCGAGCTTCACTTGGAAATTCTTGTTGACCGTATGCGTCGTGAATTTGATGTGGACGCTAACATCGGTAAGCCACAGGTGGCATATCGTGAAACCATCCGCGGCAGCGGCAAATTTGAAGGTAAGTTTGTTCGTCAGTCTGGTGGTCGTGGTCAGTTTGGTCACGTTTGGTTGGAAATCGAACCCAATGAAATCGGTGGTGGCTTCGCATTTGAAGATAAAATCACTGGTGGTGTCGTTCCTAAAGAATACATTCCTGCAGTGGGTAAAGGCTGTGAAGAAGCTATGGCAAACGGTGTTTTGGCTGGCTTCCCAATGGTGGACATCAAAGTTGCTTTGGTTGATGGCTCTTACCATGATGTGGATTCGAACGAAATGGCATTCCGCGTAGCGGGTTCTATGGGCTTCCGTACTGGTTGTGCGGCTTGTCGCCCAGTGATTCTTGAGCCAATCATGAAAGTTGAAGTGGTAACACCTGAAGACTACATGGGTGATATCGTAGGCGATTTGAACCGTCGTCGTGGCAAAATCCAAGGTATGACTGACCGTGGTATTGCGAAATGTGTTGAGTGTGAAGTGCCATTGTCTGAAATGTTCGGCTACTCAACCAACCTACGTTCAATGTCGCAAGGTCGTGCTACATACACCATGCAATTTGAACATTATGAAGAAGTTCCTCGTAACATTACTGAAGAAATTATTGCAAGCGTAAAAGGCTAAGGAGTTATAACATGGCTAAGCAAAAGTTTGAACGTAACAAACCGCATGTAAACATCGGAACCATTGGTCACGTTGACCATGGTAAAACCACATTGACTGCGGCCATTACAAAAGTGTTGTCATTGACTGGCGGCGCGGTATTTAAAGATTACGGCGATATCGATGGTGCTCCAGAAGAGCGCGAGCGCGGTATTACCATTTCTACAGCCCACGTAGAATATGAAACAGAAGCGCGTCACTACGCACACGTTGACTGCCCAGGCCATGCTGACTATGTGAAAAACATGATCACTGGTGCTGCGCAAATGGATGGCGGTATCCTGGTTGTATCTGCAGCTGATGGCCCAATGCCACAAACACGTGAACACGTATTGTTGGCTCGCCAAGTAAACGTACCTCACTTGGTAGTATACTTGAACAAAGCAGACATGGTTGACGATGAAGAATTGTTGGAATTGGTAGAAATGGAAGTTCGTGAACTTCTTGAGTCTTACAACTTCCCAGGCGATGACACTCCAGTAATTATTGGTTCAGCACTTAAAGCATTGGAAGGTGATACTTCTGAAATCGGCCAGCCTTCAATCTTGCGTTTGATGGC
>DCPU01000008.1 GCA_002323245.1 Mariprofundus sp. UBA1536 | reverse complement strand
GGTTAGCCTGTCCTCTACTCTACCTGAAGCCCTCTAGAGATTAATAATCGAGCCACACACCAGAGGGTGGATTAAGCATATTCGCAAACTTGTAATTACTAGGGCAGACTTGATTCAGTGACCTTTAATCGGTCAGCCTAAAAAGTGGAGTAAGGGGACGCTACACTTTTAGACCTGCTTACAGCCAGTTTTTAACTATTCTTCAGGGGGGATACTCGACATTACCTCCCAATATCGATTGACACATATATAATTTTAAATAAAGTGTCATATATGACAAAGTTATACGAAATTCAGGAAACAGTGGCGAAACGGGTGTTTGAAAGCCTTGATGGTGTGTTGCTTTGTGGCGGCACAGCTTTAGCGCGATGTTATTTGCAGCATCGGGTTTCTTATGATTTAGATTTTTTTATGAATTCTCGATTTGATCCGCAAGCGTTGCTGAAGCAATTGAATGAAGCTGCGGGTATTCAGGTTGAAGATGTGGTGATTGACCACAGAGATGGTATCGCTGTTCAGATTCATGGGATGACGAAGGTGGATGGTTTCCCTTTGAAAATTTCGTTTATTGAAGATGTGTACGATGGAATGTTTCCCACATTTTGGAAAGATATGGGCGCGGTGTCGGTACACACTGATGATTTGGATGGTTTGATGCATAGGAAGCTGCGCACAATCTCTGGTGCTGGGCTTAGTATTTCTGGGCTCCCCGAAGGTGGTAGGCATGCGGCGCGTGATTTGTTTGATATTTATGTGTTATCGACCACCTACAAACCTGTGTCGCAGTTTATTGCTGAGATTAATGCGCATGGCGCGAATTTCCCTGTGGAGTCTTATGAGGTTGGCATTAAGAGCTTGAATTGGCTTTCGCTTTTGGATGATTTTGATGAGATGGAAACCATAGAACCATTCACGGTGGATGTGAAAGCAATACGCAAGGAATTGGAAAGATTATGAACGCGCAGGTTTTGGAAAACATTTGGGAAGAGGTTTGGGAGGAAAACAGAGTACGTGCATTCTGGGATCGCCCGAAACTTAGCTTTGAGAAATGGTTGTATGCGATGCGCACACCATCAAGCCCAAGACATAACAATATGGCAACATTGTCATTTCAATATATGAAACCAAGAGATTTGGTGGTTTTGCTTGGTGAGGATGTGTTTGTGAACACCTGGGCAGAAATTCGAGATAGCCAAGATTTTCCGCGCAAAGTGTTGTTGGACTATGAGTGGGGCAACATCGTGACAGGCTCTGGGCGCTTTGGCTTTAATGCTAATGTGCTCAAATTACGCAAAACGCACCGTGATTTGTTGGCATGTATGGTGAATCATGAGCCCATGAGCATATACCAATTGGCAAAAGCGGTGGGGCGGGATTATCGCCGCGTGATTGATGGGGTTAAAAAGCTTGTTGATATGCATGTGTTTGCTGTCAACGAAACACAAATTGAAGGAAGAAAGACCAGCTTGGTTAGCGTGGTTAACGTTAGTGATCTTGATGCTGCGTTGATGGCTAGGCAAACAGCCTAACGAATCAGCAACTTTCAGAGCCCTTCAGCTAAATTCGCTTGTTGAGCGACAACATCACCAAGTTGGATGTATGTCTCAATGCCTTTTTTGGTGTTAGCTAATATATCTTCAGAAGGTGCCCATTTTCCTTTTTCACCGCAGAGCACTACGGTGCTGCCGCCGAAGAGGAAGTAGCCTTTCTCAGCGCCTTTTTTGAAGGGTTTGGACTCATCAAAGGATTGCACGATTTTGCCCACACAGGTGGCACCAACTTCGATGTAGGCCAGTTTGCCGAAATGTTCGGTGTCTAAGATAGCGACGCGTCGTTCATTTTTGATGAAAATATCCTGTCTGTATTTTAAGGCCAAAGGATTCACAGAATGCAAATCGCCGGGAATGGTGAAGGCTTGAAGGGTGTTGCCGTTGTCGGGGTAGTGATAACGATGATAATCCACTGGGCATAAGCGTGCGATCATCAGCGGGCCGTTGATAAAATCTTGGGCGAGCACTGCATCACCAATCAAATCCACTGCGCGCAACATCGAACCTTTGACGGGAATGTTAAGATCATCGGTCATGCTTTCATGGCCAAAGTAGCGCGCTTCGGCAAACGCACCCATTTCGTTGTCTTGCTCAGTAAAGCTGCGTTGACCATCTTTAAACTTGCGGATAAAGAATTCGTTGAACGATTTGTAGGATGTTTCAATTGGGTTGTCGGTATACGAGCCTTTTTGATATTGATCGATGGGTATATCAAAGTTTTTAAGAAAGGGTGGCACTTTTTGCGCTGACTTTGAGCTGTCTTGTGCATTGCCGTATAATTGACTGAACTTTTTACTGGCAATCATTGGCCCCAAAAGCCTTCCAATGGGGTTGCCATAAGCAAACTTGACCATGCCGTCGCCATACACTTTTTCAATTTCCATTTTGTTTTGACGACGGTTAAATACTTGAATTTCAAAGCCTTGGCTCATGGTTGGGAATCCTTTCTATTTTGAACTTGGTGGATGGTATCATCTGATTTTATGTGAGCAAAGATTGATGCCTAAACCCTAGCAGGAGCCCGCTTTAACGGCTCAAGATTTTCAAAACTAATCGGCTGCTTTGGGTGCGCTAAGGGCTTTGCTGTAGAAGCCCGATGGGTCGAAGCAGCACACGCGCTTTTGTCCTGAGGCGAGTTTGTCACAAGCTTCATTGATGCGTTTGGCTCTGGTTTTATCCTGCTTGGCTGTGGTGATCCAATGAATCCAATCCACGTGGGCGAGGGTGGAGGTGTTTTCCCAAACTTCTCGGGCTTGGGGCGCGGCGGCTAAGGCAACTTGAAAGTCAGCGGGCATGGCTGGCTCTGGCTCGATTTCGACTGCTGTAATCTCAAATGTGGCTAAATCACCAAAGGTAACGCCTGCAGTTTCGAGTAATGTTTTATCGATACGTAGCCAATGGCTTTGCTGGCCATCAGGTTCAAGGGTTGCCTGAAAGCTTTGGTTATTGATGCTTCCACGGATGCTTGTTCTACCGCGCCTTGGCAGTTTGGCGCTGGCATCTTTGGGCAAGATGATAAATGCCCATACGTCATCGTCTGTATTGGCTGGTCGTAATAACTTGGCTTGGAAAACCGATGATGTATCAATTGGGTTCATCGCGTGGTGATCATCTCCTAACGCTTTGTTAATCAGCTTTCTCAGCAACAGGAGCAGTGATGGTGGGTTGTTCTTCAGATAACTTAATCATCGCTTTTTGCAGAATCAGGCTATTGGGGTAGGTGATGACGGTGTTATCATGGGAGAGAATCACATGAAACATAGTGATTTCTTCAATCACGCCCGATAAATCACCATCCTTGTCGGCGATGCGAATCTTATCGCCCACCCGATAAGGGAAGGCGAAAAAGATAATCAAACTGGCGGTGACATTGCTTAAAATCGACCATTGGGCGAACAGGGCAATGCCAGCCACAGCAAAGAATGATGATAAAAACAACGATACTTGCGAATACTCTACACCCAGCAGCAAAAAGAACAGAATGATAAAGAATACGGTCAGCCCAATCGTTATCGTTTTACTGATATATTTGATGCGATAAAGATTGATCCCCTTGTGGGTGGCAATCTTATTGATGGTGCCATTGATAAAGCTCAGCGATAAAAAATAGCCGAGTAACAAAGCGAGTATGGAAAGTATGGTCATCGGTTTTATTTCACCTTAGGCAATGGCTTGCAGCTTTAATTTCGAGGCTTCCAGCTCTGCAAGCTTGGCTTCTAGCTCAGCCAAATCGGCTTTGGCTTTGCTAACTACAACTTCAGGGGCGCTGGCAACGAACTTATCATTACCCAATCTGCCTTTAAGGCCATCAACTTCTTTGTTGGCCTTTTCCATGGCTTTCTCAATGCGAGCCAGCTCTTCTGCCACGTCCACAAGACCTGCCAATGGCAAATACACTTTAAGCTGCGCAAGCGGCGCAATGGCTGCATTTTCCACTTCAGTATCGGCAGCCACCCATGCAATCGATTCAAGCTTAGCTAAGCTCTTAAGCACAGCTTCATGGCCTTCAAGCTCAGCTTTTAAAGCATCATCCAAAGCAATATGCGCTTCGATTTTTTTGCTTGGTGATACATTCATCTCGCCGCGAATCGAGCGAATGGCGTTCACCGTATTCATCACCAATTGCATACGATTGCTGGCAGCTTGATTGCTTGGGAAAGATGCTTTCCAATCGGCAGTGACCAGTCGCGCTTCTTCTCCGTGTAACTCCTGGAACAGGCTTTCAGTGATAAACGGACAGATGGGGTGCAGCAAACGTAACCAACCATCAAGGGCAGTGAGCATGACGATTTGCGTTTCTTCTTTGCTGGCTTCATCACCTTTGTACAACGACACTTTGGCAGCTTCCACATACCAATCGCAATAGGTGCCCCAGATAAAGTTGTAGAGCGCGCCTGCGGCTTCATTAAAGCGATATTCTTGCAAGGCTTTTTCTACTTCCTGTGCGGTTTGGTTGAGCTCATGCAATATCCAAGCATTCACATCATTGTTCGGCTGGATGTTGGTATCGGGCTTGGCGTCACCACGATTCATAAATACAAAACGTGATGCGTTCCAGATTTTGTTCATGAAATTGCGGTTGGATTCGATGCGTTTGACATCCAATTTCACATCGCGGCCAGGCGTAGCCATGTGCGCTAGGGTAAAGCGCAAAGCATCGGCGCCATACAAATCAATCATTTGCAAAGGATCAACCACATTGCCTTTTGATTTGGACATTTTTTGGCCATCTTTATCGCGAATCAAGGCGTGGATATACACATCTTTAAACGGCACTTTGTCGGTGAATTTTTGACCCATCATAATCATGCGGGCAACCCAGAAGAAGATGATATCAAAACCAGTCACCAACACATTGGTGGAATAGAATTTGTCCATTTCTGCTGAATTGGCAGGCCAATCCAGCGTAGAAAATGGCCATAAGCCAGAAGAGAACCAGGTATCGAGCACATCTTCATCTTGTTTGATGGCTTTGCTACCACAACCGTCGCAGCAATCAGGCGTAGTGCGGCTAACCGTGATATGCTCACAATCAGCGCAATACCATGCTGGAATTTGATGACCCCACCAAAGCTGACGCGAAATACACCAGTCATTGATATTACGCATCCATTCAAAATAAGTTTTTTCCCAATGTTGTGGCACAAAGCGAATATCACCATCCTCCACAGCTTTGATGGCAGGATCAGCCAAATCTTGGATGGCCACATACCATTGATCCGTTAAGTAAGGCTCAATAATGGCGTGTGATCTATCGCCGCGGCCAACCTTGTGCAGATGCTCTTCGGTTTTATACAACAAACCTTCTGCATCCAAATCAGCGATAATACGTTCACGCGCTTCGTAGCGGTCGAGGCCCACATATTGCTCAGGAATAAAGTCCTCATTGTTGATATGCGCCGTATTGGTAAAAATATTGCGCATCGGCAAATCATGGCGTTTGCCCACTTCATAATCGTTAAAATCATGGGCTGGGGTGATTTTCACGCAACCTGTACCAAATTCTGGATCCACATAAGTATCTGCCACCACAGGAATGGTGCGACCACAAAGCGGCAAGATAAGCTCTTTACCAATCAAATCCTTATAACGCTCATCATCAGGATGCACCGCCACCGCGCCATCGCCCAGTAACGTTTCAGGGCGTGTGGTGGCAACAACGATATGTTGGCTTGGGTCATCAGCGTAGGGGTATTGGATATGCCAGAAGTGACCGGCTTCTTCTTCATGCACCACTTCCAAATCGGACACAGCGGTTTCTAAGACTGGATCCCAGTTGACCAGACGTTTACCGCGATAAATCAGGCCTTCTTCAAACAGGCGCACAAACACTTCTTTGACGGCATTCGATGAAGTTTCATCCATGGTGAAACGCTCACGAGACCAATCAATGGAGAAACCAAGATGTTTCATTTGGCCGAGGATGGTGCCGCCAGATTCAGCTTTCCATTCCCAAACTTTTTCGATGAATTTCTCGCGCCCCAAATCGCGGCGGTGCACACCTTGGGCATCCAGTTGGCGCTCAACCACCATTTGTGTGGCAATGCCGGCGTGATCCAAGCCCAATTGCCAAAGCACGGATTTGCCCAGCATACGTTGCCAGCGAATCAGAATATCTTGGATGGTGCCCGAAAAGGCATGGCCCATATGCAGGCTGCCGGTCACATTTGGTGGGGGCAGGGTGATGCTATAACTCTCAGCGGCATCATTGGGTTTAAAGGCATCAGAATTGAGCCATTGTTCGGTAATGGCTGGCTCCATAGATTGCGGTTCGTAGGCAGTGCTTACTGGTTTGGTCATGAATGTTCCTGTTTTGGTTAAAGTCTAAAGTTTAAATATCGAATTCGTTGCTGGGTGTTGTTGACTTGTCTTGCTTGTCTTTGGCCGCTTGCATATAGCCTTGAATCGTTTCCTGAATCAACGATGGCAGGATGGCTTCAATGTGTTGGATTAATTTGATGCTGACTTCGGCAGTGATGGATTCAGCAATGGATGAAAGCTCTTCGCTGCTCAACGGCGGCACCAAAGCAGTCAAACTTTCAGCTTCAAGGGCTTGTTTAGCGGCTTCTTCTTCAGCTTTGGCTGAGGCTACTGCTTCATCCAACTCGCTAAAATCTTCATCTTCAACGGGAGCTTCTTCGCTGGATGCATCTTCCACCAATGCTTCAATCAGCTCATTTTCAGTAATCATTTCAATGCCAAAAACAGTATCTTCGGTGATTGCTTCGGATACATCAAAGGTGATGGTGTCATCATTGGCTATGGCATCAAAGACAGCATCAAATTCAGATTTTGCAGCCGTTGGCGCATCGGGTGTTTCAATGCTTTCGTCAGTATCAGACGTGGATGTTTCCAGTGCGTCTGATTCAGCTTCATGTTCATCTGATTGATCTGATTCATCTGATTCATCTGATTCATCTGATTCTTCTTCCAAGGAATCAGTTTCGTTTTCATCTGATGTTTGCGGGCTCGTATCGTCTTGGCTTAAAGAAAATGGATCTTCATCAAATGCGTCATTTCCGTCATCATTGGCAAACAATTCATCTTCCAAACTTTGTGCTTCTTCCGAATGTTCACTAACCACTTCATCGGCAACAGCATCATCTTCAACGATTTCTTGAGTAGCAGCAGTTTTGTTATCTGTTTTCTTTTCAGCTTTCTTTTCAGCTTGATCCGTTGGTTCTGGTTCATCATCAGCCACATCTAGCCATAATGGTAGCGGTGTTTGCTTGCTGGTTTCTAAAAGCGCTTCAGTAAGCAATATGCGGTGGCGAGGCGTGGCAACTGAATGTTCACTCTTAAATTCTTGCTCAAGCTCAGTAAACGACGCTTCAATTTCTTCGGCGATATCTTCGGGGCTTTCTTCCGCAAAAGCTTTGGCGATGGCATCGATAGCGGTTTCGTCCGTAAAAGAATCGTGTTCGGATTTTTCCACTTCTGATTCAGGAAAAGCATCAAAAGATGGATGACTTTCATAGTCATCATCTATGGCATCTTGCTCAGAGTCATCTATTTCGGATTCATGATGCGCTGATTCATCTTGGCTTTCGCCATCACCTGCATCATCTTCCGCGTCTGCAGATTCAGTGACTTCAAGGCTATCTTCGCTGCTACCCATATCATCATCTTCGGGAATGGCTAAAGATAAAGGATCCACTTCAAAATCATCATCTGTAAGCGTGAATTTGGGTTGTTGGCGTGGGTTGGTGTCTTCATCCGCACCTGCTTGATGATCAGCGGTCATCGACAAACCAAGGGCAACTTCAGAATGGGCAGCAGCTTGGCGAATATGCTTCTTTTTATCCAGGTCTTCGAGGTAGGTGTCTTTCTGACTCAGCATTGCATCAATGCTGGCTAAAATCTCATCAATATCGCGTTCGTCTTGGGCTTTGTCACTCATGCGGCGATGATAAGTTGCTTTGTCTTTATCGGCAATGTTGGGTGTTTAAGGGGTAGTTAAGACATAGCCATAAACTGCAATAAAATGACAGCCGCTGCCCATCAAAACCAAGACATGAAACAGGGCATGATTCAGCGGAATCGCTTTAATGCTGTAAAGCACAGCACCAAATGTGTAAGCAAGCCCGCCTGCCACCAACCAAGTCATACCCTCTGTAGGAAAGGCAGTGATTAAGGGTTTGATGGCAAATACAATCATCCAACCCATAAAGATATACATGGCCGTGGATGTTTTACTAAAGCGGCCCGTATAAAAAAGCTTGAGGATAATGCCAATCAGGGCCATGGCCCAGGTGATACCAAAGATAGTCCAGCCCAAGGTCCCGTGCAGCGTGACCAATGTAAACGGAGTGTAGGTGCCTGCAATCAGCACATAAATGGCAGCATGATCAAACACGCGCAAGCGATTACGAATGATGGGATCCTTAGCGGAGTGATACACCGATGATGCTGCATAAAGGGTGATAAGGCTGACGCCGAAGATGGTAAAGCTAACGACATGCCAAACTGTGCCCGCTGAAACAGCAAGCTGGATCAAGAACACAAGCCCGATCATGCTCAATACCAAACCCAATACATGCGAATAGATATTGAGAAACTCTTCCAATGGCGGGTAAAACTTAGCTTTGATTACAGGTTTTATCATGCGCTTGAATGTAAAAGTAATGGCGAGTAACAGCAATGCATCATCACTTGCCTTGCGTAAAAGGCCAACTAAGCTGCGGCGCATGTGGCAACATATTAAATCACAAACATGGGTGTTGAAAACTCAGCTGATGTTCTCGGCTGTGGCCATGTTACTGTGTTTGTATGCCATGAGCGTCGTGCATCAGCACGAACAGGGTTATCATTCGGCACAATCAGACTGTATCAGTTGCGACATTGAATCGCTTCTCGGCCACGGTTTGATGAGCAGCGTTGTTGTCAGCTTTGATATTCCTTTTGCTCAAATACCTTATGATGCCGTCACCTCTGTTTGCCAACCGCGCGCAGTGCTGGCTGCATTTCAAGCCCGCGCACCACCATTCTCCTAAGCTAAGTTTAGCCATTTTGGGCCTGCCTGATGTTTTTTAGGCGCCCATATTCATCCTAACATTTGATGACGAAATCCCTGCGTTTGCTATGCAATCGTAGGTTTTCTGGCTTTGCTTGGCGTTCCCTATGAATACCCCAATACCATTCGAGGAGAATTATTTATGAAATATCAATTTTATTTGGTCATCGCCATAACACTTATCTTTAACGCTAATGTCGAAGCTGTAGAAATAAACAGCAGCACTACACAAAACACAGGAAATCCATCCATTTCAGTGATTGGTAACTTCACTGGCGAGCGAATTCGCGGAGATGCGGGCGCTGGCAGTAGTGCATTTTTACCACTCTCGGAAACGGAGTTTGTCTTTGGCGCCAATATCGATCCTCATGCCAGATTGGATGTGACTGTGACAGGGGCTGATGGCGGTATGGCAGTGGAAGAGGGCTTTATTACCTCTTATTTGCCTTATGACATCAATCTTAAAAGTGGGCGAAAATTTTTGCCTGTTGGCCGAGTCAATGGCGTGCACCCACATGCGCTTATCTATGCCGATAGACCCAATGGTTTGGTCAATGTGTTGGGCGCTGAAACCTTTGTGGGTGATGGATTGTTTGTTGAGCGCCCATATTTTATCGGTGATTCTGCACATACCCTGACCGCTGGTTTGTTTAGCAATACCAATGATGTTGCCTTTAACCCCAATGGCGAACCGCACTATGCAGGCTTGCTGCGTTGGACAGGTGTTTGGGATAGTAGCGAGAATGCCACGCTCGAGCTCGGCGCAAATATCGTATCGGGAAAAAACGGTATTGCAGCATCCCATGCCAATTCCACGATTAGCGGCGCACACATGGCTTGGAAATTCCAAAATTTACAATCATTTGCCGTGAATATCGAAGCTGAAGCTATGCGCAGCCAACAACAACAGGGCGTAGGCGTAAGTAATATCACCACAGATGGAGCGTATCTCTTGGCTGATATTGGTTTTGATCGCCATTGGCATGTCTTTTCACGCTTGGATTACTCAGCCTTGCAAGGCGTGGTTGGTGCTTCAAAAGCAACAGAAACGGCGCTTTCTGTGGGAGTGGTCTGGAAAATCAGTGAATTCCAAAACTTAACATTGCAATACAAACAAATGCGGCACGCGTTGGATCAAGTTGCTGATGTGTATGGCATCAATGCTGGCGATAATGCTAATGCCTTGCTCTTTCGCTGGGTGGTGGCCATTGGCCCACATGGCGCACATGCATACTAAATACACTGGCATATAAAAAGGAGAAATTGATGAACATAATGAAAACAAACACTATGAAATGGATGGTTGCTTGCGCTGCACTATTGATCTTGCCTTCGCCCGCAAAGGCTGAGCTGTATATTGTGGCAACGCTGCCAGCTCTGGCACAAATCACCCAGGAAATTGCTGGCGAAAAGGCAACAGTGGTGAGCTTGGCCAGGGTGGGGCAAGACCCACACTTTGTGCCAGGTAAACCCACGCTTGCGCGTCACTTGGCCAAGGCTGACCTGTTAGTTTCTGCCGGCCTAGCCTTGGAATCAGGTTGGTTGCCACCGCTGATGGCCCTGTCGAGGAATGAGCATATTTTACCAGGCCGTGAAGGAAGTTTTGCCGGCAGTGAAACGATTGATGTGATTGGCGGAGAAGCCAATGTCGATCGCTCAGCAGGAGATGTGCATCCTGAAGGTAATCCGCATTGGTGGTTGGATCCTTTGCGCGCGGCGCAAATGGGGCAAGCTTTGGCAAAACGATTGGCTGTTTTGGATCCAACTCATGCATCCGATTATCAGCAACGCGCCGATATTTTTTCGAAACGATTACAGGCACTTGTGGCTTCGTGGCAACACAAAGGCGTTGCAGCACAGCGCATCGTTACTTATCACGATTCTTATCGATACTTTGTAGAACGTTTTGGCTTTAACGTGGTCGGCTTTATCGAGCCAAAACCCGGTGTGGAGGCTTCGACCAAACATTTAAGCGCCTTGGTTGAACAGATGAAAGCGCAACAGATTATGCAGATTTGGTCTGAGTCTTATCATTTGGGGCGCATTGCCTCGCGGGTGGCTTCTGCTACGGGTGCAACGTTGATGGTGATGGATGATGCGGTGGAAGGCAGTGCTGGTGCAGGATATATCAACATGATTGAAGGTATATTGCGCAAAGCAATGGGTGAATAACGATGATTTTATGGTTTAGTTTGATCGCTTGTGTTTTGGCTTCACTTTATTTGCCATTGCTTGGAAAGAAGGTGCTGAATCATCGTATTATTTTTATTGATTTGGCCTTGGCGCAAGTGGCGGCAGTAGGTTATGCCGTGGGTTTAGCCAGCGATGGTAATGGGTTGGTGTACGCAAGTATTATCACGGCTTTGGCCATTTTATTGATTGCCGCCATGCCAGCACAAACCGATGTACCCAAAGAAGGTATGATGGGAGCGCTTTATGCGCTCTCAGCTTCTGTGGGTATGATGGTGTTGGCTTCAATGCCACATGCTGAAGGTCAAATGATGGCCTTGCTTTTTGGTAGCATGTTGGGTGTGGATGAAACTGAGCTGCTGCTTTTGTTGGTGTCGGGTTCAATCGCGCTTGTATTGATGCGCTTGCATGATATGGAAAGTTATGTTGGCCGCGTGATATTTTATACAAGTCTAGCCTGTGCGGTGGTGCCTGCCATTTATGCTTTGGGCGTGGTCTTGGTGTTTTCCTTGTTGGTGGTGCCAGGTCTTGCTGTCTGGCGACATGGGCAAGTCGGCTCTTCGGTTTTGGCGATTGGCATAGCTATTACAGGTTCAGTCAGCGGCGTGATGCTGTCGAATTATTATGACTATCCGCCATCATCGGCGGTGGTCGTTTTTCTGTGTTTATATGCAGTGATGTTACGCGTTGGTGTAAGCTACAAGACCAAAGCTTAAGCTTTTGAAAGGTAAGCTTCCGCGCGTTGTAAATCGGCTGGAGTATCTACGCCCAAGCAAAAATAATCACCCACAGTTACAGCAATGGGATAACCATTATGCAAGACGCGCAGTTGTTCAAGTTGCTCGATTTTTTCGCTTTGGCATGGGCTTAGGCTGGCGTATTGAAGCAAAAACTCGCGTTTGTAGGCATATAATCCCACATGCTGCAGCATATCGTTGCCAGTTTGTTCAGATGTTTTGCGCGTATATGGAATGGGCGCGCGGCTAAAATACATGGCGTGCCCCATGGCGTTGCGCACCAGTTTGACCACATTGGGGTCATCAAAATCAGAAGCTTCATGAATAGGATGAGCAAGGGTAGCCATTTGTAAATCAGGTTGGCTGGCAAAAGGCTCTACGACGGCGCGAATTGCATCAGGATCAATCAGAGGCTCGTCACCTTGCACGTTAATCACGATATCGCAATCCACATCGGCCATGGCCTCAGCCAGCCTATCACTGCCACTTTCATGGTTACTGCGGGTGATACACACCTTTGCGCCATATTCGTGAGCAACATCAGCAATGCCTTGATGATCGGTTGCTACAATCACTGGGCCCAAATCAGCAAGCAAAGCGCGTTGTATCACATGCGCAATCATGGGTTCGCCTGCCAGTAAAGCTAAGGGTTTGCCCGGGAAACGGGTGGAATCAAAGCGGGCGGGGATGCCAATGGCGTAGGTGAGTGTGCTCATGATTTCAATAACCTTTTACGATTCGAAATGGGCGATTTCATCCCAACTTGCTGTGGCTGTGCCTACTTTGCCCACTACCACACCAGCTGCTTGGTTGGCAGTTTTGGCAGCTTCCAGCGGCGAGTCGCCTCGTGATAAGCAAGCCGTGAATGTAGCAATCACTGTATCGCCAGCGCCAGTGACATCAAAGACATCGCGGGCAGCAGTAGGGATATGAAAACATTCTTTACCGTCAAAAAGCGTCATACCTTTTTCGGAGCGGGTAATCAGCACAAGCTCAAGTTGGAGCTTGCTATGTAGCTTCTTGGCCATGGCTTCCACATGGGCATCTTCATTGAGCATTTTCATGTCGGCCATTTGTGAGGCTTCAAGAAGGTTTGGCGTAATAAAGGTGGCGCCATGGTAATAGTTGGTGTTGGCGGGTTTGGGGTCGATGCCGATGATTTTGCCTTGAAGCTCAGGAATCAAGAGTTGCAGCAAAGCAGGTGTGAGCACGCCTTTGGCATAATCCGATAAAATAACGGCGTTGGCATCTTTGGCCTTGTTGCGAATTGATGCCAAAAGCCAACTTTGCGTTTCTTCATTGATAAGCTCAGCGCTTTCGCGGTCATACCTTACAATTTGTTGATGTTGGGCGATCACGCGGGTTTTAATCGCAGTGTGGCGGCCATTGTTTTTGGTGAACACACCAGCATCGTCGGAATTGAGCTCACCCAAACGGTGATGCACCCAGTTGCCCGGTTCATCATTGCCAACCACACCAAACATGGCCGAAGGTGTGTCCAGCGCATGAAGATTGCGAATCACATTGGCAGAACCACCCAATCGGCGATCAACGTTACGCACATTGACCACAGGAACGGGTGCTTCAGGAGAAATTCGGGTCACATCGCCCCAAATAAACTCATCCACGATGATGTCTCCGATGACTAAAATCATGCCTTGGCACTCCTTTTGGCTAGCAATTGCACTGCGCGTTCGTTTACTTCTGTCTTGAGCTGGCCACAAGCTGCGGAGATTTCTCTGCCTTTGGATCTACGAATCACGGCAACCAGACCTGCATCATTCAAGTGTTTACTAAACATATCAACCACTTCATCACTTGGGCGTTGATATTTGCTGCCGGGGAAGGGATTGAAGGGTAAGACATTGACGGTGCTGTTTAAGGGTTTTACCAAATCCACCAAACGTTTGGCATCTTCTTCACTGTCGTTGATGCCAGCCAGTAACACATATTCCACCAAAATCCGTTTGCGATTTCGCACGGCCACATAATCTTGCATGGCTTTGAGCAGACTTTCCAAGGGGTATTTGAGATTGATGGGCATGATTTGATTGCGCACTTCGTTGGTGGTGGCATTCAGCGAAATCGCTAAGCTACATGGCAAGTCATCTTCAAGCATACGGTAAATAGCCGGCACCAAACCAGCCGTTGAAATTGTGACCCGGCGCGGGGAAAAGGCCATGCCACGTTCATCAGTGACCATGCGAACAAACTTGGCCACATGCTCATAATTATGCAGCGGCTCGCCCATGCCCATCAGCACCAGATTGCGTGGATATTCGCCCAAAACACGATGGGCAATGAACACTTCGCTCATCATTTCGGCAGTGGTTAGGTTGCGGGTAAGGCCGCCTGTGGCCGTGAGGCAAAACTCACAACCAATGGCACAACCCACTTGCGAGGAAATGCATTGGGTGATGCGCCCAGCACCTGGAATAATCACGGATTCCACGTCGCGCTTATCATCCATGCGCAGTAATAGTTTTTGTGTATTATCTTCAGATTGTTGTTGGCTAATGATTTCTGGTAAATGAATTTCAGTGTTTTCATCAAGCCACGCCAAAAGTTTTTTTGGCACGTTTACTGTGTTTTCCACATCCAACTGGCCATAACGAAATACCTTACCATAAATGGTATTGGCATGACTGGTGGGCACATCAATAGATTGGCAAACATCAGCAAGTTGTTGTCTGTCAAAATCAAGTAAGGATTGTTTTGCAATCATATCGTTATGCCAACATAAAAACTAAAAAGGGAGCATAAAGCTCCCTTTTGCAAAATTGTTGCGGGCAATTAAAGACCGTATTTGGCTTTGTTGGCGCTCACTTCTTCCGCAGAAGGTGGCGTGTGGTCTTTTACGGTTGCCAAATCAAAGGCATCACGATCAGAGTCACAAAGGTCATTAAGAAGGATGTCGCTTTCAAATACTTCAGGAACATCTTCTTCAGGATAAATGGCTTCCCAAGGACATTCTGGCTCACACACTGCACAGTCAATGCATTCTTCGGGTGAGATATAAAGCATATTGGGGTGTTCAGCGTCAATCTCTTTGGGTTGATAAAAACAATCCACAGGGCACACCGCAACACATGCAGTATCCACACAATCTTTACATAACTGGGTAACAACGAAAGCCATAATCAATCCTCTCTGGCGAATAATAAATAAGTTAGGAAATCGAACTATACGGTGAAAGCACATTTAGCCAAGTCTAACTTGGGCATAGAGCGATTATGGTTATCAAATCATGGTTGAACAGCACTGGATCGTGCGGCCTTAAACTTTTGAATCCAAGCTGTAAAATGCGCAGCAGAAAGTGGCTTGCTGATATAATAACCTTGGATGTAGTCACATTGCATTTTGCGTAGCATTTGCAGTGTTTCTTTGTCTTCAACACCTTCAGCTACCGTCGCCAGCGAAAGGCTATGGGCTAGGGCGATGATAGCTTGCACGATTTTTTGATTTTTGTGATTGCTGGCCATGGTTTTAACAAACATCTGGTCAATTTTGATTTCATCGATAGGTAAGCTGGTGAGATAAGAAAGTGATGAGTAACCAGTGCCAAAATCATCGATGGAAGTGGGGATGCCCATCTCAGAGAGTTTATTTAAGGTAATCAAAGCCAGTTCTTGGTTTTCAATCAAAGATGTTTCGGTGATTTCAAGTTTCAGGCTATCGGCAGTGAGCGAAAACTCACGTAACTCATCGCTAATCATGTCAGGCAGGGAAGCTTCGAGTAAATCAAACGCAGTTAAGTTTAAGGCAATGCGAACATGGATGTCTTGAGCCTGCCAAGCTTTGGCTTGGGTCAGAGCCAGGTGCAAGATTCTACGCAAAAGTTCGCCGTTCATGCGCTTTTGGATAATCATGGGGATAAAGGTATCGGGACTTATCAAACCTTTTTCAGGGTGTAACCAACGTATCAACGCCTCAACATCATGAATGTCACCACGGGCATTGAGCTTGGGTTGGTAATATAGCTGCAGTTCATCATGTTCAAATGCCCTGCTTATTTCAGTCTTTAAGATAAGGTCTTCAATATTATACGTGTTGAGGGCAGGGGAATAAAAGGTGTATGCCTTGGCATCCTGTTGGCAGGCATATCTGGCGATTTCCGCATTTTGCATCAGCTCTTGGGCAGTATCGCCATGTTGTGGGTGAAGACAAGCACCCACACTGATTTCTAGCGTAATTGTAAGACCGTTGATTTCAAAGGGTTGTTTAAACGCAGCGTGAACTTTTTCAATGGTGGCAACCACTTGTGTTTCGGCAACTTTGTTGACCAAGATGCCAAAGTTGTCAACGCCAATACGCGCGACCATGGTTTGTGACTGCGCAAATACTTGCTTGATGCGAATGCTTGCCTCTAGGAGTAAATCATCAGCATTTTGACTGCCAAATGTTTGACTGATTTCTTTAAAGTGATCAATTTCGAGCAGTATAATGGCCATATGACGTGAAACTTTGTGCTGTTTGGTGATGTAGCCGCTAAAGGTTTGTAACAATGATTCGGCTTCTGCCATGGGCTCGGAACTATTGGGTTCGAGAAGTTGGTTGATATGTTTTAAAAACTGCTGGGCATTGGGTAACTTGGTGAGTTGATCGTGACTGTATTCCTGCTCAATTTGGTCGCGAAACTGCTGTGTTTTATTCCAAAGTTCATTGGTTTTTTCGATGACCATGGTATCGGCTTCTTCAGCAATCGATGAGCTCATGCGTTGGCCCCAGAACATAAATACAAAAGGCATGATATCGATGGTCCAGAGTGCGGTGTTTGTTTTTTGGGCAAGAATGATTGCATCTAATGAGACTTCACCGGAAGAAACAAATGCGGCTGATAATGTCGCAACAACAATTGTGCCAAGGCCAATAATACCGCCATATATAGCTGTTTTGGTGGCTTGCTTACCCAATATCTTGCTAGGCGTTTTCAAGTTTGACTACCTTTGTGCAGAGAGGGGAATACGGTAATAGTTAGTTGCCGAAGGTCCGCCTGAGTTTTTAGCATCTTTTTTCCTTGTTGTACCTGGTTATGGTTAGTCAAAGAAAGTCAGCAATTATGATGCCATTAATGGTGTGGGAGCGTTGAATAATCTAAAAAATAATATGTGTCTTGGTTATGGGTAATTAAAGAAAATAAACCCCTTGATTAACAAGGGGGCTAAAGAGGTGGTACCGAGAGCGGGAGTCGAACCCGCACGAAAGTAATTTCGAGGGATTTTAAGTCCCTTGCGTCTACCAGTTCCGCCATCCCGGCTTACACTGCCACAAACAAGCGTAAACTTGATTGTGAAATTGGAGGCAGGGGCGAGAATCGAACTCGCGAATAAAGGATTTGCAATCCTCCGCCGTACCACTGAGCCACCCTGCCGTACGTTACGTTTGATATCTATCAAACATTCAAACAAGAGAAACAAAAAAGGGAGCCTGAGTCGTAAGACTATCAAGACTCCCTTTTGATGTCTGGAGCGGGTAACCGGGCTCGAACCGGTCACCTCAACCTTGGCAAGGTTGCGCTCTACCAAATGAGCTATACCCGCGTTGAACGAGGCGAACTTTAGCCGCAGAAAAAGCAGCGTCAACAATTTATTTTTGTGTTAAAGAATGCTTGAAGAATGACTATTTAATAGATGGCAAATTAAGCAATTGATATGCCTTGGCTTGGTCAAAATTTCAGTGCTGGAAAGCCACTTGGGGTTCTGTTAGTTTCCGCACCCGAAATGACTATAACTACTACTCACCATACACGTTTTATCTTTGTAACAGGCGGCGTTGTCTCGTCACTAGGAAAGGGTATCGCTGCCGCAAGTTTAGCAGCGCTTTTCGAAGCTCGCGGGCTGCGTGTTACCATGCAAAAGCTAGATCCTTATATCAATGTCGATCCGGGCACGATGAGCCCATACCAACATGGTGAAGTGTTTGTCACCGACGATGGCGCGGAAACCGATCTCGACCTTGGTTATTATGAGCGTTTTACACACGCGCAAATGTCCAAGCGCTCTAATCTTACCACTGGCCGTGTCTACGAATCGGTCATCCGTAAAGAGCGCAGAGGCGATTATTTAGGCGCAACTGTGCAAGTAATTCCCCATATTACCGATGAAATCAAGCGCGGTGTTTTGTCCCTTCGCTCGGATGATGTGGATATCGCCCTTGTTGAAATCGGCGGCACTGTGGGTGATATCGAATCCTTGCCATTCTTGGAAGCAATTCGTCAGCTTCGCTTTGAATTGGGCCGTGATCAAACAGCGTTTATCCATTTAACCTTGGTGCCTTATATTGCAGCTTCTGGCGAGCTTAAAACCAAACCTACCCAACATTCTGTACAAAAATTGCGTGAAATTGGTATTCAGCCCGATGCACTGTTGTGCCGTAGTGAGCAAAATATTCCTGAAGAAGAATGCGCTAAAATTGCCTTGTTTTGTAATGTTGAAAAAACTGCTGTCATTGGTCTTCCGGATGTTGATACGATTTATGCCGTGCCGCTTACACTTCGTGATGGTGGTTTGGGCTCATACATCCTTAAACAATTTGGTATTGAAGATCACAAGCCGGATTTGAGCGTTTGGGAAAATGTCTGCGAAAAAATCCGTACCCCAAAACGTTTGGTGCGTGTGGCTATGGTGGGTAAATACACCAAACTGGCTGACGCATATAAATCGATTAATGAATCATTGATTCATGGTGGCATGGCCCATGAAGTTCGTGTGTTGGTATCATATATCAATGCTGAAGAAATCGAAGACACTGGCATTGGCGCGTTGGCTGATGTGGATGCGATTTTGGTGCCAGGTGGTTTTGGTGAACGCGGCACGGTTGGTAAAATGCTGGCCATTCAATATGCCCGTGAAAATAACATTCCATTTTTTGGTATTTGTTTGGGTATGCAAATGGCTGTGATTGAATTTGCTCGCAATGTTGCTGGTCTCAAAAATGCCAACAGCAGTGAATTTGATGCCAACACTGAGCATCCCGTAATTGCTTTGATGACTGAATGGGAAGAAGATGGTAAGAAAGTTACGCGCGACGCTAGCTCTGATTTGGGCGGCACCATGCGCTTGGGTGGTTACCCTTGTAAGCTGATTGCTGGCACCCACGCCGGTGATGCTTATGGTTCAGAAAACATACGTGAGCGTCATCGCCATCGTTTTGAGTTTAATAACAACTACCGTAAAGCGCTTGAAGATGCTGGTTTGGTGGTGTCGGGCACTTTGCCAGATGATTCCTTGGTTGAGATTGTGGAAGTGCGTGACCATCCTTGGTTTGTGGCTTGTCAATTCCATCCAGAGTTTTTGTCGCGTCCTTACGCGCCACATCCATTGTTTGCAGCGTTTGTAGAAGCAGCCAAAAAGAAAGCGGAGGATAAAGCATGAGCCAACATCACCGCATCAAAATTGCTGACTTTGAAGTCAGTAACGATTTGCCATTCGTCTTATTTGCAGGTCCTTGTGTCATTGAAAGTGAAGATTTCAATCTGCGTGTGGCTGAGCAAATTCGAGATATTGCTGCGCGTGTAGGTGTGCCTTTTGTATTTAAATCCAGTTTTGATAAGGCCAATCGCACTTCGGTGACAGGCTTTCGGGGCCCAGGTCTGGATGAAGGTTTGCGTATTTTGCAGCGCATTAAATCCGAAGCGGGTGTACCCATCATTACGGATGTACATGAGTCTGAACAAGGTAAACCCGTTGCTGAGGTTGCAGATATTTTGCAAACACCAGCATTTTTGTGCCGTCAAACTGATTTTATTACGGATATTGCCAAGGCTGGAAAGCCAGTGAATATCAAAAAAGGCCAATTTTTAGCACCTTGGGATATGCCTCATGTGTTAGGAAAGGCAATAGCGGCAGGTAATGCTGATATTATGCTTTGCGAGCGGGGCGCTAGTTTTGGTTATAATAATTTGGTGTCAGATATGCGTTCACTCATTGTGATGGCAGAAACTGGAGCGCCAGTTGTATTTGATGCTACGCATTCGGTGCAACAACCTGGCGGATTGGGTGGTGCAACCGGTGGCAACCGTGAACATGTGCCAGGTTTATCGCGAGCGGCAGTATCTGTGGGTGTGGCCGCGGTGTTTATGGAAGTACATCCTGATCCTGATCAAGCCAAATCTGATGGCCCAAACTCGTTGCCACTTGCTGATTTAGAAGCATTGCTAACTAAGCTCAAACGCATTGATGAAGTCGTCAAAGGAAATTTAGGAATAGTTTAGCAAGACAGTTTACCAACAGCAGGTTGGATTCTGATTTGCATCAAGTTAAAAAATAAAGAGATGTCAGCAATGGGGCTGACCTGGAGTGAAGTAGTGAGTGAAATCGTAAGTGTACATGGCCGTGAAATTTTTGATTCTCGTGGGAATCCAACAGTAGAAGTAGACATTCGTTTGGCCTCTGGCGCCTTTGGTCGCGCTGCTGTCCCAAGTGGTGCATCAACTGGCCAACGTGAAGCGGTAGAACTACGTGATGGTGATGCGCGTTTGGGTGGTAAAGGCGTACGTAAAGCAGTGGCCTTCGTCAACGGTGAAATTAGCAAAGCAGTGATTGGTCGCGATGCTGCTGATCAACGTGGTTTGGACCATGCACTGATTGCCCTTGATGGCACACCAAACAAGAGCCGCATGGGTGCAAATGCAATTTTGGGCGTATCGATGGCGGCAGCCAAAGCCCAAGCTAATGAAGATCAAGTATCATTGTTTCAACATATTGGTGGCGACCAAGCTGTATTGATGCCTGTGCCGTGCATGAATGTGATTAATGGTGGCTCACATGCTGATAACAGCATTGATTTCCAAGAATATATGATTGTACCAGCTGGTGCCTCAAGCTTTTGCGAAGCTTTGGATATGGGCGCTGAAGTGTTTCATGCGCTTAAATCTGTATTGCAAAAAGGTGGTCATATCACCGCAGTGGGTGATGAAGGTGGATTTGCACCCAACCTTGGCTCCAATGAAGAAGGTATCACCGTTATCCTTGAAGCCATTGAAAAAGCTGGCTTAAAAGCTGGTAAAGACGTGGTGTTGGCAACCGATATGGCTGCATCTGAATTTTATAAAGATGGCATGTACGTGCTGGATGGTGAAGGCGGACGCAAGCTTGATTCTGAAGGTTTGGTTGATTTGATTGAATCCTTCTGCGCGCAATATCCTATTGTGTCTGTTGAAGATGGTTTGGATGAAAACGATTGGGCTGGTTGGAAAATTTTGACCGAACGCATTGGTAAAAAAGTACAATTGGTGGGTGATGATTTGTTCGTGACCAATCCTGAAATTTTGAAGAAGGGCATCGACCAGGGTATTGCCAATGCATTGTTGGTAAAAGTCAACCAAATCGGCACCTTAACTGAAACTATTGCAGCAGTTTCTATGGCGCATGATGCGGGTTATCGCTCCATGATGTCGCATCGTTCTGGTGAAACTGAAGATACCACCATTGCTGATTTGGCCGTGGCTTTGTCATGCGGACAAATCAAAACGGGTTCTGCATCACGTTCGGATCGTATGGCGAAATACAACCAATTGCTCCGTATTGAAGAAGAATTGGGTAGCCGCGCAACTTATGCAGGGCATGCTGCATTTTCGAGATCATAACCATTTAAGTTGTTGGTTTTGAAACGTATCCGTTTTTGGGGCGTTTACCTCATTGGTTTGACTATCATTGTACTCATGATTTGGGATCTATTGTTCTCCGGTCATGGGTACTTTGTTTATCATGGGGAAAAACAAAAGCTTGAAAAGCTCAGCCAAGAAATTGAGCAGCTGCAAGCTGAGAAGGAGGTTCTTAAGAGCCAAATTCTACGTTTGAGGGAAGATCCCAAAACATTAGAAGAAGTTATTCACCGTGAATTGGGATATGTATATCCTGATGAATATATGCTGATTATGCCGGGTAGCGGGCAAGAAAGTCCTGTGCCACAGCAGCAACAGCAGCTAGAAGAGGAAGTGAAGAATCATGAGTAATGTTATTACGCGTTTTGCGCCGTCACCAACAGGTTTGATGCATTTGGGAAATGTGCGCACAGCATTGCTCAACTGGTTGTTCGCTAAAAAAATGGGCGGTAAATTTTTACTGCGTTTTGAAGATACCGACCAAGGCCGCTCTGAACAGCAATTTATTGAAGCTTTGCAGCAAGATTTAAAATGGTTGGGTTTGCAATGGGATGATACGCCGTTGTTTCAGTCTGCACATGCTGCACAACATCAAACTGCACTTGATAAATTGGCTGAAGAAAATCTTGCATACCCTTGTTTTTGTTCAGAAAGCCAGTTGAATTTAGATAGGAAATTAGCCACTTCACGCGGCTTGCCTCCGCGTTATTCTGGCCGTTGCCGCCACCTTTCAGCAGAAGAGCGCAGTACGCGTATGGCTACTGAAACCCACACTTGGCGACTGGCTATACATGCCGATGATGGCGAAGTGATTGTGCCTGATTTGCTGCGCGATAATGTCCATTTCTTGCGCAAAGATTTGGATGACCCTGTGGTTGTGCGCTCAGATGGTACCTTTACTTTCCTATTGCCCAACGCCATTGACGATGCTGTGGATAAAATTACACATGTGTTGCGCGGCGATGATCATTTAACCAATTCGGCGTATCAGGTTTGGATGCTGCAATCGTTGGGTTATACACCACCAGTTTGTTTGCATCATGGTCTTTTGCTGGGTGAAGATGGGGCAAAACTCTCCAAACGTACTGGCAGCCACAGTGTGGCCGACTTGCGCGAAGCAGGTCTTTTTGCTGCAGCGCTTCAACAAGCCATGGTGCGTTTGGGCCATCCGAACATCCCTGAAGAAGCCCATTCACTAGAAGCTTTGATTGAACATTGCGATATTATGCATTTATCCACATCCAGTGTGCGCTGGTCCAATGATGATATGTGGCGTTGGCACACCAAACTCTTGCATGAAACGCCTTTGGCGGATTTGATGCCCTTGGTGCAAGCCACTATTGCCAGGCACGGCATCAATCTTAATGACGAAAGGGCTCTCGCTTTTGCTGATATTGTAGCCGGCAATTTAAGCAAAGTTGAAGACTGTCTTGAATACTTACCACTACTGACTATTGAAGAATCTTTGCCAACAGCTGACGCTTCTAAGGAGGCAGGTGTTGCATTTTTTGAAGCTGCCTTAACCACTTGGACCAACCGTGTGGATACCGATTGGAAAGCTTGGACCACAGAAATCAAAGACAATACAGGTGCCAAAGGTAAAGGTTTGTTTATGCCGCTGCGCTTGGCGCTCACAGGCCAGGAACATGGCCCAGAGATGAGTAAAGTGATTGAATTCATGGGCAAGGAAGGTGTAAGTCTTCGCCTGCAACAGGCTATAATCGCACTTTCATGAGCTCGCTTTCATTATTCAATTCCTTAAATCGCAAAAAAGAGACGTTTATACCTTTGGTGGGAAAACGAGTTGGTATGTATGTGTGCGGGGTAACAGTTTACGATAAATGTCATGTGGGCCATGCCCGTGTGATGGTGGTATTCGACACCATTTATCGTTGGCTTTCCTTTTTAGGTTTTGATGTGACCTATGTGCGTAATTTTACCGATGTGGATGATAAGATTATCCAGCGCGCTGCACTTGCAGGGATGTCTACTGATGAGCTGACCTCTATTATGATTGATGCATTTCATCAAGATATGGATGCCTTGGGCTGCTTACGCCCCAATTTAGAGCCCCGAGCCACCACCCATATGTCAGACATGATTCGCATGATTGAAACGCTGATAACGCGTGACTTTGCTTATGTGAGTGAAACTGGCGATGTATTGTATGCCGTTCGTAAATTTGCTGATTACGGTTTGTTGTCGGGCAAAAACATTGATGATTTAGAATCAGGAAGCCGTGTTGATGTGGATCAACATAAACGCGACCCTTTGGATTTTGTATTGTGGAAACCCGCAAAAGAAGGTGAGCCCTTTTGGGATTCACCTTGGGGTAAGGGTAGACCAGGCTGGCATATCGAGTGTTCGGCGATGAGCTGCAAACATTTGGGGGCGAGTTTTGATATTCATGGCGGTGGTATGGATTTGAAATTTCCGCACCATGAAAATGAAATTGCCCAAGCCCGAGCAGCCAACGATGGTTTGTTTGCCAAATACTGGTTGCATAATGGTTTTGTGAATATCAATGCTGAAAAAATGTCCAAATCGTTGGGTAATTTCTTTACCATTTCTGAAGTGCTGGAAAAATATCATCCTGAAGTATTACGCATGTTTATTTTAGGCACGCATTATCGCTCGCCATTGGATTTCTCAGATGCGGCGCTTGATGAAGCAGAAACATCGCTCAATCGTTTGTATGAAACCAAACGTAAGCTGAGCCAAAATTTTGCCAACGGTGAGCTGCCTGCAGCCTTTGTCCAAGCGATGAATGACGACTTTAACACCGCAGATGCTTTGTCGGTCATGTTTGAAGTATGCAGGGATTTGAATAAATCATTGGATACAGGCGCGGATGTATCAGCATTGGCTGAAAGTTTTACTGCCATGTGTGATATGTTGGTCTTGGTGCAACAAGATGCCAATGCTTGGTTTCAAGGTGATGCTGATGACGCATCAGTGATTGAAGCTTTGATTCTTCAACGGACCACTGCCAAATCTGAGCGTGATTTTGCTTTGGCTGATAGTATTCGCAATGAATTACTAGCCAAAGGTATTGTGCTTGAAGACACACCTGATGGTACCTTGTGGAAAAAAGTTTAAGGATCATGTTGAAAAGGATTTATCGTGGTTTTTGATCGGTACTTTCTGAAATTGTGGCTTTCACCATTTTTAGGCTTTTTCTTGGTTATCACTAGTGTTCTTTTGTTCGGCCGAATGATTCGTGCTATTCAGGAATTTGGTCAGAACCCCATTGATTGGCCAATTTTAGGGTCAATATTATGGTCTATTATCCCTTATTTTCTAACACTAACTGTTCCCTTTGCTTTCTTTTTTGCACTTATGCGAACCATGGCATACCTACAGCAAAATAGTGAAACCGATGCTTTATTAGCTGCAGGAATTTCCCCATTGCGTATGCTGCGTCCAGCGTCTGCAATTGCATTTCTGTTTGCGATTTTTCTACTTTGGACTTCTATGGTTTGGATGCCGCAAGGACAAAAAGAAGTCTTTGCTTTAACAACTGCTATCAAACACTCGTCGGCCATGCCGAGCTTAACCCCACAACAGTTTAGTGAAGGGTTTAATGATTTAACCATGTATTATGCTGGAGAAGACAAGCAGGGTAGGCTCAAGCAATTTATGCTCGAGGATAAACGCAGTTTGAAGCCATCGATTTATTTAGCACAAACTGCAAAGATTGAGCGTCACGCTAATTTCTTAATGCTAAACATGTATGATGGCGTTCATCTTGAAGGGGAAGGGGAATTACTTCGTTCCACCTACTTTTCTACGTTTTCGTTGTCCCATGATATTGGCGCAGTTGGAGTAATTGGCCCTATTGTTATCGACAACCTTAAACCAGGCATGATGACCACTTCTGAACTGCTCACTTTAATGGCTAAACTTTCAAACATTGATGTGGTTGCAGAATGGCACCGTCGATTAAGTTTTCCTCTGACGATATTCATACTTCTTCTGTTTGCCTTTCCTTTGGCCAGTAGTTCTAAACGTTCAGGAAAGTCTATCGGCTGGGTATGGGGTATTGCCTTAGTTTTGGTCTTGTTCAACATTCAAATCATCTTGCATAAACAAGTACTTCTTGAGCAATTTTATTGGTGGTCAATTTGGCTTGGCCAAGTCGGTTTCTTATTGTTTGGTGGTTTGCTCTTTCGTTTTTATATGCGGTATGGGCATGCAGAGTTATTCTCCCTCACTAAAATGAATTTATTTCACAAGGTCAAATAATTGCTTCCACAAAATGATACCATAGATAATCGGATGAAAGCAGCCACAGCCAGCTTGCTGCTTGGTTGTTTTGCATATCCATTCTCCATTGCTGCGTTTAGTTTTTTCTTTGGTTTGATGGTTGTTTTCAGCTTGATTCGTTTCGAGTCTTTCAGAAATGGCATTCATGTTTGCTGGTATGGATATCGAAGCATTAGTATCGGGGTATTGTGCATCATTGCTCTGAATATCGTGGGAATACTATGGAGTGACGATACAGATACGGCTAATCATAAAATCTTAAAACAAATCAACTGGTTGATTGTGCCTGTCGTTATTGGTATCTCAAGTTTTATACCAAAGTTACGTAAATACATCTTTATCGTTTTTAGTATCGCGTTATTTGTGCATTTGGTTGTGTGTACCTGTCAATATCTGGGGTTAATATCTATAACTGGGCAAGGTAGTAATCAAGGAGATCCAGCAGGATTTATTGGTCATTTGAGTTTTGGGTTTGTGTATTCAATTTGGGCAGGAGCCTTGTTGATAGCTGCCCAAAATTTTAACTTGAAGTGGCGTGTGGTTTGCTACCTTTTGGCCGTTTATGCTGTTTTTAGCATCTTTGTTACAGAGGGTAGAAGTGGCTACTTACTCGCTTTTGTAATGTTGATTTTGGTGTTGTGGAAAGCATTTTTTCATCAAAAAATTATGCTTAAGCTGACTGCAGTTTTTTTAGTCATTATTTTATTCATACTGCTCGTATTTTTTTCCGCCCCATTCCAAGATGAATTACAACAAACCATGAAAGGTATAACATCATATATAAATGGTGACTGGCGCCTTAGTGAGCCACGTTTAAAAATTTGGCTAACCAGCATTGAGTTATGGAAAAGTTCACCATATTTTGGCATCGGCACTGGTGATTACTATAATGATGCTTACAATTTATTGCAGAAAACAGAGTTTATGCATCTAAGAACTTGGTCATCTTACTATTCACATCCCCATAATGAATTTCTATTTTCTTTAGTCCGTTGGGGGCCCATAGGCTTGTTGGCTTTTATTTATTTATGCTGGGCATGGCTGAGTACGGGCTGGAAAAAGGATTGGCAGCATGACACCATGAATGCTTATTTGTGCACTTCATCAGCCTTGGCTGTGATTATTCATGGTGTGACGGAAGTGAGCCTCAATGGCAAACTGACGTTGGTCTATGCAATTCTAATATTGGCTTTTTCCATGACCAAGCCTTTGCCTGAAGAAATGGGTGAAGCTAAGGAAAATTCCCAATTATAATTTCTCACTGCTCAATTGAGATTTCTTGTTATAGTGCGGCTCCTTTTAAGGATTTGAGGTCTTCATGAGTTTTGAGCAAGAAATCGAAAAACGCCGCACCTTTGGCATTATTTCGCATCCAGATGCGGGTAAGACGACCCTAACAGAGAAATTACTGTTGTTTGGGGGCGCTATTCAAATGGCAGGGGCTGTGAAGTCGCGTAAAACCGACCGTCATGCCACATCCGATTGGATGAAAATTGAGCAAGACCGGGGTATTTCTGTGGCTTCATCGGTGATGAAGTTTAATTACTTGGTCAATGACCATGAATATGAAATCAACCTTCTTGATACCCCAGGTCACCAAGACTTCTCTGAAGATACTTATCGTGTGCTCACTGCTGTGGATTCGGCGATGATGGTGATTGACTCGGGTAAAGGCGTGGAAGCACAAACCGAGAAATTGATGGAAGTTTGCCGCATGCGTAACACGCCCATCATTACCTTTATCAACAAGATGGATAGGGAAGGTCTTGAGCCCTTGGATTTGCTGGCTGAGATTGAAGAAAAGCTGCAAATCGAATGTGCGCCTTTGTCTTGGCCGATTGGTATGGGTAAAGCTTTTAAAGGTGTGTACAACTTCTACAAAAAAGAATTGCACTTGTTTAAAGCAGGCTCTGAAGAAATCAGTGATGCGATTTCACTTGATGATATTTACGATGGAAAGCTTGATGCTTTGCTGGGTAGTCAGGCCGATGAATTGCGCGCTGATATTGATTTGCTTGAAGGCGCAGCCAATCCCTTTGATTTGGATGCATTTTTAAAGGGCAGTCAAACACCAGTATTTTTTGGTTCTGCTATCAATAACTTTGGTGTGCGCGAACTTTTAAATGCATTTGTGGAATTCGCCCCGCATCCAGCCAGCCGCGAAGCTGTGGAGCGTGTGGTGGAACCCACTGAAAAAGATTTCTCGGCATTTTGCTTTAAAATCCAAGCCAACATGGATCCGCAACATCGCGACCGTATTGCTTTTTTCCGTATGTGCTCGGGAAAATTCAGCAAAGGCATGACAGTTCGCCATCACCGTTTGGGCAAAGATATTAAAGTGCCCAATGCCACGATTTTCATGGCTCAAGACCGCTCGCATGTGGAAGAAGCTTATGCTGGCGACATCATCGGCATTCACAATCATGGCACCATTCGTATTGGTGATACCTTTACGACCAAAGAGCCACTTAAATTTACGGGCGTGCCCAACTTTGCCCCTGAAATGTTTCGCCGTATTCGTTTGAATGATCCGCTCAAGCGTAAACAACTGCATAAAGGTTTGATTCAGCTTTCGGAAGAGGGTGCTGTGCAGGTGTTCCGCACCTTTTTGGGCGGCGATTATATCCTCGGCGCTGTGGGTGTGTTGCAGTTTGAAGTTACTGTAGAACGCTTAAAATCGGAATATAAAGTGGATGCAGCTTATGTGGGCACCGATTTTCAAGTGGCGCGCTGGATTACTTGTGATAATGAGAAAAAACTGGCTGAGTTTAAAAAGTCATTTGATGCCAATTTGGCCGAAGATGGCGATGGCTTCCTCACTTATCTGGCACCAAGCGCTTGGAAATTAAGCTACACCCAAGAGCAATGGCCTGAGATTGTTTTCCATAAAACTAGGGAACAAATTTAAGCTGAATATCAACACTTGATCCAAAACGTTGATTTAAAGGGGGCATATGAAAAGTATTGATTTTTATTTCGATTTTATAAGCCCTTACACCTATTTGGCAATGCATCGTATCAATACAATGACAGCCATCAAGGATGTGCCCATCCAGTGGATTCCTGTGAACTTGCCAAAGTTAATCAACGACGCAGGCAATGTGCCGCCGGCTTCTATCAAAAATAAAGCTTTGTATTCCCTGCGTGATTTAAAGCGCTGGGCAAGTTTTTTGGATGTGCCTTTTAAAATGATTCGACCTGGCACCTTTGATAGTCGTCCAGCCTTGCGTATCGCTGCAGCTTTAAAGGGAGATGAGCAGCTTACCTTTATTCAAGCCGTCTTTGATGCGCTTTGGTCGGGCGCAGTTCATCCAGAGGAAGAAAATTGGCTGGATCAAGTTTTTTTATTGAAGCATCTTCCCAAAGCTTGGCGTGATTTAAATCATGATGTGATTGATAGCAATACCGAGGCGGCGCTAAAAGCCGGGGCTTTTGGGGTACCGACTTTTATATTGCACGGTGCCGGTCGTTCGCAGATGTTTTTTGGAGTGGACCGCATTGATTTTTTAGATAGGGCGTGTTTGGTATGAATAAGCAACTGATTCATGTTCTTCCGCCGCAAGTGGCCAATCAGATTGCTGCAGGAGAGGTGGTTGAAAGGCCAGCATCGGCTGTGAAAGAGTTGATGGAAAACAGCTTGGATGCTGGTGCCAGCCGCATCGTGGTACGTATTATCCAAGCGGGTAAAAAACGCATTGAGATTGAAGATGATGGTTGCGGTATGTCAGTTGCTGATGCTGAACTTGCGTTGCAACGTCACGCCACCAGTAAAATTGAGACTTCTGCCGATTTGCACAAAATTGCATCCCATGGTTTTCGTGGGGAAGCACTCCCTTCCATCGCTTCTGTCTCACGCTTTCGTATGACCACATCGTATCTGGGTAGTAATGAGGGTGTGGAAGTGCGCGTGGATGGTGGCGGCGTTACCGAATGCCGGCCAGCAGCGGCGCGCAAAGGCACCAAGATTGAAATCCTTGATTTGTTTCTTAATACCCCAGCGCGGTTGAGCTTTATGCGCACCGATAAAACCGAAGAGGCAGCCATTGTTGAAGTGTTTCGCGCTTTGGCTTTGTCGCACCCCAAAGTGGCGATGCGCTTGGAACTCGATGGGCGTAATCGTTTTGATTTTATGCCACAAACAGCTGCCCAACGTGTGTTTGCTATTATGGGTGATGATTTTGGCGAAAACAGCAAGTTTGAAGAATTAAGTTACGAAGGTATCAACGTGTCCGCCTATTTGGGGCTACCCACCTTTCATCACCGTGATGCCAATCGTATGATGTTTTTGGTGAACGGGAGAGTGATTCGCGATAAACAATTGATAGCAGCGCTGCGGGCAGGATATCGGGATGTGATGTTTCATGATCGATATCCGGTTGCTGTGATTCGCCTTGAGATTGACCCTGCATTTGTGGATGTGAATGTGCATCCAGCCAAACGAGAAGTGCGCTTTCAATCGCCTCAATCCGTGTTTTCAGCGATTGTGGCCACTGTGCGCGCAGGCATCGCCCAAATGGGGCAATTGGTTGCCAGCACTACTACCCACCAAGCATTGCAATCCATGCATGGTCAAAGTGGGCCACAGCCATACCGCGGCCAGCAACAACCTTTAACTGGTAGCAGCATGCCAAGGTTTCAATCCGAATATCCGAGTTATGCCAATAGGCCAGTACCCATGGATGTGCAGCAAAAGCTGTTTTCATCGACCATTGCTGAAGCAAGCGTCGATTATGCAATGCAAAACCAGCTTGATCTTGGCCAACCGCTGGCACAAATCCATCAGTGTTATGTCTTGGCACAAACCCATGATGGGGTGATTTTGGTGGATCAGCATGCTGCTCATGAGCGTATGACTTATGAAAAGCTAAAATCTCAGCTCACAGGCGGCACCATTGCCGCGCAAATGATGTTAACACCTGAATCGGTTTCATTAAGTGCTGAAGCGATGGCTTGGTTACATGATGAGGTGGAGACCTTATCCGTATTTGGCATTTCGCTGAGCATACAAGATGAAAATATAGCTCTGATTCATAGTATTCCCGCCATGCTGGGGCAAGAATCTCCACAAGAGTTGGTGGCTGAACTTATCGATACCTGCATGCTACTTGGTGTGGCCACAGAAAGTGATAAAACTGGCCTGGGACGCATTTTAGAGCGCTGGTTGGGTAATCGCGCCTGTAAAGGTTCAATTAAGGCAGGCAAGGTATTATCGCCTGAGCAACAGCTAAGTTTGTTGCGCGAAATGGAAAAAACCCCGAATATCGCCCAGTGCAATCATGGTAGACCCACTTATGTGCGGATGTCGCTGTATGATTTGGACCGATTATTTGGGCGCAAGGAGTAGGTATGAACCAACAATGGGCTGAACAAGTTATTAGCTGGGAATATTCAGCAGCAGCAACACCTGATATGAATGAAGTGCCCATTCAACCTTTCCCTGCATCCTTGCATGAAAGCGGGCCAACGCGGGTGATTGCCTTGGATTTATCCAAAGCATTGGAAACCCCATATTTGGCAACATCGCCAAGTTTGCTTGCCAACTATGTGCGTATTTGTGCCGGTGAAAGCATCAAGACATCGGTGGCCGCCACCTCTGAAATTGTGTTTGTGATGCGCGGCTCTGGTCGCACGCAAACCCAAGAAGGCGTTATCACTTGGAAAGAAGGTGATGCTTTTGCTGTGCCATGCAATGAAGGTATGATCCATTTTGCTGATGAAGATTCGGCTTTGTATTGGTCGCATGATGGGCCATTGCTGCAATATATGGGTGTGTTGCCTACAGCGCCGCGCTTTAAGCCCGTATTTTTCAGCAAAGATTATATGCATGATGAAGTTGCAAGCTTTCGAGAAACAGCCATGGCTGAAAAACGCAATCGCGTGGGTATCATTTTGGGTAATACCGATTGCAAAAAAACCAAAACCATTACCCATACCATGTGGTCGTTGTTTAACTTTTTGCCCAAAGGACAAGTGCAAAAAGCCCATCGTCATAATTCAGTAGCGCTTGATTTGGCCGTGGTTTCAGGCCCAGACACTTACACCTTGATTGGTAAAAAGATTGATGAAAATGGCGATATTATCAATCCCACCAAAATGATGTGGGCAACCAACACTGTGTTTGTGACCCCGCCTGGTTTGTGGCATTCGCATCATAATGAATCGGATACCGATGCTTATGTGTTCCCAGTGCAGGATGCTGGCTTACATACCTACTTGCGTACCTTAGATATCCAATTTGCGCGTTAATATTTAGCGCTGGACGATATGTGATTGTATGCGGGTTAAATCCCCTGATTTAAAAGCTTGAATATTATCTAAGGTGGTTTGTGCGATATTGTCGATGGCTTCGCTGGTGAAAAAACCTTGATGTGAAGTAATCAACACATTGGGGAACATCAATAAGCGTTCAAAAATATCATCTTGGATAATTTCAGATGATAAATCTTCAAAGAAAAGTTCGCTTTCTTGCTCGTACACATCCAAGCCCAAATAGCCAATTTTTTTGGATTTTAGACCAGCAGTGATGGCTTCAGCATCCAAGAGGGCGCCTCGGCTGGTATTGATAATCATCACGCCTTTTTTCATGGTTTTCAGCGCTGTTTTATCAATCATATGTAAAGTGTCGGCGTTCAGCGGGCAGTGCATGCTCACCACATCGGATGTGGCTAGAAGTGTGGGCAAATCACAATAGGAAAAACCATAATCTCCTGGGTTACTGATGGGATAAGGATCATAAGCCAATACTTTCATGCCCATGGCATTGAGGGTGCGAGCAAGCAAAGAGCCGATACGGCCAGTGCCAATAATGCCTGCGGTGCGACCATGAAAATCAAAGCCTAACAAACCATTGAGTGAAAAGTTTCCTTCGCGTACACGATTGTATGCCCTGTGCACCTTGCGGTTGAGTGCTAACATCAAACACAGTGCATGTTCAGCGACAGCATAGGGTGAATAGGCAGGCACGCGTACCACCACCAAACCGAGTGCATGGGCTGCTTTCATATCGACGTTGTTGTATCCAGCGCAGCGCAACGCAATCAATTGCACGCCTGCTTCAGCCAATTTAGCCAATACAGCGGCATCAAGTGTGTCATTCACAAACACGCATACAATCTGAGTGTCCCGCACCAAATGCGCAGTATCCAGTGTCAACTTGGCATCAATATAACGAATATTGTGTTGGTATGGTTTGTTCGCTGCATCAAAACAAGTGCGGTCGTAAGCTTTGGCACTGAAAAATAATATATTCACAATGGTTGCTTCCTTACAACTTGATTTGAATCAAGTTGGCAGCGCGTTTGGCTTTTTCTCTGGCGGCTTCCACCGAATCTGCGCGCGCAAGGGTCACTGCCATACGACGCTGTGTATCGCGTTCAGCCAAGGCTTCTTCCACATTGGCAAAGCTGACGTGCTCCGAATCACCTTCGACAACGATAGGGCAAGAAGCAGCTGCCCCGTGTTGGGCAATGTTTGGGATGGGTAGCCCTAAAATAGCACGCACATGCAAAGCAAATTCAGATAAATCTTGGGAAATGAGTGTGACCAAACCTGTATCATGCGGGCGAGGGGAGACTTCACTGAAAATGGCCTCATCACCTTTGATAAATAATTCCACACCAAACAAACCAAAACCGCCCAAGGCTTCGGTAACTTCACCAGCAATAGTATGGGCAGCTTTTAAGGCCGCCTTGCTCATGGCTTGCGGCTGCCAAGATTCGCGGTAGTCGCCATCAACTTGTAAATGACCAATGGGCTCACAAAACGATGTACCATCACGATGGCGAACAGTGAGCATGGTAATCTCATAATCAAAATCGACAAAACCTTCGACAATCACTTTTCCCTTACCAGCACGGCCACCTTCTTGGGCATAAGCCCATGCACGATCCACATCTTCGCCGCGGCGAATTACGGATTGTCCTTTACCCGATGAGCTCATGATGGGTTTCACCACACAAGGAAAACCAATGCTTGAGACGGCGGCGTTAAATTCTTCATGGGTACTGGCAAATTGATAGTTGGATGTTGGCAGACCAAGTGTTTCTGCAGCTAGTCTGCGAATACCTTCACGGTTCATGGTGAGTTGGGTGGCTCTGGCAGTTGGGATAATATGAAACCCTTCACTTTCAAGCTCGACCAGGGTTTGCGTGGCGATGGCCTCCACCTCAGGCACAATCAAATGCGGTTGCTCTTGTTCAATCACAGCTCTGAGTGCCTTGGCATCGAGCATATTGATGATGTGAGCGCGGTGGGCGACCTGCATAGCGGGCGCATTGCCATAACTATCTACAGCAATCACTTCCACGCCAAAGCGCTGCAATTCAATGGTCACTTCTTTACCAAGCTCACCAGAGCCCAAAAGTAACACGCGTTTTGCTGTAGCTGAGAGTGGGGTGCCAATAGTGATGTTCATGGAATGCCTCAAAGTTAGGGAAATTTTATAAGCAAAGCATAGCGACGAAAGCCCAAGATGCTACAAGCTTGCGTGTTGGCTTTGGATTCGCATTATCAGCCAACGTATGCCAAGAAAAACCCTGCAAACATCAGCCAGCAAAGCCGCACCTTTGCGCATTATATTTTTTACAATTCCGTTATGGGGAAGTTTTGTATTGTTGATGTTATTTATGCCCATGACAGGTCTGATTGGCGCTGTTTTACTTGGTTTTTGCTTGCTTTATTTGCCATTTAAAGCGCGAAAAGGTTTGTGCCCAAAATGCCAAACATTAAAAACATTTCCTTTTTCTGGCTTTGGCTCACGCTGCCAAGGATGCGGCAACGAGTTGGTGTTGCGCGGCGATACCATTCATCTTATTGAGCCAAAATCTAAGGTAGGCCGCCCAGGCACTGGTCGAAGCTCCCGCTAACCTCAGTGCTGCAACCTTTTCAATTGGGTGAGATGTTGTAGCTTGCCGAAAAATTTTTGAATAGGTGAGCCATGAGTATTGAAAAAGAACTAGAAACCCGCAGTGAATCCAAATGTGAGCTTTGCGCAGCAAGCGAAGATTTAAGTGTATATGCAGTGCCGCCCATTACCGACCAAACCGCTGATTCCTCTGTATTACTCTGCGAAACTTGCAAAACACAAATTGAAAATCTTGAGCGTGCCGATGCCAATCATTTCCGTTGTTTAAACGACAGCATGTGGAGCCAAGTTCCGGCGGTACAGGTGGTTGCATGGCGTATGTTAAATCGTTTAAAAGGCGAGGGCTGGCCACAAGATTTGTTGGATATGATGTATTTGGAAGATGATGTTCGCACTTGGGCTGAAGCCACAGGTGAAAGCGGGGCTGCTGCTGATACTGTGATTCACCGTGATAGCAACGGCGCTGTGCTTGAAGCTGGCGATACAGTAACATTGATTAAAGATTTGGTGGTTAAAGGCGGTGGTTTCACTGCCAAGCGCGGCACAGCTGTTCGTGGCATTCGCCTTGTAGCTGATAATGCTGAACATATCGAAGGAAAAGTTAGCGGCCAAACGATTGTGATTCTTACGCAGTTTGTGAAGAAGTCGTAAGACTTTTTAGTAAAGCTTCAAAGATACAAGCAAAAGGCAGCCACACGGCTGCCTTTTTTTGTTACTTCACTTGCACTTTGTATTGGAGTGAATAATTCGTGCCAGGGTTCATGGTGCCAATCATCGGAATTTGAATGGCTTTAATCGCAGCATCAAAACCACCTGTGATATTGGTGCAACCTGTGATGCCACCACCAGTAGGCGTTGGAACAAAAGGGGTAAGCACGGGTGGCACAGTCGATGAGTAAATCGGCGTTCCCATGCTAAGGCCTGACACCGGAGCACCATCATTGAAGGTCACTGAAATACCTGTTCCATCGCAATCCAATCCAAACTGGGTGTAATTACTCAGCACATCCGTATTTACCACATTGGTGATAAGCGTAGGGCCAGTATTAAAGACTTGTACTGTATAGGTCATCACATCTGATGGCCCGCTGGGACCTGCAGCTGATTTTAATACCGTAACTTCAGGTTGACGTACAACAGTAATATCGCTGCTGGTATTATTGGTTAGAATATGATCAAACATGGTACTAGCCACAGTAGCGGTATTGGTTACCGAAGGCACAGCTGCTATTGTTGGAGTAACGTTGACAGTAATCGTGGGTAGTGTTGCGCCAACTGCAAGTGCTGTGGATGTCGTGCAGGTGAGGGTGGGCGTAACAAAGGTACAAGCCCAACCAGTGCCAGTCACAGAGTTGTAGGTAAGCCCAGCAGGAATGGTGTCTGTCACAGTAATGGTTTCTGTCACCGCTGAGATATCTGGCCCATTATTGGTGACGTTGATGCTGTAGGAATCAGGTTGCCCCAAATTAAAATCAGCGCCATGGGTTTTACTAATGGATAAGTTTGCAACCGGCGTGTTGGTGGTACTGAAAATTTCAGCTGCCAAAATCACCAAGTCTGAGCCAGAGCTATATGCAGTTGAAACTGTAGTGTCACCAGCAACCAGATAAGGAGAAATATCAAACACGTCTGAGTCTACTCCATAAGCTGTGGAAGAAGCTGGATTGACATCATTGGATACAGAGTTGAACTGATTACCCAAGGGATTGTTCACATCAGATAAATTATTCCACACACCCAAAGGATGTTTGATGGCAAAGTTTTCGGCGAATACAAAAGTCCCAGAGTTGTACACATCACCCTCCCAAGTAACAAATGCCAATTTACCATTGATGGGGGCAGCAGGCACAACAAAGTTGTATGGATTCAAAATGATTTGTGTTGAGCGATAATAAGTAAAACCATCAAATAAGTTAATCACTCGCGTTGGTGCAGTTGGAGCAGGGTCGTTATAAATTACCACTAACGACCATGCGGAAAGTACTGCTGAGCTGGCGCAATGCGTGGCATCAGTATTTACCGACAAGTCGTTTAAAGTGTAGATGCCGTTACCTTTAGCGGCAACAATACTGGTCACATCTTTATAACCACCAAACCAATTGTAGTAGCCGCCTGAATAAGATTCCGTAAATATACGGTCGGCAGAAACAGGTACCCCATCAAATGTGACATTTGCATCTGGCGTTGCCTGTGTTGTTGTTGCTGATTGCGCTAAAGGCGTATAAGAGCCAGCCCAATAGAGATGAGCTGCTACCACTGTTGCCCCTACAGGCAAGCCAGTGACAGCAGGGGCAGCTGGATCGACAACCGCAAGTGATAAATCTGCAGAGGAGGGAACACCTGGAGCTTGCACCAAACAACCACTATTGGGCACAGGCAGGGCCGTTGCATATGGCCAAAATAGGTCTGGCGATGTACGGAAACTACTGGCTACGGTTAGAAAGTTAACTTTACCAGCATAACTTTGTTGGATGGTTACAGGTGTGCCAGCAAAGGCCACGTCAGTTAAGACGAGGCATGAAATTAAAAGCCCCCATTTCATTTTTCTTATCAAAACACTTTCCCTTGGCTTGTATTTTAGAAACGAATATTAATTAAAAAAATCGCAAAGCATACCATTCTTTTATATGCTCTAAAATCTGTGCTGTACATCACATTTTGCTATATATTCTAATTACTTGGAGAAGTAATGGCTTGCGTGATTTTTGTCACCCGTTTTCGATTCACACCAAAATCGGAACGACCCATGCGTGAGGCCGAACGCATATGAATGGTTTTACTTGCTTCATCCCAACGAAGCTCCACATCATCAACATAGCGAAATACAGGTGATGTGAAGGTGGCATGCAGGTAATTTGTTGTTTCGCTTTGAATGCTTCCGCCTTGTTCAATGATGATAAATTTTAGCTGTTGCCAAGTATTGCTATCCACTTTGATAGGTGAGATTGCATGTTCTTTGCTGGATTGGCTATGGGCTTCGCTGCAAACGCAATTGGGCGAATCTGGGCAGGTACGCAATTGTTGGTGAACCAGACCCAAGTTATCGGGTGTTTTTTGTGAGAGCACAGCCATCACCACGTAGACAATCAAGCCAACCACAAACAAACCCATTACAATCATCAAAAATGTTTTCATATTTCATCCCTTTATTCATTGAAACCAAGCATCATGCTTACATCGTTGGTTCGCTTTGCAACGTTGACCTGCCTAAAGCATAGAATCCAAAACACGATACGCTAGGCTTAGCCCATGACCACCCTCAAATTGAATAAACCCTTTCAGGTACTCACGCAGTTTAGCGCCGATGGTGCTCATAAAACACTGGCTGATTTTGTTGATATTCCGGATGTTTATCCTGCAGGGCGCTTGGATCACGATAGTGAGGGCTTACTGCTGCTCACCGATGATGGCTTGTTGCAGCACAAGATTTCACATCCTGATTTCAAACTGGAAAAAACCTATTGGGTGCAGGTGGAAGGCGACATCACATTTGACGCCATCGCTGCGCTTGAAAACGGTGTAAAACTTAAAGATGGCCTGACCAAACCTGCGAAAGCTTTTAAAATGGCTGAACCTACCCACCTCTGGGAGCGCCATCCGCCCATTCGTCAACGCGCCAGCATTCCAACGTCTTGGCTTAGCCTTAGCATCACCGAAGGCCGTAACCGCCAAGTGCGGCGCATGACGGCGGCGGTGGGATTTCCTACGCTGCGGTTGATTCGTTATGCCATTGGCCCCATTCATTTAGATGGTTTGAATGTCGGCGAGTTTCAAGCGATTGATGAAGCAGCTTTATGGTCGCTCTTTCCTAAGCATAAGCGGGCCAAACCATCCAAACCGCGCACAACATTCCGAAGACGGTGATGGACTTGCTTGGCGGGTTTACTTCAAGCTTTTACTCACAATCTCATAAACATCGCCTGAAATGCCTTCACTTGTAGCAATGCGTTGTAGCTCTGCCTTCATCAGTGCACTGCGCTTTGGCTCCAATCGTTTCCAGTGCATCAAAGCGCGCACCAAACGTGAAGCGATTTGTGGATTGAGTTTATCCAGCGCCAAGACTTGCTCTGCCACAAATGCATATCCTGAGCCATTTACTGCGTGAAAGGCGTATGGATTGCGCAGAGCAAAGTTGCTGATGAGTGCGCGCACTTTGTTCGGATTTTTTAAGCTGAATTTATCGTGGCTCATCAAGGTTCTTACGCGCTCTAGCGTGCCTGGCAAGGTGCTGCCGGCTTGCACAGCAAACCATTTATCCATCACCCCAGCTTCATTTGACCATGATTGTTCAAAAACATGCAAAGCAAGATTTCTTTCTGGGCACGCCACATCGGCAAGCGCTGCCAATGCTGCAAACTGATCGGTCATATTGCTCGCAGATTCAAATTGTGTTGCTGCCAAAGTTATGAATTCTTGCTCTTCCAAAGCCACCAAATAGGCCAAACATACGTTTTTAAGCTTGCGGTGTTGCATGGCTTCATCGCTCAAACCAGAGCTTTGTTGGCGTTGTGCATACACAGCTTTCAAATCATCAGCCAAACCTCTGGCGATAAAACGAACCAAAGTCTCACGGGCATGATGAATGTTTTGTGGGTTTACGACTTTACATGCTTCAGCCATATCATTTTCCGAAGGCAGCATCAGTGCTTCAGCTTTTAGCGCATCTTCTAGGTTGGCGTCATTGAGCAAAGCTTGGAATGCTGTAATCAAGCTTGGCTGCGGCGCGACATCGCCGTGTATCATTTGCAACATGGTTTGTTTGGCTAGCTCTTGGGCGGCCGCCCAGCGGTTAAACGAGTCGGTATCGTATTGCATTAAAAAGGCGAGCTCATCCAAGGTATAGGCATATTCGATTTCAACTGGCGCAGAAAACGAGCGCAGCAGGGAAGGCACAGGCTTTTGACAGATGTGGTTAAAGGTGAAACTTTGCTCAGTTTCTGTCATCAAGAGGGTTCTGTTGGTGCCGATGGCTGTTTCTTCATGGCTAAGTTGCAGCGGTGCTTCGCTGCCATCGGGGAGCAATAGGCCCAAACCCAGCGGAATCAAAAAGGGTTGTTTTGCTTTGGCATCGGGCGTGATTGGGCAGGTTTGTTTGCAATACAGCGTCGCTGTTTGGGCTACTGCATCATAAGTGAGGGAAACTGTCAGTTTTGGTGTGCCTGCTTGGCTGTACCAGTGTTGCATTTGCGAGAGGTCTTGCTTGTTGGCATCAGCCATGGAAGCAAGAAAATCTTCAGTAGTCACTGCCTGACCATCATGGCGTTTGAAATACAAATCCATACCTTTTCTAAAACCTTCCACACCCAACAAGCTTTGATACAAACGCACCACTTCAGCGCCTTTTTCATAGACGGTAACAGTGTAAAAATTGTTGATTTCCATGTAGTTGTCTGGGCGGATGGGATGCGCCATGGGGCTAGCATCTTCAGCAAACTGATGGGTGCGCAGCATGCGCACATCTTCGATGCGTTTGACAGCGCGCGAGTGGGTATCGGCGGTAAATTCTTGATCCCGAAATACGGTTAAACCCTCTTTCAGGCTAAGCTGGAACCAATCACGGCAGGTCACACGGTTGCCTGTCCAGTTATGGAAATATTCATGGCCAATCACTGCTTCAATAGCGATATAATCATCATCGGTAGCTGTTTCTGGGCTGGCAAAAACAAGGCGGGAGTTAAACACATTCAAACCCTTATTCTCCATAGCGCCCATATTAAAATCGTCCACAGCCACAATCATGAACAAGTCCAAATCGTATTCGAGACCAAAGCGTGTTTCATCCCAAGCCATAGCGCGTTTGAGCGAATCCATGGCATGGCCACATTGGTGAATATGATGCGCTTCAGTGAAAATCTTTAAGGTCACATCACGGCCTGATTGGGTTTGAAAGCTGTCTTCAACACAAGCCAAGTCACCAGCAACCAAGGCAAAAAGATAGCAGGGTTTGGCAAAGGGGTCTGACCACGTGGCCCAGTGGCGACCATCAGCTAACTTGCCTGCGCCAGTCGGGTTGCCATTGGATAACAACACAGGATTACTGGTTTTGTCGCCTTCAATACGCACATCAAAAGTCGCCATCACATCCGGGCGATCTTGGTAATAGGTGATACGGCGAAAGCCTTGGGCTTCGCATTGGGTACAGTAGTTGCCCGATGTGCGATACAAACCATCCAAGGATGTGTTGGCTTCTGGATTGATGATGGTGGTGACGGTAAGCGTAAAAACCTCAGGCACATCGGCAATGGTTAAGCTTTCATCACAGTAAATATAATCTGAAGCATCCAATGGCTTGTCATTTAACAACAGACGCACCAGTTGCATATGTTCGCCATCAAGGTAAAGCGGGGCATTGGTGTTGCCCAAAGGATTGCGTCTATAGCTCACATGAGAAGTGACTTCAGTGGCCGTAGGCTCAAGCTTAAATGTGAGAGAGACATGCTCAACAAGAAAGTTTGGAGCTTGATAATCGCTTAAATAAATCGTTTTCGGCTTGCTCATGGGTACACCTTTTCTTTCTATTTCTTCAATCTTTGGACTTTCGGGCTTAGCCCCAAAGTAACTTCAAACCAATCATAATCGTAATGATTTCATAGCTGCGCTTGATCAGCATATTGCCTTTCATCATGGCCAAATGGCTGCCCAGATAACCACCAATAAACGAGCCGAGCAACAAGGCAATCAACCAATCCCATTGGATGCTGGAAAGCAAGCCAACCGTGATTGCGCCCGTGGCATTCCAAAACACACCTACCATCACCAAGGTGTAGGCCACAGCATGTTTGTAATCAAGGCCAAACCAACGCACAAGAAAGAGGGTTGCAAACAAGCCTGTGCCTGACGTGAGCGAGCCATTTAAAATACCAATAAAACAAAGCACCAAGCCGCCAATCATAAGACCGCGGGTGTCCATATGGGTTTCGCTATGGGATGTACCCAGCTTGGGGTTAAAAATAGAATAAAGCCCCAGCAGTATGGTCAAAACTCCTAAGGCAATCGCTGCAATGCGGTCGGGCACATTGATAATGATAAAACCACCAAGAATCACCCCCGGCACGCCAGAGAAAAGCATCAGTAAAGCAATCTTGCGCTGCACCATATCTTCGTTGAGATAACGCACTGTAGCGCCCAAACCAAGGGCTACACTGGCAATTTTATGGGTAGCAAGGGCAATACTAAAGGGCAGGCCCAGCATCAAGAGTGCGGGCAACTGAATCAGGCCAGCGCCGCCGCCAGCCAATGATGAAAAGGTATTGGCCACCAAGGAAATCAAGAAGAGAAGCGTTTGTTCCAGCATGATGAATTAGATGGGCATATCTCTGGCTTGAATTTTGGCTTGGATATATTCGTTGTGATACACCCCAACCAAATTGGCCACGCGACGAATCAGCTGCTCTTCATAAGGATCAATTTCTCCATCGGCCAAGGCGACTTGCCAAAGCTCAGCCAAAAAGTCGATGCGCTCTTGGGTAGAATAATGTTTGAGGATTTGCGAGGTAAATTGATGCAAATCAGTGGACTTATCATGAGCAACTTTCGCTTCTTCAATCAACGTGTCCACTTCAGCACTGGTCAGCGAAAAGCGCTTTTGCACAGTGTTGACGATGGTTTGATGTTCTTTGTCATCAAGCTTGCCATCGATGAGCATGATTTCGACCATCATGGCTGTTACTGCCAGTGAAATATCATGATCTTTTTGGGCTGGTTCATTGCTTTTTGCACCAGTTAATAGCTTTTTTAGTTTGTTGAACATCACAATCCTTTTGTCTTATTGATTTAATTCGTGTTGCAGCCATTGGCCGTAAGCGTGGTCTGCCATAGCATCAACAACGATGATTTCAGGTACATCATAGCTATGATGGCTTTTAAGCCAGTTCACCACTTCTTGGGCATGTTCAGAATCTGTTTTGATACTCAAATAATATTCATCGTCGCTGACGACTTTTCCCTGCCAGCGATACACCGATTGCCCTTGATTGGAAATCTGCACACAAGCAGCCAATGATGAAGCCACAAGGCCTTCTGCCAGTGTATGGGCTTCTTTGGCATGACCCACACTGGTAAGAATAAGTTTGATAGGAAGTAGGGAAGTCAAAGTTAGGGCTATTCTCTTCTAAGCTGAATCTGCATTTTCTCATCACCAAAATCGATGATGTCGCCAGCCATGATTTTCTTGCGCTTTTGCGTTTCCACAGCGCCGTTAAGCGATACCAAACCTTCTGCAATCACATGTTTGGCTTCGCCGCCGCTGGCTACCAAGCCTTCAAATTTAAGAATTTTGTAGAGCTCGGTTGGTTCATATGAAATTTCAACGATTCGCATCTTGGTTTGGCCTCGGCAGTGAGCAAGTTTGTGTGCTGCGCATGTTATACCATGCAAGGATAGACTTATAGCTTAAGCAATCTCATTCCACATCTTTAAGCCTAGATGCGAGGTAAAGGCGCGCTTTTCTCGCGAAATGGGGTCGGTAAACGATAGACTTTTGGCAAGCAGTTGCAGGGGTTTGCTGTAGTCTGGCAAGTCTGTTTTGGGTTGTATCTGGGGATAAAATGAGTCATGCAGAATCTGCACACCAATCAACCCCATATGCAGACGCAGTTGATGGGTTTTGCCAGTGATGGGCGAAAGAGCATATTGCGCCAAATGCGCACCTGTTTTTAATATTGTTATGGATGAACGGGCGTTGATAGGGCCTTGCACATTGTGCTGTAAAATCCATTCGCCACTGGGCTCGATGCGACTTTCAATAAGCCATGATTGTTTGCCTTGCTCTGCGGGTAAATTGCCTACCGCTTCATAGTGTTTATCAATGTGGCCAAGGCGAAATAAGGTGTTGTAAGCATTACGCGTGGCAGGTGATTTGCTGAATAGCACCAAACCCGCAGTATCTTTATCCAAACGATGTAAGGGCACCAAATCGGTATTGCCCGTTCGCTGAATCAAACGATGGAGAAGGCACTCATTGACTGCAGTACCTGATGGCGTGACTGGCATAAAATGTGGTTTATCGGCGAGCAAGATGTGTTCATCTTCAAAAAGAACATGTTCTGCAAAGGGAATACGTGGTTCGGCAATCACCTCGCGAAAATAGGCCAAACGGGCATTGATGCGATAGGGCGTTTGCAAATCAACAATCCGCCCCGATTCATCACTTACTTTTCCATTTTGCAAGCGATGTTCCCAAACTTCGCGACCAACACGCGGAAAATGACCATCAAGAAAATCCAGCAATGAGGGCAATGGCTTTGGCCTCGCGGGCAGAGTGATATATGATGGCTTAGGCGCGCGGCTGCCTTTTATATATAACGTTGGATTGGAAAACATATCGCGAACTATCGGCAAATATGGTGTGTTATCAATTGCCAGACTAAGCTTGGCTGATGAAAACCTTGATACTTATCCGCCATGCCAAATCCGATTGGGGAACAATCGGCGCACGCGATTACGATAGAACCCTAAATCCACGCGGTTTGCGTGATGCCGCTGATATGGGGCAACGCTTCAAAGATAAAGATTTTATTCCCGATTTGTTTATTTCCAGCACTGCCAAACGCGCAGAGCAAAGCAGCCAGCTGATGACCCAAGCCATGGGTTATGAGTTGGATAAGATTCAATGGTTTGAACATTTATATCTTGCATCACCCAGCACCATACTGAGCGTGATTCAAAGTATTCCAAATGCTGTGTCTAGCTTGGCACTTTTGGCGCACAATCCAGGTATCACCGAGCTTGCCGAATTGCTCGCAGCCCAGCCTATCGGCGATATGCCAACATCAGCAGTCGTGACCTTGGCAGCTGACATTAAAGATTGGCAAGACGCGAGCACCACATGGCAACTTCAAGATTTTGATTATCCCAAACGTTAAGTTTTTTACAAAGTGTTGTATTTATCACGAACACCACATCAATTGGGCCATAGCCTCCATCGCAAATAGATATCAAACATGAGATATAAACGTTAAGGCGGAGAAAATATGAAACGAGTATTACTGAGTTTGGCCCTTACCTTTTTAGCCAATCAACCAGCTTTGGCGGCCAACGAAGGTTTTTTAGGTGAATGGGAAGTGCAAACAAGTGTGGAATTGATGGGCATGAGCATGCCGGGTAAATCGGTAAAACATTGTGTGACCAACGATGATTTGGTGATGACACCGGATGTGGGCGAGAATTGTGAGCTCAAAAACCACACCATTAAGGGCAACACCATCACCTGGCACATGACCTGCACCATTGAAGGCCAAGATGCTCACATTGACGGTCTTGCTTCTTATGTTGGCGATACCATGACCAGCACCATCAATATCAACAGCATGGGCATTACCATGGTCAATCATGGCACTGGCAAACGCTTAGGGCCTTGTAAATAAGTCGTTTATTCAAGTGGTTTTTTCTTACCCGAAATCATAGCGCGCACCAGATTTTCTTTGTGCAAGACGCTTGAAACAAAAACACCTGCGATATGCACAAAGATGAGAAATAGAGTGAAGTTCGCGAGCAGTTCGTGCACATCTTCCCAAAACTCATCACCTTTTTTGCCCTTATCGCGGCTGTCATTATCGGCTTGTGCCACGTTGACCCAACTGATTTCAGTAGAAGCCAAGGGGCCTTTGCCTTCAGCTTGATAAGCTTTTAAGCCGCTCCAGCTGGTTAAAGCTACAAAGATAAGCAGCAGTATGACCATGGCACCACCCGCAGGGTTGTGCCCCAGATAATGTTTGGGATGCTTGCTCAACAAAGATTTGAGATACGCTTTAATGCTTTGGGGTGAGTAGATGAAATTGGTAAAGCGAGCATAAGGCGTGCCCACCACGCCCCAAATCAGACGCAAACCAAGCAGAATGATGATGATATAACCAGCATAGGCATGCACGGTTTCAAGCGCATCGCCTGATAGATACGTTACCGTAAAGAAAAACACCAAGCTCCAATGGAAAACACGGACAAAAATATCCCATACTTGCACACTTGTTTCGCTCATATCACATCTCCTGTTTATCGATGTAATACCATACGCTTATGGTTTATATATCTACGTGCGCTCTGCGGTTTGCTTGAAAGATGCTTGGTCACAGTTGTTACCAAACCATCCAAGAATTTGCTGTTGAGCAAGTTTAGTAGCAACCAAAGCATCAATAAGGGCAGCAACACGATTTGAAAGGCGAATATGGCCAAATAAGTTGTCATCAAGCTTAAAAGCGAAGTAATGATTTGCTCTACATTTTCTACCATATGGGTAAAAGCTAACTGGGTTTGTTTAACTTTATCCGAGGCTGCATCAGTTAAGGATGCAAAAAAGCCTTCGCTGGTTTCGCTAGGTAGGTTGGTCGACATTACTTCATAACTTTGATTGACCAAAGCCAATTTAGCCAATGATGTTTCAATATTGGGTTGCAACCAATGTTTATAGATGCCATCACTCACCAAGGCCGACACGGGCAACATAAAGCGCAGCAGAAGCAAGATAAAACAAGCTTTGAGGGCAAATTCCAGCAAGGACGTGGTGATATTATTTTGCCGCCAAAGCAGGGGAATACAAAGCAATAACAGTAAAGCAATGGCTTTAAACGAAACGAGCACGCTGATTTCAAAGCCAATTTTTTGAATGCCCAGCGATGCAATGGCTGCCACCAGCACAGACGATAAGCGCTCTGTCATATCATCGATAGGATCAAGAATTTGCCCCGCTGCAATGGTCACCCCAACACCCGCAGGTGATAAATCCAATTCGGATTCTTTGATTACCGATACCACAGCATTCACGCCACGCGCCGTGGCATATGCAATGGTCGCGGTCTGAATCGACTCACTAAAATAGCTATCTGCCAAATCATCACTGATAGGAATTTTATAAGCTGCCGCCGCATAAAAGAGTGCACTGCACAAGAACAGTAGCAAGGCAAATGTCGATTTGTTGATTGCTTGATTGGTCAAAATAATCTCCGCCGCGCCAGAACATGATTTTTAGTTTTGTGCTGAATGGAAACTAAACCGACAAGGTGAATACCTCAATGCATAAAAGAAATGTAGAGTGTTCATGTGTGCAACTGGTTAAATAGGTAAGTTAGTTCAAGCGTAAAGGCATGCCCGTATCGTGATTAAAAAGGAGTGACGATGAAATTTGGTGTCCCCAAAGAGATAAAGAATGGTGAGTTTCGTGTTGCCCTGACACCGAGTGGTGCCGCCAAGCTGGTGAAACGCGGGCATCATGTGTGTGTTGCATACGGTGCGGGTGTGGGCAGTGGTTATTCAAATCGCGATTATGCTGATGCCGGCGCTAGCATGGTCGAAGCTGCACAAGCTTGGGATGTAGATGTGGTGCTGAAGGTGAAGGAGCCTTTGCCACAAGAGTATGGATGGTTACGCCCGCAGTTGGGTTTGTTTACTTTTCTCCACCTTGCCAGTGCCCCTGAATTGGCAAAAGTGTTGCTCGAAAAACAAGTGCGGAGCATCGCATATGAAACAGTAACCCTGCAAAATGGCTCGCTGCCATTGCTACAACCCATGAGCCAAGTGGCAGGGCGCGTGGCCATGCTTTTTGCTGCCCATTTGTTGCAGAAGCATGCGATGGGTGATGGTCTAGGCAAAGGTAAACTGTTTGGTGGTATCTCTGGTATGGATCAAGCCAAGGTGGTGATCATTGGCGGCGGAAATGTGGGGCGTCATGGTGCCGAAGTGGCTGTTGGCCTTGGCGCAAAAGTTTTCATTTTTGACCAAAAGCAAGCTTGCTTGACCAGTTTGGAGCATCACTTTCAAGGCAGGGTTCAAACGCAATTGTACGCGCCTGAAAGTTTGCAGCAGTTGTTGCCCGCATGTGATGTACTGCTTGGTGCAGCGTTGATTTCAGGCGAACATGCGCCCGTGCTGTTATCCAGAGCGATGCTGGCTGCGATGCCAGAAGATAGTGTATTTATGGATGTTGCCATCGATCAAGGCGGCATGAGTGAGACCAGTCGCGTCACCTCATTTGCTGAGCCTACTTACAAAGAAGAGGGGGTGATTCACTGTTGTTTGCCCAATCTTCCCGCAGCTGTCGCCCAAAGCAGCACCCAAGCCTTAACCTTTGCTACATTCCCTTATATTGAAAAAATCGCAGCATTGGGTTTGGAGCAAGCCACACATGAAGATGCGGCTTTGACATTGGGCATCAACACATGGGATGGGGAATTGCGGCATGAAGGCGTGAAAAAAGCATTGGCGAAATTCAAATAGCCGTTTTTGGGCATCGCGCTTGTCTACCAACGAAGTATTTCCTCGAATAAAGTCAAAGGCATATGCACAATGCAGCAATGAAACACACAATCGCTGTAGTATTTTCTTTCTCCCATCATCGTTTCAACATGCCACTACAAGGTTTATCTCGATTGTTTTGCTTGCTGGCTGGGATTTGCTTTTTCTCGGCAACAGCCAGTGCTGATAGATCAACAGCCATGTTTAATCAGTTGAAGCTTTATGCCGAAATTGCCCATGCCGCTTACCTGCCCAAAAATGAGGCGCAGGTGATCGTGGAAACCGAAGGGTATAAACTTGTGGATTACGGCAATGTGCCAGGGGTGGAAGTGAACTACTTCATCGCCGCCAATGATAAGCTCAAACATCAAATCATCACCGTACGCGGCACAGCCAATGTTGAAAATGCAATGGTCGATATCTCGCTCAAACTATCGCCCGACAAACATGCCAACATCGCTTTGCATCAAGGTTTTTCAGAAGCAGCAGAAGGTATTTACAAAGCCCTGTTACCCAAACTCAACAAAGATTATACCATCAGCACTACTGGCCACAGCTTGGGCGGTGCAGTTGCCGTGGTTCTGGCCATGTTTCTGGATAAGGATCAATATAGGCTTGGCCCTGTTGTCACCTTTGGCCAACCTAAAGTGACTAATGTCAGTGGTGCGCAGGCGTTTTCGCATCTTGATATTAGCCGCGTGGTCACGTCGTTAGACCTTGTGCCGTTGGTGCCGCCATTGGATGTTATGGATATCAACAATATTGATATCTATTGGCATCTGGGCAAAGAAATCGTCTTGCTCCATGACAACGACTACGCATTACTCGAAGGTATCAAGAGCATGTTGCGCTCAGCCAAAGTGATCAACACAACGCCCACCGAGGAAAACCTTGATGACCATAGAATGAGCGGCTATTTGCAGCACGTGATACGTAGAACCCAAGCTGCCATGCTGGTGCCTTATGAAACAGGCATCGATTTGCGCGATTTATTTGGTATCTGAAACATCAAGCGCTTCAACCTCTGCTGGTGTTAAATGACGCCATTCCCCCTGATCCACATCCAGTTCAAGCGACCCGATTTGCTGGCGATGCAGGGATACAACGCGATTACCGATAGCCGAAAACATTCGTTTTACCTGATGAAAGCGACCTTCAGTGAGGGTCAACAAGACCTGATAGGGGGCAATGATATGTAGCGTTGCAGGTATGGTGGGGCGAGATTCCCCTTGCAGGAGGATACCATCCCGAAAACGCTGCTTTGCATCCGGTGAAATTGGTCGAGCTAAACCCACGTTGTACACTTTTTCGCATTTGTTTTGGGGTGATGTGAGGTTAAAAGACCAATGCCCATCATCTGTAATCAGCACGAGGCCAGTGGTATCGGCATCCAATCGCCCTGCGATGTGTAGTTCACTCACGTTATCGACATCCAGAAGACGAAGTACCGATGGGTAAACCTCATCAATATTCGAGCAAATCATGTTCTTTGGTTTATGAAGCATGAAATACCGCGAACTTCGCGGTGTTAATATGTTACCATCAAGTCTCACAACATTATTTTTGTGCACTTGATTCGATGCCTCAACAGATATAAAGCCATTAACAACAACACTTTCATTTTCGATGAACGCGATTGCCTCAGCCAAAGCATAGGCTGTGCTTTTACATATAAATTTATCTAAGCGCATAACATCGACAACAGTATACCAATGATAAGCGGTTGGCATGAGCGCCGTTCATTCCTGTAAGCCCAGCGGTTTACTTGCTATGCAGCTTTCACCGCTTACACTGCCAAAAGTTCAGAGATTTTAAGGGTATAAATATGTATATTAATATTGGAAACATGTCTTTTAGCACCACCGAAGAAGAGATTCGCGAAGTATTCGCTGAATTCGGCACGGTGACGAGTGTAAAACTGATGATCAATAAAGAAGGTCAAAGCCGTGGTTTTGGCTTTATCGTGATGGATGATGACTTCGAAGGAAAAGCAGCCATCAAGTCACTCAACGGCAGAGAATTTGCTGGCCGCAAACTGCGCGTGAACGAAATCGATGCAAGTGAGATGCCTTCCTAGTTTTTTGTTAGGCAGTCCAATCGGGGAAAACTGTGATTACAGATATTGAGGAATATTTTTCTCATGGGTGTGGGCGATGTGAGCGCTTTGCCACTTCAGATTGCTCAACGCAACAATGGGGTGTTGGCTTACATTCACTCCGCCAAATGTGTCGTGGTTTAGGATTAGCCGAGACTGTGAAATGGGGACATCCGTGTTACATGCATGGCGGTCGAAACATTGTGATTATGGGTGCATTTCGCAAAGACTTTCGCCTAACTTTTTTTAACGCTGCTTTATTGAAAGACCAAGAACATGTATTGGAAAGGCAAGGGGCAAATACGCAACACCCGGATATGATCCGTTTTACTGCTAACCATCAAGTAGCGGAAATGGAGGCAATCATCACTACCTATTTAAAAGAGGCGATGGGTTATGTAGAGGCAGGCATAAAGCCCGAAAAAGAGCAGAGAGACCTCGACCTTCCTGATGAGCTCATAGAAGCATTGGATGCCGATTCTGAGCTTGCTGAAGCCTTTCATGCACTCACCCCTGGCCGCAAAAAAAGCTATATCATAAACCTCAATTCAGCGAAGAAATCTGAGACACGCATTGCACGGATAGCCAAGTTTCGCGGCAAGATTCTTTCAGGTAAAGGTGCAACGGAACGATAAAGCATTTTTTCAAAGGTGATCATTAAGTATTGTGTCCCCGGAATTGCGCAAAGGTGATCATTAAGTATTGTGTCCCCGGAATTGAAGTATTGTGTCCCCGGAATTGCGTCCCCGGAATTGCATTTAATTCCGCAGTCAAAATTAGCCCAAAATATTCAATCTATAACAGGCTTTGGAATCATCTGTGCAACTGAACTGGCAGCTGAAATAGGCACAATAAGTCGCTTTGCTTCTGAGCCAGCATTAGCCCGTTATATTGGTATGGCACCACTGGATAATAGTTCAGGTGTTTACTCCGGAACCAAAGCAGGGAAGCAGATCAACCGGCGAGCAAAAGCTGCCATGATGACAGCTGTTGCCAGGCACTATTATCACACGCCACAATCGAAAGAGTATTATCTGAAGAAACGGGCTGAAGGTAAAAAACACAATCAAGCAGTTCGCTCTTTAGGCCGGCATATTACTCGGGTGATTTGGTCGCTGGTGAAGCATGATAAGTTCTATGTGGAAAGAGTGAATTTGAAAGAAAGTGCTTGAAAATTCTGGCGGGATGTTCGGGTCTTGTTTCGCGCATTTTGTTGTTCGATGACAGCGTCGGTAAAGAGTAACAAATCATTTAACCCTGTTTCTAAAACCGCTTGAACGATGGCAATGTTCACTTGCTGATATTCATGGATGACCGTGTTGCGAAAGCCCACCATGTGCTGCATTTTGGTGGAAAGCGCTTGGGGTATGAGATTATTTTTTGCCAGCAATTCAAATGCGTCGCGGCTGCCTGAAGGGATGCCCAGCTTTTCTTCTTTGATGACCACATTGGCAAGATCAATGGCTTGTTCGCAGGCGCGGGTGATGTTCAAAATTGAGGCATCTTGGCGGCTGAAATTTTGTGCGAAACCACTGCCTGCTTCTTCAAATTCTTCTTTGGCGCGTTTGATGCAGCGGTGAATACTTTGAATTTTGTTAATCATGACATCATTCATACATTATACGCTCGCTTGGTCTTATAAAATGACTGCAATACCGCTGCGCGTTCATCATTTAGTTTTTGATAGTAGGACATGGTCAGCATTTCAAATTCATCGGCAGCATAAGCATCAGCGTTATAAACGCAGCGACCATCTGCAATGATTTCTTTTTGTAAGACAGTGTTTGCCTCACGCAAATTGATAAGGTCGATGTCTATTTTAAACAAAGACTCAAGTGCTTTGTATAACGCGGAGCCATATAGATTACCTAAGGCTTTGGCTCGTAGTTGGGGAAGAAGCAAGGCTAAATCCAAATCGCTGTGCTCACTTTGTTGGCTGGTTCCCCACGAACCAAACAAGTAAATCGCTTGGATTTCAGGCAGGTGCGAAAGGCATATTTGCACAATAGCTTCGGCTTTTGCTGCCTGATTTCCAAGAGTTGGATTCATGTTATTTTAATTGCTCCAAATCGCGCACGGCACCCTTATCAGCACTGGTGGTCAGGGCTGCATAAGCTTGCAGGGCTTTGGAGACAAAGCGCTCACGATTCACTGGCTTCCATGCATCTTTGCCTTTGGCTTCCATGGCTTCACGACGAGCCTGCAAATCTGCATCAGAAATCGTGAGGTTGATGCTGCGGTTGGGGATATCGATTTCTATGATGTCGCCATCTTCGATGAGGCCGATTGCGCCGCCTTCGGCTGCTTCGGGGCTGGCATGGCCAATGGAGAGGCCAGAGGTGCCGCCTGAGAAGCGTCCGTCAGTTAACAATGCGCATACTTTGCCCATACCTTTGGATTTAAGATAAGAAGTAGGGTAGAGCATTTCTTGCATGCCGGGGCCGCCTTTGGGGCCTTCGTAGCGGATGATAACGATGTCACCAGCTTTGATTTTATCATTCAAAATCGCTGATACCGATGCATCTTGTGATTCAAAGACGCGGGCTGTGCCTGTGAATTTCCAGATAGATTCATCCACACCAGCGGTTTTAACGATGCAACCACGCTCAGCGATATTGCCATAAAGCACCGCAAGGCCGCCTTCTTTAGAGTAGGCGTGTTCAAAATTACGGATACAACCGTTTTCGCGGTCGGTATCCAATGTTTTCCAACGCTCAGCTTGTGAGAACGCCACTTGCGTAGGGACGCCGCCGGGGGCAGCGCGGAACATTTCACGCGAAGTTTCATTGGCTTCGTTCATGATATCGTTATTATCCAAACCCAAACCAAGTGTTGCCGAATGCACAGTGGGTACATCGCGGTGAATTAGACCAGCCCTATCGAGCTCAGCCAAAATACCAATCACACCACCAGCTCTGTGCACATCTTCCATATGATAATGCTGCACAGCAGGTGCGACTTTACATAAGTTGGGCACTCGGCGGCTCATGCGATCGATATCTTTCATGGTGAAATCCACGCCACCTTCTTGGGCGCAAGCCAATAAGTGAAGCACGGTATTGGTGGAGCCACCCATTGCGATATCAAGGGCAATGGCGTTTTCAAAGGCTTCAAAGGTGGCAATGGAGCGCGGCAATACGGAAACATCGTCATCTTCATAATAACGCTTGCTGATTTCCACAATCAGGCGGCCAGCTTCTAAGAACAGAGCCCGGCGATCAGCATGTGTAGCTAGCAGCGAACCATTGCCAGGAAGAGCAAGACCCAAAGCTTCAGCAAGGCAGTTCATCGAGTTGGCGGTAAACATACCGGAACATGAGCCGCAGGTAGGGCAGGCGGAGCGCTCAACGGCTGCAACGTCTTCATCGGATTCATGATCATCAGCGGCCATCACCATGGCATCCACCAAATCAAGATGTTTTTCGCGGTTGTTGATGGTGACTTTACCAGCTTCCATCGGGCCGCCCGATACGAACACCGCAGGGATGTTAAGGCGAAGCGCTGCCATGAGCATACCAGGGGTGATTTTATCGCAGTTGGAAATACACACCATAGCGTCAGCGCAATGGGCGTTGACCATATATTCAACAGAATCGGCAATGATTTCGCGGCTTGGCAGCGAATAGAGCATGCCGCCATGACCCATAGCAATGCCATCATCCACAGCAATCGTATTAAATTCTTTGGCTACGCCGCCAGCGTCTTCAATTTCACGCGCCACCATTTGCCCCAAATCTTTGAGGTGTACATGACCGGGCACGAATTGGGTAAATGAGTTGACCACAGCAATGATAGGCTTTTCAAAATCGCCATCTTTCATGCCTGTAGCGCGCCATAATGCGCGCGCTCCTGCCATATTGCGGCCTGCAGTGGTGGTTCGTGAACGGTAAACTGGCATCTTTAAAATCCTTTTTGCATAAATCTGGTTGGTGTGTAAAAAAATAGGAACTGCTCGAAGCATAGCAAGTTATCAGCTTGCGCCAATCATCAAAGCAAAATCATAGCAGGCAAGGCATTTACACAACGTATTTGCTGACTTTAAATCAGCCACCTGCAAGCGAAAAGTAAAAGCGCATGAATAACATTGATTCACCATGCCAACTTGGTTAGAAGTCGCTTATGATTGCAAATCTCCTATTTATTATTGCTGGTATTTTTTCGTTGGTGGCTGCTGGATTTATCCTTGTTGCCTTGAAAACACAAGAAAGTGAAATCAAGTTTCAAAAGCGCATCAGCATTTGCGTAAGCTTATCTATTTTCAGCACATTGGTGGCTATTTTAGAGCTAGGTTTTATTGGCACAACGGGCTTGGTGCTCAACTTAACGACGGTGGCAGGCTTTACTACCTTATTGGTGCAAAACCTTTATCTCCTTGGTATTTGGCAACAAGGCATTCGTGGTTTGGGTTTGTTTTTATTGCCCTTAACAGCTTTACCATTGTTTATTCTTCCATTTTTACCGCCTGAACACCGTGACCAATGGGTGGCCGCGCATTCCTTTTTACAAACAGGGCACTTACTGCTTTCTGTGCTCGGATATGTGATGCTGACCATGGCTGCGATTTATGCCTGCATGCAATTGCTGCTTGATCGCGCTTTGAAGAAAAAACAACTGGGCTTTTTTGTGCGCGCCATGCCGCCATTGATGGATATTTCTAATTATCTCTTTTCACATGTGCGTTGGGCCACGTGGTTGATTGCTTTGAGTATTATTACAGGTCTGGCTTGGCAATGGGTTGAAATGCAGCATTTTGCTTTGTTTAGCCACAAAGTGATGCTGGCCATCTTTGCATGGGTGATGCTTTTTACGCTTAATTACATGCGTAAAAAAGCAGCTTGGCATCATCAACGCGCTAGCAAAATGGTGCTATTTGCTTATGCCACTTTAATGCTCGCATATTTCGGTGTGAAATTTATCCATCAAATGCTCAGCTAGGATTTTCATGAACTTTGATAACCATATGTCGCTGATAGTCGGCTTGCTTTTCTTTCTACTAATTTTGTCTGCGTTTTTCTCGGGCTCAGAAACTGCTTTGACACGAGCAAGGCGTGTACGCCTACGTATTTTACGCAAGAGCGGCAATCTGGGCGCTCGTTATGCAGAGCGTTTACTTAAAAAACCAGAACGCATGCTTGCTTCGATTTTGTTGGGTAACAATTTCGTGAACATTGCTGCATCAAGTTTAGCCACCGCTTTGTTTGTGGCTGAATATGGTGAGAAAGGCATTTTGTATGCCACTGTGGTGATGACTGTAGTGGTGCTTATTTTTGCGGAAGTTTTGCCCAAGGCGTTGGCTGTTGCACATTCTGAGAAAATTGCCTGTCGCGTAGCTATTCCTATGACATGGCTGCAAACTATTTTTACGCCAATTGTGGCTATTTTAATGCTTATTATTAAAGTGTTACAAAAGATCCTGAATATCAAAGCGCATCAGGAAATGGGGTTTAGTCATCAAGAATTGGCCGCCATGATTGATATGAGCGCTGAGAGCGGGGTGCTCGATAAGGCCCGTGAGCAAATGCTGATGAGCGCGTTGCACTTGCATGATGTGCCCATTAAATCCCTCATGACGCCGCGTAAAGATATGGTCATGCTCAATGCCAGCCATAACCTTGAAGATGAGCTTAGTCGCGCCATTCGTAAGCCGCATTCGCGTTATCCAGTTTACCATGGGGATACCGATAATATTCTTGGCATCGTGCATTTGCGTGATTTACTTAAAAACAAACAAGTTCACAAACCCTTGGCGCAAACCATGATTTGGGAAACACCGCCATATGTGCCCGCCAATCGCAATGCGTTGCAGCAACTTTTTGATTTTCAAAGCAAACACCAGCACATGGCCATTGTGGTGGATGAGTTTGGCGATATTGAAGGTATCATTACGCTTGAAGATATTATTGAAGAAATTGTTGGTGAAATCGTCGATGAATTTGATGTGCATGTGCCCTTGGAAGTTTGGCCGCAACCGGATGGTACATGGGTAGTGGGCAGCACAGCCAACTTACATGACCTCAATCAAATGCTCGCGAGTAATTTACCAGAGAGTGATGCCACCACCATTGGCGGCTTTGTGGTGCATGAATTGGGTGGTATGCCTGAAGGACTGGCCTGTTTGCAAAGTGAACATATACAGATAGAAATTCTACAAATGGAAGGCGAGCGTATTCAGCGTTTAAAAATCGTCCGATTGGCCACGGATGATTCGCAAATTCATACTTAAAATCAATCCCTTATAAGCTTCTATGCAGATTCAACTTTATCAAGTCGATGCCTTTGCTTCACACGTATTCGAGGGCAATCCTGCTGCCGTTTGCCCACTTACCCAATGGCTGACTGATGCCCAAATGCAGGCCATTGCTGCTGAAAATAATTTGTCGGAAACTGCCTTTTTCGTGCCCCAGGATGATGGATTTTCCATCCGTTGGTTCACACCCACCGTGGAGGTGGATCTATGTGGGCATGCCACTTTAGCTGCAGCTTTTGTGTTGTTTGAACTGCATGGTTACAGCAATGATATCATCGTGTTTTACAGTAAATCTGGGCAGCTTTTGGTTAGCCGCGACGACGATTTGTTTGTGCTTGATTTTCCGATGCATCTTCCTCGCCCTTGCGAGGTGCCCCAAAGCATTTCAGCAGCTTTTAAAGCCTCGCCCATGGCCTGCTTTAAAGCAGAAGATTATATCGTGGTGCTGGAGTCGGAAAAGGATGTGCGTGATGCCGTTCCAGACTTTGAAATGTTAAAAAAACTCGATTTGCGCGGTGTTACCATTACAGCGGCAAGCAAAAGCTATGATTTTGTATCCAGATTTTTTGCGCCAAACTTTGGCATCAATGAGGATCCCGTCACAGGATCATCATTTACGCAATTGGCGCCTGTGTGGATGGCAATTTTGGGCAAAGAAAGTTTAAGTGCTAAACAAATTTCCAAGCGTGGTGGTGAGGTTTGGTGTGAAGTACGCGGCAATCGTGTACTTATCAAGGGCAGAGCTGTGCTTTATATGCGCGCGGAAATTACGATTCCTTCAGTCTAAAACAGCGCAGCAACGTTTGAACTTTTTGTGTGAACCACAAGGACATGGCTCATTTCTGCCAATCTCTGCAACAGTACAATCGCCATCGCGATACAACCATTGCCCATTTATTTGCTCAAATCGGCTCGTTTCTTGTAGTTTTTTGCACTTGCCCCCTGCGACATAAAAGGCAGCAAATGTAACTTCTCCGGTGTCATCATCTATCTGACCAGACTGGTGCCCAAGTATATCCAAATGTATCCATTTTAGTTGCATGCCACCCATATCACTTTGGCTTGGTCTAAAACTTGGATGCCATGAACGAAGGATATAATCGGTTAATCCCAACACATAAGCGCTAAAACGGGAGCGCATGAGCTTTTCTGCTGTGGGTGCGGTAATGCCTTGATGGTATTGGCCGCAACATTGGGCGTAAGGATAAACACTGCCACAGGGGCAGGGAGCATTGGGCTTATCTTGTAAAATAAAGGGCTCCTTTTGCAGTTGTTTTCATCAAGCTTTAGCCATGAATAAAAGCTGGCAAAAATAGGTATAAGATTAAGGCTAGATTCGCTAGCAAGAAGGCCTGACAATCGTTAAGCTGCGCCACAATGTCAAATTCAGAATTCAATCAAACCAATGTTCGTAACTTTTCCATTATCGCTCATATCGACCATGGTAAATCCACGCTTGCCGATAGGCTTATCGAAGAAACGGGTGCACTTTCTCAGCGCGAGATGAAGAAACAAGTGCTCGACTCTATGGAGCTTGAGCAAGAGCGCGGCATTACCATCAAAGCGCAAACAGCAACATTGGAATACAAAGCTGCAGATGGTCAACTATATAAGCTCAACCTGATTGACACCCCAGGCCATGTGGATTTCACTTATGAAGTTTCGCGCTCATTGCAAGCCTGTGAAGGCGCTTTGTTGATTGTAGACGCGACTCAAGGCGTAGAAGCACAAACGCTAGCCAATGTGTATTTGGCCATGGAAAACAATTTAGAAATTATCCCCGTTATCAATAAAATCGATTTGCCATCTGCTGATATTGAAGAAGCCAAGCGTCAAATAGAAGATGTGATTGGCATTGATGCTTCTGAAGCGATTGCAGTGTCGGCCAAAACAGGTGAGGGCATCTTGGATGTGCTTGAAGCTGTGGTGAAGCGCGTGCCGCCGCCAGCAAATCATGATGATAAACCACTGCGTGCACTGATAGTGGATTCTTGGTTTGACTCATACGTGGGCGCTGTGGCATTGGTGCGCGTGTTTGATGGCTCCATGAAAAAAGGCGACAAGATCTGTTTGATGTCCAATGACAAAAAATACGAAATCAATGATTTGGGCGTGTTTAAGCCGGCACCTATTCCTAAAAAATCACTGATTTCAGGTGATGTGGGCTTTATGATTTGCGGCATCAAAACCCTCGCTGATTTACGTGTTGGCGATACGGTTACCTTGGATAAAAACAAGGCAGAAAAACGTCTTCCTGGCTTTAGAGAGCCTAAGGCCATGGTGTTTTCGGGCCTTTATCCTGTGGATTCCAATGATTTTGGTGATTTGCGTGATTCGCTGGAAAAACTCAATATGAATGACCCCGCTTTTACTTATGAAGCCGAAAGCTCATCGGCGCTTGGATTGGGGTTCCGTTGTGGTTTCTTGGGCATGTTGCACATGGAAATTATCCAAGAGCGACTTGAGCGCGAATACGATCTTGATTTGATTACCACAGCGCCAAGCGTGGTCTACCGCGTGACTATGACGGATGGGGAAACCGTTGAGATTTCAAACCCCAGTGAGTTTCCTGAGCCGCAATTGATGTTGGAAGTCAAAGAGCCAACGGTAAAAGCCAATATCTTTTTACCTGAAGAGTTTGTGGGTGTGATGATGAAGCTTTGCCAAGAACGACGTGGCATTCAACAAGATATGAAGTTTATTGGTCAGGGTAGGGTCATGCTTACTTACAACCTTCCATTGGCTGAAATGGTGATTGATTTTTATGATAAATTAAAATCCATTTCGCGTGGTTATGCTTCGATGGATTATGAGCTATCGGACTTCCGCAGTGAACAAGTGGTCAAAATGGATGTCTTGGTTCATGGTGAGCCCGTGGATGCCTTATCTTTAATAGTGCATCGCTCCATCGCTGAGTCACGTGGGCGTGCTTTGGTGTCCAAGTTGCGCCAACTGATTCCTCGCCATCAATTTGATGTGCCGATTCAAGCAGCCATTGGCGGCAAGATTTTAGCCCGTGAAACTGTAAAAGGTGTGCGAAAAAATGTGACTGCCAAATGTTATGGCGGGGATATATCCCGTAAGCGCAAATTGTTGGAAAAGCAAAAGAAAGGCAAGAAACGCATGAAGCAAATCGGTAGTGTTGAAGTACCGCAGGAAGCATTCCTAGCAGTGCTTAAATTGGGGGATGAATGAGTCAGACCATGAGTGATTTAAGCAAAAAAATGGGCGATGTTTCTCAAAAACCAGCATGGCGTGAATGGATAGAAAGCCTGTTGGTGATTCTACTTTTGGCAATGGTGATTCGTAGTTTTGTGGTGGCACCCTTTAAAATCCCTTCCTCTAGCATGGTGCCTACGTTGGAAGTCGGTGATTATTTGTTTGTAACACGCTATAACTATGGCTTGCGTATTCCATTTACTGATATTCAATTTGCTGTGAACGAAGCGTCACGCGGTGATGTGGCTGTCTTTGATTATCCGGAAGATCGTAGTAAAGATTACATCAAACGCATCGTGGGTATCCCTGGTGATGTGATTGAATATTCCGACAATAAGCTAAGCATTAATGGCCAACTGATGCCTTTGCAAGCCGATGGCACCCATGCATATGTCATGGGTGATAATTCGATGGATGTATCGGGTTTGTTTACCGAGCAACTTTTTGATGTGAAACATCAAGTCTTGCGCAAAGAACACACCATTCGTGATGGCAAGTGGACTGTGCCCAAAGGGTATTATTTTATGCTAGGTGATAATCGTAATAACTCACGTGATTCCAGGTTTTGGGGTTTTGTGCCGCAGCAATATCTGGTGGGCAAAGCCGTGGTGATTTGGTGGTCTTGGAACGATGCGAGCAATGACGTACGTTGGGAGCGCTTGGGTTCGTTGGTTAAATAACAACTTCAGGGGGAAGTGATGTTTAAACTCTTTTTTTGGGTTGCTTTGATTGGCAGCATAGTATTTGTATCGGCACAAGTGATTCCTGTGAAATACAACAATATGACAATCGAAAACGTATTTGAAGGCGCCGTAAGCAATTTAAATACTGAGCCTGTGGCACAAGTACTACCAAGGCTTCGTGTTTTGCTTAGCAGGCAAAATGTCGATCTTAAAGCCTTGCCTGAAGAGTTTTTTGAAAATTTAACAGTGACAAAAGAAGATGATAAATTAACCATATCTTCAGAGTATCACGTGACCATTTGGTTACTAGGGAAACCAACCAGCATAGACCCTGATTCAGAATACTTGGAATCAGATGTTGAACCTATGGATAAACTTCGATTAAAAGCTCGGTTAGACTTTGACTTCTTACCAACACGCGTTACACCATAAAATGACTGCAGCGCTCCAAAAAATGATTGATTATACCTTCAAAGATAAAGCAATTTTGCAGCAAGCACTCACACACGCATCGAAATCACCGCAACATTTGGAGCGTCATGAATTTTTGGGCGATGCTGTGCTGGGCTTGGTTGTCGCAGACTATTTGTATAACAAACATCCTCAATCGCCAGAAGGCGATTTATCAAAAATGCGCGCCAATTTGGTATGCAAACCTGCTTTATTGAAGGTTGCCAAAGCTTGGGGATTAGCAGATTCCTTGATCGTTGGTGATGGTGAGCGCAACAGCAAGGGTGCTTTAAAATCAGAGTCGATTGCAGCCAATGCCGTAGAGTCGGTGATTGGGGCAGTATTTTTGGATGGTGGCTGGCAAGCAGCGCAAGCGGTTGTACTTCGAGCGTGGTCAGGTGAGTTGAGAAATGTTAAACCTGTGAACTTGCGTGATGCCAAAAGCGAATTACAAGAATTAACCCAAGCGCACGCGCTGGGTGTGCCACAATACGAACTTTTAGATTTGGGGCTAAACGCTGAACCTAGATTTGAAGCACGTTGTTTTATTCACAAAGCACGTGTTGGTGTGGGACACGGCGCACGCAAGAAAGTTGCAGAGATTGATGCTGCTAAGCATGCCTTAGAAGGGCAGCCACTTAAGCTGATCATTCAAGAAAAACAGAAAACTTAAGGTTACTTAAAGTTACGGAAGCAGGTATTTCTTTAATACTTTTCCTTGTTTGCCTAGCGAGCCAGGCGCAAACAACACTTCTTGATCTGAAGATATTTCCAGAGCCATTGAATTACCTGAAGTTAGCAATAATTTTTCGCTCGTTTTGACTGCGAAACTCTCACCAGCTTTAAGCAGCGCTTCACGCAGCAAGATTGGCTCTTCATCATCAATCTGCTCAAAAAGTTGAAGCCAAACATCTTCATGAACTGCAAAAAATGAGTAGGTTTTCATTTCCCCAGAAGCAGTGAAATTGGAGTTGATGACATCAACCACCATGGTTTTATTGCGTTTTGGGTTGTTCACAACCAACGCATCGGAGGTAGGTGATTGCTGCGCTACAACAATCGCTGCCTCATCTTGCTCTTGCGGCAGCATTTCAGTGACCATGACTTCAGCTACTGTTGTTGTTGCTTCTTGAAGAGGCTGCTCGGTTAACGAAGCGGCTGTATTTTGGGAAGGTTTATCTTCATCGCCCAAATTCATAAAAATAAATACAGCTACAAACATCAATACAGCAACAGCCACCCATGTTTTATTCGGTGAAATAGGGGCGTCTGGATACGTAATCGGGGCAGTCAACTCGAAGGTATTAGATTTAATACGCTGAATCTGAGGCTCGACATTAATTTCCAACAATTGCGCATATTGGCGTAAGAAACCCACAGCATACACTTCACCAGGCAAATCTGCCCAATTGCCAGATTCCAAGGCATCTAAGAAATGAGGGCTAAATTTTAGGGCTTTGATGATTTTTTCTTTGCTGATGCCTTTGCTTTCGCGCACTTCACGAAGCGTTGCACCAACTTCGCAAAATAAAGCTTCTTTGGCGTAAGTATTATCGTCTACGGGTTCTTGATCTTTCTCGTTTGTCATAAAACCCTCCCTTACTTCTGGCCAGAAAGGCGAGATAGCTCATCTTTCGCCCACGCTTTATGCAACTCATCAGGGCTTTGTTCGACAAAGGTATCTATATAATTTTTCAATAAAACGTCTTCGCCTTTACCTTTAAGAAGCGTAATTAAACCTGATAAGGCAGGTTGACTAATGGGATCTTGGCGTAAAATCGTTTCATATAGAGCCTGGGCGTAATTGGGGCGATTAAAGCGCACATAAGCAATGGCTTCACGCAGTTGCGGGTCTTGCCAGTTGGGAGCCAGCATATGTGCTTTTCGATATGCTGCGATAGCATCTTCAAATCGGTTTTGCCCCAGCAACGCATCACCGAGATTGGTAAAAGCCAAGCCCTGACTGTTGTAAGTTGGGTCTTCTAAAGCTTTGTTTAAATGGGTTTCAGCCAATTTGTATTCGCCCATTTCCACCAACAAGCTGCCATAGTTGTTGTAGGTGGCAGCCCCAGCATCATATTGAATGGCGCGCTCATAATAGGCGCGGGCTTCCTTTTGGTTGCCGCGTAAGCGCCATGCATAGGCAATGGCATCAAGGGTGACCGAATTTTCTGGGTCGAGTTTGTCGGAAATTAAGAGCTCATCAAAAGCTTTGGGCAAAAGGCCGCGGTGCAGGGCATCAATGCCCAAGCGGTAATGCAAGCCAGCACGTTTGGTATTGTCTTCACTTTTTTGTTTATCCAATGCACTTTGGCACGCGGGTAAGGCAAAAAGCGAAAGAAGAAGTAGGCAGTATTGCAAGTATTTCATAAGAATCGTTTCACCAGGGCGTAAATTGGGCGTATTGCAGCATCATCTTGGGCTTTGAGATCGGCAAAAATACCATGCTCCAGCGCCGCGTTACAGGTACATGTATTTTGTTTTGGCGATTGGGCTGCAAAAAAAGCTTCAAGCATATGTTTGGCTTTGCTGACATTGCTGTGCATGACCTCAACAATTGAAGATACAGACACATCATCTTCATCTTCATGCCAACAATCATAATCAGTGCTCATTGCAACGGTAGCATAACACAACTCCGCCTCACGCGCTAATTTGGCTTCTGGCATGTTAGTCATGCCAATCACATCCATGCCCCAGCTGCGATAAAGATTCGATTCTGCACGTGTTGAAAATTGTGGTCCCTGCATGGCTAGGTAGGTACCACCATCGTGAGTAATGATGTCCGATGTTTCACAAGCTTGTTGCAGGCGCTGACGAAGGTTATAACACACCGGATCTGCAGCAGAAACATGGGCAACCACAGGCCCATCAAAAAAGGTGGAAGCGCGATTAGTGGTGCGGTCAACAAACTGATCCACCAATACAAAATGACCAGGTTCAATCTCTTGGCGCAACGAGCCCACAGCAGAAATGGAAATAATTTCAGATACGCCAGCAAGCTTCATGGCATAGATATTGGCTCTATAGTTAATGTTGTGCGGAGGAATGGAGTGGGTTGAGCCATGGCGAGGAAGAAAAACAACCTCATGGCCATGTATGCTGGCCAAAAGCAGCTTATCCGAAGGTTTTCCATAGGGCGTGTCGAATTCAAGCGCATCAATGATGGTTACGCCTTCAATAGCATAGAGGCCACTGCCACCAATAATACCTGTACGGTGTTGTGTCATGTTAAGCGATACCCTGTTTTGCTGTTTTCAATTGCCCGCAAGCGGCCATAATATCATCCCCACGAGAGCGGCGGACAGTTGCACGAATTCCTTTAGAAATCAAGCCTTTTGCAAATGCATTTACAGTATCAGTTGAGCTTCCTTCATAGGCGCTGCCAGGGTAAGTATTAAAACGAATCAGGTTCACACGTTCACGTTCTGGGTTGACGAACTTACTCAAAGCCAACAAATCTTCAGCCCTGTCATTGATGCCCTTTAGCATCACATATTCCAAGGTGATATGCCTTTTTTTCGCTAATGGGTAGTCATTTAGCGTTTGTCTTAGGCTTGATAAATCATGTTTTTGATTAATCGGCACCAAGGTGTCGCGGTCATGGTTGATGGCGCTATGCAAAGAAATTGCCAAGTTGACTGGCGCATGATCACCCAAACGAACAATCTGAGGCACAAGGCCAGACGTGGATAAAGTGATGCGGCGGCGGGATAAATGAAAATAGGATTCATCCATTAATAAATCCAAAGATTCAAACACAGCCAACTCATTGGCCAGCGGTTCGCCCATACCCATATACACAATATGCGTGACCATAGGATGCAAACCCTGATCCATGGGGTCGGTGAGCAGGTCGTGTTTAACAGCTAACACTTGCGCCACAATTTCAGCAGCAGTGAGGTTGCCCTCAAATTTTTGTGTGCCTGTATGGCAAAAAGGGCAGTCCAACACACAGCCTGCTTGGGATGATATACAAACGGTGCCTCGTGACTCGTCAGGGATTAACACCGACTCAATGTGTTTGGTGCTCTGATTTTGGCGCTGTAGCGCAAAAAGATACTTGCGCGTGCCATCTTCGGATTTTTGTTTGGTAACCAGCTTGAGTGGCTGGGTATTGAGGTTTGCTTCCAGCGCCGTTTTTACGGGTTCTGCCAAGTTTTTCATCAAGCTAACATCAAGAATACCTTTGTTTCGCCAATCCAACACTTGTTTGGCACGAAAGGCTGGTAGCCCCCATGTTTTCATAAGCACTTGCAGCTGCAAAAGATTCAAGCTTGCTAAATCAGGTCTAGTGGTGATGTTTTCCATGGTCGCGATATTAGCGGCTGCATAAAAATTGGGTAGGGTGAGCCGCATGACATTAGCAACCAAACAACCAGTCCTTATAGCAAATGGCGATTTTGACGCCATGTTAACTTTTTCTCGGCTCATCGATAAATTACAAAGCAATGAGGCTTATATTCAAAAATTAACACCGGTACCTGAGGCGGCGACCATCGTGCAAGCCGAATCATCCATATTGATGGGTTATGATTTTCATTTGACGGAACAAGGCCCCAAACTCATTGAAATCAACAATAATGCCGGCGGTTTATGGGATTTGGATTCGGGTTGGATTCCACAATTCACCAATCACGCAATGCTTGGTGAGCTTAACGATCGCATTGCGGCGATGTTTCCAGAGAAGTGGCAGCATATCGCCATATTGGATGAAGATGTTAGCCAGCAATTTATGTTTCCTGAAATGCAGGCTTACGGCAAATTGCTGCAAGATTTGGGAAGAAAAGTGACCTTTGTAAGCCCAGAAGAGCTTGTTTATAACGGACAAAACCTACTTGTTGCAGGCGAGCCAATTGATGCCATCTACAATCGGCATACTGATTTTTATTTGTTAACGCCAGAGATGAGCCATATCGCCCAAGCATTGATGGCTGGCCATATAGCACTCAATCCGTATCCGAGAAGCTATGCGCTTGTTGGCGACAAAAATCGTATGGTGGATTGGTGGCGACCATCTTTTTTTGATGGTGTGCTAGAAGCCAGCCAAGTTGAAATCATTAAAAATATCGTGCCTGAAACCCATATTATGGCCGAGGTGGAAACTGAAACTGCTTGGAGTCAAAGGGCGCGTTGGGTCTTTAAGCCCGCTGCGCTGCATGGCGGCAAGGGTGTGTTGATGGGCAAAAGTATCAGCCGCACGCGCTTTGAACGTTTTGATGCGCCCAATACAGTGATGCAACAGTTGGTGCCACCAAGCACTATTGATATTGGTGAGCGTAGTTTTAAGTTTGATTTGCGCTTATATATGTGTGGTCAGGACTTGATTGCCATGGCGGGTCGCGCCTGGAACGGCCAGATTACCAACTTTAAAGAAGAGGGTAGCGGCTGGACCACCATTCAAGTTGCAGACAAAGCTTGATCGCACATCAAGATATAGACGGCGAAATAAGCGCCGTAGTTATCGTTCCTGTATACAACGAAGCAAAAGTTATTCCAAAGGCCTTAACGGCCCTTTCGTGGCTTCCTAAAAATCAGCTCATCTTTGTCGATGGCGGCTCTACCGATGGCAGCCCATTACTGATTACAGAACGCGGTTACCCATGCGTTCAAAGCGAAGCAGGGCGCGCCTTACAAATGAATTATGGGGCCAAAATAACATCATCTGATATTCTTGTTTTTTTACATATAGATACGTCATTTACCTCAAGTAATTTCTTGAACATCAAAAAAGCTTATAAACAAGGATATTTGTCAGGAAGGTTTGATATAAGATTATCAAATGATACCTTAACCTACCGAATTATAAGCTTTTTCATCAATATGCGCTCCAGGCTAACTAAAATAAGTACAGGTGATCAGATTATATTTGTACGCCGAGATACCTTTGATTCAATTGGTGGGTACAAGGATATTCCACTCATGGAAGATGTAGAATTAAGCAGTCAATTGCGCCGCTTGGGCCCAGTTGCACTTTTGAATGACACGGTAGAAACATCAAGTAGACGCTGGGAAGAAAACGGTGTTTTCAGAACTGTAATATTAATGTGGAAATTGCGACTGCTGTTCTGGCTGGGAACTGATGTTAACAAACTCGCCAAAATGTATCGAGGTAAGCACTGATGCGCGTTATCGTTTTAAGTAAGGCGCCAATACCAGGCAAAGTAAAAACCCGCCTGATGCCTGCGTATTCAGCCGAACAGGCCGCAGCATTGCAGCAGCTGATGACCACGACCGTCATCGAAAAGGTATGCAGTATATATTCAGATGTATGGCTAGCTGTCGATGAAGTCACGCATCCATTTTTTCAAGAGCTGGCTACAACCTTTGAAATACAAGTTTACTCACAGGGCGAAGGCACGCTTGGCGAGCGTATGCAGCATCTCATGCTAGAATCATTTCGTTCAAACCCGGTTCCAATCTTATTTTTAGGTTCAGATTCGCCGCATGTAAATCCAGAAAGATACAAACAGGCCGATCAGCATCTTGGTCATCATGATATTGTCATCGGTCCAGTAGAAGATGGTGGCTATGACCTTATTGCATTTCAACAAAACCACCCAGATGTGCTTCGTAATATTCCCTGGAGTACACCGAGTGTTAGAAATGATACGGTGAACAATATCAATCATTTGAATCTTTCTGTTCATTTATTAGATGAATCGTTTGATCTGGATGATGCGAATGACTTAGCTCGGGCTTTGCCGCACACATGGTAATTTCGCTTTCATCACTTTAACGACATAATATATATTATGCGACATCACGTATGTGTGCGAAGTTGACATCATAAGTCGCGCAGATGGGCTGGATAAGACCTAACCTATTTTCAAGTATTACCAGTCTGATTTTAGAAAGTTTTATTTTTTAAATGAACGTGCGGAGAATATGGAAATCACCATTTGGCTTTAAACCGCCTTTAGGTTATTCGAATATACTTGTAGTCATTTTTAGACTAGCGAGCTCTTTAATACGCTCTCAACGTCGTTTTGCAGATTTTAGGCTTACAGCATTACTTTAAGCGAAAATTCAAACGGATTGCTTTGATCGCCAAATTTTAAGCGATGGGTTCCAAAACTCAGCGGCACGACTGTCGCATGGTTATTACTGTGATGAACCACTTCATCATCCACCGCACAAAAATCACCGTAATGCACCACGCGCAATTGCATGCCACCCTTTTCCGCTGCCTCTAGCACAATATGCTCTTCATGCACTTGTAAGCTGCAACCAGTCAAGCGCACATCAATGCGTTTAGGATCGCGGAATAATTCGGTAACGGTAATCGGAGGTCTGTAAGCACCAAACACCCATGGTAGCTGGCCAATGATGCGCGGCTGATTACACAAAGCCTGTTTGGCATTGGCGCTAATGCCTTCAAGCTGGGCAAATGGCACCACAGTATCATCCAAATCATCAGGATCATCTTCCAACATAGCTGTTTGTAACCTTGAAAATAGTGCGGCTAGCAAAGGAGTAAGGCTGCCACCAGGCATATTCACCAAGCGAATCAATGTACCCCGGTCAATCACTTCAACTTCGCCATCCGTGAGCGCCACCACGTTGGCGGTTCGGGTTTGTGACAAGCCTGCTAGGCCCAATTCTCCCACAATTTCACCAGCTTGCAACGTGCTTACAACTACCCTGCCATCACGCATGGTGCGGTGCACTTCAAGCCAACCAGATTTGATCAGATAAGCAGCAGTATCTTGGTCACCCTGACCAATGAGTGTATCGCCCTCTTTAAATGCCATCATATTTGCCATGACCTGCCCCCGCCTGTCTTTTCACTGTATTTCAAAGATATATCACAATTTGCTTAGGTAGCAACATCGATAAAACCATCCGAAATGATGTAATAAAAATCACCTTTGCTGTTATAGCTAAAGATGCTTGTGCTTGCAACACTGCCATTTCTACCTTAGAAGCCAAATATGGCTATAAAATCAACCATCTACAAAGCAGATATCAACGTGAGCAACATGGATACTTATTATTTTGCCGAGCACAACCTCACCCTTGCTCGCCACCCTTCTGAAAATGAAGAGCGCATGATGATTCGCGTATTGGCTTTTGCCTTACACGCTAATGAAAATATGAGTTTCACCAAAGGTTTAAGCACCGATGATGAGCCAGAATTATGGCAAAAGAGTTTAAGCGATGAGATTGAGGTTTGGATTGATTTAGGTCAGCCCGATGAAAAACGTATTCGTAAAGGCTGTGGCCGCGCCAAGCAAGTGTTTATCTACACCTACAACTACCGCAGCGCGTTAACATGGTGGGAGCAGGTGAAAAACAAACTGTCTCGCTTTGATAATCTTTACGTGATTGCCCTTGCTGATGATGCAGTTGCCGCCATGGCCAAAATGGCCAAACGTAATATGCAGCTTCAATTTAGTATCCAAGATGGTGAGGTATTAATGAGCGATGGCTACACGTCTATCACCATCATTCCTGAACGGTTTTAGTCCTTTAACGGCACCAAAAAATCTTCAAAACCCTGCCGCTTGAGTATGGCGATAGCTTGATCGACATCCACGTCTTCTACTGTAATTGCGCAACTTTGGTTGGCGCCAGAATGGGTTAAATGCCCTGCTCCACTTTCGAGCACATTGCAGCCCTCACTTGCCAGCAACGAATTAATCACCATGACCACGCCCATATCTGATACCAGTGCAATTTTCACAAGTTCCATCATCACTCCCCTTTAGCCAATCCAGCGGTGTCACTCATTAGCGCTTAATGATTGTAATAATGTCGGAATAAATTCTGAAAACTCAGCAGACATCATCGCAAAATCAGCATCAAATTGCGCAATCTCATCGCCGCCAGCATCAAAGTCGGCAATCAGCTCGCCGTTGTAGCGCAAGCGATGAATCGAAAGGTTTTCATGCAGCACGAAAGAAATTCTATCCTGCCAGTTCATCGCCAAGCGAAATACACGTTTGCCTGTACCAATATGGGCTTGTACTTCTTGCGATGAAAGATCCACATGTTTACAACGAATCACACTTTCAAATTCGCCCGATGAGCGCAGCTCAACCTCATCTTCAAGCTCAAAGCCACCAAACAAAGGCTGCTTGCTCATCAACCACTGGGTCATCATCACTTCAGGGGAAATCGTAGTTTGTGGCAACACCACATTGAGCACACCCAAAGATTTGCGCAATAAAGCTACCAATTCCTCAGCTTTTTTCGCCCCGGATGCATTCACAATCAACCAAGAATTTTTGGGATCAATATAAGCAAATGTTTGGCTTGTTTTCACAAAGGCGCGCGGTAATAACTCTTGGATAATCATGTCTTTGATATCCATCTTTTCTTTGCGTCCTACTGGTCTGCCTTGTTGCTGTGACAAGGCAAAGACCTTTTCTTCCAAGCGATCGCGCACCAATGAGGCTGGTAAAATTTTGTCTTCACGGCGCAGGCAAATCATAAATTTACCATCAGCCTCATGCAGCAAACTTTGGCCTTCTAGCCCCAAGGGCTCAGTCCATCCTTCGCAAAACAATTCCAGCATACCGCAACTTCGCGCTTTGTTTTTTTCCAAAGCAGTTTCGAGTTGTTTACCTGTTGTCAGGAATGCTTCTTCAAAGCGATAAAAATGAATGTTTTTAAACCACATATTGGGACCATACCTTGGATAAAATGATATTTATTGTGACTGATGATATAGGGGTCTTGCAGACGAACAGGATGTCTTTCCAAACCCTAAACCAAGAATGAATGCAGGCAATGCTGGATCATGATTGTTGATGACGAAGCCTTGTTTATGAATAGAAGGTGGTGTTGCTCGCAACATCTTTGGTGACCACAGCATTCGCACCGATAATGGCGCCATCCCCGATACGCACGCCCGGCAACACTTTAGCGCCGCCACCAATCCAGACATTATTGCCAATGGTTACAGCTTCGGCGAAACAAACGCCCTGCTTTCGCGCTTTATTATCTTTGGGATGATTGGATGTATAAATATGCACGCCTGGCCCCAGCAAAACATCATCACCGATGATAATGGGTGCAGCATCCAGCAACACGCAATTAAAATTGGCATAAAAGTTCTGCCCCACTTCAATATTAATGCCGTAATCACACTGAAACCCCGGCTCGACCACCGCACTACCCGCAGCTTTAAAGAGCTTGGTAATATGTTTCATATTTCCAGCGCTTGGATGGGCATTAAATTTGGCACAAGCCAACCGCGCCAAAGCCCGCAACTGACGAAGCTCTGCATCCAGACAATTATAATCCTGCCCAACAATCATTTTTTCAAATTCAGTATCCAATGCTTTTACCCAAGGTTCCGGTACACATCACGCCTGAGCCCTACTTTGACAATACAAACCATTAATATGTCTTCTTCTATTTGATACAGAATGCGATACACACTTTGCCTGATTCGGTATTTGGTATCGCCGCTTAACATTTCAGCTTGCGGCGGTGTGGGGTTTTCTGCCAACGACTCAATTTTCGCTGAAATACGCAACACATCTTTCTTAGGTCTGTTTTTCAGGTCTTTGCGAACAGAATCTTTAAAGCAGACTTTATATGATGCCATCAGCTTTCAGCGCCTTGAGCATCGCTTCATAACCAACACTAGGTTCAGCTTCCCTCGCCTCAAATTCAGCCAAATCCTGCTGATCTTCAATAAAAGTTAAGCGCACAGCTTCATTCACCAAGTCAGAGATAGATCTATGTGTTTCCGCCGCTTTTAAGCGCAATGTTTTATGGATATTTTCTTCCAAGTAAATCGTTGAACGTTTGCTAGTTGCTTGAGCCATAACACACCTCTTTCAGGCAGATTAACGCTATAACGTCTAAGCATCAACCATGCCTAAAAATAACCAAAATTTCATGAATACTCGGAAGTAGAACTGATCGAATTACATATCATTGCGATATTATTGAGACAGGAAATGAGAGCTGGAGATTCAAGAATCGAGCATGATTTCGACACTTTTGAGGGGTCATTTTTGGACGCTGATTGGCAGGCGGGCTATCGCAACCTGCGTATGACCGGCTTTCTTGAGCGTGGCAATCTGATGTCGTTGCCCCGTGTAAGCTGCGCATAGTTCATTCTTTGTCCTTTGATAAGTCGTGTTTGAAAAGCACAAGGCTGCTACCGCAGCTTGCTCTTTCAAGCCACTTACAAGTTGAATCCGTGAATATCTGTGACCTTCTTAATTTATTTAAATAAACTATCTAAAAATCGAGGCACAGAAGTTAAAACCAGCAGATCTTTGCCCGTTAACAAAGTTAGCAGACTTCAATAAACTCGGTATCTGTATGATTTTGATAATCGAGAATGATTTCTTCAGATTTATACATCCTCATTGCAATAGATATGGCTTCATCTAAAGATGATGCGCTAATCTCTTCTATATGAGAAAGTGTTTCTCGGATTTCAATTTGGAACTTTTTCATAGTTACCACCACCCTTAAAGTCAATGAGTCCTTTATCTCTAAGTACCTGAAGCTGTTGTCGAATTTTATCTTTTATATGTCGATTTTCCGGGTGTTTTATTTTTAAGGTTTCAGAAAATGCGTACATATCATTTAAAGTAAACGAAGAAGAGTTAATAGTTTCGACACATTTTAAAATATCCAGCAACCAGCCCTTTGAATCACCCTTGTAAGAAGATAAAAACGCTGTGTTCTGCCACTTAGAAAGCACCTCGTCTTTCATAACTCTGGTCCCATTTTGCACAAGGAATATCTTCCCGCTCGACGGAATGTTTGATAAATCAATATTGCATCCTACCCAGCCTGCTCGTTTAGCAGTTGTAGGTAGTGGATTTCTTTTTTCAATAATCTCAGAAGTAAAATAGTGCGCGGATTCAAGTACCAAGTGCAA
>DCPU01000024.1 GCA_002323245.1 Mariprofundus sp. UBA1536 | reverse complement strand
TTATTTGGTGGAAGCGGCGGGATTCGAACCCGCGTCCAAAAACCATCAGCCAGAAGCTCTACATGTTTAGTCCGTTAAAATAGCACCTACCAAACACCAAACGGACAAGGCATTCGATAGGTCGATTCGTTACTATTTAGCCTCTGCTAGCACGAGTCACGACTCTCAGAATGGCGATTCCATCTATTTGACCCTGGATTCTCGATGGATGGACACCTCAAGAGCAGGGTAACTTACGCAGCGTAAGCTAGTTCTAGTTCGTCGTTTGCGACTATTGTTTTGGCCTGGATAACGGGCGTACCTGCCCGACATGCACTCAAGGGTTCAGAATCTCTGTCGATACCATGTCGCCCCCGTAATGAATGGCCAAGGCTACGCTGATTTTAAGCCCACGCAATGTTATTCATCTGAAGGTAAGGATTCGTAGAAATCTTTAAGACGATTTAAATCTTCCCAAGCGCGGGCCTTGTGGCGAGGGACACGCAGTAAGAATGTGGGGTGATCAAGCACAAGCACCGGAATACCTCGGAAGCTATGTTGCTTCTCCCTAAGCTCAGCCAGCGATAAATCAGCATTGAGCAAACTTTGCCCAACAATACGACCTAGCAAACAAATCATGCGCGGCTTGAGCAAATCAAGCTGCGCCACCAACCACTGCTCACAGGCTGCAAACTCTACCGGCTTAGGATCACGCCCATGGCTTGGCCTACATTTCACGCCATGCATCACATACACATCTTCACGCACAAAACCCACGGAAGTAAGCATTTGAACAAACAACTCACCTTTTTTGCCAATCATAGGTTCTCCCGCCAAATCTTCAGCGCGGCTCGGCGAATCACCAATAAAGACAATGCCTGATGTCCCGCTGCCACTACCAAAGACAACTTCGTTACGCGACGCCGACAACTCACAAGCTGTACAAGCAAGGGTTTGAAGTTTGAGTGATTTTAAATCTGAGACTGGTGTGATGGGAATCGTTTTGACGGTCTTGTCAGGGACAGCCACCTCAACTTTAGGTGTAGGTTGCACTGCATCGGGCGTTTCAATCGTTCGTGCAGAAATGAGAGGTGTAGGTTCAGCAACTTCAGTGCTCGGGAAGCCTGCTTCCGGAATCACAACCTCAGCCGGGGCATAGTGAACACTTGGCTCTGCAATGATTGCCTCATCAACAGTTGGGGTTTGTTTTGAATCAATGGCCGTGCGGGTTGCTGCGGCGCCAAAAAAAGAAGAAACCGGCGTTTTCACGCCGATTTCTTTTAAATAGAGGCCTAAAAATTCCTCAGCTACAACTGCCATACTTGGCTTTACCTAAGCGATTGACCTGAATTATTTGCCCAACAGGCCATCAACGTAAGCTGGTGCGCCCAAATAAACAGGCACACGTTGATGCAAAGCTTCCGGTTGCACATTAGCAACTGGCATACCTTTACTCATCGATTTACCACCTGCTTGCTCCATGATGAAGCCCATAGGAATCGCTTCATAAAGCAAACGCAATTTACCGTTTTTGTTTTTGCCATCGGCTGGGTAAAGGAAGATACCGCCTTTAAGCAGCGTACGGTGCATATCTGCAACCATGGCGCCTACATAACGCATACCAAGACCAGTGTCGGCTTTCAAACGAGATAGATTTGCACCCATATCATCCAACCATTCATCAGCGTTGGACTCATTCACTGAGTAGTAACCGCCCTTAGCAGGGATTTTAATGTTTTCATGGCTAAGTTCAAAACGTGCAGACGCAGGATTGAAGGTAAAACCATGTACACCATCACCTACTGAATACACCAACATGGTGGCCGGGCCATACAAGACATAACCAGCTGCAATGACTTCAGTACCTGCTTGCAAGGTATCAGAAACATGTGGTCGCTCTGATTTTTCAGTTTTACGTTTGACTACGGAGAAGATGGTGCCCACAGGACCATCGACGTCTAAATTTGATGAACCATCAAGCGGGTCAACCAACACCAAATAATCAGCGTCTTGGTATTCTTCAATCACCAACAATTCTTCTTGTTCTTCTGAGCCTACTGCACAGATAAAACCTGTTGAGCGCATTTCTTCTAAGAAGATATCATCAGAAAGAACGTCCAGCATTTGTTGGGCTTCGCCCTGAACATTTTCAGCGCCTGCTTCACCCAATGCACCACGGAAAACTGCTCCGCGTAATAAGGCTGCGATTTCAGTCGCTGCGCGACCTACGCCTTGGATGATGGGCATCATATCATGGCCATGCTTTCCTTCTTTGGCGATTCGACTAAGTGTGACTGGCATATTACAGTTCCTCCCTCAATAAAAGTGTGGCGAATCTTAGCTCAACCCAGAGACAATTACTATGAACAACACGCATCAACGACTCTTTGCTCTTACCGAACATCTGTTGCAACAGATGGCAAACAATGGTGGCGCAATTTCTTTTCAAGATTGCATGCAAGCTGCGCTGTATCAGCCGGGTTTGGGTTACTACCAACGCGAGGAAGTTTTTGGTGAGCAAGGCGATTTCACCACCTCCACAGCCATGGGTAAATGGCTGGCGCTGGGCTTTGTTGAATCCATCAAAAAAAGCTGGGAAGCTTTAGGAAAACCTCAAAATTGGACACTTATCGAGCAAGGTGGCGGCACAGGTATTTTGCTGACCAATGTGTTAACCACGCTCCAGGACATCGGTCTAACCCCCAGCCATGTATTTGCAGTAGAAACCAGCGATTCGCTACGAAATCGTCAGCAACAGCTTTACGAGGCCCATCATTTGGATGTACATCAAGTGAGTACTCTTGATGACATTACCCCAGTTGAAACAGCGATTTATTTCAGCAACGAATTACCAGATGCTTTTCCTGTGCGAAGTTTCATTTGGCAAGGGAAGTCTTTGATTGAGCGCGGCGTGGATTGGGATGGGCAAGCTTTCATTTGGCAAAACTTAAGTGAAATCAATGCCAGCGCCCACCAAATTCCAGAATCCATCCAACAGCTTTGGCCTGAAGATTATATCAGTGAATTTAACCCGCATTTATTAGCTTGGCAGCAATCGTTATCCAAACTATTTCAACGCGGTGTAGTGCTCACTGTTGATTATGGTTACAGCCAAAAAGAATATTATCGCCCGCAACGCATCGGCGGCACATTGATGGGTCACCACAAACACCAAGCTGTTGATGACGTGCTTAAACTCTCACCTGGCGTTTGCGATATCACCGCCCACGTTGATTTTTCGGCGCTCAAATCTATTGGTGAAAGTCTGGGTTTAACCGCCTATGCCTACACCACACAAGGCGCATGGCTCGCCCAAGCAGATATGGTGCAACAACGCATCCAAGCTTTGGCAGAAAACCCAACCAACGACACCATTGCCGAAATGACCTTTGCCAAACGATTAATGTTGCCCAATGGCATGGGTGAATCCTTTAAAATATTAGTGCAAGGCAAAGCATTGAGCGATGCCAGTTGTTTGCACATCCCAGCTTTTGATCGCTTGCATACCCTTTAAACAACCCTGCTTTACAAAACTTTACATTCGCGACAACAAGCAGAAACAAGCAGCCTCTAATCTTCGCCCATCAGTCATACCAAACATGACCACAAAGGAGATTAGCAATGACAAACCAACATAACGACGCAACACAAAACGTAGAAGGAAACGCAGAAAACAACGCGACACCAGAAAACCAAGATAAATGCAAATCACGCCGCGAACACTGCCGTGACCGTCGCTGCGGCCCAGGCCGCTTTTTTGTAGGCGCACTGGCGCTTGTCGGTGTTTTATCTTTGGGCGGCATGCTTTTTGGCGCCAGTTGCGGCCATGCAGGTTGGGGTGGTTCTCATCATGAAATGAGCGCCGAAGACATGCAGCATAAAGCTGAATATATGACCAAGCGGCTGATCAAAGAAACCGATGCCACCGATGCGCAAGCTGAAAGCATCAAAGCCATTGTAAACAGCTACACACCACAGCTTCACCCCATGCGTGAAGTACATAAACAACAACGCGATGCCTTTGCTTCTGCTTTAAAAGCTGAGCAAGTGGATGCGGCACAATTGCAAAGCATTCGTGCTAGTGGCATCGAAGATTTGAACCAACATTCCAAAGTGTTGGTGCAAATGGTTGCGGAAATCGCCAATGTGCTTAATGCTGAGCAACGTGTTGCTTTGATTGATGAGATGCAATCGCGCCGCCATTTTTGGTAAGTGAATGTATGCAAGTTGACTGCGCCGCATGAGCCCCCTCATTCATGCGGTGCAATCTTTTGGGGTTAACGAAAACAATGTGTAATAAAGGATAGCCATGCAGCAAGTACTCATCATCGAAGACGATTTGGAGCAAGCAACATTGCTTTCGACTTATCTCAGCGCAACTGGCCTCAACGTCAGTTGTGTTGCTTATGGTGAGCAAGGCATAGCAACTGTAAAAAACCAAACCATTGATATTGTGATTTTGGATATTGGATTACCGGACATTGATGGTTTTGAAGTGTGTCGCAGGCTGCGGCAGTTTAGCGCCGTACCTATTTTAATGCTTACAGCGCGCGGTGATGATATGGATAGAATTATCGGGTTAGAAATTGGCGCTGATGATTATTTGGCCAAACCCTTCAACCCCCGTGAACTATTGGCTCGCATGCATGCAATTTTGCGCCGTAGCCAAGGTGGAAACGCGACAACCGCCAACCATGTGTTTGGCCAATTGGAAATCAATGAACAGTCACGCACTGTTTGTCTTCGTGGCAAGGATGTGAATCTTACAGGGTATCAATTTGATATTTTGCTCGTATTCGCCAATCAAGCCGGTCGCGTTTTATCGCGCGAACAATTGATGAATGCTTTGCAAGGGCAAGACTTGGAAGCTTTTGATCGCAGTATTGATGTGCATATATCGCGCATTCGCGCAGCCATTGAAGACAACCCCAAATCTCCCAAACGCATTCTTACCATCCGAGGCTCAGGATATGTGTTTGCCAAGGTGCAGGATTAACCATATGAACTTTGCAATCCGCCATAAATTATATCTTCAAATATATCTGGGTTTTGTCGCTTCCTTAGTGATTTTCGCATTGCTTGCTGGCGTTGCATGGAAGGTCTTCGGCCCCAATGATCAACGTAATTTCGGTCAAGGTATTACCACACTGATTGCCCAAGCACTACCCCTAGATGCTGCCCCGCAAAAAATTGCAGAGAGCATGGCAACCATTGCTTTGGCCTTTCATGTGGAACTTAGTTTATATGACCAAAACAATAACCATATCTATTCCACACAAAAAGTGATGCCACTACCGCCTGAGACAAACCATCATCACGGGTTTATACATGGCGCTCAACCTGGTCATTTCTTCATCACCCTGGCTGATGGCAGGAAACTCATAATTTTCCATCCCAATCGGTTTTTTGGAGGCCCGCCATTGGGCTTCCTATTATTACTGATTGTCCTCGCCCTTGCGGCATACCCCTTAAGCAAGCGACTCACCTGCCGCCTTGAATCTTTAAATCAGCAAGTGCAACGCTTTGGTGAAGGTGATTTAACTGCGCGAGCAACCATCAAAGGTAAGGATGAGATTGCTGAGCTGGCCAGAACATTTAATGCGACGGCAAATCGCATCGAACATCTGATTCAATCACAAAAACAAGCCCTTGCTGGGGCTTCGCACGAACTACGCTCGCCTCTCACCCGCATGCGCATGGCTTTAGAAGTTAACGCATCAGAAAATGATGAATCACTGAAATCGCAACTACTGCAAAATATCGCAGCCCTTGATGCGCTGGTTGGTGAGTTGCTTCTTTCCAGCAAACTCGATGCTGGCACGACCACATTAAATAAAGTGAGCATGGATTTATTGGCGTTAACTGCAGAAGTAGCAGCGCATTATAATGCTGAGACAGAAGGAAGCTCAGCACTGATTTTGGCTGATGAATTGATGATACGCCGCGTATTGACCAATTTACTCGACAATGCAAAACGCTACCAACGTAAAGTGCCCATCCATTTACGCGTTCACGCAGAAGATGACTGGGTGATTCTAAAGGTATGTGACGATGGGCCAGGCATCAATGAGGAAGATCTGCCTCATGTTTTTACGCCGTTTTACCAATCAAGGCAGGCTGACAAACAAACAGGAAGCTTAGGAATGGGTTTATCCATCGTTGAAAAAATCGTTCATCAACACAATGGAGAAATTGTTTATCGCAATGACTTAGAAGGCACCTGCTTTGAAGTACGCCTCCCTCGTCATCATAGCGAATAATTTCTTATGTATTGATTACAGTTCTTAAAATAACCAAGGTGCAGCAGAGATGCGTTTGGCTTCATACGCTTCGATAGCGCCGCGTTTCTCAAGTGTTAATCCGATATCATCCAAACCATTGAGCAAGCAATGTTTACGGAAATTATCCACTTCAAAGGAAAAGCTTTGGCCTGATGGTGTAGTTACTGTTTGGCTAGGCAAATCAACAGTGATTTGATAACCCTCATTGGCAATAGTTTCAGCAAACAACACATCCATTTCAGCATCGGTGAGCACAACGGGCAATATCCCGTTTTTAAAGCAGTTGTTATAAAAAATATCGGCAAAGCTTGGCGCAATCACACAAGAAACACCGTAATCAAGAATGGCCCAAGGTGCGTGTTCCCGCGATGAGCCACAGCCAAAGTTTTCGCGGGCAAGCAAAATTTGCGCGCCTTGATAACGCGCTTGATTCAACACAAAGTCTTTGCGTATTGGCCGGTTGGTACAATCCATTTCAGGCTGTCCCACATCTTCATAACGCCATTCATCAAACAAAAATGGGCCGTAGCCAGTGCGCTTGATGCTTTTTAAAAATTGCTTAGGAATGATGGCATCCGTATCCACATTCGCTCTGTCTAAAGGCACTACCAATCCGTTTAAAGTTGTAAATGCTTGCATGATTAATTCCAACCTCTCACGTCAACAAAGTGACCTTGAATTGCAGCAGCGGCAGCCATGGCTGGGCTCACCAAATGGGTGCGACCACCAGCGCCTTGGCGACCTTCAAAATTGCGGTTGGAAGTTGATGCGCAGCGCTCACCTGATTCCAAACGATCAGCGTTCATTGCCAAACACATCGAACATCCTGGCTCACGCCATTCAAAACCAGCTTCTTTAAAAATCACATCCAAACCTTCACTTTCTGCTTGGGCTTTCACCAATCCAGAACCGGGAACCACCATGGCCAATTTCACATTGCTGGCCACTTTATGCCCTTTGGCAATAGCAGCTGCCGCACGAAAATCTTCAATACGTGCATTGGTACAGGAGCCAATAAATACTTTATCAATATAGATTTCAGACATTGGCGTGTTTTCTTTCAAACCCATATAAGCCAAAGCCCTTGTCCATCCTTCACGCTGCACTTCATCTTTGGCATCGCTGATTGAGGGAGTAGAGCCTGTAATCGGCACCACCATTTCTGGGCTGGTCCCCCATGTCACTTGCGGCACGATATCTGCTGCATTGAGATTCACTTCTTTATCAAACCTTGCATCAGCATCAGAATGTAGTTCGCGCCATGCAGCCTCAGCTTTTACCCAAGTTTCCCCAGTTGGTGAAAACGGACGACCTTTGACGTAATTGATTGTGATATCATCCACAGCCACCATGCCGCAACGTGCACCAGCTTCAATGGTCATATTGCACAAGCTCATCCGCCCTTCCATGCTCAAGGCACGTATCGCAGAACCTGCAAACTCAATGGCGAAACCTGTGCCACCAGCAGTGCCGATTTGGCCGATAATATAAAGTGCTACATCTTTGCCCGTGATACCCACGGGCAAATCGCCTTCCACATGAATGCGCATCACTTTGGGTTTCTTTTGAATCAAGGTTTGTGTGGCTAAGACATGCTCAACTTCAGAGGTACCAATACCCATAGCAATAGCACCCAAAGCACCGTGGGTTGAGGTGTGCGAGTCGCCGCAAACAACGGTCATTCCTGGCAACACCAAACCTTGCTCTGGGCCAACAACGTGTACGATACCCTGACGAATATCACCCATCTTAAATTCTTGAATACCAAATTCTTTGCAATTGGCATCCAATGCTTCCACTTGGGTGCGGGCAACGGGATCGGTGATACCAAATTCAAGGCCAGTAGTTGGCACATTATGATCAGGCGTAGCCACCGATGCATTGATGCGCCATGGCTTACGGCCTGCGATACGCAAACCTTCAAACGCTTGCGGGCTGGTCACTTCGTGCACCAATTGACGGTCGATATAAAGCAACACAGAACCATCATCGTTGGCATTCACCACATGTTGTTCCCAGACTTTTTCAAATAATGTTTTGGCCATGATTTCTCCTCGCGGGCAACATCATAACGAGCTGGTTATAAAAGGGCACGTATTGGATAAATAAATAGTCAATTTCTGAAATTTAGGCAAAAAAATACCCCCAAGCCGTAGCTTGGGGGTATTTTCAGGGAAGAGTAAGTATGCTTAGCTTGCGATGCCACCAACATTTGTGATGAACAAGCCTACAAATAGAGCGCTTGCAACCAGCATTGGTCCCTCGCGATAAAGCATGTTACCTACTTTCTTAGTTAATTTACGCATGTGTAGCCTCCTTTGTTGCTAAGATAGTGGAACAGTACATGCCTCACATTACAGGAATGTGACAGATATCATAAAATACCAATTAATTTTTCTTAATGTTTTTAGTTGCTTACAACTATTTTTCAAGAGTGAGACCTGGCCTCATTCACCAAGGTCTAGCGGGTAATCCCGATGCCACCCACATCTCACGCCACCAGGAATAATACAACTCATAGTCCCCGCGCTCGGCAAGTGAAACTGCAGAAAAGACAGTGCCTGACCATAACCAGGCCGTCATCAAGGCAAAAAATACGGTCACTGGCCCCATATCTCGGCGCGCAGCCCAGAATGTGAGAATCAATAATGGCCAAACAAGCATGGCCGACACGCCAGCATCACCCCAGCGCCCCATCCATGCATGACCTGCGCCGGGAATCATTGAAGCCAGAATCCCTGGAACAGATGAACCAGCTGTCTGTGGAAGCGGATGCTGATTAAGCCATGAACCCAGCATCATTTCATGTTGATTGTTACCAGAGAGTAACAACACATTGTAAATGCTATCGTGTTTTGCATGTTCACGAAGCGCCAGCATACGCGAAGCGATGTCAAAGCGTTGGCTCCAAAGGTTTTGCTCAGCAGAAATCAAGGCAGCGCCTTTTAACAAGGCAATCGCTTGTTCATCATGGCCCAATTTGGCTTGACCCATCGCCTCATCCCAGACTTGTTGTGGCCCTGCTTGTGCAAGCTCAGTCAATAGCAATAAGCAACAGATCAAACCGTAAAGAAACTTTTTCATATGGCTATTACCTCACCAACTGATTCATTTCGACAATAGGCAACAAAATCGCCATAGCCAGCGTGCCCACACCAATAGCCATACCCATCACCAGCATCGGCTCCATAATCGTCAGCAAACGTTTAATGTTTCGTGATGCTTCTTTATCATAATTATCAGCCACGCGTATCAGCATCGCTGCCAAGGTGCCGCTTTGCTCACCCACAGCAATCATGCGCAGGGCTAGTAAGGGCACAAACCCACCAGTTCGCAAACCATCCGCAAGGGTTGAACCCTCTCTGAGCATGGCTCTGGCATCAGCCAAGGCTTTGGCCATGGGTAAAAGTGTGATGGATTGTTGGGCAATTTTCATCGCTGCCAAGGCTGGCACACCACCCTCAAGTAACATACCCAAGGTGCGTGCATATCTAGAGGTATTGGATTTTAATAATAGGCTGGAAAAAACAGGTAATTTAAGCAGCAAGTTATCACGCTGAAAGCGCAGCGCTTCGCTGCGCATGGCAAAGAGATATGAAAATACAGCTGCACTGGTCAGTAAAATCAGCAAAAGACCATGATTCCTCAAAAACTCAGACGTAGCTATGACGATTATAGTTAGCGTGGGCAAATCACCACCTGCTCGCTCAAACACTGTAACAATCTGCGGCACCACCACCGCTAGCAAAAACAACATCACAATCACACCAAAACCCAAGATGATGAGCGGGTATAATGTAGCTGAGAGTAACTCTTGGCTGATGGCTTGACGGCGCTCCAACAGTTCAGCAAGACGGGTGGCCACGGCATTGAGCTGGCCTGTCTCTTCACCCGCTTCCACCATATTACAAATCACATCGTCAAACCCAAAGGTGCGCAAGGCATCCGCCAAGGCATTACCTTCCATCACTTGTTGGCGCAGGGCACTCACAACACGCATAGAGCGTGCATTTTCCATGCCCTCTCCTATCGATGATAACGCATCTACCAGCGGCATGCCTGACTCAATCAGCGTGGCTAGTTGCTGCAAAAAGTTCACAGTTTCAGCGGCATTTAGGCGCAATGAAGCTTGGGCTTGTTTACTACGATGGCGGATTTGTTCTGCTGCTCTAAGCTTTCGAACAATCAGACCTTTAGCACGCAGGCTTTGCCGTGCAGAACGCTCTGAATCAGAATCAATCTCGCCTTTTTTACTTCGGCCATCCGCATCCAAGGCTTCGTAATTAAATAAACTCACGAATCACTCACCACATCAGCACGGGTGGCCATCAACACTTCATCAAAAGTCGTTTTACCCGCTGCGATATGCCGCGCACCATCTTGCCTTAAGGAAATCGAACCCTCACGCGCGGCAATGCGCCTAAGCTCAGGCAAACCTTTACCATCATGCACAGCGTTGCGCATTTGTTGCGTGATTGGCATCAATTCATAAATGGCCACTCGGCCAAGATAACCTGTGTTTAAACAATGCTCACAACCCTTGGCATCATAGACAATCGTGGATTCATGCATCTGAGAAGGCGATACATCCAGCAACTTCCATTCTGTTGCATCCACTTCTCTAGGCGTTTTGCAATGTTCACACAAACGACGAACCAGGCGCTGCGCTTGGGTCATCACCAGCGAAGAAGCAACCAGATAAGGCTCAACACCCATATCCTGCAAACGCACAATCGCTGATAAAGCATCATTGGTATGCAAGGTCGCAAACACCATATGGCCAGTAAGGGAGGCTTGAATCGCAATCTCAGCCGTTTCCAAGTCGCGAATCTCACCAATCATCACGATATCTGGGTCTTGGCGCAAAATGGAGCGCAAGCCAGCCGAAAAAGTCACCCCAATTTTGGGCTGCACTTGCATTTGACCTACGCCTTCAAGCTGATATTCAATCGGGTCTTCAATGGTCATCACATTGCGGTTTTTGCGATCGACTTCCATCAATGCGGCATACAGCGTGGTACTTTTACCCGAACCCGTGGGGCCCGTGACCAAGACAATACCATGTGGTTCTTTGATGATTTTACCCATCGTTGCATGCTGCGTCGGGCTCATACCTAAATCACTCAAAGTCAGCAACTGCGCACTTCTGTCGAGAAGACGCATCACCACACGCTCGCCATGCGCAGTGGGTAATACAGATACCCGCACATCCACTTCACGCCCAGCCACCTTCACCCTAAAACGCCCATCTTGGGGGTGGCGTTTCTCGGCAATATCCAAGCCTGCCATCACCTTGATACGACTGACCATGGCTGCTTGCACCACTTTAGGCGGCGTAACGATGCTGTGCAGCACACCATCAATACGAAAGCGTACCAGAACCTGAGACTCAAAGGGTTCGATATGAATATCGCTGGCGCGATCTTTGAGGGCTTGTGAAAGTAGCGTATTCACAAGACGAATGACGGGTGCATCGTCTTCCGATTCTAATAAATCGCCGACCTCCTCGATTTCTTTGGCAAGGCCTAACTCTCCATCTTCGAGGTTTTCCAGCATTTGTTCAGCAGAAGCACTAGCCATATCAAAAGCCTGGTTGAGTGCCATGGTAATCACATCTTTGGGCACCAAAATCGGTTGCACTTCTCCGCCAAAGATACGGCGGCAATCATCGAGCAGCTCCCAAGGCCATTGTTGATGTTCCATAGCCGTATCTGCCACAGCCACTGGGTTAGGATTATCATTTGTCGGCTTAAGCGGCATGACCGGCCCAGCCCGTAATACGGGAAGTGAGAATCCCATCAAGCGGGTTAAATCCACTTGCTCATTTCCGATGCGGTTGAGGTGTTCCATGTATTAAAGACCGCTGGACTGAACTGCTTGTGTATCGATGTTTTCTTCTAACTTCAAATCATCGGCTGGACGCAAATTTTCAGGCATCTCTTGCACGGGAAGCGGCAACAAAATCGAGCCACCTTCAATCGGCTTTTCATACAAACCTTTGATATTATTATACTTACCACTGGTGATGGATTGAATATCAGAAGCGTTTTTTACAATATGCGGCCGTAAGAACACCATCAAGTTCGTTTTATTGGTGGTGTTTTCACTGAATTTAAAGGCCTCGCCAAAAATTGGAATCGCACCCAAACAAGGTACACGTGAATTACGAACGGTAACATCGTCTCGCATCAAACCACCTAGCACAATCATGCCTCCATCATTGGCAAGAATCACAGTCTTAATGGAGCGTTTGTTGGTAATCAAACCTCCTTCAGCTGCTGTGCCACCAACCACACTCGAAATTTCCTGATAAATTTCCAAACGCACAGTATCGCCCTCAGAAATTTGCGGTTTCACGCGAAGCGTCAAACCCACATCTTTACGTTCAATGGTCTGGAATGGATTGGTTACGCCGCCTGATGTAGCACTTTGACCTGTTAAGAAAGGAACATTCTGACCCACGATGATTTCAGCTTCTTCATTATCCATGGTCAGTAAATTTGGTGTTGAGAGAACATTGTTATCCGATTGTGTAGATAAGGCTCTGGCTAATGCTCCCAAATTCAGGAATGTCTGACCCGCCAAGCTTATGGTACCTTTAGCCACACCTACCACCAAACCAGAACCCGCACCTGAAAACGGATTTGCTGCCGCAGTATTGATGCTTTGACCAGCACTATTGGCGAAGGTAGTACCCCCAAAAACATTAGCACTATCACCCGTAAAATTATCAGCGCTGCGCCATTCCACACCTAATTGCTCTCCAGTGCCTGCCGACACTTCAACAATTAAAGCTTCTACCAATACCTGCAATCGTCGCACGTCAAGCTTATCAACAAGCCCATTGACAGCAGTCATATCGCTTGGATCTGCAGTAATTAAAAGTGCATTGGTTGCAGGCTCAGAAACCACCTTCACATCGCCGGAAAACAAAACACCTTTGGTTCCCTGGGTTGCAGTGACTTGGGAAGCACCGCCTAACAATTCATTCAATACTTTAGCCACATCCGTCGCATCGCTGTGTTTAAGATAGCGCACCTGCAAGCGGCTAGAATCTGGCTTGGGTTTGATATCTAGACTTTTCACCACTTCAGCCACCTCATTGAGCATTTGTGGCTCGGCAACTACTATCAACACATTGCCCGGCTGATGCGCCAAAGCTTTGATGGCATTGGGAGCATTAGGATTCGTGGATCCATACAGGCCGGAAATCGTGGTTGCTAGTTTATCTGCGGAAGCGTGTTCAAGGGGAAACATCTGAACACCCACTGCATCTTGTCTATCCACCAAACGTAGCACATCTTGAATACGGCGAATATTGCTCGCCGAATCAGTGAGAAGAAGCATGTTACCACGCGGATAAGCTACCAAATGACTATTGGGGGAAATCAATGGACGCAGCAACGCTACCAACTGCTGGGCATCGGCATATTTTAAACGTAACACCTGGGTCATCATTTCATCAGTATCTGGGGCTTTACCTTTATCACTGACGTTACCTGATTTTTGTTTACTTTCAGCGCGAGGCACAATTTTAATCACCGAACCACTTTCCACTGCCGCAAAACCATTCACCTCAAGCACCGACAAAAACACATTGTAAGCATCTTCTTCAGAAATTGGTGTAGGCGATACAATGGTTACATTGCCTTTGACGCGATTATCCATCAAAAAGTTTTTACCTGAAAATCCAGAAACAAACTCAACAAAGGCACGAATATCTGCATTTTTAAAGTTCATCGTCACATCTTGCGCCCAAGCAGGTTGACTCAGCAGCAACATGGCCAAGAGCCCAACTCTCATCTTGTTTATCTTCTGCATACGTTTTTCCCCAATCTTTTGCTTACTGAATAGTGTAGCTAATTTGTTGCACTGTGCCATTGCGTTGCACTTCTATATCGATAAACGTTGCGCTTTGTAGCTCGCGATACATGCGCATGGCTTGTTCTGCACCCGTGACTTCTTCACCGTTCACTTTTTGAATCACATCGCCATCAAGCAAGCCCATATCCTCATACATCGAGCCCTTAACAATCTCACTGATGGTAAAGCCATCGGGTTTATTGTCGGTAAAATGCGGCGTGACCCGCGCCTGGCTTAACAGTGTTGAAAAGTTTCGAATTTTCTCTTGAATATAGCCACGGTTAACCTGCTTATTGATTGCTGGCCGACGTGGCTGAACTTGAGCTGTGGGCAACACTTGCTGCACAGGTGTTGCAGAAACAAGTGCATCTTCGCCTTCAATCACAATACGCTCACGCTTGCCATGATTATCTACAACGATATCAATCGCAGTCACTTCCAGAAGCACCACACCAGGCTGCAAAGCTTGGCCAAGAACAAAAACCTCTTGTTCGCTTCCCTTATCTTTTTTAACAACTGCTGCGGATTTACCACCTGCAACCACAGTTCCAATCAGGGTGATATTCAAGCGACTTGGCGCGGTCACTTGCGGTTGCGGCTTTTGAACGGCAACTGCACCGACAGCTGGTGCTTCCCCAAATAGGGCAACGTTCGAGAGCTTACTGACATCAATATCGCTATTTTCAGAGCGTTTATTAGCAGAATCCTGCGCAATGAAACCTGTCAGTTGAACGGAAGTACCTACGAAGAAACCCGCAACAACCCAAGCAGCACTAAGCACAAGCAGTACCTCTACCCACTTTGGTGCAGTTTTAAACGAAATTTTCATCTGATTATCCGTGAAGCTCATCATGCGTATAACAACCCAAAACTGTCCTTTTGCCAATGATTATAAGGCTATAAACTGAATTGAGTGTGAACAGCCCAAGCCTAAAGATTGGCGTAGTATGCATGTTTTGTCTCACATCAAGTCCAAAGGATCAACATCCACTTTACGCCGAACCCCAGAAGGCACACGCATCAACTTGAGTAAGGGGAGCAATTGCCATGGAAGGTGACGCCGTGTTTCATCGCGCACAATCAACTCAAACCGATAACGATTAGCCACGCGCTCCATAGCACAAGGCAGCGGCCCACTTACTTTCACCGCATCCCAAGCTACTAAGCGCTCCGCAAAAAGTTTTGCTGCTTGCAAAGATTTTTGCTGCTCAAGTGAAGAGAAAACAATACGAACCCAGCGTGCATAAGGCGGGAATTTGGTCCATGCCCTGAGGCTCAACTCTTCGTTAAGCACATCCTCAGCCTTTTCTTCATCCAATTTCTCAAACCAAGGTGCATCGGGGCTCCATGTCTGTACCACCACGTGGCCAGCCTTTTCCCCGCGACCTGTACGCCCAAAGACCTGAGTCATTTGCTGCCACCAACGCTCAGAAGCACGAAAATCAGGAAGATTCATACCTAAATCAGCATTGATCACACCAACCAGAGTAACATTCGGAAAATGATGCCCTTTGACCAACATCTGTGTGCCGACCAAACAATCAATATCACCAGCTTCAAAAGCAGATAACACTTCTGTTAAGTCCTTGGCATTTTTGATGACATCCCTGTCAAATCTGGCCAGACGAAGCGTTGGTATAGCCTTTTGCAAATCTTCTTCCAAACGCTCAGTACCCGAACCCAAGGGTAAGTAGGCTTTTTCGCCACATTGCTGACAAGTAAGATTCACGCGCTTGGCATAATCACAGGTATGGCAACGCAACATGCCAGCTTGGCGATGTAGCGTTAAGCGCACGCTGCAAGATGGGCATTTGGGCACATCACCGCATGCGGTGCATTGCAAAGCTGGGGCATAACCACGCCGATTTAAATACAGCATGATTTGCTCACCACGCGCATGACTAGCATTAATTCGCTCTAGCAAGGCAGGCGAGAACACATCATGGCTGCCACGCATATCTATGATTTCTGGTGTGATAGCCGTATGCTTATAAACTCGCTCAGAAAGCTTAAAGCATTGCATGCTTTGCATTTGCACTTGACGCCAACTCTCCAAGCTAGGTGTAGCTGAACCAAGCACCAGTGGAATTTCCAATTCTTGCGCTAAAAGCATGCTTAAATCTCGAGCAGAATACTGCACCCCATCTTGTTGCTTAAAGGAAGAATCATGCTCTTCATCAATCACCATTAATGCCAAATTGGGTAAGGGCAAAAATAATGCTGAGCGTGTGCCCAGCAAAATTTGCACCGTTGCTAAACGAGAGCGCACATGATTCTTTTCGCGATGGTTTAACCCCGAATGCCAGATGCCAATTTCTGAAAATCTAGCCGACAAACGATTGAGCCACATCGGTGTTAAACCAATCTCAGGAACCAAAATCAGAACTTGCTTACCCTCGGCAACACATGCTTCAGCAGCTTGTAAATACACTTCTGTCTTACCTGAGCCTGTGCACCCAAAAAGCAAAAGCGGTGCAAACTCCTTTTTCTGGTCACTTATAGCCTGCACAGCACTCTGCTGCGATGGGCGCAAGCTAATAGCTTCTTGCTGTGCTTCAGGCAAAGGCCTTGAACCTACCAATACTTCTTCTAATAAACCTAATTTTACAGCTTGTAGGGTGCGCCACTGCACATCGGCAAGCTGGCTGTGCTGAGCGACTGTAGATAAGGAAATGGCACGTTTGGTCGTAAAAGCGCGCCCGAGGCTTGCATCGGTGGCAAGTAAATCATCAGGCCGATTGCAACGAAATTGACGGTGTTTATCGATTGCAGCCCATGCCGATGCTGTTTCATACATCTCGCCCAAAGTACAAAGTTGATAAGCTGCGCATCGCTCAATCCAGCGCCTGCGCAAAGCGTTAAAAATTGGCTGGTCATCCAAACGATCAATCACTTCTTTAAGTATTACAGAATCATTGGATGATTCTAATGCTTGCAATCTAGTGACCACAGCTACGCGTTTACTTTGACCAAAGGGTACAGTAATGCGTATGCCCAACCTTGGTTTTCCTAAATGTTCTGGCCAAAGGTATGTGTATTCCTGCCACAACGGCGCAAACACTGCAGCTTGCACCATTTGCATATTAGCTTGGCCACTCAATGCAATAAGCGTTTATCAGGCGTAAATTCAGGAACCAGATGTTGCAAATGCGCGATGAGAGCTTTCACATCACGCTCATCGCACGCATTACGAATCATGAGCAAGCGTTGCTGAACATCAGCCCAGTCCACCTCACGAATATTGGAGAGCAAAATCTTAGGATGCGATGTGCCTTGTAGTGCTTCAGCCTCATGAAAAAGCTCTTCGTATAACTTTTCACCCGAGCGTAAGCCCGTATACTTAATTTCAATATCTTGGCCAGACACGAACCCAGCCAAACTTATCATTTGCTCAGCCAAATCATGAATTCGTATCGGCTTGCCCATATCCAAAACGAAAATCTCCCCGCCATCACCCATGGTTGCTGCTTGTAAGATCAACGATACAGCTTCTGGAATGGTCATAAAATAGCGCGTAATCTGCGGATGGGTCACTGTTACAGGTCCGCCTGCCTCTATTTGTTTACGAAACAACGGCACAACACTACCAGCAGAGCCCAAGACATTGCCAAAGCGGGTTGTAATGTATGAGGTATTACTGCGCGAGTTTAAATTTTGACAATAGATTTCTGCCATACGTTTGGTTGCACCCATTACATTGGCAGGGTTTACAGCTTTGTCAGTCGAGATTTGTACAAAATACGCCACATCATTAGATGATGCCAAATCTGCCAACATACAGGTGCCTAGCACATTTGTTTTGACACCTTCAACAGGGTTTTTTTCTACCAAAGGAACATGCTTATAAGCAGCAGCATTGAAGACGATGTCTGGTTTATAGCTTTCAAACAACCAATGCATTCTTGATGGATCACGAATATCGCCTAGCAATGATACAGCGCTATCACTATTCGTATGCACTCCAATTTCAGCATCGATGGAATACAAATTAAACTCACTATGATCAAGCATGATTAATTGTGATGGTTTATAAGCAATAAGCTGACGGCAAAGTTCAGAACCAATCGATCCGCCCGCCCCTGTCACCAGCACTTTCTTTCCGCGTATAAAGGCGCAAACTTTCTTATCATCCAAAGCAATTTCTTCGCGACCCAATAAATCTTCCAATCGGATATGACGTAAGCTGCCCACTTCGGGTTTCTTTTCTTGTAACTCTTTGACTGAAGGAAGGGTTTTACAAATGACATGCAAACTGGAGCATTGGTTAACCACCTTGGTCAGTTTCGCTGGTGTAATCGACGGTATAGCAACCAAAACTGTATCAATCTGTAATTTTTTAATAATATGTGGTAATTCACTCAAATCACCTATCACCCTAATACCGTGAATATCCATACCCAGCTTTTTTTTACTATCGTCCAAAAATCCAACTGGTAAAAAATCATCTGCTTGTAAAATGTCACGCAACAATGTTTCACCAGCCTTACCCGCACCAACAATCAACGTACGTTTGGCTTCCACTTGTGAAAAATTGAGGCGCTTATCTTTAAGCCACCGATATAAAAGACGCATGCCTGCAAGACCACCTACCAACAGCAGCGGGTAGAGGACAAATGTTGAACGTGGAATACCTTCTAATCGAACCCACACAAACAAAACACCGTATGTGAGTAACATACCTGCTAACACCGACTGCAAAATGCGCTTTAAATCCGGAAGTGAAGCAAAGCGCCAAATGCCGCGATATAATCCAAAATACCAATAGCTTAGGGCCTGTGCAGGAAGCGCAACCCACAACATATGGTATGCACCATCAAGATTTACTTTTGGAATTACTGCAAAATCAAAACGAAAAGCAAAAGCTAGGTAGATGGCAAAAGCTACCCAACTCATATCATGTAAAAAAGCAAACCAACGGCTTTTCCAGACATACAATAAGTCTTTCACGAATACCTCACCAAAGCATGTAGAGTAAAAACAAAAAAGGGCAGGCTTGACGCCCGCCCTTTTAGATTAGCAAGTGATTTCTAAATTAATAGAAATTAATCATTGTTTCCAATGATTTTGCTTTAATTTTAGAAGCCTGGCCAGCTGAGCCAAACGCTTCATAGCGAGCTTTACAAATATCTTTCATCGCTGCAGTTGATGCTTTCAAGAATTTGCGTGGGTCAAAGTTCGATGGATTTTCAGCCAAGAACTTACGCACTGCACCAGTAGACGCCATGCGAAGGTCAGTATCGATGTTGACTTTACGAACACCAGATTTGATGCCTTCAACGATTTCTTCAACAGGAACACCGTAAGTTTCACCCATTGCGCCGCCGTATGAGTTGATTGTTTCCAACCAATCTTGTGGCACTGAAGATGAACCATGCATGACCAAATGTACGTTAGGGATACGTGCATGGATTTCACGGATACGGTCAATACGTAGTACTGCGCCTGTAGGTGGTTTGGTGAATTTATAAGCTCCGTGTGAAGTACCAATAGCGATTGCCAAGGCATCAACACCAGTTTTTTCAACGAAATCAGCAGCTTCTTCAGGATCAGTAAGCAACATATCCAAATCAAGTTTGCCTTCTGCGCCGTGGCCATCTTCTTCGCCCATCATGCCAGTTTCCAAAGAACCCAAGCAACCAAGCTCACCTTCTACAGAAACGCCACCAGCGTGTGCCATTTCACATACTTTTTTAGTGACTTCAACGTTGTACTCATACGATGAAGGTGTTTTCGCATCAGCCATCAAAGAGCCGTCCATCATCACTGATGAGAAGCCAGATTGGATTGAACGCAAGCATACTGCTGGTTCAGAGCCATGATCTTGATGCATCACCACTGGAATGTGCGGATATTGCTCAATTGCAGCAGAAATGAGGTGGCGCAAGAAAGACTCGCCAGCATAACCACGAGCGCCAGCAGAACCTTGCATGATGACTGGTGAGTTAGTCTCATCAGCAGCCTGCATGATTGCATGAACTTGCTCCATATTATTTACATTGAATGCTGGCATGCCGTAGCTGTTTTCAGCCGCATGATCCAGAAGTTGTCGCATTGAAATTAACGCCATTTTGCTCTCCTTTTTAGTCCCACAGAAACTTTTTTATACAATACTAATAATTTTTAAAGCGTTGGTGCCGCCAGATTGACCCATAGGCGTACCAAACGTCATAATCATCAACTCACCTACGGCTGCAAGATTATCATTACGCATGCGATCAATAATATCCGTTGTCGCTTGTGGCGCATCCAAAGGACCGTACTCAATCGACATACGTAATGGTGTAACATTACGGAACAAGGTTACGCGACCAAGTGTACTATCTTCAGAGGTTACCGCATAGATAGGCACATCGCCCAAATGCCGAGACATATACAAAGCCGAGTTACCAGTGCGCGTGAATGCAGCAATGGCACGAATTGGCATAGCCCTAGCCACTTCCATCGCTTGGCGTGCAATGCACTCATCCACAGAATGTGGAGGAAAACGCGGATCGCGTGTTTCTGACGATGGCATCACACGTTGTTTTTCAGTTTCGATACAGGTGCGGTGCATAGCTAAGACGGCTTCAACTGGGTATTTGCCCGCAGCAGACTCACCAGAGAGCATTACGGCATCGGTACCATCCAACACAGCATTGGCACAATCATTGACTTCCGCACGTGTTGGAATCGGGTTTTCACACATTGATTCCATCATTTGCGTAGCTACAATCACAGGGCAATTGAATTTTGGAGCCATCCGCAACATTCTTTTTTGCACAGGTGGTACCGCAGCATCACCAATTTCAACACCTAAATCACCACGTGCAACCATCACTACATCTGATGCAGCCATGATCGATTCTAGGTTTTCATCAATTACTGCTTCAGCACGTTCAACTTTAGCCACTAAACCAGCGTTTGAGCCTTCAGCACGCACCAATGAGCGCGCATACTCCATATCTTTGCCATCACGTGGAAAAGAAATAGCAATATAATCAACACCAATTGCACAAGCAGTTTTGATATCTTCTTTATCTTTATCAGTCAGTGCTGCAGCCGATAAACCACCACCTGCACGGTTGATGCCTTTGTTGTTCGACAGCACGCCACCAACGACAACAGTACAGTGGATTTCTTCGCCAACTACTGCATCAACGTCCATGACCAGCAAGCCATCGTTGAGCAACAAGCGTGCGCCGGGCACAACATCTTTGACCAATTCTTTGTACGTAAGACCAACGCGTTCATCGGTGCCTTCATCCAGAGACATCGCAGCATCTAGGATAAACTTTTGACCAATAGTAAGCATAGTTTTGCCATTGATAAATTTACCACAGCGAATTTTTGGACCTTGCATATCAGCAAGAATACCAACGACAACACCATTGGCTTCGGCAGCTTTTCGTACATTTTCAGCACGCTGTTTATGATCTTCAGCTGTGCCGTGTGAAAAGTTCAAGCGAACAACATTCACACCTGCAGCAATCATTTTGGTCAGCATCTCAAGCGATTCAGATGCTGGGCCAAGTGTTGCTACAATTTTTGTCCGGCGATATTCATTTTTCATTATTTAGCACGTTCCTCGAGCATCGCAACTGCTGGTAGTTTTTTGCCTTCCAAGAATTCCAGGAAAGCACCACCACCTGTAGAAATGTAAGATACTTTGTCTGCGATATTATATTTATCTACTGCTGCCAATGTGTCGCCGCCGCCTGCGATAGAAAAGGCTTTAGACTCAGCAATCGCCAATGAAATCGCTTTGGTGCCTTCACCAAACTGATCAAATTCAAATACGCCAACAGGACCATTCCAAACGATGGTACCAGCATTTTTGATAATTTCAGCAAGCGCTGCAGCTGAATCAGGGCCGATATCAAAAATCATATCATCAGCCAACACTTCTTGTGCGCCTTTAAGTTCTGCCGCAGCAGTAGGAGAAAATTCTTTCGCACAAACCACGTCAGTTGGCACGGGAATGCTACCACCACGTGACTCAGCATCAGCTGTTAAACGTTTGCAAGTATCAATCAAGTCAGCTTCGTAAAGTGATTTTCCTACAGGGTAACCAGCAGCAGCGATGAAGGTATTGGCGATACCTCCACCCACAACCAATTGGTCAACAATTGTTGATAGCGACTCTAGCACAGTCAATTTCGTAGAAACTTTAGAGCCACCTACGATAGCAACCATTGGACGCGCTGGGTTATCAAGTGCTTTACCCAATGCTTCTAGCTCTGCTGCGAGCAATGGACCAGCACAAGCGACAGGTGCATAAACACCCGCACCATGCGTAGATGCTTGCGCACGATGAGCGGTTCCAAAGGCATCCATCACATAGATATCGCAAAGCGCTGCATATTGTTTAGACAACGTTTCATCATTTTTCTTTTCGCCAACATTAAAGCGAACATTTTCAAGCAAAACTACTTCACCATTGGCAACTTCAACATTCGCGCCAAGGTAGTTATCTACCAAACGCACTGTTTGACCCAACAGTTTGCTCATGTGGTTGGCCACTGGTGCCAAGGATGATGATGCATCAAACTCGCCTTCAGTAGGACGTCCCAAATGTGACATTACCATCACTTTTGCGCCGGCCTTGATGCAAAGCTCAAGTGTCGCCAATGATGCGCGGATACGCGCATCAGATGTTACTTTCCCATCAGAAACAGGAACATTCAAATCCTGGCGAATCAATACGCGCTTACCAGCCAAATCCAAATCAGTCATTTTAATTACAGACATTATCTTTCCACTCCTTTGTTTTAACGCTTGTCATGATGCACTTTTGCAAATGTACAATGACAAACGTGGGAGCTTAAAGCTCCCACGATGTAATTCTTATTTAGAAACGTGTCGAACCAGGTTCATCATATTGCAAGTATAACCATATTCATTGTCATACCATGCAACCAATTTCACAAAAGTGCCGTCTAGCGCAATACCAGCACCAGCATCAAAGATTGATGAATTGCTTACGCCGCGGAAATCAGTGGAAACCACTTTTTCATCAGTATAACCAAGTGTGCCTTTCATTTCGCCTTCAGAAGCTTCTTTCAAAGCTGCACAAATTTCTTCGTATGTCGCTGATTTCTCAAGCTCACAAGTCAAATCCACAACAGAAACGTCAGATGTAGGTACGCGGAATGCCATACCAGTCAACTTGCCGTTCAAAGCTGGGAGCACTATGCCCACAGCTTTAGCAGCACCAGTTGATGATGGAATGATGTTTTCCAAAATACCACGACCACCGCGCCAGTCTTTCATTGAAGGACCATCTACAGTTTTTTGAGTTGCAGTTGCAGCATGTACAGTTGTCATCAAACCACGTTTGATGCCAAACTTGTCATTCACTACTTTAGCCATAGGTGCCAAGCAGTTGGTAGTACAAGATGCCGCAGATACAATCGTTTGACCTGCATATTCATTGTGGTTTACACCGTAAACAAACATTGGGGTGTTGTCTTTAGCAGGTGCTGATTGCACAACTTTCTTCGCACCAGCGTTGATGTGTGCTTGGCAAGTTTCAGTGGTCAAGAAGAAACCAGTACAATCGATAACGATGTCTGCGCCCACTTCGTTCCATTTCAAGTTTGCAGGGTCACGCTCAGCGGTAAGGCGGATTGTTTTACCGTTTACAACCAAGTTGTTGCCATTTACAGCAACATCACCATCAAAACGGCCATGTACTGAATCGTATTTCAACATATATGCCAAGTAATCAGCGTCCAACAAATCGTTAATACCAACAATTTCCATGTCAGTGAAATCTTTTGCTACAGCGCGAAATACCATTCGACCAATTCGGCCAAATCCATTAATACCAACTTTAATAGTCATGCTATTCTCCTCTCCTAGGTTTTTTAATTATGCTACGTCGTTAACCGCTGCGACAACCGCCTCAACAGTGAAACCAAACATTTTGAATAGCTCGTCTGCAGGTGCAGATTCACCAAAGGTATCGATACCAACAACTTTACCATCAAGACCAACGTATTTAGCCCAGAAACCAGTCACACCAGCTTCAACAGCAACACGCGCTCTAACAGCTGCTGGCAATACAGATTCTTTATATGCCGCATCTTGTTTATCGAAAGCATTGGTAGAAGGCATAGACACAACACGAACTTTCTTATCTGTGATAGCAGCTGCTGCATCCATCGCCAAGCCAACTTCAGAACCCGTCGCGATAATGATAACGTCTGGAGTACCAGAGCAATCTTTCAAAATATACCCACCGCGTTCAATCAATTTGATTTGATCAGCAGTACGTGTTTGGTGCGCCAGATTTTGACGAGAGAAAATCAATGATGATGGACCAGATTGATTCATAATCGCAACTTTCCAAGCCACAGAAGATTCAACAGCATCACAAGGGCGCCATACATCCATGTTCGGAATCATGCGCAATGTTGCAGTTTGCTCTACAGGTTGATGCGTAGGACCATCTTCGCCCAGACCAATTGAGTCATGGGTGAATACTTCGATATGACGTACTTTCATCAATGCAGCCATACGCAAAGCGTTACGTGCGTACTCAGAGAACATCAAGAATGTAGCACCGTAAGGCACAAAACCGCCATGCAAAGCTATACCATTAATCATTGCAGCCATGCCAAATTCACGTACGCCGTAGTTCACGTAGTTACCATCAGCATGATCAATTACTGGCTTAGCAGCAGACCAAAGCGTTAAGTTAGAACCAGCCAAGTCGGCAGAACCGCCCAAAAATTCTGGGGTGATTTTTGCCAAACCTTCAATCGCGTTTTGTGATGCTTTACGAGAAGCGATAGTTTCGCCTTTCGCGTTAACAGCTGCGATAAACGCGTCAGCATCAGCTTCCCAGTTGGCAGCCAAATCGCCATTTACACGGCGTTTGAATTCAGCAGCTTCAGCTGGGAAAGCTTTTGCATATGCAGCAAATTTTTCATCCCATGCAGATTCAGCAGCTTTACCACTATCTTTAGCATCCCAGCCCGCATATACATCAGCAGGAATTTCAAATGGTGCAGATTCCCAGTTAAGTTCTTTACGAACCAAAGCAATTTCAGCATCGCCCAATGCAGCACCATGACAATCATGTGAGCCAGATTTGTTAGGAGAACCAAAACCAATGATTGTTTTACAGCAAATCATGGTTGGTTTGCCTGTTTCCGCTTTTGCAGTTTCGATTGCTTGTTTGATTTCATCAGCATCATGACCATCAACATCACGAATCACTTGCCAGCCGTATGCTTCAAAGCGACCTGGTGTGTCATCAGTGAACCAGCCTTCAACATGACCATCAATAGAGATGCCGTTGTCATCCCAGAATGCAATCAGTTTGCCCAAACCAAGAGTACCCGCCAAAGAACATGCTTCGTGCGAAATACCTTCCATCAAACAACCATCGCCCAAGAACACGTAAGTGTTGTGATCAACAATCGTGTGGCCTGGCTTATTGAATTGCGCTGCCAATGTTTTTTCTGCCAAAGCCATACCAACACCGTTGGTGATACCTTGACCCAAAGGACCAGTTGTCGTTTCAACACCTGGTGCATAACCGTATTCTGGGTGACCTGGTGTACGTGAATGCAATTGACGGAATTGTTTCAAATCTTCCATGCCCAAATCGTATCCAGTCAAATGAAGCAATGAATAAATCAACATAGAACCATGACCATTGGACAAAATGAAACGGTCACGATCAACCCATTTTGGGTTGGTTGGATTGTGCTTCATAAAGTCATTCCAAAGCACTTCAGCGATATCCGCCATACCCATTGGCGCGCCAGGATGTCCTGAGTTTGCTTTTTGAACACTGTCCATTGCCAACGCACGTACTGCGTTTGCCAAATGTCTACGATTACTAGTCATGATTACCTTCCTAATTTATCTAAGCGATATGATTTTAAAACTGGGGATTAAACGTGCAGCGTGGTTTGAACGCGGCGAATATTACCAACAGAGCCAGAAAGAACCACTGTATCTGTAGTCATATATTTACCTTCAGAATCTGTTCCTACTTTCACATGGTGCACATAAGCACCACTAGTAAGTCCTGTGGCTATAAACATGCAGTCATCAGAAGTCACCAATTCATCACGTGTAAGATAGGTTTTAGTATCAATACCTTCCTTCTTACACAATTCAATTTCAAAGTCTTTTTGCGGCGCCATACGGCCAAACATCTCAGCACCCATTGCACGAGCCGCACATGCTGTCACAATACCTTCAGGCGTGCCGCCGATGCCAAATAGAGCATCAGAACCCATATTTAATACTGCCTGAATCGCACCATTGACATCACCATCTGTCGCTAGGCGAACTTTCGCACCACAAGCGTAAACTTCTTGGATCAATTCTTTATGACGTGGTTTATCCAAAATAAACACACGAATTTCCGTAATGTCTTTGCCCAGCGCAGCAGCCAATGTTTTCAATCGAACTGCTACTGGAGCTGTAGGATCAATTTTGCCGCGCGCAGCTTTAGGATAAACTTGTTTTTCCATATAAAAACAAGAACCAGGTTGATACATAGTGCCAGCAGGTGCAGCAGCCAATGTAACAATAGAACCTGGTGAATCTTTAGCAAAAAGATTAGTTCCTTCAATCGGGTCCACAGCGATATCAACACCGATACCCTCGCCTGTACCCACTTCTTCGCCATCGTAAAGGGCTGGTGCCTCATCCTTAGCACCCTCGCCTATCACAACTACGCCTTTCATTTTAACTTGGTTGATACGGGTGCGCATAGCATCTACTGCCAAACCATCACCTTCATCTTTCTGACCGGAGCCAACATATGGTGCGCAAGCTCTAGCTGCAGCCTCACAAACTTCTACCAAATCAATCTTAAGATCTGAAACAGTGGACATCTGTCCTCCCCATCAAGCTTCATTTTGCAGCATATCCCGTAAGGAAGACACCGAGGTTGCGCACTATAACCACAACCTTTTAAAAAATCGACCCTTGAAAAAGACTTGCTCTATTCCAACAAAAAGACGCCAGTTAAGCATCCAATAAATCACGCAATATTTTAAACAATTGCCGCCCAGCTTTCCCCATCTTTCCCTGCGCCGACTCTTTTTTAGCCTGAAGAATCAACTGCCTTAAATGCTGAATATCTGCAACAATTACTTCCTTAAGAAACTCAGTTAACGCCTCTTGACCTTCAGCAATTAGCCTATCACGCCACAATTCCACCCGATGAAAGGTTGCATTCATTTGCTGCGCCCTTGCATCTTGGTTTTCAATCATTTCACTAGCCGAGGTTAATTCTTCAGTCTGGAGCATTTTTACCAAGTATTTCATTTGGCGCTTTTGCGCACCATGTTGGGGAGTATTTTTGTATGTGCGAATTTCATCTTGTATCAATGGCGACAACTGCATATCAGGCCATGTGGACTCAGGCATTAGCACCAGCTTCTTCGCCAACTCAGCAAAGGCCTGTATATCGCGTTTAATCTGCGATTTATTCGGGCGCTGCTTACCTTCAAACTCTTCTTCATCTTCTTCAATCATAGGGGAGATATTATCACCTGCTCAACAAATGTCTTGGCGTAGAAACAAAAAAAGCCTCTTGACGAATCAAGAGGCTTTAATTAATGGCGGAGCGGACGGGACTCGAACCCGCGACCTCCGGCGTGACAGGCCGGCATTCTAACCAACTGAACTACCGCTCCATGGTGGGCGCTGCAGGGCTCGAACCTGCGACCACCGCCTTGTAAGGGCGGTGCTCTACCAACTGAGCTAAGCGCCCGCTTTGTAAGGGTTTACCTTGCGAAAGTGGCGGAACTTTAGCGAGCTCCAATCACTTTGCAAGCATTATTTTTCACCCTTATTTAACGGCGTCTTTAAGGCCTTTACCAGCTTTAAATTTAGGTGCTTTTGATGCAGGCACATTGATTGCATCTCCAGTACGTGGGTTACGAGCAGTACGTGCTGCACGAGCAGATACTGAGAAAGTACCGAAACCAACCAAGCTTACGCTGTCACCTGAAGCCAAAGCTCCAGAAATACCACCCAATACAGCATCAACAGCTGCACCAGCATCAACTTTGCTCAAGCCAGCAGTAGCTGCCACGTGGTTAATCAATTCTACTTTTTTCATTTTATCCCTCCAGAGGTTTGTTAAGCAATAATGCCGTGCGAACTAAAGCAGTCAGCCCATACATCGTCAACTTTTTTTTGGTTTTTTCAATGCGCAGTAGGCGTACTGTCATTCAAATAGATTCCAGCGACCATGCCAGGCACAAAATCTGATTGCATTCCCATGCCTTCAGGCAAACGCACCAAAGCATGTGCCAGCACATCATCCATGGTTTTAGCATAAAACACTTCCATAGAATCTTTAACGTTATCAGGAACTTCCTTCATGTCTTTACGATTTTCTTCAGGAATGATTGCAACCTTCAAGCCACCGCGGTGGGCAGCAAGCAACTTCTCTTTCAAACCACCAATAGGCAAACTTTTACCGCGCAAGGTAATTTCACCAGTCATGCATACATCTCTGCGAACAGGTATCCCTGTCAAAGCGGAGACCAATGAAGTGCCCATCGCCAGACCCGCAGATGGTCCATCCTTAGGTATTGCACCTTCTGGCACATGCACATGGATATCAATCTTTTGATGGAAATCGGGTGTAAGACCCAGCAATTCAGCACGCGAGCGAACGTAAGTTAATGCAGCATGGACTGATTCTTGCATCACATCGCCAAGTTGACCTGTGATGGAAAGCTTACCCTTCCCTGGCGTTAACGCTGTTTCAATCTGCAGCAACTCTCCTCCCACTTCTGTCCAAGCCAGACCCGTAACCACACCAACCTGATCGGTTTCTTCAGCAAGGCCAAAATGATAAGGACGTACACCCAAATAATCTTCAAGGTTATCTGTATTAATCGCCTTGAGCTCACCACCTTTCGATAACACAAACTGACGGGCAACCTTACGACAAACCTTGGCCAACACGCGCTCCAAACCACGCACACCAGCTTCACGTGTGTAATAACGAATGATTTCTACAACCACATCATCTGCAAGCGTGAAATGACTATCATTCAAACCGTGATTTTTTATTTGCTTTGGTAATAAATATTTCTTGGCAATACCCAGCTTTTCATCTTCGGTATAGCCAGAAATACGAATGATTTCCATACGGTCCATCAATGGGCCAGGAATATTTAAGCTATTGGCCGTGGTAATAAACATGACATCGGACAAATCGTAATCCACTTCCAAATAATGATCGTTAAAGGTGTTATTTTGTTCAGGATCCAATACTTCTAGCAAGGCCGATGATGGGTCACCTCTAAAGTCGGCACCCATTTTATCAATTTCATCAAGCAGAATAAGCGGGTTGCGCTTACCAGCTTTTTTCATCGATTTAATCACTTTGCCTGGCATTGAGCCAATATAGGTACGGCGGTGGCCACGAATTTCAGCTTCGTCGCGAACCCCACCCAAACTCATACGTACAAATTCACGACCTGTCGCTCTAGCAATAGAGGCTGCAAGTGAAGTTTTACCAACCCCTGGTGGGCCTACTAAGCATAAAATAGGGCCTTTCATCTTTTTCGCCAACTGCAGCACAGCCAAATGCTCAAGAATACGCTCTTTCACTTTTTCCAAGCCAAAGTGATCTTCATCAAGAATATTTTCTGCAGCTTGCAAATCCTTACGCACCCGAGATTTTTTCTTCCACGGAATATCAACAAGCCAATCCAAGTAATTGCGAACCACGGTAGCTTCGGAACTCATCGCCGGCATCATACGCAAGCGCTTCAACTCAGCTTCAGCTTTTTCTTTGGCTTCAGCACTTAGACCAATGGTTTGAATTTTTTCAGCAATCTCATCCAAATCAGAAGCGCCTTCATCATCACCAAGTTCTTTTTGAATGGCCTTCATTTGTTCAGATAAATAATACTCACGTTGGCTCTTTTCCATTTGGCGCTTCACGCGTGAACGCACGCGCTTGTCCACTTGGAACATATCCATTTCTTCTTCCATCAACGCAAACAAACGCTCTAAGCGTTCAATCACCGAGGTCATTTCCAAAAGCTTTTGTTTTTCTTCTACCTTCAAATTCAAATGCGAGGCAATGGTATCTGCCAAACGGTCGATATCTTCAACAGCCGAAACTGAAACCAAGACTTCTGGCGCGATTTTTTTATTGAGCTTAGCATAGGCTTCAAATTGATGAACCACAGTGCGAGCAACTTGCTCTTGCTCTTTTTCATCTTCAACTACTTCTGGCAAAATATCATATCGGCCACGCAAACACGTATCTTCAACCAAATCGTGAACGCGCACACGTGATTGACCTTCAATCAATACTTTGATGGTACCGCCGGGCAGCTTGAGCATTTGCAAAATATTACCCAAGGTGCCAATCGGATAAAGCTCATCCAATTTTGGTGCATCTTCTTCAGGATCACGTTGCGCAAGAAGCAAAATACTTTTGCCCGAACCCATGACTTCTTCAAGGGCAGCAACGGATTTCTCTCTACCTACAAACAAAGGCACAATCATATGTGGAAACATTACAATATCGCGCAAAGGCAATACTGGGAGCATCAGGGCTTTATCACCAAGGGATTCATTTAGGGTAATATCATGTTCAGCCAAGCTGCACCTCTTTTAAATGGTTATTTTATGCAAAGACCTAGTTAGGGTTTCTATCAGCAACTTTCAACCCCTACAAACAAAAAAGCCCCGTCGAAACGGGGCTTAAAAGAAAAAACAAGAAATATCAGGCTACTTCAGCTTTAATATTATCTTCTTCTTGAAAAATTAGCTTGGGTGTTGTTTTACCTTCAACCACATCGCCATCAATAATACACTTGCTCACATTACCCATAGTTGGGATATCATACATGACATCCAACATTACCGATTCCATAATGGCTCGCAAACCGCGAGCGCCTGTTTTGCGCAGAATCGCTTTATCAGCAATCGATTCTAAAGCATCCTCGGTAAACGAGAGCTCAACATTATCATATTCAAGCAGCGCACCATATTGTTTAACCAAGGCATTTTTGGGCTCAGTTAAAATTTGTAATAAAGCACTACGATCAAGCTCACTCAAGGTTGCTACTGCAGGCAAACGCCCTACAAGCTCAGGAATCAAGCCAAACTTAATCAAATCTTCAGGTTCAACATCTAACAAACGTGTGCCGATGTCCATTTCTTCTTCAGATTCAACCACTGCGCCAAAACCAATCGAACGCTTCTTACCACGCGCTTCAATGATTTTCTCTAAGCCATTAAATGCACCGCCCAAGATGAACAGGATATTACTAGTATCTACTTGCGTGAATTCTTGCTGCGGATTTTTTCTGCCACCCTGCGGCGAAACAGAGGCAATAGTTCCTTCAATGAGTTTGAGCAAAGCTTGCTGCACACCTTCACCAGAGACATCGCGGGTAATGGATGGGGAATCAGATTTGCGAGCAAGTTTATCCACTTCATCAATATAAATAATGCCGCGCTGTGTGCGCTCAACATCCGAGTCTGCAGCTTGCAGCAATTTGACGATGATATTATCAACGTCTTCACCCACGTAGCCTGCTTCAGTCAGCGTGGTAGCATCTGCAATCACAAAAGGCACATCAAAAATACGCGCGAGAGTTTGCGCAAGCAGTGTTTTACCACTACCTGTTGGACCTAAGAGCAGCACATTACTTTTAGAAATCTCAACTTCATTTTTTTGATTATGGGCAAGGCGCTTGTAATGGTTATAAACAGCTACAGATAACAAACGCTTTGGTCTTTCTTGACCAATCACATAACCATCTAAAAATTCTTTGATTTCTTGGGGTTTTGGTAAGTCAGAGCGTTTTTCATCAGCACCATCACTTCCAGCACCCATTTCTTCCACCATAATATCATTGCAAAGCTCGATACACTCATCGCAAATAAATACCGTTGGTCCGGCGATTAATTTTTTTACATCATGCTGGCTTTTGCCGCAAAAAGAACAAAACAAAGTAGATTCGCCGCTGGTAGAAGCCATAATTAACCCTCTTTAACCTCAGTCACTACTTCATCACGAGATGTTAACACTTTGTCCACAATGCCATATGCACAAGCATCTTCCGCCGATAAGAAATAATCACGCTCAACATCTTCAGCCAGTTTCTCAAGCGGTTGACCTGTGTTTTCAGCCATCATCCGATTCAAAGAATCTTTTAATTTAATAATTTCTTTGGCATGTATAGCGATGTCAGTGGCTTGGCCCTGGAACCCACCAAGTGGTTGATGAATCATCACACGTGCGTTCGGCAGGGCAAAACGCTTACCTTTGGTGCCTGCTGCCAAAAGATGGGCACCCATACTTGCGGCTTGACCGATACAAAGGGTTGAAACATCACAACGGATATATTGCATGGTATCATAAATAGCCATACCAGCAGTCACCAAACCGCCGGGGCTATTAATATAAACGAAAATATCTTTATCAGGACCTTCAGATTCCAAAAACAACAACTGCGCAGTAATCAAATTGGCCATGTGATCATCCACAGGTCCGGAAAGAAAAATAATACGTTCTTTCAGCAACCGTGAATAAATATCATAAGAACGCTCACCGCGTGCGGTTTGCTCTACAACCATGGGTACCAAATTCATGCTGCCGCCGAATCTTGCTCAGCTTGCCATTGTGAAAGTGCTTTTGTCACTTGCTTCACTTTGGCTTTACTGACAACGTGGTCGATACATTTTTGTTCTAACAAACGATCTTTAAGTGCGCCCATTTGTTCCTGATTTTCACGAATATATTTTGCATAATCGCCGCGCATATTTTCTGGATACGAAGCTAGCATGTCGTCGAGTCCAGCATCTACATCTTCATCCGTCAATGTGATATCGAATTCAGCGCGTACTTTTTGCAACAATACAGAAAGCTTCAAGCCACGAATTGCGCGGTCACGCACTTCTGCTTTAACTGCTTCATCTTGCAACATTTCAGGGGTTGCCTGAATGTTTTGTTGTTTCATATTTTGAATGACACGGGCAGTCGTTGCTTTCACATCTTCAGCAATCAAACCTTCTGGTAAGGTCATTGGGTTTGCTTCTAACAAAGCACCCAACGCAGCATCTTGGGTTGCCCCGCGAGACGCATCAGCAGCTTCTTTAACTAAACCCTTTTGAATATCTTCAGCCAAGGCTTCTGCACTTTCAAAGCTAAGCATTTCTGCCAATTCAGCATCAGTTTTCGCAGGGTTAGCCTGACCCACAGATTTCACTTTGGTTACAAAGCGCGCATCTTTACCGGCTAGGTTAGTCGCTTGGTAATCTTCTGGGAAAGTCACCTCGATAACCACGTCATCGCCAGCTTTCTTGCCCATCAATTGATCTTCAAAGCCTGGAATAAAACGACCTTCGCCCAACACCAATGGCACATCAGCACCTTTACCGCCTTCAAACGCTTCTTCGCCGATAAAACCTTCAAAATCGATATGCAGCTGATCGCCCGTTTCCGCAGCGCGGTCTTCTTTAATTTCATAACGTACTTGTGATTTAAACAAACGATCTTTAACTGCTTTAATATCTTCATCAGCCACAGTCACTGTAGTTTGTTCAAATTTCAGCTTGCCCACATCAGCCAACTCTACAGTCGGCCAAGAGTCAACTTTCAAAGTGAAATCAAATGTATCTTCAGGTTGTACCGCAGGCAGCGACAATTCCGGTTGTATGGCTGGTGTTAAGCCTGAAGATTCAATGGCTGCCACGTAGTGTTGTTGCAACAATGCAGACACAGTGTCTTCATGGATTTTAGGACCAAATTGTTTTTGAATCACATGTGCAGGAGTTTTACCTGGACGAAACCCTGGAAGTTTTACTTGCGAGCCTAATTTACCAGCTTGTTCTGCGTAAATGCGTTGATATTCCGATTTAGGTAAACGTACATGAACCTCATATTCGTTTTCACCAAGTGTTTTGACCTCAGTTTGGATCATTTAAGCCTCCGCAGATGTTGTTTGATACTTTTGATTTAGAATGCATGGATACATAATTATATGTGGTACGAGAGGGGGGACTCGAACCCCCACATCATAAGACACTGGAACCTAAATCCAGCGCGTCTACCAATTCCGCCACTCTCGCATATGTTATATCTTGGAAGCGCAATGCATCCACAAGATGGGCGCACTATGCCACGGCATTTCATCAAATCAATCTGGAAAATAAACCACTGTTTGCAAAAGCCAGCATTGCGTAAAAATTAGCAGCTAAAACGATAAAATGTTGCTTTATTCTTTTTCGTTGGCTTAATTGTGGCCTTTAGAGGGTGTTAAATTTCACACAATCACTATTTAAATATTTAGTAGTTCACAAAAAGAGAGGGATATACCGACATGCTTATTCGTGATGTTGTAAGTAACGATGCAGTTTCAGTATCAAAAAATGACAGCCTACGCAAAGTTGTTTCACAAATGGTTTTGACCAACAGTGCTTCAGTTCCAGTGGTAGATGCCGACAAAAACCTGATTGGTGTGGTCACCATCCGTGACATCATGATGCCTTTGTACCCACAACAAGGCGACTATGTGCATGACACCCTTGCTGCTCGTGATTTTGAAGCGATGGAAGATGGTTACGCAAGTGTTTTGCAAAAAACTGTTGCTGATGTAATGACTGCCAACCCTGTGTCTGTTGCCTTGGATGATCCAATCCTTAAAGCACTATCATTCATGGGGCTTCGCAATTTGCGTCGTATCCCAGTAGTTGATGGCGCTAAACTTGTTGGTGTAGTCACCATCGAAGCCATCAATGGTGCGATGTTTATCGAACACGGCAGCAAGAAAGCCTAATCAGCAACCACCAACACCAAAGGCCTCGCCATCGTGAAGTTGGCGGGGCTTTTTTTTTGCCTACCTAGCAATATTTTCACTCAGCTTTTCATAGGTTTACGAAGATAAGAAAAACTTCCTCAAACAGCAATGACAAAGTTATAACAATTGATTATAGTGCGCCGCCTTTTTAACAAAAAGCGAATCGTTTCTTTCATTGGAGCTATTGATGACACAAATGCCGAAAAAACAAGGTTTATACAACCCTCAACAAGAGCACGATGCGTGTGGTGTTGGTTTTATTGCGCATATCAAAAACAAAAAAAGTCATGATATTATCCAAAAAGGATTAGAAATCCTTGAGCGTTTAACCCATCGCGGTGCAGCTGGTGCTGACCCTCGTGAAGGTGATGGTGCAGGTATCCTCATTCAAATCCCTGATGATTTTTTCCAAGCTGTTTGTTCTGATGCCAACATCACCTTACCAAGTGTTGGAAACTACGCTGTTGGCATGCTTTTCTTGCCACAAAATGCTGAACACCGTTCTGCATGCATGAAACTCGTAGAATCCACGATTGCCAACGAAGGGCAGCAAGTACTTGGCTGGCGCGATGTGCCAGTGGATGCTGTTTACGCTGATTTGCCAAAAAGCGTTACCGATTGTGAACCCGTCATTCGCCAGGTATTTGTAGGTCGCGGTGAAAACTGCCCAGACCAAGCATCCTTCGAGCGCAAATTATTTGTAATTCGTAAAATCTTTGAAAACCAAATTGCCAAAGCTTCTTATGAAGATGCGGCTAAATTTTATGTTGCATCGCTTTCTTCACGCACCATCGTGTATAAAGGCATGTTCCACTCCCACCAAGTTGGCCCATATTACGCCGACTTAAACGATGCACGCATGACTTCAGCTTTGGCTTTGGTGCATCAACGCTTTTCTACCAACACCTTCCCATCATGGGGCCTAGCTCACCCGTTCCGCATGGTTGCGCACAATGGTGAAATCAACACCGTACGGGGCAACATCAACTGGATGAATGCACGCCGCCACTCTATGAAATCCCAATACCTAGCTGGTGATTTGGATAAAGTATGGCCTTTGATTCCTGAAAACCAATCAGATACAGCATGTTTTGATAATGCCCTTGAACTTTTAGTGATGGGTGGTTATTCACTTACCCATGCGGCTATGCTTTTGATTCCAGAAGCATGGGCTGGCAATAAATCGATGGATAAAAAGCGCAAAGCGTTTTATGAATACCATGCAGCCTTGATGGAACCATGGGATGGTCCTGCAGCTGTAGCATTCACTGATGGCCGTCAAATTGGAGCCACACTCGACCGCAATGGCCTGCGTCCTGCGCGTTATTTGGTGACCAACGATGATTATGTGGTGATGGCGTCTGAAATGGGCGTTTTGGATATCCCTGAAGAAAAAATCATCAAAAAATGGCGTTTACAACCTGGTAAAATGTTCCTTATCGACCTCGAAGAAGGCCGCATTGTCGATGACAATGAAATCAAAGACTCTCTAGCCAACGCACAAGACTACGGCAAGATTTTAGCTGAAACCCAAATCAAAATTGAAGATTTGGATATTGATGTTACCACCGTTCAACCAGACCACGACACATTACTCAATAAACAACAAGCTTTTGGTTACACCCAAGAAAACCTCAAATTCCTGATGGCACCCATGGCTGAAACAGGCATGGAAGCCACTGGTTCTATGGGTAATGATTCGCCACATGCAGTGTTGTCGAATCGGGCAAAGCCGATGTACAACTATTTCCGCCAACTCTTTGCACAGGTGACCAATCCTCCGATTGACCCAATTCGTGAAGAAATGGTCATGAGCTTAACTTCATTTATTGGCCCCAACCCCAACCTGCTTGGTCTTGGTTCTGATACACCAGGGCAAAGATTGGAAGTTCGTCAACCGATTTTGACCAATCGTGATTTGGAAAAGATTCGTCATATCCATGAAGCCACAAATGGTGCTTTCCGCAGTAAAACCTTGTCATTCTGCTATCCTGCTGATTCGGGTGCTATGGGCATGGAAATGGCCATTGAAAACTTGTGTGCACGCGCAGAAGAAGCTGTTACTGAGCAATACAACATCATCATTCTATCCGATCGCACTTTGGATGAAACGCAAATTCCAATTCCTGCTTTACTGGCTACATCTGCTGTGCATCAACACTTGATTCGTAAAGGTTTGCGTGTTGAAACTGGCCTTGTTGTTGAAACAGGTTCTGCGCGTGAAGTCCACCATTTCGCTACTTTGGCTGGATATGGTGCTGAAGCTGTGAATCCTTATTTGGCCTTTGAAACACTGATTGATATGCATGCGAATGGACAATTGTCGGATAAACTGAACGCTGCTGATATTGAACCACATTTCATCAAATCTGTGGGAAAGGGTTTGTATAAAGTCATGTCGAAGATGGGCATTTCTACTTACCAATCGTATTGCGGCGCGCAAATTTTCGAAGCATTTGGCTTATCTTCATCGTTTGTAGAAAAATATTTCACAGGCACTGCTACCCAAATCGAAGGTGTAGGTTTGGCTGAAGTGGCTAAAGAATCTGTGATGCGCCATCAATTGGCGTATGGCAATTCGATGAACCACAAACACGCTTTGGATGTGGGTGGCGAGTACGCTTGGCGCGTACGCGGTGAAGAGCATTTGCTTGGTCCTGAAACCATTGCCAAATTGCAACATGCAGTGCGCACCAGCAACTACGGTATGTACAAAGAGTTTGCCAACCATATCAACAACCAAAAAGGCCGCATGGTCACCTTGCGCGCTTTGTTTAAATTCAATCAAGGCAACGCTATTTCTATTGATGAAGTGGAACCCGCTACTTCGATTGTAAAACGCTTCGCTACCGGCGCGATGTCATTTGGTTCGATTTCTCATGAAGCGCACTCTACTTTGGCCATTGCCATGAACCGTTTGGGCGGTAAGTCCAACACTGGTGAAGGCGGCGAAGAGGTTGAGCGGTTCACACCGCTTCCGAATGGCGATTCTATGCGCTCTGCCATCAAGCAAGTGGCATCAGGTCGATTTGGTGTCACCACAGAATACCTAGCCAATGCTGATCAAATCCAAATTAAAATGGCCCAAGGCGCAAAACCTGGTGAAGGCGGACAATTGCCTGGTCATAAGGTGGATGAGCGTATTGGTAAAGTGCGTCACTCTACCCCGGGTGTGGGTTTGATTTCCCCGCCACCGCATCATGATATTTATTCGATTGAAGACTTGGCGCAGCTGATTTTCGATTTAAAAAACACCAATACCGATGCTGATATCTCAGTGAAATTGGTATCTGAAATCGGAGTGGGCACCGTAGCCGCTGGTGTGGTGAAAGCCCATGCTGACCACGTGGTGATTGCAGGTCACGATGGTGGTACGGGCGCATCTCCGCTGACATCTATCAAATACGCTGGTAGCGCATGGGAAGTAGGCTTGGCTGAAACCCAGCAAACCTTGTTGCTCAATCGCTTGCGTAGCCGCACGCGCCTGCAAGCTGATGGTCAAATGCGTACTGGCCGCGATGTAGTGATTGCTGCATTACTGGGCGCTGATGAAGTAGCGTTTGGCACCATCGCTTTGGTGGCTGAAGGCTGCATTATGATGCGCAAATGCCATTTGAATACGTGCCCTGTGGGTGTTGCCACCCAAGACGCAGTCTTGCGCAAGAAATTTGTAGGCAAACCAGAAGACGTGGTCAACTACTTTATGTATGTAGCTGAAGAAACACGCGAGTGGATGGCTGAGCTTGGTTTCCGCACCTTTGATGAAATGGTAGGACGCTCGGATATGCTTGATACTGATGATGCCATTCGTCATTGGAAATCAGAAGGTATTGATTTGACGCCGATTTTCCATCAAGTGGAATCTGAAGATGATAGACGTCATACGAAAAAACAAGATCATGGTTTAACGACGCTGATTGATAATAAACTCATTGCAGAAGCTAAACCTGCTTTGGACAATAAAACACCAGTGGTGATTGAAACCAAAATTTGCAACGTCGACCGTAGCTTTGGCACCATGCTTTCGGGCAAAGTGGCCAAGAAATATGGTCATACTGGTTTGCCCGAAGATACCATCGCTATCAAAGCCAAAGGCACTGCTGGTCAATCCTTGGGCGCATGGCTTGCACGTGGTGTAAGCATTGATTTGGAAGGCGTGGGTAACGATTACGTGGGCAAAGGTTTGTCAGGTGGCCGCATCAGCATTCGTCCGCCAAAACAAACGCCAATCAAAGCCGAAGAAAACAGCATCGTGGGCAACACTGTATTGTTTGGTGCTATCGACGGCGAAGCTTATTTCAACGGTATTGCTGGTGAACGTTTTGCAGTACGCAACTCTGGTGCAGTCGCTGTTGTTGAAGGCGTGGGCGATCATGGCTGTGAGTATATGACTGGTGGGACCGTAGTGATTTTGGGTGAGACTGGCCGCAACTTTGCAGCGGGTATGTCTGGCGGCATGGCCTATGTGTTAGATGAGTCAGGCGACTTTGAAAACCGTTGCAATATGTCGCAAGTGAATCTTGAGCCATTGTTGTCTGAAGATGAAACACTTGAAGATCTCTACCATATGGGCGGCAGCTTAGAAACCATGGGTAGAGTAAATATTCGTCATCATATGAGCCAAAATGATGCCAAAATCTTGCATGATTTGATTTTGCGTCATGTTCACTACACCAACTCAAGCCGTGGTAAAGCTATTCTTGAGAATTGGAATGTATCACTAGAAAAATTTGTGAAGGTCATCCCAGTGGATTACAAACGCGCACTGGCTGAACGCGAAGCACAAAAGATTGTTGAAGAAGCGAAGGAGTCTACTCATGGGTAAGCCAACGGGGTTCAAAGAATTTGAACGCGAAAACCTGACTTATGCCCCGGTGGCAGAGCGCATTGTGCACTTTAAGGAATTCTCAAAACTTCCTGAAGATTTAAGCACCCAAGGTGCCCGCTGCATGGATTGTGGCATTCCTTTTTGTCACAACGGTTGCCCCATCAACAACATCATCCCTGATTGGAATGATTTGGTGTATAAAGGCAAATGGAAAGAAGCGTTGGCAGTGTTGCATTCAACCAATAACTTCCCTGAATTTACTGGCCGTATCTGCCCTGCGCCATGTGAAGAAGCTTGCACTGTGAATTTGATTGGTGATGCCGTCACCATCAAGAATATTGAGCTTTCCATCATCGAGAAAGGCTTTAAAGAAGGCTGGGTAAAACCACAAATTGCTGAGAAGAAAACAGGTAAAAAAGTTGGCATCGTCGGCTCAGGCCCTTCGGGCCTAGCATGCGCCCAACAGTTGGCACGCGTTGGCCATGATGTGGTGGTTTTTGAAAAACAAAACCGTATTGGTGGTTTGATGCGTTACGGCATTCCAAATTTCAAATTTGAAAAAGAAGTGATTGATCGCCGCATGGCACAAATGGAAGCTGAAGGTGTTGAATTCCGAGTCAACCAACACATTGGCGTGACTACCCCTGCCAAAGCTTTGCTTGATGAATTTGATGCTGTGGTGCTCACAGGCGGTGCTGAAGCGCCCCGTGATTTGCCGATTGAAGGTCGCGAGTTAAATGGCATTCATTTCGCTATGGAATTACTGACCAAAAACACCAAACGTGTGCTTGGTGATGACATTCCAGAAAGCGATTTTGTTTCTGCTAAGGGCAAACATGTGGTCGTGATTGGCGGCGGCGATACGGGCTCAGACTGTATCGGAACTTCGAACCGTCATGGCGCAGCTTCTGTAACACAAATTGAAATCATGCCTGCACCACCAGAAAAACCAAACAAACTGGTCACTTGGCCAAACTGGCCCATGAAAATGCGCACCTCTACTTCACAAGATGAAGGCTGTGAGCGTGATTTCGCAGTTACCACCAAACGTTTTGTTGGTGAAAATGGTAAAGTGACTGCCATTGATTGCGTACGCGTGGATTGGAAACCTGGCGAAAATGGCCAATGGGCAATGACTGAAATTCCAGGTAGCGAATTCACCCTCAAAGCTGATGTTGTCTTCTTAGCCATGGGCTTCTTGCATCCTGTGCATGAAGGTATGATTGAAGAATTGGCAGTGGCTAAAGATGGCCGCGGTAATGTGCTGGCCAATACTGACGATTATAAAACCAGCCTTGATAAAGTGTTTTCTGCAGGCGATATGCGCCGCGGACAATCACTTGTGGTTTGGGCCATTCGTGAAGGCAGACAAGCAGCGTATGCTGTGGATACCTACTTGATGGGCTCATCTGGTTTACCCCACTAAGCCTGTAAACAACAACCATAAAAAAGGCCGCGTTTAGATAACTAAACGCGGCCTTTTTTTTGTAACCCCACCTTCTAGAAACGTTTTACCCAAGCGTCTACACAAGTTGCAATTTCGCCATAAACACGGCGGAAGGTCTCTTCAGAACGCCCCATAGGATCATCCACTACCTTCCCGCCACATGGCTGCGAAAGCAGCATCACTTTACCCAAATGTTCAGGGCGTTTTTTCATCAGGTGTTGCCGCTGATCTGGCTCCATCACCAACACCAAAGCAGCTCTATCCATATCGGGGGCTAGCAATGCTTGCGACATATGCGTGCTCATATCCACACCAAATTCCAAGGCAACTTTCAAACCCTTTTCGGGCACGCGTTTGCCTGGCATCAACAATAAACCACGGCTAAACACTTCGCCTTCAATACCTTTTTCAGCCAAAGCTTTGCGCATATAAAATTCCGCAAATGGGCTGCGGCAAATATTGCCGGCACAAACCATCATAATGGGTGTTGGCATAAACATATTATTCCACCTCTTTCCAAATCACTTGATTGCCGCTTTCTTTGGCGATGCGTTGCATCAACTGGCTGTGTCTTTGTAAATCTTCATCACGCACCTGAATCGGCGGCCTGCGCACAAGATCGGCTGTTTCGCGCTGCTCAGTTTGGCCGCGTTCCATAGCTGGTAAGCGTACATATTCTGAGGCTGGTTTCACCCCTGTATCCACATGCAATGAATATTGTCTGCCACCAGTCATGGCCAAATACACTTCAGCAAGCAATTCCGAATCCAGAAGCGCGCCATGGAGCTCCCTATGCCCTCTTTCCACCTCAAAGCGGTCGCAGAGTGCATCGAGGTTGTTTCGCTGCCTAGGGAACTGTTTCTTAGCCATTTGCAGGGTGTCAATCACGGGCATGTCTTGAATATTAGGAAAACCGCAATCAAGCAGCTCATTCATAATAAAGCCCAAGTCGAAGGGCGCGTTGTGAATCACCAAAGTGGCACCCTTGATAAAGTCTAAAAATTCTTGGGCAATCTCAGCAAAGCTAGGTTCATCTTTAATGCGAGCATCATCAATACCATGAATACGAACCACTTCTGCAGGAATTGGGCGGCCAGGATTGATATATTTATGAAAGGTGCGGGTTTGACCCATATCTCGGTTACACACTTCCACACAGCCAATCTCCACCATCTTATCGCCATTGGCTGGTGATAAGCCTGTGGTTTCGGTATCCAGCATAATTAAGCGCATAACTCTCCCTTTACCAAACCATCACTTACCAAAAAGCTTGCCCGGTAAACTAAATAAATGTTCCAGTAACCCCGAACGCGGTAAGCCTGCATCTTCAGGGTCCATTTCATCCACCTGCGCATCCGAAGCTGGGCCATGAATGCGATACACTTTTCGCAACAAACTCTTATCTTTACCAGTGAGTACATAACCAAGCAGCGGAATACTGCCCACAACTGCTTCAATATTTTGCCATGGTCTACCAATAATCACCAAATCCATATGGCCAGTGTCCAGATTGACTTCTCCAGTACCACCTGCATCCAAGGCTGATGATAAGAACGCCAATTGTTTGATGGTGAGCTTTTCTTCTTTAAAATCAGCTTCTACCTGCATTTTATCGTAGAACAAACCTTTGCCCACCACATCTTGGCGCTGGAAAATCAAATATTTGGGCAAGTCCACCAAACTGATTGCAGCAAGCAGACGTGTAAGTGTGCCACCTTGGTTGATGCGGCCTTCATCCACGCGCAAGCGCAAATGCCCATCCAGCCCACGCCACCAAGCCTCACCTTCTTTGAATGTGCCCTTACCCAAGAATACAGCATTCATCTTGCCTTCGTTAAACAATTTATTGAGCTCAGCTTGCGCCATCAATTGCCCAAACTCACCACCCATCACCACCAAACCCTGCCACTGAAATTCGGTGGGATTTAGCTTGTGAACCGAACCTGAAATGGTGATTTTCTGCCCCGAACCTTCGGCAACAAAACGATGTAAATCAACTTGATCTTGCTTAAGCAAAGAAAAAGACACATCCAGATTCTCCAGCTCCAAATCGCCTGAATCAAAAAGCTCGGCAGAAATACTGCCATTACTGTTGTCATCGGAGGAGAAACGCACTTTAAAGTTTTCTGCATGACTGCGCTCCCACTGCATCCAGCGCACATCAGCATATAAACTCAATCGCGGCATAGGGCTATTTTGCCCCGCTGCATCTGTGTTATTTGATTCCTTCATCTGCATATACGACGTCAGCAGCGGCCTATCCACATAATCTGCCACGACCTCCAAACCGATAGGTAATTCCTGATGCATAGGCAAAAATAAGCGTAACTTGCCCACAAAAGCAGGGCTATAAATTTCTTCAAAATTTAGATCGAGGCTATTGGCTGTAATATGTGCGTGACCGGTGATATCCAAGGTATCACCCATCAAGCGAATATTGCTAAGTTGAATCGGTAAAATATCCCCCACGCCGCCTTTGGGTTTACCTGAAAATACAATATGCATGGGCTCTGTGCCTTTGCGTTGTTCACCCAAGAAGTTTTGCCAATGCGCATTGGCCATATCCAAATCACCAATCCAAAAACCACTAGCAAGCTTTAGTGAGAGCGCTGTTTCACCACTGGGTTTTTCAATGGGTAGCGCAAAACTATCAGTTAAAGTTTTGAGGCTAGCTTTGGCATCCAATTCAAAGTTTTCCAAAGCCCATTGCTTATTTTTATTGAGATACAAACTCACTTCACCCTTAAACCAAGGTGATGTCATCTGCATATCCGACAAATCCAAACCCCGATTAATATCCCAAGTAGCTAAACCCTGATGCGCCACCAAATCAATACCCTTAGGTGCGAGTATCCAATCAGCGGTGGGCTTTACCTTCACAAGCGTATGCTCAGGCCCAGAAGCTTTCAGCGACCAACGCATATTTACAGTTGCAGAAGCCGGCGCCTTACCCCAATGCATTTCTTGGCCAGAATCTTTATCCAGCCAGTTGTGCAGTTTTCCCACATCAACCATGCCCTGGCCTTGGATTTGCATCATGAGGTTTTCCCAATCGATGCTGTATTCACCGCTGATTTCTCCAGCGCCATTATCAAGCAAAGTGCTGGAAATTTTAGCCTGCAACTGCGTGCTATCCACTTCCACATCCGCATGCATCGCCGTGAGGTAATCGCCTTCCAAGCCCAACGCAATATCAGCGCCGCTAGCCTTGGCATTCACATGGTATGTCATATCCAACAAGTTTTGATGACTTGGTGCTTGTTGCAATGGAAGCGACCACGGCAAGTCCACCACTGCAGTGACAGTATCAATACGGCCTTGATGCATGCTACTTAGCCACGCATGCCAACTATCACCACCAAGCATCCACAGCCACGACCACAACATGGGCATCGAAGCAGAGCCAGCGTGGACATCAATATGTAAATTATCTTGCTTCCATAGCATAGACAAATCAGCAAAGTTTTCATCGTCTTTCCAATGCAGACTTGATGCTTCAAACCAGGCTAACGTTTTATTTTCGACATCTTGCCAGACCACTGAACCATCCGCTTGCAAACGTTGAAATGGCAGCAGGAAATGCGCTTGAGGGATATCCAAACTTCCTTTATCTGCCAATACATCAACATTCCACTTCCAAGAAGCATCAGCAGTGTTTTGCACATTCACTTTTGCCTTAGTTAAGTTTTTAGCATATTGCATCCACGAATTTGGCAGACATGAAAAATCAGTAATTTCCACGCGTAATTGCTGCAAATGTTTCAACTCATCAAAAGCAATATAAGCATCCAAGCCAGCCGCATGAACAATAAACTCAGACTCTTGGGGAAGCAGCTCAAGGCTCAACTGTGGAATATCTTGTCGTTGCTGTTGCAACACATAGCTAACATCCACCGCTTCGAACACTGTGCGCACATGACTGGCTTGCGGCTTCTCATGGGCAGCTTTATCCAAATCAAGGAAAAATGCCCCCCCAGAAATGATGACTTGCGGTGCAAGCGAGCCCCTAAAAATGTGCATTAAAGGATAAGACAGTAAAATGTGGGCATTTTGCAGCTGGTAAGTGCTTGTTTGCAGTTGCACATTGCCCAAATCAAGCGCAGGCCCTGCCTGCCAAGCTAGTTTCAAATCACTGATCTCAAATTGGCTGGCTTGTAATTGTGTTTGTGCACTTTCGATGACTTGTGATTTGAACATGCTGATATTGGGCGCGCCCAAAAACAAAGCTGCCACAGCCATAAAAGCTGCAGCAGCAAGCATCAACACAATTCGACAGCCTCGAATAAGGCAGAGTTTAAACATCAACTACTCAGCAAGAGGGCGGGAGAAAATCCTTATCCGTTTGATTTGAGTTTCTCAACTTTGGCTTGCAGCACAGTAAGCAGGCCAGCAATTCCGGAATCGTTAACGATGGATTTAAAATCTTGGCGGAAGGTTGAAATCATGCTCACGCCTTCAATCTTGATATCATAGACCTGCCAGCCCGATGCGGTTTGGTGCAAGCGGTATTCCATGGGAATAGATTTGTTTGCATCAATAACTGCGCCTTTCACGCGCGCTTTATCCGATTTAAATTCGGCATCTTCAAACGCCACTTTTTGCCCATTATATCCAGCCAATTGATTGCCATAAGAATATTCCAACATTTGGCGAAACACATCGGCAAATTCAACTTTTTTTGATGCGCTTAATGCATCAAATTCAGGGCCAACGCTTCGGCGCGACATTTCAAAATAGTCAAACTTACCCGCAACAACCTTACGAATGCCTTCCCTATCAGCATCATTGATTGCATCTTTATCTGTACGTTCTTCAAGCACACTGATGATGTTTTCAATCGTATTTTTGACGACATCTTTTGGCGATTCTTCTGCAGCAATTGCATTGTTTAGCCCAGCAACCAACACCATGGCGCCAAAAGCTAAACCCAGTAATAATTTATTCATTTCGCATCTCCACTGAATATATATTTACTAATCAAATCTTCGATATTGATGGCAGACTCGGTGTCTTCAAATTCATCACCAGCAGCCAGGTAATCTTCTTCGAAACCCTGGTTTACCCGCACAAACTTCTCACCAATCAAACCTTTGGTGCGAATGGCAACGGTTGCATCGGTTGCCAACTTCACACCATTGTTGATTTGAAAATGCATTTCAGCTTCTTTGTTGTTGCGTAACACAACTGATTTAACCTGGCCTATGGACACACCTGCCAACATAATATCGCTGCCTTCACGCACGCCGCCTGCATCTTCAAAAATAGCTACAAGCTCATAACCATCCTGACCAAGGCCGCCGACCTGCCCCAATTTTAATGCAAGCCATGAAATACTCATCACCCCAATGAGCACAAACACGCCAACAATAACTTCAATTTTCCGATATTCATTCATGTTTAAAACGTCTCCTAGAGGTAAAATGAAGTGATGATATAATCAAGAATCAACACCATTACCGAACAAATCATTACAGCCTGAGTGGTGGCTTTGGCCACACCTTCAGTCGTCGCAGTAGCGCGATAACCCATAAAGGTGCAAATCACACCAATCAAAAATCCAAAATAAATCGATTTGGTCACACCCACACTGATATCAACCATATCGATTTTATCGATGGTTTCCCCCATATAAACGCCGCCATTCACACCCAGCATTTCCACACCAATCACATAGCCTGCAAACAAACCCACCACATCAAAAATGGCCACCAATAACGGCAATGAAAGTGCACTGGCAATGATGCGAGTCAGCAACACACGTGAGCGCGGATTCACTGCCATCATTTCTAACGAATCCATTTGCTCAGTCACGCGCATAATGCCAATTTCAGCTGTGATACTAGAACCAGCCCTGCCTACAAACATCAAGGCAGCCAATACGGGACCAAGTTCACGAATAATCGATAAAGCCACAGCAGGGCCCAGCAGCGATTCTGTGCCGACTTTCACCAGCATATGATATCCCTGCAATGCCAACACCATGCCAGTAAAGGCACCAGTGATAATAATAATCACCATAGAGCCCACACCCAACGCATACATTTGACGGATAAAATGTTGACCCTGCCAAGGTGGCACGAAAAACAAAGCAACAGTGGAGACACCATACATGGTGGCATCACCCATTTTTTCAATCACATGTAAAACTGTGCGACCAAAACCACCAAAAAAGTTAGTGACCGCCTTCATGCTTGCATCCTCACATAACCTGGCTTATGCATTAAATCATCAATATAAGCAGTTTGGCTGCGCGAGAAAGGAATCGGGCCATTGGGTTCACCCTTGATAAATTGCACCACACGTGGGTCGGTGCTTTGACGAATACTTTCAGCATCGCCTTCGGCAATGATTTGACCTTGCCATAACAACACCACATGGTCGGCAATATTTAAGCCTGCTTCCACATCATGTGTGACCACCACAGAAGTCATTTTGGTTTTTTGTGTGGTCTCATGAATAAGTGTACTCACCACGCCCGCAGAAATGGGATCAAGACCAGATGTAGGTTCATCAAAATACACCACTTGTGGATCCATCGCCAAAGCTCTGGCAAAGGCCACACGTTTGGCCATACCACCAGAAAGCTGAGATGGCATCATTTGCTCAAAGCCGCGCAAACCCACTTGCTCCAATTTCATGGTCACCATGGTGCTAATCACACTTTCATCAAGCTTGGTATGTTCATGTAAGGTAAAGGCGACATTATCATACACATTCAAAGAATTGAGCAACGCTGAATATTGAAAGACCATGCCCACACGCAAGCGAAGTTCATACAAGCGCTTGCGGCCAACCTTAGCCAAATCTTCGCCATCAAACCAAATCGCACCTGCCGTTGGCGTAAGCAGGCCAGCAATCAAACGCAGCAAGGTAGTTTTACCCGAACCCGAACCACCCATAATCACAGTTACTTCACCTTTTTTGATATGCATATTGATATCATCTAGGGCTTTCACCCCGTTGAACGCATGGCTTAATGCTTCAATTTTAATCATGAAAGTTTCTCGAACATATGCGGAATATAGTCTGTGAAAGGGCGAACTAGCAACCCTAAACTCTATCGCCAGTAGTTTGCTTTCTTAAGCGTTATCACTATCCTCCGCCAACTTCGCATGAAGCGTGATTTTCATATTTGCACCCTTAGCTCAGCTGGATAGAGCACTGCCCTCCGAAGGCAGGGGCCAGTGGTTCGAATCCACTAGGGTGCACCAGTTTACAGGAATGAGTCATATTCTTACTTTGACAGTAATCCAAGCTTAATTTTACTACTGCAATCAAGAGCCGCAATTTTATAACATTCAGCCAATGTGGGATAATTGAACACGTTCTGAATCAAATGATTCACCGTACCATTCAAATTCATAATCATTTGGCCAATATGAATCAACTCACTGGCTGATTCGCCAACAATATGCACGCCCAAAATGACTCGGGTATTAGGATCAACCAGTAGCTTTAACAAACCGTTGGCATCACCAATAATTTGTCCTCGCGCTGTTTCTTTGTAGCGCCCAACACCTTCCACAAAGGAGATGTTTTGCTCCTTTAATTCCTGCGAGGTTTTTCCAACCCAAGCCACTTCAGGAATGGTGTAAACCGCCATGGGCAAACAGCTTGAAATTATCGCCTCATTGGCATTGCAAGCATGTAAGGCGGCAATGCGCCCCTGCTCAATGCCTGTTGCGGCCAAGGATGGGGAACCAATCAAATCACCAACCGCATAAATATTGGAAATATTGGTTTGAAAATTTTCATTGGTTTTCACCCAGCCGCGTGGATAGCTATCAATTCCAAGCGTCTCAAACCCCAAACCATTGACATTAGGAACCCTGCCTAATGCATAAAGAAGCGCATCACTTTCGATACTTTCTTGTTCGACGGTCAACGTCACCCTCTCACCATCGCATGTTATGGATTGAATGTTTTGATTCATTTTAAAGGCAATACCCATACGCTTCATATTTTGCTGCAGGGTTGCTGCGATATCCTCACACAAAAAACCAAGGATTTTTGGATGCGAATCAACAATACACACATCAACCCCGAGAGCGGCATAAATCGTTGCAAACTCACAGGCGATTACACCACCACCTACAACGGTTAGTTTTTTCGGTAAGGTTTTCATATTCAAGATAGATGTAGAGTCCAACACACGGTGTTTATCAAAGGGCACATCTTTGGGACGCCTAGGTCTTGATCCTGTGGCCACAATCATCTTTTCCGCCGTAAGCGTTTGGTTTTCATCAAGCTTTGACTTCACCTGCAAGGTGTTTTGATCCAAAAACATGGCTTCACCAAAAATAAGCGCTACGTTATTACGCTTTAATTGATCTAAAAAAACAGATTCTTGAATGTCGATAACCGTGTTTTTTTTAAATACCGATTCGGCAAGAAAGTCATCTTTCACACTGGGTTTGACTGTTTCACCCCGCATACCGTGCATGACGCCAAACGTTGCAGCATAAGCAACTTCGCGTAAAGCTTTGCTCGGGATTGTGCCAGTCTGCAGCCCTGCCCCACCAATGCGCGGCTTTCGCTCAATGATTGCCACCTTCTTTCCTCTTTTTGCGGCCTGAATAGCTGCCCGATGACCCGCAGGTCCAGAGCCAATCACCAAAATATCATAATGTGACATAAAGCTCCTTTTTTCGCAGACTGGGCAAAGGTTTCTATCCCTGCGAACGCACCACGCTTGAACTTAAAAATGACAAATTAAAGTAACCTTAAAGCAAGACGCGATGTTGCTTGTTTTCTAGCGTCGAGTTTTGGTTCACACACCGTCCAGCGACTTGGCAATAAATCCAATATTTGCAACCTTTGAGTGAGCAGCCTCACCCGCTCCTGCGAGAGGGATTCCTGGATGTCAGTTTCCCCAGCCACAAAGCGCGGGCAAATCTCTAAAATATAAGTTGGCCTCTTTTTCAACAACTGCGCAATCTTCTCGCTGTAACCATCCAAATCAGGACTTTTAGCTGTGAGCAATACTGCACCTGTTTCGAACACAAAGGGCTTTAACTCAATGGTCTTACTTTGCTCATATAAATATTGACCAATGGTATAAGCCAGCCCATAAGGCTGCATGGTTTGCGCCAGATAACTGATGGTGGTGCTTTGCACAGCCTCTTTAAGCACTTTGTCCCAGAGGCCAGCGAACTTAAAGGTGGGGTCAGACAACTTACCTTCCGCAGCGATGTTGAGATTGACGTTATTATCCGAATCCCTAAGCACATCCACAGCTGAAGATAACGACCAATCCTTACCCACGTCCAAGAATGAATCACTGGCTTTTAAGCTCGCTTTCCTCGCCAACAAGGTACCTGATACATCCACATCACCCGCTCGCACTTTGGCTTGCAAATCAGCATCCATATTTCCTGATAAAATTCCCGAGCCAAATTTGCGTTCCACATAACCTGAATACGGCGCAAGCTCTAAGGCATGGATGGTCAAAGTGGCATCGACTTCCTTTTCTAAATCATCCAGCCAAATCGCACCTTTGCTTGTCCATGCGCCATTCTCACCTAAACTACCTTCGACACGCCACAGCGTTGGCTGCTGGCTTTGATGAAGTGTCACATTATTGAGTGTTGCTGCTTTGATATTGGCCTTTAGCACCTTATCTCGCGCAAATGATGCATCGGTCATGGTTAAATCCACGGCCTTGATATCGATATTGTTGACTGCAATTTTCATGGGCGAATCTTGTATGGCCTGGGCTGATTTATCCTTAGCTTTAGGCAAACTGGCAAGCAGCAACTCCAGTGGCTGCCATTGCCCCTCTTTGGTTTTCACCAAAAACAATTTCCCTTGGCCTAAGTTGATATGGTTGATGGTCAATTGTTGCTCTGGTTGCAAACGCAAATCAGTAAATACCAAGTCTTCAAGGCCAGCTAATGTTTGTGTTCCTTCTCCAAGCTGCAATCCGCGCAAAGCCGTTTGGCTGATGCTGATATGCTGATTTTTCGCTATACTTAAACCCTGTATATGCAAAGCATCTGCAGTGAGTGGAAAAGATACATCACGATTTAAGCCAGCGTTACGCATAACAAATTTCTCTACTTCAATATCTGCGGTATAAATAAGCACGTCTGCATCTTCAAGAGAGGTGTAGCGCAAATCCTTTAAACGCAGTTTGTGTAAGGAAAGTAAGGTGGTTTTATCGCGATGCACTAATGTTAAGTCGGCCAATGAAGCATTGACCGTGATAGGAATATCTAACGATACCAAGTCTTTCCAAGTGGCTGTCGCCGATAGCCAAAGCTTTCCATCCAAATGTTTATCCGCCAAAAAAGGGAGGGTTTCAGCAAGGTTTGGTACTTTCTCCATCAACTTTGCGATACTAATACCATCGAAGCGCACTTCAGCATTGCCATGCACCGACCAAATCTGATGCCACAAGCGAAGCTGCACTTCACCTGCAAGCAACTTACTGCGCAAGCGAACGCCCAACGCACCATTCCACAAACGGCTGGTTTCCAGCCAAACATCCGTCTCTGATACATTGAGCGCTGGCACATTTTCACCCGCAGCTTTAAGGCTGGCCAATTCAAAACCCAGCCCCGAACCTGACCATTTCACTTGAGCTAAATCTATCTGTGTATATCCAGCATCACTGAGGGTTTCATACAAGCGCTGCTCCACAAAAGCGGGAAGCACATAAACCAACACTGAAAAAATCATCAGCATACTAATGGGGCTGGCCGCCAACCAGTGGGTTTTCAAGGATTGCAAAAGTGTCTTCATATTAAAAGTGTCTTCATATTAGTTTGGTAACTTCAAAATTATCATGACCCTTAATCTAGAGCATGGACTCACATGCCACAAACACCAAAAGATGAGGTGTATAACCAAAAGCAAGACGCAGCTTACAATTGATCCATTCATGTGCAGGCTTAGCCACATATTTTTTTATACCATGGGTAATACAATGACAAATGCCGAAGCAATCCAACAATTGGAAAAAGATGGTTTATACAAAGTAATTGAGCGCTTGAATCCGCCTGCTTTTTACCATCAAGGGCAAGCCACCACGCCGCGCATCGGCATTGTGCTTGATACTGAAACCACAGGCCTTGATACCACTGTCGATAAAATCATTGAGCTGGGCTTCATTGCCTTTGAATATGATGCGTCCAGCGGCAAGATTTACAAAGTCTTGCACGCCTATGGCGGATTTGAAGACCCTGGTGAGCCCTTATCGGAAGTCATCATTCAAGTTACGGGCATCACCGATGATATGGTGAAGGGTCAGCGGCTCAATGATTCGGAAATCAATCAATGGCTAGAAAAAGCGGATTTGATTATTGCCCATAATGCAGCTTTTGATCGGCAAATGCTTGAGCGCCGTTTGCCCATCGCTGTAAACTGCAATTGGGCCTGCACTTTCAATGACATTGCTTGGTCAGATGAAGATATCTCCAGCCTCAAGCTTGATTATATTGCTTATAAATTGGGCTATTTCTTTGATGGACACCGCGCCGTCAATGATGCCCAGGCCACATTGCACTTGCTCAGTAAATCACTACCAAAATCAGGTAAACCTGCGATGGCAGAACTACTCAGCCATGCCAGATTCCAAAGCCGTCGCTTCTTTGCAGTCGCCGCGCCTTTTGAGAAAAAGGATGATTTGCGCAACCGTGGTTATCGCTGGTTGGCTGAATTTTCTTACACCGACAGCTACAACAAGCCTAAAAAAGGCGTGTGGAGCAAAGCTGTGGCTGAGGAAGATATCAAGGATGAAGAGCAATGGCTCTGCGAATCGATTTATGCTGGCAAAAAAGGGTTATTCTGCTTTAAGGATGTGAGCGCAACACTTCGCTATTCAGTGCGTGAATTTTTAGCGGATTAAAAGCTAAAGCTAATGCTCAATATCAATGCATCAGTATCTATTCCCGACCATGAGATTGAACTCAACGCTATTCGCGCTCAAGGTGCAGGTGGTCAGAATGTAAACAAGGTGTCCAGCGCCATTCATTTGCGTTTTGATATCCATGCCTCATCACTTCCAGAAGCCATGAAAATTCGGTTACTCAGCTTTGCTGATCAACGTATCAGCCAAGAAGGCTTTATCATCATTAAAGCTCAGCATCATCGCACCCAAGCGAAAAATAAAACCGATGCCATGCTTCGCCTTCAAGCCTTGATTCGCTCAGCTATCAGTATACCCAAAACGCGAAAACCAACGCGAAAAACCCGCAGCTCTGTCAAACGCCGTTTGGATAACAAGGCCAATCGCGGTGCACTCAAAGCTCAGCGGAAAAATATTCCCAACGATTAAGTGTCAAACCCAGAAACTTTTATTTGAGAAACTGCTGAAATTCATCCCAATGCATAGCCTCAACACCTTGTTTTTCTTTAAACACATTCAAGGCTATCGCCTTGCCCAAATCTTCAACTTTAATACCGCGAAATTTGCGCATACCGCCCCAAAACAATGGGCTAATGAGCGGCCATATTTTGAGGGTGATGGCTTGTGAAATACCGTAGCGATTCTTGGGCGTAAGAATCATGGAAGGTTTAAACACACTTAAACGCTCAAAATTCAAAGCTTTTAATCCAGCTTCCAGCTCGGCTTTGGTGCGTAGGTATAAGGAGGCTGAGCTCACATCTGAAGATACCGAACTTAATAAGACAAAATGCGCCACACCTGCTGCCTTACATGCCGATGCGAAATCCAACACGGCGGTCTTGTCCACTCTGATAAATTCTTCTGGCGTGACTTTCGATGGCTGACCCACGCCCATGGTGCAAATGGCAACATCAAAGCCACTGAGCAAATGCGCATAAAATGATGGCGAAAAAACATCCACCACATGGTTTTCAATTCTATGGTCGGTATATGCAACCTCCCTTCGCGAAAGAAGGGACAACCTGCTGGTCATAGGTTGCAAGATAAGGTTTTTTACAACTTCCGAACCCACAGCACCTGTGGCACCAAGCAAAACAATTTGATGTTTATTTTCCATAGGAGAATCCTACCTTTTCATGTTAAAATGGTAAGGTAACTTAAATTCTTTATGGGTTCTATTTATTCAAGATTGTGCTTAGATTAGCCGATGAGATTGAAATGCATGTCAGTGTAAATAATGAATAAATTTTATGGAGGTGAGGATGAGTAACGCCAGTGACTATCATCAACGGGAAGCAACCTTACACCTGCTCAATGGTGAAAAAAATCAAGGTTTGTTGATGAAGTTTTCGCTACGCAATCATCAACTGGAGCTCAAACCGAAAACGGGCGTAACCCAATATTTTGAACCCAGCGAAATCGCTTATATCGGCTTTCATCGTCCCAAAGGCAAAAGCAAACCCCTTCCTGAACGTAATGATGCCAGCTCCATGCTTGTGCACACGCTCACCACCGAAACATTCCATGTCTTGGCCAGCGGCACAAAAAAATACCAAGCTGGTTTTTTTGCTACAGCTGATGAAAGTGAGCCTGAGTATTCCCATTTCTTTTTTTACAATCATGGCGTGCGTCTCTTTGAAGAAGATACGCCTTTGGGCATGGCACTGCTCGATGAAAAAACAATCACCGATATAAAAATTGAAGAAGCGCTAAGCACCCAACGCAACCTGCAAGCCATGCCGCTTGGCGACATCCTTCTCGAGCAACAAAAAATTGCTGCAGATGATTTAAAAAAGGCTCTTGGAGAGCAAAAGAAAAACCGTCGTTTCTTAGGCAGAGTATTGATTGAAGCCAACTTGATTACTGAAGAAGACTTACAATCAGCCTTAAAAGCGCAAGAAACCAATCGTAGCGTAAAAATCGGGCAACTACTCATTGACATGGGCGCTGTTACCGAGGAACAAGTGTCTTCGGCTTTGGCCAAGAAACTGCATTTACCTTTTGTTGACCTTGATACCTACCCCATTAAACAATCGGCAATTGATGAAGTGGGCATTCAAATTCTGCATCAACATCAAAGTATCCCCATTGCATCGGATGAGTTTACCCTCACCCTAGCCCGCGCCGACCCTCTTGATTTTGATGCCTTTGATGACATTCGGTTTCTCACCAAAAAACGCATCGCTGAAGTAGTCGCCACTCCAAGCCAAATCAAACGCCTACTCGATTATGAAATCAGCCTGATGTCAGGCGATGATAATGAGTTTCTCTTTATTGAGCAGGTGGAAGAAGAAGAACCCGATGATGTTTTGGCAGTGGCACTTGAGGCAGAAACATCTCCCGTTGTGCGTTTGGTAAACAAGATTTTTGTCCATGCTTTGGAGCGAAAGGCATCAGATATTCATATTCTTCCGCAAGAGAAGAAGTTACGCGTCCTCTATCGGGTGAATGGTGATTTGATTTCTGATGAGGTACTCGACAAGAGTGTGCAACCAAAAATCGTATCGCGTATCAAGATTTTATCTGGCATGGACATCTCCGAACATCGCATCACTCAAGATGGACGTATGCGTGTGTTTCACAATGAAGCCAAAGTCGAGTTTCGTGTCTCGTGCATACCCAATATTTATGGTGAATCCATCGTGATGCGGATTCTAAAAAAAGAAGCAGCTACCGACCTTGAAGCCATTGGCCTGCGCCCTGATGACCAACAAGCGCTTGAAGAAATGATAAAAAAACCCTTTGGTCTTATTCTTTCAACAGGCCCAACGGGCTCTGGAAAATCCACAACTTTGTTTGCCTTGCTGGAAAAAATTATTAAATCACCCTTGCATGTCATCACCATCGAAGACCCTGTAGAATCAGAGATTGATGGCGCCAATCAAATACAGGTCAACCATAAAACCGGACTCACTTTTACCAGCGTCTTGCGCAATATCCTGCGCCATGATCCTGATGTGATTATGGTGGGCGAAATGCGCGACCCTGAAACAGCGTCAATTGGCGTAGAAGCTGCCCTCACTGGCCATCTCATGCTTTCGACACTGCACACCAACAGTGCTGTGGATACTATCGTACGCTTACAGGATTTGGGGGTACCAAACTATCTACTTGCCCCTGCTGTAAGTGGCATTATCAGTCAAACGCTAGTTAAACGCTTGTGTAGCGGTTGCCGAGTGCAGCTTACCGATGAAGATACCGACACACTGGCTATCCTCAAAAACCTCGGCATCAAAAACCCCAAGAAACTATACCAGCAGAAAGGCTGCAATCGCTGCCAGTCTACAGGTTACAATGGCAGGGTAATGGTGTACGAGCTATTGGTAGTTACACCAAAAGTTCGCGAAGCTATTCACGATAAAATTTCAGGGTATGAGTTGACCAACATTGTTCTCAAAGAAGGCATGATTCCGAAAGCTCAGCATGCTCTAGAGCTGGCTGAAGCAGGTACGATTGGGTACCAAGACCTTATCAAGATGCTTATTTAATTTGGTTTTTCTATTTCAGAAACTTCAGGTGCAACCGCTTCGCTGGGCTTGGATGCATATCTCGCCAATAATAGGCCCACTTCAAAGAGCAACAACATCGGTAATGCCAATAGGGTTTGCGAAATAATGTCAGGTGGCGTCAGCACTGCTGCAATGACAAAGGCCCAAACAATCACATAACGGCGTTTATCGGCCAAGTCCTTGGGTGCAAACAAACCAAGACGCACCAAGAGCATAATGATAATGGGAATTTGAAAACTTAAGCCAAAGGCAAACAGCAACTTCATCGCGAGTGTTAAATACTCTTTGATGGCTGGCATGGCTTGGATAGTGTCAGTAGAAAAACCAAGGAAGAACTCAAAAATAAGGGGAAAAACAAGGTAAAAGGCAAACGCGCCACCTGCGATTAGAAGCAGAAAACTCGAAACAAAATAACCCAAAAATGCAAAGCGTTCATGTTTGTACAAGCCCGGAGCCACAAAGGCCCAAAGCTGATAAAAGGTAATCGGGGCGGTGGCAAACAAACTTAATACCAAGGCAATTTTCAAGTAAGTGAAAAACACATCGGGGGCATTTAAGAAAATCAGTGGTGTGCCTTCAGGAAGCGCGGCGCGAATGGGTGCCGAAATAAAGTTAAACACCACTTCTGAATAATTCATCAACAGTAATACGCCGAGAATATAAACAACCACAGCAATCGTGAGCCGTTTTTTTAGCTCAAGTAAGTGCGACATCAATGGCGGTAGCGGATGATTTCCTTCAGTCACGTTGATCGCCTTTGCTCACATCGACGATATTTTCAACGCTGGCTTTGATTTCGGAAGTAACCTCATTGATGGGGTTGCTCAGTTGGCTTTTCTCATGGGCAAGCTGATTTTTCAAACCATTCAGCCAAGCCCTGCCATCGCGCACAATTCTACCAATTTGACCAAAGAACTCTGGTAATCGCTCTGGCCCTAGCACCAAAAAACCCACCAAGCCTATGAGCGCAAGTTCAATCAACCCAATATCTGGCATCGTTTATCCTTTCGTCTTCAAACGCTTATGCAGACTTATTTTTTTCTTTTTCTACTTCAATAATTTGATCATCGGCTGCTTTGCTTTTGTCATCAGACATATTGGTGCGAAAGCTTTTGATACCCTTAGCCAATCCTTCACCCAAAGCTGGCAATTTTTTGGCGCCAAAAAGCACCACCACAATCACCAAAATTAACATTAACTCAGTTGTTCCCAATCCAAACATACCCTAACTCCTCAGTGTGTATCGCCAATCAAAGTCTTATGGTGTGCAAACCTGCACGGTGTTGATGCGTTTGTTAATCTTTGTGCTTGGTTTGATGCTCAACAACTTCTGCTTCAATCACTTCCACATACCTTCCACCACCTGTGCTGCGTGTAGTTTGGGTGTACGTTGACTGCCCTGAGCTGCGAAAGCGAGCATAACTTTGCTGCTTATGTATGACCGCTGCCCGTAGCGGAGGAATCAGCAGTAAGAAGCCCAAACTGTCACTGATAAAACCAGGAATAAATAAGAGTACGCCAGCAACCACCAGCAAAAAGCCGTGCATGGCATGCGCTGCTAACTCATGATGCTGAGCTTGGGCCATGCTTTTGCGCGCTTGCAATAATGTCTGCACACCTTGCCAACGGATAATCAAACCACCCAAAGCTGCCGTCAATAAACACAACACTATCGTCGCCAATCCACCAATACCGCTTCCAACTTCAATCAACACATACAATTCCAAAAGCGGCAACAACACGAACATAACAAAAAATATTCTTAACATAGGCTATGTATACGACCCTTAGCCATGGTATTCAAGGGCGCAGATGTAACGCCGTCCATCTGTGGCATTGAATTTGCTGATGAGCTTAAAAGGCCCGATACCATCATGTTCAACAAGGCGAGAAAACCATCATGAAAACAATCACTTCTACGATTAAAGACCGTGCATTGATGTATTATCACATCGAATGGATTTTATCCCATCCGCGATTTGGCTTCCTCATGCTCGGCCTTGTGGCGCTTTCCTTCACCCATGAGCCCATACTGGCAGCCATTTTATTTGCAGTATTCACAATTGAAATTGGTGCACGCATTGCCATCATGATGTTTAAAACCCGAACCAATCCCTATCGGACATCACTGAACCGGAAAATTGACGGTATGTTTCTGGTTTTGGATATTATCGGTGTCGCCTCACTACTTATCACCATTTTTGATATGCCTTTCCAAGCTGAAGATGCAGCCATGGTACGTGTGCTGCGCGCAGTGTATTTATTACGAACACTACGTATGTTCCGTTATTTCGACTTACAAAGTGCCATGTACTCACCCACCTATGGTATGTTTACCTCACTGGTCATTCTGGTTTCATTCTTCGCTACCGACACCTTGATGTGGATTATTATTATCTTCTTTGCAGTTGAGCTTTATTTACGCTATCTGATTATGAACAGCATGAATTTTGAATCCAATAACGAACGTCTCATGGAGTGGGGATTCTGGTGGCTTGATGCCTTAGCCACCATGGTGATGATTCCTGCTTTTGCCGTCATTCCTTACGGCGGAGCGCTTCGTATGATGCGTTTGATTCGTTTGCTTCGCCCATGGGTGGTCATTATTCGTAATCTGCGTGATGTAATGCGTGAAGGGCAATTCTTACAGGAAATCAATTTGATTGTGTTGGTCTTGGCCGTGATTTCCATTGGTGGCGGCATTTTTGGTCACTTTATGCTGCCTGATTTCGACTTCACCCAAGATAGTAAAATCGATGCGCGCGATGAAAATATTTTGGCGCGCATCTGGTTTTCTTTCCGCTTATTCACCGACCCCGGCAATGCAGTTACTTTCCCCGATTCAGCACCTATCGCCATTCTCTCCATTCTTGCTGTTGTGATTGGCGTGTTCATTTTCGCCTTCTTCATTGGTATCGGCGCGAGCATTGTATCGGGATTGATGACCAAACTTCGTAATGAGCGTTTGGCTGTAACCAGACATATGGTGATGTTTGGCTGGACCAGCACCGCACCTTACATTTTAGAATCTTTACGCATTGCCTCTGAACGCTCGTTTACCAAACTCAAACTGGTGATGCTGCATCATGAAGCCAAAATCCCTGAAGCGCTGCTTGCTGAGAAATGGGTAACTTATCGCCATGGCGACAGCAAAAAAGTTGAGGATTTAAAACGCGTCAACCTTAAAGCTGCCCGTCAGGCTTTGGTGTTATTACCAGAAGAGTTTACAACCTCTGAATCATTATCGGAGAGCTTCTTTTCCTTACTGGCTATTCGCAGCATGCATCCTGATGTGTATTTAAGTGTCGCTGTGCCAGGCATGAACTATTCACGCATCCCCGAACACAAACATATGTTGCAAGTTGGTTGGGATAACACAGGCAAATACAACAAACCCACAGTGATTATGTCGCAAGCGGATTTCAGGGCCAACGCCATTAAAAATATTTTGGGCTATTGCGATTTTGACCAGGTCTTAAACCGCCTGATGATTCCCGAACGCGCTGAAGAATCAGCCATGCAAGTGATTGAATGGTCGGGCAAGCTAGAAAAGCGCGATGGTAGCTATTTCCTCTATACCGAAGATGGAAAGCATTCCGCTGATATTTATGACGCTGCAAAAGCCTTGTTAAGCCGAGGCGCCATTCTGCTAGGCGTGGTCGATGATGAGTGGGATACGCACCCGATTTATCATTTACACAAAGTTGGCAATTTAACACTCAAGGGTATTGCGGGCATTGCGCTCAATGAAAATGCCTTACATGGCGAGTTAAATTACGTGTTGCGCCACCCTGGAGCACATGTTGAAACATCTTCGCTACCCATGGCCTTACCATGCGTGAAGACCAGAGATAGCAATGCAGCTTTGGACATTCTAATCACAGGGTGGACTGGAAGCCTGCCATTGTTGCTCAAACGATTGGCCGCTCATTATCAACATATCACTGTGACATTATTGGACAATCTCAGCCCAGCTGAGCTTATCAGTGAACGCGAATATATTGAGCGCCGTTTATCCGAAGATGATAATGCACATCGTAATATTAAGGTGGAAGTGAAAGCTTGGGACTTTTCAAATATGGAAATGCTGCGCCCTTATATCAAAACAGCTACGCATATCCTGCTTTCAAAATCCAATCAATCCACGCAAGAAGCTTATGCTATTATTTCAACACTGATATCGCATGTGGTGAGCATTGCTAAAACTGAGGGCGTGAGTCCGGTAGTCATGCCCATGCTCAAGGAGCGTGAACAAGCGCGTTTACTGCAAGAAGAATTGGATCAATTTGACATACCATTGGAAATTCATTTGACCGTGCCTGATGAGTTTTATGGTGCTTATGTGGCGCATACCAGCTTCCATATGTACACCTCTGAAAATGATGGTGTGTATCAAACCAAACGCGCACTACGTCATATTATTCACGACTTAATGTCCGATGTAACCTCGCAGGAAGAGTTTGAATTACAAACCATGCCCGTTACAGGAAGGCTTCCTGAAGACCCTGAACTTATGTTTGAAGCTTTACTCAAGGAGGGTTATGTATGGATTGGTTATCGCTTGAATTATCCTTTTGTATGGACTGACCCATTACAAAGCATCATCCAAAGCATGTTCCCTCGCAAATCAGACTTTAGCTGCTTGCGTCAACGCCAAATCATTATCAACCCATTTGGTAATCCTATCTCGCGTCGTTCTTGGTTGAACAACAGGGATGATATTGTCGAGTTGATTGTGATTGGGGAAAATAATGCCAGCCATGCGGAAAAAAATGCCGCATAAGCACTAGGAAAAAATTGTTAAATGCTTAATTCTATTATACTTTAACAACATTCACCCTCTGGCATAGCAGCTGCTTTAGTCAGAGCATGATGACTACAAATACCATATCTAACTCCACCACAGGCGATGCCAGCCTAGGCATCGCGGGCATTGGAAAAAAAGACAAAACTCCGCAACAAAGTCTTTTCTCGCGCTTGCTCGCTCAACTCTCTCAGAAATCGACTCAGGCTGCTAAACAAGTAACACCGCAACATATCCCGACTAAAACTGCTGCAGAGAACACAATGGTGAAAACGTCGACAGGTGAACATTTAAAATCAACAAACCCTGCCCATGCCAGCAAATCGTCAGGCACAGCAACAACCACTTCAGGACAAGTTACGCACATCGCCAAAAACGATACTGATGTTGACAGCATGATGGTAACAAAAGTGACAGCAGAGCCTCAGCAAAATGCAGCCACATCTGCTTTCAATAAAAAAAGTATGCCAGCACCTAACATGGGCGAGCATATGAAATCAACAAACCCTGCCCATGCCAGCCAATCGTCAGG
>DCPU01000005.1 GCA_002323245.1 Mariprofundus sp. UBA1536 | reverse complement strand
GTGGGAAGATTTGACTATATTTTTGAATATGAGGCTCCATATATAAGATAGTAAATTTAGATTTTCATGGGCAAAACTTCTCCCCCATGTAAGATGCCGCTGGATGCCAACTTTACCTCTATATTCCCAATCTCGGCCAAACGAGCGCGGCGTTGCCCTTATTATGGTCTTGGGCATGGTTGCCATCATTGCAGCATGGGCCACCACTGCAGCTTATGAAGATATGATTGCTATCAATCGCGCCAGCAACCAACAAGATGAGATTCACGCCATCATGGCTAGCGAATCCGCACTGGCACTCACCAAATACTATTTGGGCGAAGATGCAAAATTCAGCACCATTGATGATTTGGAAGAAGAGTGGGCGATGCCCCTGCCGCCATTCCCCATTGATGATGGTTTGATTGCTTTGGAAATTGAAGACGCCAACCGCTTTTACAATCTCAATGACTTAGTCGACGAAGCTGGTGCCATTCAAGTGGCCAAGTTTCAACAACTTCAACAACTGTTTGTCTTGCTGGATTTACAACCTGGCCTTGTGAATGCTTTGGTGGACTGGATGGATATCGATAACATCCCTTATGGTGCGACAGGGGCTGAAGATTCAGCTTATTATGATAAAGATTACCATATTAAAAACGCACGCCTTGATAATTTGGCCGAACTTCGCCTTATTGCTGGATTTGACCGCGCGATTATCAAAGCATTAAGCCCTTATGTGATTGTCCGCCCTTCCAATGGTAATACCTTTATCAATATCAATACAGCCAGTGAAGAAGTGTTGATGGCTTTGTTCCCCAATATGCAGCAAAGCCATGCCCAAGCCCTGATTGAATCACGCCCCTACACTGAAGTTCCTTCACTCAGTTCCGTCACTTGGGCAGATGGCGGCGACCTACCAAGATTGCGCGTTGTAAGCGATGCCTTTAAGGTGCGGACGCATGCAGCATTTGGCAAAGCAAACTTACGCGAGGATTTTTTGTTATCACGAACTGGAAACACAGTGCTACTTCTATCGCGTGAACGCGCTGGTTGGCAATTTTAATGACTGACTCACAACAAACGTCGCGTTTGTATTGGGCGCCGCTTGAGCTTGGCTTACTCACAGCTGATGGCTCGCTGACTTTATCGCCTACTGTCACCGAACACGATGAAGAAGCTTCTTCTCCATTACCGCAAATTATCCACGATGAAAACAAGTTAGACTGCATCTATCTGCCTTTAGAACACTTGCTGGTGCGCAAGTTTGCACTACCACTATCCAACCTACGTCATTTGGACGCCGACATTATTGGCCAAGAGCTAGCCGACAATGCAGGCATCACACCTGAATCATGGTGGCTAAGCTGGCAGGCGCAGAAAACTGAAAAAGGCCTATCTGGCCTGGTTTTTGCACTACCCAAAAATATCAAAGAGGCCATTCAAAGCGACAGCCAATGGCAGCAAGCCCCGCTTCTGCTTGTCGATGGCTGGCAACGTTTGGATACTTATAAGCCCGAACAAGGCGAATCCTCACTGGTGATTATCGATGTAGATAGCGAAGGCCTGTTTTTCGCTTATTTTAAAGATCAAGTTTGCCAAGGTATTCGACGCCTCAATGCTAACATGCCAGATGACGCGCAAGCTGGGCCCTTGGCAAAACAAATCTTATGGTCGCTGCAAGCAATGGGCAAAACCACGGATGACAGCGCGCTTTGGGCAGGACGAGTCAACAACAGCCTAGCCAATGCCCTTGTTGAAAGTGCGCCTGAAACAAACACCAACACCTTGGATGTTTCCGATGATTTGCCAACACGCATCGAAGCAACATTGCGTTTAACGCCACCAACTTTAAACAAACAAACACTTAACTTAAGGCATGGTAAATGGTCGGCAAAACAAAGTACCCAAGTGATGTTACATTGGAAACGCCCTTTGATTTTAGCCAGCTTACTTTTACTAGTATGGCTTGGCAGCACCGTGGCCAGCAATTTCCGCCTAGAATCCAAATTGGCAGACATGGAAACACAGATGACTGAGGCTTTCCATCTGGGTTTGCCCAACCAACCCGTGATGATTGATGTGCTGGCACAACTTCGCCAAGCTGCCAACGGCTCAAGCGGAAGTGGAAACAGCAGCCAAGTGACCGTACAACTTGCTGCTATCCATAGTGTTTTTGAAAAAAATGCTTGGCAAATCGAAGAGTTAAAATTTGATGACAAAGGCAGCACCATGTCGGGAAAAATAAGCACTCTAGAGCGACTCAATGCGATTCGTGATGCTTTAGCAGCAGCTACAAATTCAGAAGTGGTGATTGCTGATACTGACCTTAGCGGCAAAGAAGTCTCATTTCGGTTGCGCTGGTAAATCATGAGTATACTCAACACCATCACCGAACAAATTCGCCAGCAAGGGCTCACCTTCTGGGAAAACAATGTTGAGCCTAAGTATCAAGCATTAGAGCAACGCGAACAACGTATCGTTCTCATCGCAGCTATCGTTTTGCCGATAATTCTATTTGTTTTTGGTCTGGTCATGCCAATATTGGATAAAAACAAAGCGCTTCAAGCTGACATCACCAGCTACGCCGCTAAATTAAGCGAAGCTCAACAACTGGCCAGCACGCTTGCTGCAAATCCTGGGCAGGCAGAATCCAATAGTGGCAGCAATAGCAATTTATTATCACAAGTGGATAAACTGGCGCGCAGCACCAATGTACGCACCTTTATGACCCGCTTGCGCCCACAACAAATCATGGGCGGAGCATCCACTATTCAAGTGCAAATGAAAGATGTGCCCTACGCCAGTGTTGTGGCGTTTATTTCCGCCTTGGAAAAAGCCAATTTATCCATAACCAATTTAAAATTGCAGTCAGCCAGCACTGGCCTCGTGCAAGCGCAGGTGGTGATTGGTGGCTAAAACAATGACGCCACTGAGCAATCGCAGATTAATTACTTTATTTTTGATTGCCCTGCCAATTTTTATACTACTGCGCTGGGATTTTTCAGCGTGGGTAGAACAACAGGTTCAGCAAGCTGCCAGCCAGTATCAGGTGCGATTACAATACGACACCTTCCATATCAGCGGCTTGGGACTGACCGTAAGCAACCTTAGTGTTGCCCAAGGGAACAACAAAGCCATCACAGCTGATTCACTTCACACCTCACTTTCCCTTGCTTCATTATTTGCTGCAAAACTCGGTGTGGACGTGGACATTGTTTGGCAACAAAACCCTATCAGCTGCACCATCAGCCAAAGCGGTGACCTTATAGCCCTCGACAATATCGATGCACAAATCAAAGCAGAGGACCTGAAGCTTTTGCTGCCCAATTTAATAGCTGCCTTGGCTGGTAACATTGAGCTTAAAGGTAACGCCATGGTCAATCCCATCACCCAGAAAGCCGAAGCCATCAACATCAATGCCGCTTGGCTTGGTGCCCAAGCAGGTCTTGGTACACCGCAATTTCAGCTTGGCGATTATCAACTCCAGCTCAATAGCGATACCGACCCAACCCAACCATGGGCATGGTCCATCAGCGGCGGCAACAGCTTAGCCATCGATGGCAAGGGATTGCTCAATACGCAAGACAACGACCCCATGCGCTGGGGCTTAAGTGGACAAGCGGGTTTAACCGTGGATGATTCCAATCCCACGCTGGCGATGATGATCAAATCATTTGCAGGTGGAAACAAAGCCAAAATGCGCCTTTCAGGCACTTTGGCTACCCCAAGGGCGGATATCCTTCACTAATGTCTTATCTCGTTTTAGCACGCAAGTGGCGACCACGTCAGTTTAAAGAACTTACCGGCCAGGATGTTATCGTTCGTACCCTAAAAAATGCGCTTGCTAGCGATCATCTGGCGCATGCTTATTTAATGACAGGCATTCGAGGCGTGGGTAAAACCACGATTTCGCGTTTGATGGCCATGGCGGTCAATTGCCCCAACGCTGATGGCGGCGAGCCATGCAGCACTTGCGAATCTTGTGTTTCTATTGCTAAAGGCAACAATCTTGATGTGCAGGAAATGGATGCTGCCAGCCATACGAGCGTGGATGATATTCGTGAGATTCTTGATGGCGTGCGTTATCCACCGGTACATCTCAAACGCAAAGTTTATATCATCGATGAAGCGCATATGCTTTCAAAGAGCGCATTTAATGCTTTGCTCAAAACACTCGAAGAGCCACCTGAAAGCATACTTTTTATCTTGGCAACAACGGAATCTGATAAGCTGCCCATCACCGTGCGCTCGCGCTGCCAGCGCTTTGACTTACGCCGCTTAAATGTTGATGAAATCAGCCATTATCTCAGCTTTGTTTTAGACACTGAAGGTGTCAAAGCCGATGAAGATGCACTGCAAGTGATTGCGCGCTCAGCCGATGGCAGTGTGCGCGATGCATTATCACTGACTGAGCGTGTATTGGCCTTTTCTGGCAAGCACATCACCATCGCTGATGTGCAACAATCCCTTGGTTTAATCGGCTCCGAGCAAACACAGCACCTTTCACAAGCTGTATTATCGGGTGATGCCAAGGCCGCCATTGAAGTGTTGCGCCAAGGCCGTGAGCTTGGCTTATCACCGGTAAAACTACTTCAATCGATGTCAGAACAATGGCATGAAATGATGTGCTGCAAACTCGATGAGTCGCTGGTGCCGCAAGGCATTAGCGCCGACACCAAAACATGGCTGCTGCAAGTCGCCGCATGCTGGAGCGAGCAAGCTTTGGATATGCGTTACCAAGTGCTGATTCATGGTTTACGCGATATTTATTTGGTGGATGAGCAACGCGGCGCGGAAATGATTGTCGCCCGCCTTTGTTTCTTGAATGGCATTTCACCAGCGCTAGCCAGCATGCCCGCAAGTAGTAATCAGGCTGCGTTTAGCAAGCCTTCCCCATCTACGCCTGCCAATCACTTAAGCACGCCATTGCATACCAGCGAAGCTGATTCTGCGGATGCAGACATAAAAAAAAACACTGAACAACACCTAAGCGAACCAAAGTCTAGCCAACAAACGCCCCCATGGGACATTGATGAGCCGCCTGAGGAAACGGTCGAAGAGCTGCAAAAGCCTGCTCTAATGCCGGCCGAAGAAAAAACACCTCAGCTTCCTGCTTCCTGGGCAGAAGCCATGGCATCTTATCATCAGCTTAAACCCGGTGTGGCCGCAATTTTAGAGCATTGCGTTTGCGCTAGCTTTGCGCCTGAACTGCATATTTTACTCGATACACATCAAAGGTCTTCCTTGACCGAATCAGAAAGAAATGACTTTCAAACTTGGATGCAACGCCCTGTCTTTTGGGAAGACAAGGCTGATAATACAGGTGAAAGTTTAATTGAATCGACCAAACGCGAAGCCGAAGAAGCCACACGCCGGCTTTGGGAACAAGCCGAAGCTGAGCCACATGTGCAGGCCATTAAAGCAGCCTTTGGCTGCCGCATTGTCAGCGTAGAACCGCCAGCTATTCATTTTGCAAAAGCAATCACCACCAACGATGATGGTGATATTGAGGCGCTTGAAGAAGCAACAATCGATGATGACGATGAAGAAGACGCTGAAATCATAGAAAGTGAAACGCAAAACGCATGAGTCATGTCACCTATCAAGGCAAGACCTATGTTTGCGCTGAAGATAAGTCCTTACTCAACAACCTTTTGGACCACGGCGTCTTTTTGCCCTACAGCTGCATGGTGGGCATCTGCCATTCATGTAAATTAAAAGCCATCTGCGGCGCGCCACCTGCTTATGCTCAGCAACCCTTAACTGCCGAAGAACAAGCCCAAGGTCACTTCTTGGCTTGCCTGTGTTTCCCGCATGATGATTTAACCGTAGAGCGCATCCCGCCCCCAGTGCCGCTTTAAAATATCTATCCTGACCAGTTTAATCGTTTACCACCACATCATCCAAGGTGGCTCGCAATTTGGCTTTGCCTGCAACGAAGGCTACTGGCGCGTATGTACACAAGCTTCTGCATTCAAAAACCTGAAAAGGCACGCCTTTTTCCGTCAAAACTTCAGCCAGTGCTTGCCCGCCATAAGCTTTGCAATTTTGGCCCAGGCAAATTTCAATAGTCACCAAACTTCTCCTTTGCAAACCAGGCTCAAAAACCGATGATAACGCCGTGATTTCCAACGCTTCCCTGCTTTCCATCCGCTTGTTTTACGCTGCCTACTTTGCAGCCATGGGGCTTATTTTACCTTATTTCCCAGTTTATTTAACTGATTTGGGTCTAAGCACCGTATGGGTGGGCATTTTTGTCGGCGCACTCACTGCCACCAAAGTGATTGCACCGCCCTTAGCTGGCCTATTGCTTGAGCATCGCAACACCAACACCCGTAAGTTTTTATTACTCACCTCTGCCTTAGCTACATGCTTTGCGGCCAGCTTGATGCTGGATACCAGTTTGGGCGTGATGCTCAGCTTCGTCATTATCTTCGGTTTGTTTTGGGCAGCCATTTTACCACTCACCGATGGCTTATCACTCGTGGTTTCTGAAATATCCATCATGAGTTACGGCAGATTACGCGTTTGGGGCTCAGTAGGGTTTGTGCTTGCTTCTTTTGCTGGTGGTATTTTTCTCGTAGGGCAAAGTATTTACTATTTCCCATGGGCACTTACAGCGTTGTTATTACTCACCACCCTTGCTGCTATTGGCTTCCCGAACCTGGCCACTTTTGGTGAACACAACAACCCAGCCTCCACCCATAAGCCCAATCACAACGCATTAATGTGGCTCTTTTTCATCAGCTTTTGCATGCAAGCATCCCATGGGGCTTATTATGGTTTTTTCAGCTTATATATGCTCGAAGCTGGCTACTCTGGCACAGAAATCGGCGCTTTTTGGATGCTGGGCGTGATCGCTGAAATTGTGTTGATGTGGTATTGGAGCAAATCGATTCAGCACACATCTCCTGTACGCATCTTTGCAGTCTGCCTTGGCTTGGCAGCCCTGCGCTGGTTTGGCTTGGCGATTACTACCGATGCCTTAGCCATCATTATCTTACAACTGCTGCATGCTGCTAGCTTTGCAGCTTTTCACTTATCTGCTGTGGCATGGGTTCGCCGCTTAGCCAATCCCCACAAACAAACCTCAGCGCAAGGCTGGTACAGCTCACTTGGTTTTGGCCTTGGTAGCACACTAGGCATCATGGTTTGCGGCTATATTGTGGAGCTGCGCGGATTTGAAGCTGCCTTTTTAGCATGTACTTTCATGGCATTGTTGGGTTTACTTGCTGTGCTGAAGCTGCGGTTTCATTTGCGTTTGACTGAGGAGAAGACATGAAAACTGTGCAACATTTACACGTGCTTGGCATTTGCGGCACAGCCATGGCTGCCATCACATCTTTGGCCAAAGCCAAAGGTTGGCGTGTGACAGGTTCTGATGCCAATGTGTATCCACCCATGTCCGATTATTTGCAGGCCATGGGTGTTGAAATCGCCACTTTTTCTGAAAATAACTTACAACCAATCCCCGATCTTTGTTTGATTGGTAATGCCATGAGCCGTGGCAACGTGGAAGTGGAATATATCCTTAATCACGATTTACCTTATATGTCAGGCCCAGAGTTTGTTGGCCGTTATATTTTGCCGCAACGCCACGCTGCAGTAGTGGCTGGCACACACGGTAAAACTTCCACAGCTTCCTTGTTAGCTTGGGTGTTAGAATCGGCTGGAAAAGCGCCTGGATTTATGATTGGCGGCATCCCTGAGAACTTCGGTGAAGGTGCAAGAATTGGTAATATTAACCCTTTGACGCCCTTTGTGCTTGAGGGTGATGAATATGACACCGCCTTCTTTGATAAACGCTCAAAATTTATCCATTACCACGCCAAAACACTGATTTTAAACAACCTCGAATTTGACCATGCCGACATCTTCAAAGATTTGGATGCCATCAAAATACAATTTGCACATTTGCTTAAAACCATCCCAGAAACAGGTACCATTATCGCCAATGCTGATGATGAACACATCTTGGATGTATTGCATATGGGCTGCTGGACACCCATCCAAACATTTGGCGAGCGTAATGATTACGCTCAACACAATTGGTCTTGGTCGGCACTGGCTGAAGACGGCTCTTCTTTTCGCATCTACCAAGGGGACAAGCCATGTTTTCAAGCGCAGTGGGATAGCATTGGTAAACATCATGTGATGAACGCTTGTGCCGTGACTGCCGCTGCTTTTGCCTTGGGTGTATCACTGGCCGACATCAAAGCTGGCATTGAAAGTTTTGCCGGCGTGCGCCGTCGCATGACCAAGATTGGTGAAGCCAAGGGCATTACCATCTATGATGATTTCGCCCATCATCCCACTGCCATCCAAGGTATTGTCGATTCGGTAAAATCGACCATGAAACTGGGCAAACTATGGGTGGTTATCGAGCCACGCAGCAACACCATGCGCACCAAAATTCATCAACATCGCTTACCCGTATCACTTCAAAGCGCTGATCATGTCATTTTCACCCCACCCTCTGACCGTAATATGGCCAAAGAAGATCTACTTGATGTCAACCAAGTCTGCCAAGATTTAAAAGCACTTAGCGTTAATGCCTCTGTCATCAATACCACAAAAGAAATTATTCAGCGCATCACAACACAGGCAAAGGCAAAAGATATTATTTTAATTTTATCCAACGGCGGGTTTGAGGGCATCCATAAGCGCCTGCTCCAAGCTTTGGAGTATCGTCCATGATCATCAATCTCGATGAGATTAATACTTATATTCATGACCAAATGCCTATCACCCCGCACTTGGGCGCAAGCATCTCGTTATACGATGGCCAAAAAGTAGTTGTTTCGGCGCCTTTGGCGGAAAACCTTAATCATCATCACACCGCCTTTGGCGGCAGCTTATCGGCATTTGGTATTCTCTCGGGTTGGGCGCTGCTGTTTATCAAACTTAAAGAAATCGATATCAATTGTTCACTTGTGATTCAAAAAAGTGCCTTTGAATTTTTAGCGCCCGTCACATCCGACTTTGAAGCAGTTTGTATCGCTCCTCCCTCTGAAGTCTGGTACAGATTCATCAAAACCTTGCGTAAACATGGGCGAGCCCGCATCAGCGTAACTTCAACCTTACAAAGCCCAACTGGCATCGGCGGCACGCACGAAGGTGTGTATGTTGCAACGCTCTCTGACTATTAAATCCGCATCTAGATTGCGCCAATAACCTAGGCAACTGAGCATCTATCTGGTATAACTTGCTTACGATATAAAAGTTTCCGTTCAGCAGGAGGTTGATCATGATAAAACATGGCAAGATTCTAGTTCCCACTGATTTCTCACCCCAATCGGATGAAGCATTGCGTAGGGCTTGTGTGCTGGCAAAGCTCTTGGATGCCAGCGTACATCTATTGCATGTGATTGAGCCGCCTGTGTATATCGACGCTGATTTGATGCTCATGACCCCCATTGATGCTTTTACCGAAATCCAACACCAAAGCGCGACCAAGCAACTGGCCAAACAAGCCAAAAGTGTGGATACACCCATAGAAACGCATCTTGAAGATGCCACCAGCAGTGCAGCGCTGGCCATTTGTGACTTTGCTAAAACTGCCTCTGCCGATCTCATTATCATTGGCCGTCATGGTAAAAAAGGATTTCTCGAACACTTGGTGATCGGCTCTACTGCTGAACGCGTGGTCCGCGATGCACCTTGCTCAGTGTTGGTTGTTATGCCGCATGGCATCTTGTCTGAATCATGAGAAGCTAGCCTTTGCTAGTCATTCACAAACAAACCAAGATTTTCAAGCCGCATGAGTAGTAGCATCCAAATGAAATAAATTCGGTTATGTTTCGCCGCAACTTATACCGCTGGGGCCTTACTGACATGACTGAACAACAAACCACAAAAACCATGGCCTTTGGTGAATTTATCGCACTGATGGCTTTGATGATGTCGCTGATGGCATTATGCATTGATATTATGCTGCCTGCACTTGCACAAATCGGTAACGACTTGAATGTGGCCGAGGCCAATGACACCCAGCTGATTATTTCCATTTTGTTTTTGGGTTTTGCCTTGGGCATGGTCATTTACGGCCCACTATCTGACAGTTATGGGCGAAAACCTGCCATATACTTAGGGTTTGCTATTGCCATAGTTGGCTGCGTGATTTCACTGTTTTCAGATACTTACCTTTGGATGCTTATCGGCAGATTCTTGCAGGGCCTTGGCTTGGCTTCAGCGCGCATTATCACTGTCGCGCTTGTGCGCGATCTCTATCATGGCAACGAAATGGGCAAGGTAATGTCATTGATTATGACTATTTTTATCTTGGTTCCGATTCTAGCACCATCACTTGGGCAAGGGATTTTATTATTTGCCAATTGGCATATGATTTTCTGGTTTATACTCGCTTTGAGCCTACTCATCCTTGTTTGGTTTGCCCTGCGCCAAGTCGAAACCATCCCGGCACACAAGCGAAAACCTTTTTCACTCTCCCAAATCGGCCAAAACTTATTATTGATTTTCAAACACCGCGAAGTGATGGGCTACACTATTATGTCAGGTTTGGTCTTTAGCGCATTTCTCGGCTACCTCAACACCTCCCAACAAATGTTTCAAAGCCAATATCACTTGGGCAAACTCTTTCCTATTTATTTTGGCGCTTTGGCCATTGCCGTAGGCTGCGCATCGATGGTCAATGCCAAATTAGTGATGCGCTTTGGTATGCGCACCATGTCGACATACGCCCTTATCACCATCAGCGTGGTATCCATTATCTTTTTTGCAGTAGCTTTGCCCGAGCATGGTCAGCCGCCGCTTTGGCAAATGATGGTTTATTTAAGCATCGTATTGTTTTGTTTTGGTATTTTGATGGGCAACCTAAACGGCTTAGCTATGGAGCCTTTGGGCAAAATGGCTGGTCTAGGTGCATCCTTGGTTGGCGCGATTTCAACCTTTATCGCCGTGCCCTTTGGCACACTCATTGGCCAAAGCTATAACAACTCCATTTTACCCATTGTGTTTGGCTTTGCCTTGTTCAGCATTTTGTCTTTGTTGGTCATGCGCTGGATAACACTTAAAGTATCCACAGCACTTTAACGCATTTGCAAAGAGTGCTTATGCAGGGTTAAATATCACCACGAAAAATAACACAGCAACACCAAAGGAAAATCATATGCATCATGCCATTGTAGAAATTCAAGTCTTATCCCACGGCGAAGGTTTAGAGCTTCCCTTTTATGCCTCAGCCCAAGCTGCTGGCGCTGATATTCGCGCGGCGGTAACCGATGATGTGATTATCAAACCCGGTGCTTTTGCTTTGATCAAAACTGGCTTTGCCATGGCTTTGGCTGATGGTTATGAAGCGCAAATTCGCCCGCGCTCGGGGCTTGCTTACAAACATGGGGTTACTGTGCTCAACTCACCTGGCACCATCGATGCAGATTATCGCGGCGAAGTGGGCGTGATTCTCATTAATCATGGCAGCCAACCCTTTGTGGTTACACGCGGTGAGCGCATCGCCCAGATGGTGATTGCCCAATTTGTGCAAGCCAGCTTCAGCGCCGTAGACACCCTCTCTGAGACCGTGCGCGGTGAAGGCGGCTTTGGCAGCTCAGGGCGCAAGTAAGCATTGTGACAAACCATATTGCCATTTTTGGTGGTAGTTTTGACCCGCCGCATATCGGGCATGTTCGTTTGGTAGAAGCAGCACTTTTATCTTTAGACATTGATGCATTATGGCTGATACCCACCGGCAACCCTGTACATAAAACCTTATCTGGCCATGCAAACCACCAGCAACGCATCACTTGGCTGGAAGACATCTTTGGCCATCAACCAAGGGTGGTAGTGAAGACTTGGGAAACAGAAAGTCAAAAACCTGCCCCTGCTATCGACACTTTACGCCGCTTTCAGGGCGAATTTCCAGATGTCATACCCACATGGCTGATGGGCATGGATTCCTATTTGGATTTACCCCATTGGATGGATTACCCGCAGCATGTGCAGCTGTGCAATCTCGCCGTATTTCGCAGGGTTGGGCAAGAATATTCAGATATTCCAACACCTTGGCAGGAAATTTCACTCAGCCAATGGCAGCTTCACCCCCCCAAAAAAGCAGGTCATATCCTGCACTTGGATGGGGATTTACCCGATGTTTCATCCAGCCAAATTCGCAGCAACCCAGCCCTTTACCAACACCTGCTTCCGATTAGCACCTGCAATGCGATTTTAGCATGTTATGCTTCGCCTTCGAAGTTACGCCAAAAGAGAGAAACCCATGATTGAAAAAGTAGAAACAAGCACCACTGATAAACAAACCATCGAAGCTTTTACAGCCGAGATTATTGCCGCCTTAGAAGATAAAAAAGGCGCGGACATCATCACCTTGAATGTACAAGGCCGTTGTAGCTTTGCAGATCGTTTTGTTTTGGCCACTGGCCGTACCGACCGTCAACTTAAAGCGCTGGCCAATGGCGTACGTGAAGTGGGCCATAAATATGGTTTACCAGCCCGCGTTGATGGCATGGAAGCATTGGAATGGTTGGTTGTAGATTTGGGTGATGTGATTGTGCATTTGTTCCTTCCAGAAGTACGCATGAGCTTCCAGCTCGAGCGCTTGTGGAGCACTCCGGAAGAAGCGTAAGGTAAGCAGCAGACAAGGTATGAATTTAAGGCTGTTGGTTGTTGGCAAAGCAGGCAAAGACTTTCGTGATTATGAATCGTCATTGTGTAAACGCCTGCAAGGCAGCCATCAGTTTGATATCATGGAGCTACCCGAAAGCCGCGCCAAGCAAGTCAGCCAAATCAAACAAGAAGAAGCCAAAACCATTCTTAAAACCGCACGCCCGGGATTTGTATTGTTCGATGAAAAAGGTAAGGCTTTGAGTAGTATGCAATGGGCTGATTTTTTTGAACAACAAACCGGTAATGCCAGCATTGATTTTATCATTGGCGGCGCAGCTGGCGTAAGCGATGAAGTGCGCCAGCAAGCAGCCCACATTTGGAGCCTTTCCAAACTCACGCTGCCCCATCAATTGGCCCGTGTGTTTGTCGTGGAACAGCTCTATCGCGCTTTTTCAATTATCCAGGGCCACCCCTACCACAAAGTATGAAAACACTTTCTAGCATTATACTTTGTTTTTTATGCATCACCGTTTGGGGCACAGCACATGCTGCGCGTGATGTGCAAGCGGAGCTCAAGCAACTCAAACAACAGCGGCAAATGATTGCCCAAGTGCAAAAGAAACTGAATGCCGATTTGGGTAGCGTTGGTAAAGACTTGAAAAAACTTGATATAGAGCTTCTTGCCGCGAGAAACGCCTATCGCCAGGTGCGCGAAGATATCAACACCGTGGATACGCGCATTGAGGCATTGGTTAAAGAAAAAAATCAATTTAAGGCTGATATCCAATCACTGTATGACCAAATGAAGCGCGAGGCATCAGCCGCTTATCAAAACAAGGGCACCGATTCAGTGTGGGTCGATGTGCTCAACGATGTCTCCATCACCGAAATCCCGCACCGTAAATATTTAATCAAACTGGTGATGCAAGCCCAAGAGAAAGATCGCGAACAATGGCGACAAGCCATGGAAAAACTGGCCTTGCTCGAACAAGAAGAATTGAACAGCCGCGAGAAGCTTGTTGCGCTCAAACTCGAACGCAAAGCTGCCGAAGATAGTCTGGTGGGGCATATCCATACCAAACGCGAGGCCGCCAAAAAGTTGCACGCCGATATTCAAGCCCAGCAACAACAAGAGATACGCTTAGCCAAACAAGAAAAAGCCTTACAACGTTTGCTTGAAGGTATGGGAGACACCCTGCTCTCGGCAGATAAACAGTCGCAATCGACACCCATTCGCAAACTCAAAGGTAAGCTGGCTTGGCCTATGGACGGACACGTCATGGTTGGCTTTGGCAAGACAACCCATACCGGCATAAAGCTTGCAGGTGTTCATATCTCACCCAAAAAACGCACTGAAACTGGTAAGCAAGTCTTGGCAGCCAGCCAAGGGCAAGTGCGCTATGCCGATTGGTTTGGCGGTTATGGTTTGATGATGATTGTTGATTATGGGCAAGGCGTCATGGCAGTGTATGCACACAATGATGCCCTGCATAAACAGCTTGGAGATTGGGTAGAAAAAAATGAAGTGCTCGCAGAGGCAGGAAGTACAGGTTGGATAGAAGATATTCGCCTTTATTTTGAAATCCGCGATAAAGGCAAAGCCGTCAACCCCACCCAATGGTGTAAAAATTAAACAACCCAACGAGGCAAAACAATGAATATGAAAATGACCCGCACGATTTTACTGCTTGGTGCAGCCTCCGTGCTTTCTATGGCTTGGTTCACATGGCCCAATGCTGGCTCGATTAATGAAGCCCATGCCACTACCGATTACGCTGAGATGAAAAAATTCTCTGATGTGATGAATGCTGTACGCAGATATTATGTGGAAGACACCACCGACCAGGAGTTATTTGAAGGCGCGCTCAAAGGTATGCTCTCCAACCTCGACCCGCATTCTACATATATGAATGCTGAGATGTTTTCCAAAATGATGGAAGATACCAGTGGTGAATTTGGTGGTTTGGGCATTGAAATTTCATCTGCTGAAGGTGGCATTCTGGTCGTTGCTCCCATTGAAGACACGCCCGCTTTTAATGCCGGTGTGAAATCAGGTGATTTGATTGTGCGCATTGGCGATGTGGTTGCTCGCGATGTATCGTTGCCTGAAGCTGTGAAATTGATGCGCGGCAAACCTGGCACTGAAATCACTTTGACCATTTTCCGCGAAGAAGAAATGCGCACGTTTGATGTAGACATTAAGCGCGACAATATCCGCGTTGCATCCGTTAAAGGGGATATTTTGACGCCGGGTTATGCGTATCTTCGCATCACCCAATTCCAAGAGCGCACAGGCGCGCAATTGGAAGAAAAAATCAATGAACTACGCAAACAATCCAACGGTAAACTCCTGGGTGCCGTGCTTGATTTGCGCAACAACCCAGGTGGCTTGCTTGACCAAGCTGTGGAAGTGAGCGATCTCTTCCTCAACGCAGGCGGTATTGTGAGCACCAAGTCACGTGTGGGTAACAATATGGATTTCAAAGCCAAAGACGGTGATGCATTGGCCAATGAGCCCATGATTGTACTGATCAATGGCGGCTCAGCTTCAGCCTCTGAAATTGTGGCTGGCGCTTTGCAAGACAACAAACGCGCCATTTTGCTAGGCACACGCAGCTTTGGTAAGGGCTCAGTGCAGCGCATTATCCCGCTTTCTGATGGTTCAGCATTTAAGCTCACCACCTCACTTTACTACACGCCAAGTGGTCGTTCCATTCAAGCCACAGGCATTGATCCTGATGTGGAAGTCAAAGCTGTGCGCCTTAAAATTGAAGATGATGGCTCCAATCGCCCGGAAGCAGTGTCTGAGCGAAACATGAAAGGCCATTTGGCCAACGGCAATGGCAAAACAACGACCAAGAAAGAAGAAGAAACACCAGCCGGCCAACCTTCCAAAGATATGGTGGAGCGCTTAACCAAAGATGTGCAATTGCAACGTGCTGTTGACCTGCTCCAAGGTCTACACGTGTTAAGCCAACGTTCTTAATCCTTTACCGTTGCGCAAGAAGGTAAAAAAAACTAACGACACGCTTTGGTTCAAAGCGTTGCTCGTTATGCTTGTTGGTCTGCTTGGGCTGATGGTTTGGCTTGCTTTAAGTGAGCCCAGCGCTGCTGTGAATCTTGACGCCAACAAAGCCAAAGCGACACCAACTTATCAAACGCAAGTGACTACACCAAAAGCAAAACCCAAGACGTTTGAACTCACCTTTGAAGATGAATTACCCAACCCCATGGTTGAGCAGCAACGCCCCAAGATAGCACCGGTTTATAATTATGAAGATAGACATGTTTTGGCGCTGATTATTGATGATGTGGGCTATGATATGCATGCTCTTGAGCGTTTACTCGCCCTGCCTTTTACCATCACCGTATCGGTGCTTCCCGATGCACCTTACGCTGAAGAAGCTGCGCGCATGGCCCATCAACACGGTGTAAAAGTGATGCTGCATATGCCTATGCAGACATCCAACCCCAAATATAAACACAAAATGGAACAATTTTATTTACACACCAATATGAGCCAAGCGCAATTCACAAAAGTGTTTGAGGATGCTTTGGCCAAGGTACCTTATGCAGAAGGCGTGAATAATCATATGGGTTCTATGCTGACTTCCGATGCAAAATCCATGCAGTGGCTGATGGCCTTGTGTGAAAAACATCGTTTGTTTTTTGTGGATTCGCGCACTTCATCCAAATCAGTGGCGGCAGACTATGCCAACCGAGCAAATATCGATTGGAATTCCAGAGATATTTTCTTAGACCATAGTGTTGAGCCTGCCAAGCTCAAACACGCTTGGGAAAGCGCTATGGATTGTGTTCAACGTAATGATCATTGTGTGATGCTGGCTCATCCCCACAAAGAAACGATTCAATTCTTAGAGCAGCAAACATCGGGGTTTGGCACCCAGAACTTCGTAGCGATAACCCAAGCCCTAAAATCTTAACTTACAAGTCGTTGGGTTTGGGTTTAATGACCCAAAATTCGCTTAATCATCTGATCTAATTTTTCCAAATCAAACGGCTTTTGCACAAGGCCTGCAATATCAATATCAGCAAATTGGGGTGTTAAATCATCTTTACTATAGCCCGACACAAGGATAATCGGCACATCAGCATTAATCGCCTGCAGTTCTATAGCGCAAATGCGGCCACTCATGCGCGGCATGGCCATGTCCATCACCACCACGCTGATATGTTGATGGCTATTTTTAAAAATTTCGATGGCTTCCATACCATCTTTGGCTAGGTAACACTCATAACCTACATCGGACAACATCGCATCCATCACCTCAAGCACAATTTCATCATCATCGACCAGCAAGAGATTTTTTATCGGCTGCTTGTTGCTCGAATCACCTTCCTTGAGAACTACCGTACTGCTTTCATTTGCAGGCGTGTTCAGCTCAGCAAATGAAATGTGGAATTCTGTTTGCTGGCTTGTGGGTCGCAAAGGTTGCACTTCAATCCAACCACCAAAGTCATGTTTGGCTATAAAACCCTGACCATCAGTTTTCGTTTGAAAACTTTGATGACCAAATGCGGCAAACATGTGCTGTAGCTTGTTTAAATCAAGGGCTATGGCTGGTAACACCACTTCATAGAAAGCATACCGACTTGCGCCCAAACCAGGACTTACAGCTTGGGGATAAGTGGAAGCATCTTGCATACCTGTGCGGATAGTGATTTCTCCGCCATGTTCGCTTAACTCTAAACCAACCTGATGCAGGATATTAAGCATCATGGGTTGAATCTTAGCGGCTTCAACACCAATATCGGCAATATCCTCATCCAATATATACGTCATCTTTAATGTTTTTGGTGACATTGTGGCGATAAGCTTCTTCATGTCATGAACGGCTTGAGTGAGGTTCATACGCTTGGAAATGAATTGCCCCTGCCCCACATAACTCATCATCTGTTTGCACAAATTGGCGGCTGTTTCTGTGGCGTGCTGAATGCGTGAAATAAATATTTTTTCTTGCGAACCTTCATGCAAACGTTTGTTGGCCAACACGCTATTGCCAAGAATAATAGAAAGAAGATTACTAAAATCATGGGCAACGCCATTGGTTAGGGTGGTGATGGTATCGAGCTGCTTATCATCTTGGGCTAAGATAGATTGTTGATCCGAATCTAGTTCTTCCAAATACTTTTCCGTCATATCAACACACAAACCAAACACACCCATGAACTCATGATGGCCATGATATAAGGGCACCTTAATCACCTGATAAGCATGCATATCGCCGTCTTCACTTTGAAACAGTTCAGTTGAGCGATGCACACTGCCATGACGAATACAGGCTTCATCGGAGGCTAGGCATTGTTGGCGAATTTCAGGCGCTAAAGCATCAAGATAGTTGGCTTGTGCCAGTAATTCGTGCTCGGTAATATGCAGCATTCTGGTGTAGGCTTGGTTGGCATACTGGGCTCTGCCATGCTCATCGCGCAGCCAAACCCCAACTGACATATCTGCCAAGGTATGCTCAAGCGCGCGCAATGATGTTTGCTCTGCTTCCATCGCAAGGTGCTTGCTGGCTGGCGTTTGCTCCAAACGCCGTACTTGGCGCACCAACCTAATAATCACAACAAGCGCTGCGACTACAAAAAGTGCTAAAGCAAATGCCAAACCCATTGTCATACTCGTTCCACCTTCAAGCATTTTGGTGTTTTTGACACCTGCTTGCCATTTTTCGCTTCATTAACCCAACAGTAAGTAAAGAACAAATAAGAAAATGCACTTAAATTCAAGTTCAATCATAAACTGCGATTCTTATCTTTTTAGCTTACTAGCAAGGATGGTTCCAAACCTGGAGGAGTATCGATATCCAGCATATCACACACGGTCGAGGCCAAATTCGCCAAGCCCGCTTTTTGTGCAACTTTAGCATTAAGCGCATATTTGCCTTCTGCCTTAAACAAAATACATGGTACTGGATTCACAGAGTGTTTGGTACAAGCTTCGGACTCACCATTGGCTTTATGTGTCACCATTTCTTCAGCATTACCATGATCGGCAGTAATGATGGCGCTACCACCTGTTTGTTGCAGCGCAGCAATAATTTGACCCACAGCCTTATCCACGGCTTCCACAGCTTTTATAGCAGGTTCAATTTTACCGCAATGGCCCACCATATCGGCATTGGCAAAGTTGATCAGGCCAAAGCCATATTTGCCGGAATTGATAAGCGCTACTGCTTTTTCAGCAATCTCAGCAGCTTTCATTTCTGGTTTATCTGCAAAGGAAACACCCTTATCTGAATCAATCAAAATATAATCTTCTAATGATGCATCCAATGGCGCGCGATAACCGCCATTAAAGAAGAAGGTTACATGTGGAAACTTTTGTGTTTCGGTGAGACGGAATTGTTTGATTTTTTTATCCACCAAATATCTGCCCAGCGGATAATCCACTTTGGTTGGGCCCATCACCTGCAGTGTTGGCATATCCCTATCTTCGTCATACACCATCATACCCGCATACAACACTTGCGGTGCTTTCTCACGGTCAAAACCAGCAAAATCTTCAATGACAAAAGGCTCAGTGATTTCTATAGCGCGATCACCGCGGAAGTTCATCATCAATACGGCATCACCATCATTGATGGTCGCCTTGGGTTGCCCCTTGTCATCGACAATAACAAACATCTCCATATCCTGGTCGATAAGGTTGGTATGTGCCTCACGCATGGCATTGATTCCTTCAAGCACGGATGGAAATTGGAAAGCTGCTTTGCCCAAGACCATAGCATCCCAACCCAGCTTCACCTTATTCCAATCATGATCCCTATCCATAATGGCGCACTCACGGCCACCGGCGCTAGCAAAGGCATAATCACGATTTTCTTTGGCATTAATTTCTGCAAACAAGCCTTCGATTTGCCCCACATAATCTTGAGCAGATTGAATGCCAACATCACGGCCATCAAGAGAAGCATGAATATACAAACGCTCAACATTTTGCTGATCTGCAAAACGAATCACTGCAATAAAATGATCGATATGTGAGTGGATATTACCATCAGAAAGCAATCCCAATAGATGAATCGCATGACCCTGGTGACCGCGTTCAATTATTTGTGCAAGGGCATCTGATTCATAAAAAGAGCCGTCTGCAATGGCTTTGTTAATGCGTGTTGGCCCTTGATCCAAAATAAGCCCCGCACCCATGGTCAGATGACCCACTTCCGAGCCACCCATATCTTTCATCGAGGGTAGACCCACATAACCACCATGGGTCTGAATTTCCAAATAAGCATGGTTTGCTTTGAGCGCGTCCACATTGGGCGTATTGGCCATAGCAATCGCATCATCAGCACCGCCTTTACCAATGCCCCACCCATCCATCACAATAATCAAGGCCGTATTTTGTTTGTATGTTGCTGAATTATTCACTGTCATAAACCCATTTCTTCCCATAAATCATCTACGCGTTTTTTCACTTCATCCGTCATCGAAATGGTGCGCCCCCATTCCCTATCCGTTTCACCTGGCCACTTGTTGGTGGCATCAATACCGACTTTGGAACCAAGGCCAGCAATGGGTGATGCAAAATCCAAATAATCAATCGGCGTGCGATCCGCCATGGTGAAATCACGCACAGGATCACAACGTGTTGAAATCGCCCAAATCACCTCTTTCCAATCTCGGCAATTGATATCTTCATCCACCACAATGATGTATTTGGTGTACATAAATTGGCGTAAATAACTCCAAATCCCAAACATCACCCGCTTAGCATGACCCGCATAACCCTTCTTCATCGACACCACAGCCACACGATATGAGCAACCTTCCATGGGCAAATAAAAATCCACAATTTCAGGAAATTGTTTTTTCAGAATCGGAACAAACACTTCGTTAAATGCTAGCCCCAACACCGCTGGTTCATCGGGCGGTTTACCCGTGTGCGTGGAATGATAAATCGCATCGCTGCGCATACTCATAGTTTCGACGGTAAACACAGGAAACATCTCAGTTTCGTTGTAATAACCGGTATGGTCACCATAAGGACCTTCTTCGGCATATTCATCAAAAGAGATATGCCCTTCCAATACAATTTCCGCAGATGTTGGCACTTGCAGCGGGATATCCCAACAAGGTGTTAGCCGCGTTTTTTCATCGCGCAACAAACCTGCAAATTGATATTCAGAAAGTGTATCGGGGATTGGTGTCACCGCAGCTAAAATAGTTGCCGGATCTGCGCCGATGACCACAGCACAAGGAAAGGGCTCACGCTTTTTGCTATTGCCGGCTTCCTGATGATCTTGAGCGCCACCACGATGTTTAAGCCAGCGCATAATGAGTTTGTTTTTGGCAATTTTTTGTTGACGATAAATGCCTAAGTTTTGCCTGTCTTTATTCGGGCCTTTGGTGACCACCAAACCCCAAGTGAGCAAGGGCGCCGCATCTTCTGGCCAGCAGGTCTGAATGGGCAACAAATCCAAGTTTACATCATCACCACGAAGCACCACTTCTTGCCAGGGTGCTTTGTTCACAACCTTTGGTGCCATGTTGAGCACCTTTTTCAAGATAGGAAATTTATCCCAGGCATCTTTCAAGCCCTTTGGCGGCTCAGGCTCTTTCAGATAAGCCAACAACTCGCCAATACCACGCAACTCATCTGCCGATTCTCGGCCCATGCCCAAAGCAATGCGCGTATCTTTACCAAATAAATTGGTTAACACTGGCATGGTGTGGCCCTTCACATTTTCAAACAACAAAGCAGGGCCTCTCGCTTCAAGCACGCGTTGCGAAATTTCCGTCATTTCCAATACGGTGCTGATGGGTGTGGTGATGCGCTTGAGCTCACCACGTTTTTCAAGGTCGGCAATAAATGCCCGCATATCTTTATAACTCATGCGTTGTTATCAACAATATCAAAAATCGTATCTAATTTTGCCAATTCAAACACATCGCGAACCGTGGGCGAAAGGCCCGATAACACAAAACGATTGCCTGAGCTTTTACTCCACTGCAATCCTTCCACCAAGGTTGCGATGCCCGAAGAGTCCATAAAACCCACACCTTCCAGCTTCACTTCGATTTGAGCGATTTCACTTGTGAACAAAGGCTTAAGCTCAGCCCGCAAATCTGGCGAAGTCATGATGGTGACATCACCAACCACTTCTACCACTCTGTTTTGATGTTCACTATTTACTTTAATTTTCAAACTCATGCTTGTACTTCCTTTTGCTTAAATAAAAAAACCAATCGCCACTGATTCCCATCGGCAAGTGGGGTATGTTCGAATGTTTCGGTGGCGGCTTCAATCAAGAGCATACCCAGCCCACCGGCAACAGGGTTGTCTTTAAGTGTTTCAGGGTTTACACCTTTACATTTTGATACATCTTGAATTGGTGGTGCAAAATCGCGCAACATAATTTCTAGGCGACAATGCATGTCTTCAGCACAAGGCAGCCATTGCGCCTCGCACTCGATATCACCGCCGGCATTATTGTATCCGTGTTCATGAATATTTGCGAAGAGCTCATCCACCACCAAAATAAGACGGTTGTGCTGAATCTCATCCAGACACACGCCTTCGCAAGCCTCATCGGCCATGGCTTGCAGCGCCTGCAAGCCTTCCTTACACCCATGAAGGTGAAGCCTAATCATACATTAGAGCCTATAATTGCTGAATATTTCAATGGTTTTTTAAGCGCTCTCATTACGCCTATAGTGATAGAGAATGGTGCTGGCATCAAGCCTTTGCTAATCCTCTTCTTGTTCATCCAAAATGATATGCTGCATACGCTCATCTTCCGGCACTTCATCTTCAGAAAAACAAATATTGAGCATGGATATGCCAGCATCATGCACCGACATTTCATTGCCTGATTGCAAAGGATGCCAAAACGGCAGTGGTTTACCTTCAAAGGTCAATCGATAGGCACAAGTATCTGGCAGCCAAAGCATTTCTGCATCGCTCATTTTGCGAATATCCATACAATCTGGCACTTGCGCAAACCGCTCACTGTATTGCTTGCAACGGCAAGTTGAGTCGTCAAAAAGCTTGCAGGCCACATTGGTAAGTAAAATCTCACCTGTATCTTCATCTTCAAACTTATGCATGCAGCACAAACCACAGCCATCACACAATGCTTCCCAGTCTTGTGTGTTGATGTGGTCGTGCCAACGTGTTTGTTCCATTTAAGACCTAGCGGTTACTTCAAGCAAATGATAACCAAATTGTGTTTTCACAGGGCCTTCTAAGCTTCCTACATCCGCAGAAAACACCACTTCATCAAATTCTCTTACCATCTGGCCTGGGCCAAACTCACCCAATGCGCCGCCTTGGGCAGAAGATGGGCATGATGAATATTTTTTTGCCGCATCGGCAAAATCCAAACCTGCTTCAATTTCAGCTTTCACTTGCAAACATTTTTCTTCGCTGCTCACCAACAGATGTCTTGCGCTTGCTCTTGCCATGATAAACTCCTTGATAATTTTTAAGTGGGGCAACGTTACTGAATTTTTAGGTCTGCCGCTAATTTTAGTTTACCTTTGCGACCATGGCCGAACAGAAACCTAAGAACCAAGACATCGATTTCACCATCATTGGCCAAGGCTTGGCAGGCAGCCTATTGGCCTATTGCCTACTCAATGCGGGCAAACGCATCGCCATCATCTCCGATGGCAAACAATCGGCATCACGCGTTGCCGCAGGCCTCATCAATCCCATCACGGGTCAACGTTTTGTCTTGGCTGAGAAGACTCCTGCCATGCTCAAGCTTGCATCTGAATTTTATACTGCCATTGAAACCAAGCTGGGCATTCGCTGCTATTTCCCCACACCGCTGATTCGCTTATTCAACAACGAAAAAGAGAAAGTTTTTTATGAGAAGCGGCTCCTGCAACCGCATTACACCCCTTTTTTTAGTACCAAACCGCTTTCAGAACAGCAGCTTGTAAACGCCCCCTTTGGCGGCGTGATACAACTGCAAGCCGCTTGGCTGGATACCAACACACTTCTTGATGCTTTGGCTGATTATTTTATTTCCCATGACCGTATAACTCACCTCCCAGCCCAAACCAACAGCCAAACCACGACCATTCATTGCGAAGGTTACAAAATAAAGTACAACCCACTCTTTTCATGGCTTCCTTTACAGCCTGCTCATGGGGAAATCATTCATTGCGAAAGCAAATCGAAACTTGCACCTGAGATTACCGTGAAAAGCAAATGGCTACTTCCCACCTCACAAAACACCTGCCGTATCGGCGCAACGTTTGAACCCCATATTTCAGAACCAACCCAACAAGAACAGAGCAAAAATGCATTATTATCCTTCGTTTCCTCACTAAAAAAAGACAATGAATTCAACCTTCTTAGCCATCAAGCTGGCATTCGACCAGCCACGCTAGATAAACAACCGTTTATTGGCTTTCACCCCCATGATTCCAACCATGCAGTATTTAATGGGTTTGGCTCACGTGGTAGTTTGCTGATTCCTTGGTATGCCAAGCTTTTCACTGAAACACTTGTCAATCAAAGCAAAATCCCTGCTGAAGCAGATATTCAAAGGTATGAATCCTTATGCGTTTAACTGATCTTGCCCACAACTGGCTTAAGCAAAATATTCACCCTGGCGATATTGTTGTCGATGCCACGCTAGGCAATGGCCATGATGCTTTGTTCTTGGCCAACTGCGTTGGCAGCAAAGGAAAAATCTTCGGTTTTGATGTGCAACAGCAGGCTATCGATGAAAGCCAACTACGACTTTTAGATTGCGGCTGTGAGAAAGCTTTTTTCTTGTTGGGGCATCAACATTTAGATACGACTTTGCCACCCGAACTTAAAGGGAAAGTAAAAGCATTCACCTTTAACTTGGGCTGGTTGCCCGGTGGCGATAAAAACATCACAACACAAGTAACCACAACCATTGACGCCCTTTCACAAGCACTCGCCTGGCTAAGCACAAATGGAATCATTAGCTTGATGCTCTACCCAGGCCATACTGAAGGCGCGCAGGAAAAAGAAGAAATTTTAAGCTGGCTAGCTCATGCACAAACAACAAAAAACATGTCACCTGCGTTTGTTTATCAAAAAATTGAAGTGCCTGACCGTCCACTCTCCCCGGTTTTGGTGCAACTAAAAAAAACAGTAAAATTAACCCATTAAATTCTGACTTTTTTCTCTGCTATGTTGTAAAAAAGCCATATCTCACCTATGCTTGAGGCATAAAATCAAAGGGGAGTCCATGCTAGAATCAGGGCAGAAAATTCGTTACGGCAAACTCATTCGCCACACTTCCCTGAGGCAAAAAACCATCAGTTATAATGATTTTGCCAAACGCCAGCAGCAAGCACGTATTGCCTCCAATGGTCGCCGCCGCGCATCCCTTCGCAGCATCGACATTTATAGGCTCCTTTCTCCCTATATAAGCATCCGATTTTTAGAACAAGCCAAGGCCGTATTACCCTTAGCTATTTACCTTATTTTTTTCCAATTGTTATTACTTAACCGAGCTGTCAATGAGCCCATGATGATTCTCTCGGGCTTGATGGCAGTGATTGTCGGCCTCATGCTGTTCATGGAGGGATTAAACCGAGGTTTGATGCCCTTTGGTGAGACCATTGGTCAAAACCTTCCAGCCAAGGTCAATCTACCCACGGTGCTACTCATTTCCTTCTTGCTCGGTATTGGCGTGACTTTTGCTGAACCTGCCATTGGCGCATTGCAAGCAGCTGGCAGCATTTTGAAGGTTGAAAATGCACCCTATTTGTATGTTTTACTCAATGAGTGGAGCACGATTCTGGTGCTGATTGTGGGTTTAGGCGTGGGCTTGGCAGTTGTCCTAGGCACGCTACGTTTACTCTACGGCTGGAGTTTAAAGCCCTTTATTTATGGCGCGCTCGTTCCTGCTTTGGGTTTAACCATGTGGTTGATGCAAGATGATGAACTAGCGAAAGTTTTAGGCTTAGCTTGGGATTGCGGAGCTGTAACCACCGGGCCAGTGACTGTGCCTTTGGTGCTGGCTTTAGGTATAGGCATAGCTTCCACCGCAGGGCGCGGTACAGGTGCATTATCTGGTTTTGGCATCGTTACCCTTGCCTCTATTTTCCCCATTATCGGCGTCATGCTGCTCAGCTTATTTGTAGTCACCACCACAACACCTGAAGCCATCATTACAGCCGCACATGCTTTTCACGCTGAATCCGCCCATACCATCACTTGGTATGAACAAAGTCCGTGGCAGGAAATTCTCGCAGGCATGCAAGCCATTGTGCCGCTGGTTGCATTTTTAATGCTGGTATTACGCTTCATTTTGGGCGAACGCTTGTCTTCACCAGGTATCATCGCTTATGGCATTGTGCTTTGTGTATTGGGTATGATTATTTTTAATCTTGGCCTGCGCTATGGCTTGTCGATGCTTGGTGAGCAGTCAGGCGCCTTCTTATCTTCAGCATTCACTACCCTTGAAGGGGTACCCTCCTCACCACTCTATGTCTGGTCAGTGGGCATCGGTATCGCTCTTGTTTTCGCTTGGGTTCTAGGTTTTGGTGCAACGGTGGCCGAGCCTGCGCTCAATGCCTTGGGCAACACAGTGGAAACACTCACCAATGGTGCTTTTGAGAAAAAGCTTCTGATTTACGCAGTGGCATTTGGTGTGGGCTGCGGCATCACTTTGGGTGTGGTGAAAATCATCTTTGCCTTACCACTGTATTGGTTTTTAATTCCGCTTTATTCATTGGCCTTGTTACTTACTTGGGCATCGACCGAAGAGTTCGTCAACGTCGCTTGGGATAGTGCGGGCGTAACTACAGGCCCCGTCACTGTGCCGTTGGTGTTGGCCATGGGTATTGGCCTAGGAAATGCTGTGGATGCCATTGAGGGTTTTGGAATTTTATCACTAGCATCTGTCGGTCCGATTTTATCGGTGCTCATCACTGGCCTGTGGGTACAATATAAAATCCATAAAAAACGTAAACGCAACGAGTTACTGATTGAAGGGGAAGCTGCATGAGCATTCAGCATATCAACGTATTAACCGATGTTTTTCTGATCACTTGTATCGTACAACGCGGGCGAGCTAAGGCAGTCATTAAAGCAGCTCAAGATGCAGGAGCGCAAGGAGCCACCATTCATTATGGCCATGGGTATGGCGTGCAAGAATTACTCGGGATTTTATCTATTGCGGTCGACACCGAGAAAGAAGTGATCAATATTTTGGTACCCAGTGATTTAAGCGATCGTATTTTCGAGCAAATGTCAGCTGCTGCGCAAATCGACACGCCTGGTATGGGCATGATTTATTCGACGCGTGTTGAAAAAGCCAGCACCTATATCCCCCAACACATTCTTGATGCTATTTCCGATAGCGACGCTCAAAAAAGCAATGTATAAACTCATTACTTGCATAGCTGCGGAAAATAAAATTCCCGACACAGTCCAGGGATTATTTCGCGATTTCGGCTTAAGGGCGGGCGTGTATAACTTTGCCCGTGGTTTTGGTCGCAGCTCATCTGAAGCCACGCGCGGCCTAGGTCAGCAAACTGAAAAAGGCGTATTAAGTGTGGTGGTGCAAGCCAATCAAGTGGATGAAATTTTCGCTTACATTTTTGACAAAGCCGATGTCAATCGCCCTCACGGTGGAATCGTGTATGTCACAGCCATTCAGCAACATGCTGGCAGCCCTGCCATCAATCTTGCGCCACCCGAGTTAGACAATGAGTAAGTTATCGCAACAAGCTGCGCTGCTGCGCATCTGTTCCATGAGCCGCTATGTCATTGCCTTGCTACCGTTGCTTGCGCTAATGACGGTGCTACACACTACTGTGCAACTATCCGCACAACTCATCATCAACCACAGCCTAATTTGGTCGAGCATCAAAGATTTGATGATGTTTGTGGTCATTTTCACACCCGCTGCCGTCTGGGTTCATCGACCCATCCGCGGGGCTATTTTAAGCCAAAACCCTCAAGCGTTAGAAGAAACCATGACGCATTTGCCTGTGCGTGCATTGCGCGGTTTCACCATCGCTGGTCTGGTTTATATCGTGTATTTATTTATCAGTGTCATTATTTTTTCTGCATTCCTGGATTTTACTCTCACCCCTAAAATGACGGTCGCAATGGGCTTAAATGTTACTTATAACCTTGGCATCCTTATTCCCTTCATTGCCACAGCTCTTTCCATCACCTGGATGGTGCGCGTGAGAAAACGCTTGAGTGTTCAGCAGCTCTTCGTTGGCGATTTAAACACCACCCAGGCCCACCCATGGTTATTACGCTCTTATAACCGCCCTTGGCTCATTTTTGGCGCGACTTCCCTAGTGCCCGTAGCAACACTGGCTATTTTCTCCGCCTTGATGTTTGGCGACAGCAACACCGAAGAACAACAATTTATCCTCATGCAGGCAGTGATATTGTTTGTGAACCTCATTATCGGCGGCACTTCACTGATTTGGATTACCAGCAATACTGTTCGCCGCATTACCCAAGAGCTAGCATCGGGGCTCAACTTCTTACGGCTTGGAAAATTTGATGGTCATGTGGCCGTGATGATAGACGATGACATGGGCGAACTCGCACGAGGACTCAATACTGCACTTGTAGGCTTAAAAGAGCGCGATGACTTAAAAGACTCCATCGCCATTGCCAGTGAAATCCAACGCGGCCTCATGCCAAAATCCGAACCTATGATTCAAGGGTATGCAGTGTTCGGCTACCAGCAAAGCTGCTATGCCGTCGGTGGGGATTATTTTGATTACATCGAACGCAGCAATGGTTCCCTCTGGCTTGTGATTGCCGATGTGGCGGGCAAAGGTTATCCAGCCGCACTTACCGTAGCTAACTTACAAGCCATGCTGCATGTGTTAGCCAACAGTGAAAGCATTACGCTGATTGATGCTGTTACCTACATCAATCAATCACTGCACATGTCGATGCAGGGCGGCAGATTCGTCACCCTATTTATTGCTGAATTGCAGCCGGAGAACAATGAATTGCATTGGATCAATGCTGGACACACACCACCACTGTTATGGCATAACAATAGCATTCGAAGCTTGGAAGCATCCTCTCCACCATTAGGCATGCTCGACAATCTAGCTGTACATACAGAATCGGTTTCTCTGGCTATTGGTGATGCTCTGTTTGCCTGTACCGATGGCATCACCGAAGCGCGCCATGCTAGTGACGGGAAAATGTTTGGTGATAAACGCGTGCAGTCTTGGTTTGCTAAACATAAACAACTGGACCCTGTGGTGCTTCCCGAATCACTGCTCACAGAACTTGATGACACTGGTTTTATCGCCAGAGAAGATGATATCACGATGTTATGCTTAAAACGGAGTTACCAACATGACAAACAACGCTAAATTCCGCACCGAACGCGATTCCATGGGCGAAATGCAAGTGCCCTTAGATGCGATGTATGGTGCTTCCACAGCCCGCGCTGTGGAAAACTTCCCCGTATCACAGCTGCGCTTTTCACGCGTATTTATCAAAGCCCTTGGTCAAATCAAAGCCAATGCTGCGACCACCAATGCTGCATTGGGAAAACTCAGTAAACCTAAGGCAGATATGATTGAACGTGTTGCCCTAGAAGTTGCCAATGGCGACTGGGACAAACATTTCGTTTTGGATATTTTCCAAACAGGCTCGGGCACATCCACCAACATGAATGCCAATGAAGTGATTGCACATCGCTGCTTACAACTCGATGCAACGATTGGCATCCATCCCAATGATGATGTCAATATGGGGCAAAGCTCGAATGATGTGATTCCCACAGCTATTCATTTGGCAGCAGCTGATGTGTTGGTACATAAACTCATACCTGCCCTAAGCCACCTACATCAAGCGCTGAATATCAAAGCTCATGAAACCATGGATGTGGTGAAAATAGGTCGTACTCATTTGATGGATGCCACACCCATTACCTTGGGCCAAGAAATCTCAAGTTGGGCGCGTCAGGTAGAGCTTGGTATTGCCCGTTTACAAGCATGCTTGCCGCGTTTATGCGAGTTAGCACAAGGCGGCACAGCCGTTGGCACTGGCTTAAATACCCATCCTGAATTCGGCGCAAAGATTGCCGCAGCACTTTCAGAAAGTTATGGCATTGCGTTTCACGAAGCTGGCAATCATTTTGAAGCACAAGCCGCCCAAGATGCAGCCGTTGAGTTATCGGGTGCATTGCGCACTGTGGCTGTATCGTTGGTGAAAATTGCCAATGATGTGCGTGTGCTCAATATGGGCCCGCGCTGCGGCATTGGTGAGATTACTGTGCCCGCTGTTCAGCCTGGCTCCTCCATTATGCCCGGTAAGGTAAATCCAGTGATTGCCGAATCACTGGCGCAGGTTTGCGCCCAAGTGTTTGGCAATGATGCCACCATCACTTATGCAGGGGCATCAGGCTTATTGGATTTGAATGTGATGTTGCCAGTAATTGCTCATAATCTACTTGAGTCTGAAGAGTTGCTCGCCAATGCATCCATGATGTTCGCAGATAAATGTATTGTTGGGTTGACCGCTAATATTGAAAAGTGCGAGCAACAGATAGATTGGAGCATGAGCATGGTCACTTCCCTTGCACCAGTGATTGGTTATGACAAAGCTTCAGACATTGCCAAACGAGCAGTCAAAGAAGGGAAAACTGTTCGTCAGTTGTGTTTGGATGAGAATATCTTACCAGCTTCTGAGCTTGATGCCCTACTTGACCCGCGTTCGATGTTATTCCCGGCCGCATAAGCAGGTTAATTAACTGCGGTAAACCCATTGAAGCCAGACGCCAAAACTGAGTAGTCCATAAGCAATAAGTAGGTTTGGTGAAAGCCATGGTTGTTGCCAGAACATCCCCGCTATGATGCCACCTGACGTTAAAGCAGCTATGGCAAGCAAGTCGGGTAGTGTTAACCCAGCACTGCTTTGCGGGAATTTTTGATGCAACTGTTCAAAATGTTGGTTGATTTCTTCAGGCAATTTCATCCAAGCATACAGCTGGTGTTTGCCTTCAGAATACAAACGTAGGGCTTTGCCTTTGGGGCCTAAGTTTTCAGCTGCCCATTTGGATACCAAGGGCTTGGATAACTCCCAAATATTAATATCTGGTGCCAACTCACGGGTCACGCCTTCAATTACCACCATACTCTTTTGCAGCAAAAGTAATTCGGGTCGCGTTTCCATTTGAAAACGCTCTGTCACTGCAAACAAATAAAAGAGTAACTCAGCAATTGAAATATCTTTGAGTGGGCGATTAAAAATGGGCACTGCAATTTCGCGCAGTGCATCTTCAAAGGCCGATACATCCGTATGATAAGGCACATAACCGGCCTCTACATGGACCTCGGCTGCGCGTTTATAATCCTGCTGTAAGAAAGCGAGCAACATATCAGCAAGATAAACGCGGCTTTGTAATTCCAACCTGCCAACAATACCAAAATCCACCAAAAGGATTTTTCCAGTATCCGACACGAAAATATTTCCAGGATGCAAATCAGCATGAAAATAACCATCGATAAACACCATATGGAAAAACATTTTTTGCACTTTACTACACAGCGCCACCAGATCATGGCCAGCAGCAATAAGCTGCTCTTTCTCATCAATCGAGATACCGTAAAAGCGCTCCGTAACCAAGACATCCTTATTGGTATAATCCCAAAAAACTTCTGGCACTTCGACGCCTTCAATACCCACCAATTGATCGGTAAAGCGGCTGGCATGTGCAGCTTCTGAACGCAGGTTCAACTCACCCAAAATAGTGACCGCAAACTCTTCAACCACTTGTGGCGCTTTTAGGCGTTCATATTCAGGAAAGTAACGATCAAATAAAGAAGCAAGAAGCCGTAAAATGGATAAATCAGCTTCAATCATTCTATCGATATGCGGTCGTCTCACTTTCACCGCAACTTCACGGCCATTATGCAGCGTGGCAAAATGAACTTGGGCGATTGATGCTGCCGCCACAGGCACTTCATCAAATTGCGCAAACACGCCATCTTCGCCAATGGCTTTGCGTTTGTATGCTTTAGCTAGCAGTGTAGAAACAACCGAGAACGGTTCTGGTGGTACATTGTCTTGCAATTTTTTTAGTTCTAAAGCCACGTCGATGGGAAGTACATCGACACGCGTGGACATCATTTGACCAAACTTAATAAAGCTAGGACCAAGTCGCTCTAATGCTAGACGAATTTGAACGCCCAATTCTTTGGGTTGATATTCAGCGCTAAACAACTGTACAACCCAAATATATGGACGAAACAATCGTAAGCGATAAGCCACTGCCGCCAACCCATGTGTGGCTAATACATGAATGATAAAGAGTAGCCTTAAGTTACGGCGGGTGTGCTTAAATTTCATACGTTTTGCTTTTGGGCGAGGTGTTCAATTTTATCCAGCTGACGCTCTAACTTATTTACCTTGCGCAATACTGATTCCACACCTGCCTGCCAATGCTGAAGGCGCTCAGCATCTGGTGCATGTACCTTTTGTAAGCACTCGTCGACTACAGATGTTGAGGACTGAAAAATTTTCTTTTCTGCAGCAACCAGCTTATGAGCAGCGGTGGCCACTTTTCGGCCAAAGAAATCACCGAACAAGCGCCTGAGTTCAAGTTCCCAGTCCAAATCAAGTTCGGCCAACAGCTTTTGAAAGCGTAACATGGCTTCAGAATCACCGGAGAGTTTTAGTACTTTTTCAAACACAAGCGTATCAGGGTCTTCTTTTGCAAAACACAAACGCGCAAAGCCAGATGTGCTTGATTCAATTTTCACATCAGGGCGCGAATCGGCTGTGGGGTGCACCCAAACCGAACCCGATTTAAAACCAATAAAGAGCACTGCACCCGTATCGCGGATATGTACACGAAACACATGACCTTCCAAACCTTCAAGGGTGTTTTCCAGCTTTTCATTATCAGTAAAAAACAATTGTAAAACGGAACTTAGTACCACGCATTGTACAGGTACTGGAATGAGCCGCAGTGGTAGAAACATCACGCTCATATTTTATACCCTCGGTGCATGGCGACGATGCCACCGGTTAAGTTGTCATGGCGCACCAAATCAAAGCCTGCTTGTTTAATCCACTTCGCAAATCGCTCTTGATCTGGGAAACGGCGAATAGATTCGACCAAATATTGATAAGAATCTTTATCACCAGTAACCATCTCACCCATCTTAGGAATCACATTAAAGGAATAAGCATCATAAATAACATCAAGCATTGGCAATACAGGTTTGGAAAACTCCAAGCACATAAATTGCCCGCCTGGTTTTAACACACGGTAAAACTCAGATAAACCGAGCGGCACATCCACAAAATTACGTATGCCAAATGCAATGGTCACCAAATCAAAACTATTATCGGCAAAGGGAAGTTTGGTACCATCAGACTGGATACAATCAGCAGTACCCGGCAGCAATCCTTCATCAAGAATTCGGCGCGCACCTTCTTGCAACATGGGGCCATTCAAATCGGTTAAAATGATGCGGGCTTGGCGATTTTTTTTACGCAGCAAACCTATAGAAATATCACCAGAACCAGCAGCAACATCCAAGCCTGTGCCACCATTGGGTAACACCGCTTTGGCGATAAACTGCTTTTTCCACAAGCGATGCATGCCACCGCTCATGAAATCATTCATAATGTCATATTTATAAGCTACGGAAGAGAACACTTCCATGACTTTTCCAGCTTTTTCTTCTTTGGGAACGGTTTCGAAACCGAAATGAGTCTTATCTGTCATTGTCGCAGCGTAGCATTGAATCTGCACCTTGTTGACTATTATTGTTTAGTATAAAAAACTTTGTTTCAAAGTGAACAAAGCAAGATTGAAAAGCTTAGTGCATCATCCCTGTGACAGATGCTGGCATCGCTTCTGGCTGGGTGGCTTCATCAGCAATTGGTGCTGCCAACTCTTCAATGACCCAAGCACTTTCGTCTGCCAGCAAAGCGCTTACCAATTGGCAATTCATAGCGTGGCCACTACGCTCACCTTCAAAGGCACCCACAATAGGCAAGCCAGCAAGGAATAAATCACCGACAGTATCCAATACTTTATGACGAGCGCATTCATCAGCATAACGCAAACCGCCACTGTTCAATACACCGTATTTATCCAATACAACAGCATTATCCATGGAGCCACCCAAAGCTAAGCCAGCTTTTTGCAAAGCTTCAACTTCATGGATAAAGCCAAATGTGCGCGCACGACCAACTTCACGCGCATAACCTTGACGAGAAAAGTCAAAGTTCACTTTGCAGTTGGATAAAAGGGGATGAGGATAATCAAGCAAATAAGAGACGCGGAAACCACTTGCAGGATAAAGCGCACAAGATTTTTCTTCATCTTCAATACTTACGCGTTTTAACACACGCAATACTTTCTTCGGTTTTTCTTGCTCAGCAATACCTGCGCATTGAATCAAAAACACAAATGGGGAAGCCGAGCCATCCATGACAGGAATCTCAGCACCATTCACTTCAATGCGAGCATTATCAATGCCCAAACCAGCCAAAGCAGACATGATGTGTTCTACAGTAGAAATCGTAGCGTCGCCGTTACCAATCGTGGTGCACAGGCGGGTATCAACAACGGAACTTACGTGCCCTTTAATTTCAACACCCAAGTCACTACGCACAAACATAATACCTGTATCAACTTCTGCAGGGTGCAATACCAATTCAAGCTTACGTCCAGAATGCAACCCAATGCCGCTGCAACGAATCGAATGATCAAGCGTTCTTTGTTTAACCACTGGCAGCTCCTTTGTTATATTCTTATGTAATAATACAATGTTTCATGTTCAACAGCGAGTGAAGAACATTGGCACTATAGCGAGGCAATCGAAAAAAGGAAAGAAAGTTAGTCGTAAAGACTGCTAATGGAGCGGGCATCGTAAATACGAGAAATCGCCTCCCCCATTAACGATGCAATGCTCAAGACGCGAACATTCGGTAAATCTAAAATGACTTGCGGTTGCAAAATGCTATCGGTAACCACCAACTCATGAATTTGTGATGCAGCAATGCGCTCAGCAGCGGGGCCAGACAACACGCCATGCGTTGCATAAGCTGATACCTTCTTAGCGCCGCGCTCCATCAATGCTTCAGCAGCATTACAAAGTGTGCCTGCAGTATCAACAATATCATCGATAAGTATGCAATGCTTACCTTCAACATCACCAATAATATTCATCACTTTGGCCACATTCGGCGCTGGGCGTCGTTTATCAACAATCGCAATATCTGCATGCAACGATTTAGCCAAAGCACGTGCACGAACAACACCGCCAACATCTGGTGAAACAACAATAATTTCATCAGTTTCAGGGTTTAGCGAAAGAATATCTTTGGTGAACAATGGGCCAGCAAAGACATTGTCGACAGGGATATTAAAGAATCCTTGAATCTGTGTTGCATGCAAATCCATGGTCAATACGCGAGTTACCCCTGCAGTTGTTAACAAATCAGCAACTAACTTCGCAGAAATTGGCGTGCGGCCAGCGCTTTTACGATCTTGGCGCGAATAACCAAAATATGGCATCACCGCACAAATCTGACGTGCTGATGCGCGTTTGGCTGCATCAATAGCAATCAAAAGTTCCATCAAATTGTCATTGGCAGGCACAGATGTGCTTTGCAGGAAAAAAACATCAGAACCACGAATGGTTTCTTGATATTGCAAAAATATTTCAGCATCAGAAAAGCGCTGAATATACATTTCACCCAAAGGCATACCGATATGGGCGCAAACTTCTTGGGTTAATTTTAAGTTGGATGTACCAGAAAAGAGGCGGAACTTATTTGCGTTGTCCATCAAACTAAAGCCTCCGCATGTATCATACGAGAATCATTCAAAAAACTGGCTGGGGCGGGAGGATTCGAACCTCCGCATGACAGGATCAAAACCTGCTGCCTTACCGCTTGGCTACGCCCCAATATGTTTACTCTTTCACTAAAGGATGCTCTCGAACAAAACGTCCAATATGCGTCCATGTTGCTAAGTTTTGCGACTGCAAAACCCTTACTACATTTTCTGCTTGATCAAGCGAACCACACGCCGCCACACAGGCCGAACCGCTACCACTCATCCAAGCTCGTTCAGACCTTTCGCGCATCACTTTTAGCATCTTTGCCAAAGGTGCGCAGATTGTCACTGCGCTTTGCTCCAGGTCATTAAAACCCATTTCAAAACCATCACCATCCGAACGGGCGCGCACTTTAGCCGCTGCTTTTTCTTCCGTCAACGCATGAAATTTATTTCGGTCAAAATGTGCAAAAGCTTGGACTGTAGAAACACCCTCACCAGGCCATGCTAACACCATACACTGGTCAGGAATTTGACCCGTATATGCAACTAAGCGCTCGCCTATACCTTTAGCCGCACTGGCTTTGCCAAACAAAAAGCAAGGAATATCAGCACCGAATGGCACCGCAAAATTTATCAACTCTTGTGGACTCGCACCAACGCCCCATAAACGATTCGCAACCAAAAGCGCAGTTGCTGCATCTGAAGAGCCGCCACCCAAACCTGCTTGCGCTGGAATATTTTTTTTAATAAATACATCCAAACCTTGCTTCACTTGATATTTAATACGGAACGCACTCAATATTTGATGCACCAGATTCAATGGGCCATCAAAGGCAGGTATGGAGCAGCGCACCTGCAAATCTGAAGCAAGCCTGATAGTGAGCACATCATGAAGGTCGGTAAATACAAAGCTGGTATCCAGTTCATGGTAACCATCATCACGCACATTGGTGATGGCCAAATGCAAATTCACTTTTGCTGGTGCAAAATATTCATTCATCAAACATCACCACAGCTTTCTTACCACGCTTTAAATCAACCAACTCAACCTTTTGCTGCGCACTGGCCCAAATAATTTTAAGCTCGTGTTCTGCAAGCTTACCTTGCCACGTGCGCTGATCTTTGCTCATCATGGTTGCAGGAAGGTCTCCAGCAAAGATTTTAGCCATCACCCACGGCGGAAATATCACGCCCATGTCCAACAATTCGTCTACAGTCAACATTTGCCACGAAAGCGATTGCTGATTATCTCGCCAACGCATGGTTTCATTCATCCAGCGCACATCCACAATTCGCCCACTCAGGCCATGCGTAAGCCGCACATTACCTTGTTTGGCATCTCCTGCCCAATCCATATCAAGTTGAAAGCGATGCTTTTGATCCATCACCAATAAACGGCCAGAAAAATCCTGCTTGGGTTCAAATTTAGCAACCATTTCATGCTTCACACAAAAAGACAGTGAAAAAAACATGAGACCCAAGAGCAGCAAGCGCACAAGCATTATGGCAAGCCAACCTCAATTTTTTTCTTGATCACATCCTTCTCTTCGTGACCAAGTTGCAATGCTTTATTCCAATTTAGCTTAGCTTTGTCTTGATCCCCTGCTTTCCAGTACATATCACCGAGGTGTTCGTACATCACCGGATCATCGATCACATTTTGCACTGCCAACAACTGTGTTTTCACAGCCAAACCATACTGCTTGTTTTGGAAATACACCCAAGCCAATGAATCGAGATAATAACCATCATCAGGTTTAATTTGTAGCGCCCGTTGAATCATCTTTTCAGCATCAGACAATCGAATCCCACGATCGGCGAGGCTATAACCGTAAAAATTCAAAGCCTCGCTATGGTCTGGCTTCTGAGACAATAATTTATCTAAGGTTTGATCAAGGGATTCAAATTGTTTGAGTGATTCATAGGCAATCGCCCGATTAAACATCAGCATCGCAGAAAAACCCAAATCAAGAGCAGGCTCTGATTCATCAATCAGCAACTGATATTCTTTCTGCTGCATGCGTAAAGCGACATATAATTCAGCTATTTCCAAGTTGTCGGGGTAGCCTTTTTTCAGCTCAGCCAATCGCTTTTCAACCTTGTTTGTGTTTTTTAAGGTTAAATCGACACTAGCCAATCTGATTTGTGCGTCCAAATAAGAATCATGGTTTGGCGCCAACTTTTCATAGTATGGTATCGCTTCCTGCCAATGATGCGCCGCTTCTAAACTTGCCCCCAAGTAAAAATAAGCTGAAGCCAATTCATTCGACATCTCGTTTTCATTTTGGCTAGGTGCAAGAATAGAAACAGCTTGTTCAAATGATGATTTCGCCAACGCATAATCACCACGCTGATAATAAAGGCGCCCCAGCGAAAGGTGCACTTCAGCCGAGTCTGCCGTTAATAAGAGCATCTCATTATATGTTTTGATTGCATCGTCGTAGCGCTGCTTACGCATATATAAATCAGCCAATAATGCATACGATTGATTTGCCGAATCGGCATGGCCGGAAATAAAAATGCGCAGCAACTCATACGCTTTCAAATCTTCGCCACGTTGGGCAGCAAGCTCGCTTCGCTGGAGCACAACATTTTCTTCATTAGGAAAAAGCTGCTGCATTTTTGCCAACACTTGGTCGGCTTGCTTGTAGTTACCCTGCTCCATATACAGCTGCACCTGATACTGACGCAACTGCAAGTGCTCATGGCGCTTAATACCATCATGCAGCAAGGCATGGGCTCGCACAAACTGCTCGCGACTTACTTCCAAGCGCACCAACAATAATCTTGCTTTCACAAAATCAGGATTCACATCAATGAATGCCTGCAACATCTCTGCTGCTTGGGCTAATGCATTGTTGGTAATGAGTATTTGCGCATAGAGCATCTGGTATTCAGCCAAATCCTCACCAGCAAGTGAATCTTGTACCGATGCAGGCATCGCTTCAATCACATGGCGTGCTTCAAGCACATGATTGGTGGATAAAAGCAAGTTTGCTAATTCCAAACGTGGTGTGAATGCTAGTTCATCTTTTTGCAAAATCGCTTGTAAGAATTGAATCGCCAAAGTCGGTTGACCTTGGCTAAGTGCATTTTGTGATGCTAGGTATAAAAACTCGACGTCCATACGCTCAAGCGAAACTGATGATGGCTCATTTTCAGCTGTCTGTTTGGTGTTAACTTTAGGCTCACTCGCAGAATCTGCTTTTGGCGTGCTCTGACAGCCGGAAAAAAGAACCAATAAAATTGTGCAAAAGAAAAATTGCATCCACAAAGGTAAAGCTCTCAAGGTTGAAGACGCAATGCCTGAAAACGGCCACCTTCAGCCACATCATTGCTCAATACCCAACCGTTAACTTCAGCAACTTGGCCTTGGCAAACGCTAATAATAGGATAGATAAAACCTTCCCAAGCGCTTTGCAAATCCGTTGGCGAAGGTTGTGCAGGGCAATCAGGGTGTGAATGAAATACGCCAATAATTTCTTGGCCCGAACCGCGTAAAGATTTATCAACAGCTTGGTAACCGGCAGGGTCAAGTTGAAAGCGATCCGCTGCGCGCTCTTCATTGATATTCGTCACTTGGTGCACAGATTGAACATGCCAACCTAACGCAGAGCTTGTTCCCACCAACAGCCCACAAATCTCATCGGGGTAGCCAGTCACTGCCATAGCTTTCATCTGAACCATCGCTTCATCATCAAAATCACAAAGAAGCTGGCTTGGTGAAGACTCAAGAACGTTTAAGTAGGCATCACTTAAAAACCGTTCTGGCACAGGCACTACGATATCCTTCATCTTTCAAAGTACCTTGGAGAAACTATTTTGCTGCGCTTTCAGTCTTAAATGCTCATCAAAGACCATAGCAACATTGCGAATCATCAACCGACCAGCAGGCAAAACCTGTAAACTGGTATCGGTCATCGTCAGCAAGCCATCCTCTTCCATCGTTTTTAAATCTTCAAATGCGTCAAGGAAATGCTTTTTGAAGATAATACCATAGCGCTGCTCAAACATGGTGAAATCAAGCGCAAAGTCACACATCAAACGCATGATAACCGCACGGCGCAAATGATCTTCTGCGGATAAGGTATAACCTTTAAACACTGCCAAACCATCTTCTTCAATAGCCTTGGTGTACGCATCCATATCTTTATAATTCTGAAAGAAACTACCACCCACATAACCAATCGAGGTCAAACCCAAGCCAATCAAATCGCAATCAGCTTGTGTGGAGTAACCCTGGAAATTTCGATACAACTCACCCTTTTGCTGGGCAATGGTGAGCTCATCATTGGGTTTGGCAAAATGATCCATGCCGATAAACACATATCCAGCATCCAGCAGCTTATTGATGCTGTGCTCTAGGATGTTCAACTTTTCTTGCGGCGTTGGCATTGCCTTCTCATCAATACGGCGCTGCGGCATAAACATTTCCGGTAAATGCGCGTAATTAAATAAAGCGATACGGTCTGGGCTAAATTCGATAATCGTATCTAGCGTAGCATCAAAAGTTTCCACCGTTTGATGCGGCAAGCCGTACATCAAATCGATGTTCATCGAGCGAAAACCTTCAGCGCGAGCATCATCCAGCACTTGAAGTGTCACTTCTTTACTCTGAATCCGATTGACTGATTTTTGCACACTCGGGTCAAAGTCTTGCACCCCCATACTCATGCGATTAAAACCAACTTCACGCAATGTTTTTACCGTTTCCGGCGTGCATTCACGCGGATCCATTTCAATGCTGTATTCAGCATCAGCATCATCAACAAATTGAAACGACTCGCGTAATTTGCCCATCAGCGCACGAATTTGCACATCATTCAAAAAGGTCGGGGTTCCGCCGCCAAAATGCAGTTGCGTCACTGGCCTGGTTTTACCTACCAAACTGGCAACCTTATCAATTTCTTTAAACAGCAAATCCAAATAAGGCGCCGCTCTATCATACTGCTTGGTGACAATTTTGTTGCAGCCACAGTAGTAGCAAACGGTATTACAAAAGGGAATATGGATATAAAGCGAAAGTGGTGCCTGTTGTGTTGCCACATAACTTAATGTTTCGGCATAGGTTTTTGCATTAATACCAGCATGAAACATCGGCGCTGTTGGATAAGATGTATAGCGTGGGCCAGACTTGTCATGCTTTTTAATAAGTGCCAAGTCGAAAAGATCAGCGCCACCCAATTGGGTGGCGCTTTTCGGAACTACGTTCATATTATTTTATCTCTTTACGAATGTAAGCAATCAAATCTTGAGAGTCATCTTCACTCAAATGCGCAACTTTTTGACCCGCACGATTCACATGGCGACCATGACGAATACGTAGGTTTAAAGCGTAATCACTAAGCTCAGAAACTGAAGATTTATGCGCAAGGTTGCCTGTGAGGGCAATTTTAGAAGGGGTGCTATGGCAAGACTGACACGTTGAAGCAAACAACTTCTTACCTTTCTTGGCATCGGCCTGATAACGAAGCTCATGCACATAATGGGAAATATCTTGTATATCATCATTGCTCAATTGGTGGCGTTTACCTGTCATGATGGTGTTGGCACGACCATAACGAATGGTGTGCGCCACATCATGTAGACTCAGTGTTGAATACACCAAGTTTTTAGCGCCCATGCCGGTTTTTGCACGACCGTCCATGCCATGGCATGTAGAGCAAACAGCTTCAAAACGTTTTTTGCCCATAGCCAAGTCCACTTTACGTTCAAAGGTTTGGATATAATCAATCACATCTTCAATGTCATGCTCGTCCAAATCATACTTTTTAGGTGTCATGGCCGTACCTTGAATACCATAAGCAATAATGCGGCGAAACTCATCACGATCGACAATTTCAGCCAAGGCTGTGAGGTCGCGTGCTGGATAAGGTTTGAGCGCTTGTCCCATCTCCGAAACTTTTCCGTCCATGCCATGACAAGAAGCGCAATTGGCTTTAAACAATGCCTTTCCAGGCATTTCTTCAGCGACAGCACCACCTATCAATAGGGAAAACATCCCAACAAACATTCCAACTTTTTTCAGCATACTCCCTCCAGAATATCTTCTTTATTTTTGCGCTTGGATATACAAAACCAAGGCATCAATCTCTTCAGCAGAAAACTTTTCACCAAATTTTGGCATACGGTTTTGACCATTGGTAATGGCAGACCTTAATGCTTCAGAATCAGAATTCATACCTTTTACAGCAGGCCCAGTTTTATTTTTATCAATAGCATGGCACATCGCACATTTCTTTTTAAAAAGTTTGGCGGCATCAATACCTTCAGCCGCGTCATTTGCATACGTTACAGTCGCACCCATTAATACGGTTGAAATAACCAAGCCCAGTTGCATCATTTTTTTCATTTCACTTCTCCTTTTCTACACTTCAGTTAATACAGATTTAGCCTTGTACAACCACATCTGATAAACCGACAACAAAATTTGCACCCAGAGCGAAACGCCCATGAGTCCGCCAGAAAGCACAACAACATAAGCAAATTCAGGGATAATTTTGGTAATATACCAAGATAAAATATCAAGAATAACCGCTACGAACGGCACAATCACCGCAACACGTTTCCAAAATGCTGGTAACTCACATAGCAAGAAAATTCTACCCACGAAAAACAGAATAAAAGCAATACCAAACAAATGAATATGTGATACACGCACCAAGGCTGGAATCGTAGCACCTGTGTCTTGCTCGGTCAGTGCTATAACATTGGCATAACTTTCCAATGATGGAATATTCATACCGCTTTCAACGGAGTGACAACCAATGCAATTATCATCAAAAATCATCCGAATTCTTGAATCATATATCTCTTCGGTTGCGCCACTGTTAATCCAATCTAGAATTTCCAACTTGGCGGCATCCGATGGCAGGTTTATACCCATAGGGCCATTGATCGCTGCACCCAAACGTGTTTGGTCATGGCTTCCTGAATAAGCAATCATGACATCATCTACCGACAAACCCGGCTTTCCATCACGGCCCTCATGCGAATAGTACATATGCAGCAACGCAAAAAGGTAAGCAAGACCTATCATGAGCAGAAACATGGAATCCAACAATTTTTCACTTACGGATGTATCAGAAAACCTACGATAATGAGCCAAAAGGCACCTCTAAAAAACCACTATTTTTCGAACAAGTGGCACCCTGCGCTCTTATACCCTTTCTTGCAACAGTGTTTTTTCAAGCCAACGATGTGCTGAAGCCTCATCAGTAAAATATCCATTCATCTGGGCGAGATAAGCTTGATTTAACAACTCACCCATCCTCGGAGATGGTGACACTGCATGAATCAAAAGCATCTTACCTGTGACAATAGGCTTCACGCTAAACATCAAACAATCGTTCGCCAAAGCAAGCTCTCGCCATATCAAAGCTGGTCGCGAAGCGGGCAAAGGCGGGCAGCCTGCAGCATCGGCTTCAGTGAGCATTTCCCAAAGATGGATATTGGCAGGGTAAAGCCTATGGGCGAGATGGCGCACATTGGCTGGCTCAGGGCTTTGCGCAAAATGCAGCACATGCTGCGCCACAAGAGGCATCACCACTGCCACGATTTTTTTAGGGCAACCCAAAGAGAACAGAAAGTCTCGTGCAATTTCAACACCGACATGTTCATGATCAACACAACTCACATGACCTTTCGCATCCACTCGTGTCGTTTGCGGCTTACCCAAGTCATGCACCAAGGCTGCTAACATCAAAATCAATCGCTCATCCGCAGAGCTCTGCTCCCTGTCACAAATGCTGGCCATAGCATCAAGCACCAATTTCGTATGGGTCCACACATCACCTTCGGGGTGCCATTTTTTATCTTGTGGGCAATCAATCAAAGCATTTAATTCCGAATAATTGGGCAACCAACCCATATCGTGGAAAGCATTCAACCCAAACGACGGATAAGGCGCTAAAGCCCATTTTTTCCATTCCTGCCAAATACGAGAAGTCGGCAACGATGATGCTTCTGACAACATCTGCGCACAAAGCGCCGCTGTTTGACTATCCAACTTCAAACCAAATCGCGCAGCAAGCTGCATCGCCCGCAGTGGCCTCAGTGGATCCTCTACAAAGGCTGAGGAAACATGACGAAGCAACTTCGCATGCAAATCCATTTGCCCGTTATGCAGGTCCAGCCAAGCATCTTCAATAGCATCAAACATCATGGCATTGATTGTAAAATCGCGTCGCAAGCTTGCCTGTTCAGGCATGATGAAAGGATCACTCTGAACTGTGAAACCAACATGCCCGTGCCCTGCTTTTATTTCCGTTCTGGGCAGTGCAATATCGATTTCAAGATTGAGTTTTGCCTTGCCTTCAATCGCTATCCAAAGTTTATAAACACCAAATTGTTTGCCCACATAATCACATTGCCCCAACTTTCGCAGCAAAGGTTCAAGCTTTTTAGCCTCCAAACCATATACTTCAATATCCCAATCCGATGGTATTTTTCCTAACAATAAATCGCGGGCACTGCCGCCAACCAGCCAGCCTTGCCCTCCCGCAGCAACCAAAGCATGCAAAACCGACATCACCTCAAGGGGAATAAACTTTTTATATTGTTCGAATGTATGCATGGGTGCCGCATATCCTATGTAAACTCAAGCACAAAGCGAAGCCTGACGGACATGGAGGAAGCGCATACCAATAAAAAACATTGCTCATCAAGCCCAGAAAATTATACTGCGCAACCTTTTTGCGTTTTTGCTGTCTTATTTATATGAATAAAGTCAACAAAGCACGCGAAAAAATCCAGCAACGGGCATACCCGTTGGATCATCATAACTTGGAGTTAAACAATGTCTGATTATAAACTAGAAGCAGAACTACGCGAATTAACTGGCAAAGCAAACACACGTCGCTTGCGCCACGCTGGCAAATTGCCAGGCATCATTTACGGCGGCGACAAGCCAGACCTACCTATCACTTTGGATTACAACGAAACTGCCAAGATTATGATGCGCGATGAGCACTTCTACACATCCATGATTGAAATCAGTGTGAAAGGCAAACGCGGCAAAGAATCAGTAATTTTGAAAGACACCCAATGGGATGCTATTTATGACACCCCACGTCACTTGGACTTCTACCGTGTAGTTGGCTCAGACGTTATCACTGTACACGTTCCGGTTGCTCTTCTTCATGCAGACACTTGCCCAGGCGTGAAAGAAGGCGGCCATATCGAAATGATTCGCCACGAATTGGAAGTAGAATGCCGCGCTGATGCAATCCCTGATCATATCGAAATCGATTGTTCAGCACTTCAAATCGACACGACTGTACACATTGATGATGTGAAATTGCCAAAAGGCGTTTCTGTTCCTCACGATGTAAACTTCACTATCTTCAACATCGCATCACCTAAAGGCGCAGTTGTAGAAGAAGCTGCTGCTGAAGTAGTCACTGAAGCTGCACACGGCGCTGAGAAAAAAGCAGACTAAGCATGAAAATGCTGGTCGGGCTTGGGAATCCAGGCGCGAAATATGAGAAAACACGCCACAACATCGGCTTTCGTTTTCTTGATAAGCTAACAAAATCAGAGGGGCTGCAGTTTTCTGCAGTCCCTCGTTTTTGTGCGGATACAGCAACTTTTCAAACCAGCAATGGTGAGAAGGTTTTACTGGTCAAACCCTTAACCTTTATGAATAACAGCGGTGAAGCAGTAAGTCAGCTTGCCAAATTTTATCAAATTGAACCTGAAGATATTGTCGTAGTTTATGATGATTTGGATTTACCCTCGGGCAAAATCCGCATCAAAGCTGGCGGCGGGCATGGCGGCCATAACGGCCTGCGTTCTCTGAATCTTCATTTGAGCAACACCAATTATGTACGCATCAAAATTGGTATCGGCAGACCGCCAAGTGGTGATATCACCCCTTGGGTATTGGGTGGCGCTGACGAAGCCGACCGCGCTGACGAATATCGCATCTTTGATGCATTATTACCTGAAATACCTTTGCTGCTTTCTGGCAAAGTCGATACGGCTGCAAACCGTGTCCATATCACCCTGCAAAAAGCAGAACCACCCACACCGAGGACATAACATGGCATTAAGTATTGGTATCGTAGGCTTACCCAACGTAGGCAAATCAACATTATTCAACGCCTTGAATGGTGGTGGCGCAGAAGCAGCCAACTATCCATTTTGTACCATCGACCCCAATGTTGGCTTGGTTGCTGTACCCGATCAACGTTTGGATGCCTTGGTGAAAATTGTAAACCCGCAAGCTATTCAACATGCGGTTGTCGAGTTTGTGGACATCGCAGGTCTAGTTGCAGGTGCAGCCAGCGGCGAAGGTTTGGGCAACAAGTTTTTGGGCAATATCCGCGAATGCTCAGCCATTGCCCATGTGGTGCGCTGCTTTGATGATGAAAACGTCACCCATGTCAATGACAAAGTAAATCCAGTATCCGATATCGAAACGATTGATACCGAATTAATGCTCAAAGACATGGAAAGCCTTGGTAAATACATGGAGCGCCAGCAAAAACTTTCGCGTTCTGGTGGCAACAAAGATGCTGAAACTGCATTAGCAGCTATGCAAAGCGTGCTCACCGCACTTGAAGATGGCATCACCGTGCGACGCCAAAAACACCCCTCTTCCGTACTAGAGCATATCGAACCATTAAACTTACTCACTGCCAAACCAGTATTGTATGTGGCCAATGTTGATGATGGCTCACTTCCTGATGGTAATGCTTATGTGGAGCAAGTGCGCGCTTATGCGGACGCTGAAGGCGCAGAAGTTGCCATTGTTTCAGCGCAGATTGAATCTGAACTGATTGAAATGGATGCGGCCGACAAAACTGAATTCCTCTCCGACTTAGGTTTGACGGAACCTGGCCTCAACACCGTGATTCGCACAGCTTATAAATTACTCAATCTTGCCACTTACTTCACAGCAGGCGTGAAAGAAGTACGTGCCTGGACCATTCATGTGGGCGACACTGCCCCCAAAGCAGCTGGTGTGATTCACACTGATTTCGAAAAAGGTTTCATTCGCGCCGAGACCATTGCTTACAACGACTTTGTCACCTTAGGCGGCGAAGCCAAATGCAAAGAAGCTGGTAAGATGCGTCTAGAAGGCAAAGACTATATCGTTAAAGATGGCGACGTTCTCCACTTCCGCTTTAACGTCTAAACCGCTACAACATCATGAAAGTGAAATGAGTAAACATATCTGCTATCACTTTCAGATTTATGTACACCCATAAGCCTTGATATAAAAAACTCAGAAGCGCATCTTTTCTAAAATTATCGGTAAACATATTGCACAAGCATATCGATAAGTAATCTTTCAGGGGTGCCTGATGAAAGAGACAAGTGTTTTAATCACTTCCGATGATTTGCTGCATAATATTGCAGAAGGAATTCCCGTTCGCATCTTCTGGAAAGATTGCGAAGGACGCTATCTTGGCTGCAACACTTTATTCGCAAAGGATGCCGGGCTTTCTTATGCTGAAGATATCATCGGAAAAACTGATTTTGATTTAGGCTGGAAAAATCAAGCCGATCTTTATCGAAGCGATGACGCTTTAATCATCCAATCCAAAGAAGCAAAACTAAGCTTCGAAGAACCCCAAACCACTCCTCAAGGTCATACCATCTGGCTGCGCACCTCAAAAGTTCCCTTATACGATGCATCCAATAAGGTGATTGGTATCCTCGGAATGTACGAGGATATCTCAGCTCAAAAAAATACCGAAAAGAAATTAACCGAAAGCGAAGAGCGGTTACAACAGGCGCAAACCATTGGCAATGTAGGGGTCTGGGATTGGAATCCAAGCACAGGTGATTTGGTATGGACCGAAGAGACATTTAACATCTTTGGCTACAAAAAGGGTGAAATAAAGCCAAGTTATGAACTCTTCCTAAAGCATGTTCACCCTGATGATCAGGATATTCTAAACAACGCGGTAGGGGCTGCACTTCACAGTGGTGCCAAATATGATATCGATTGCCGATTCTCACGCACGGATGGCAGTTTTGGTGTGGCCAATGCTCAGGGGCAAGTATCATACGATAAAGCAGGGCAACCCATACGCATGCTAGGCACATTCCAAGACATCACTGAACGTAAACAAATTGAAACAAAACTACTCAAATCACTTTCCTTACTGCGCGCTACACTCGAAGCCACAGCCGATGGTATTCTTGTGGTCGACCATGCTGGAAAATGGGAAACGTACAACCAACAATTTATTCAAATGTGGAACATACCAGACTCCATCCTGACTTCTGGTGATGATAAACAGGCATTGGACTATGTGCTTGATCAACTCAGCGACCCCAAAGCTTTTATCGATAAGGTGATAGAGCTCTATGAAAACCCTCAAAAAATAAGCTTCGACATATTACACTTTAAAGATGGCCGCGTATTCGAACGTTATTCCAAAGAACAACGCTTAGATGAGCAAATTATAGGTCGCGTCTGGAGCTTTCGTGATATCACCGACAAACATCAAGCTGAAGAAAAGCTACTTCATTCTCAAAAAATGCAATCGATCGGCACACTGGGTAGGTGGTGTTGCCCATGAATTTAACAACACCCTAGCTGGCATTACAGGCAGACTTTTTCTAGCTAAAGAAAGTGCTGAGAACAATCCTGAAACGCTTCAACATATCGAAAAAATATCTTTACTGACCAGCAATGCAGCAACCATCGTTCAACAGCTGTTGGCGTTTTCTAGAAAAAGCCCCGTCAAAATGACAAACTTTAGCCTGACGGCATTTATCAAAGAAACCATTAAACTCCACCGGCTTAGCGTGCCCGAAAATATTAAGCTCAGCACCGACATCAGTGCTAACACGCTCCCTATTCAAGGCGATGCCACACAACTTCAGCAAATACTGGTTAATCTTCTCCACAATGCCCGTGATGCAGTGGTTGGCGTGAATGAACCTCACATCAACATCACGCTTAGCGAATTTAAAGCTGATGCTTCATTTATGGCACTACACCCAAACTTGAAAGAAACAAATTATGCCAAACTCACAGTTGAAGATAATGGGTGCGGAATCCCTGAAAAAGAAAAGGAGTGCATCTTTGACCCCTTCTTTACCACCAAAGAGGTTGGCAAGGGCACAGGGTTGGGTCTATCAATGGTATATGGCTCGATTCAAACCCATGAGGGTACTATTGAGGTAAGTTCAAGCCTTGGCAAAGGCACTCAAATGCAAATCTATATTCCGCTGGCACAACATATTCGTATAGCTGAACCAAAACAGAACACACAACTCATTAGTGGGCGCGGTGAAAGCATTCTTTATGTTGATGACGAAGATTGGCTTCGTGAAACAGGTAAAGAGGTGCTTGAAGCCTTGGGTTATAGTGTACTGGAAGCATCCAATGGTAGAGAGGCGGTTGAAATGTATATGGCCAATCAAGATTCGATTGGTCTGATTATCATGGATGTAGTGATGCCAAATATGGGCGGCGTTGAGGCGGCTGAAGAAATTCTGGCGCACAACAGTGATGTCAAAATCATCTATTGCACAGGTTATGACCGCGAAGATATGTTAAGAGGGGAGAATCTGGAACATGCCACGGTACTTACCAAACCCTATAAGGTGCATGAATTAAGCCAACTTCTTGGTGCAATATTCCCAACGTAAGCAACTGACTTTAACGCAGAAGCTCCATAAAGCATTGATGAACTTCCATCATACGCGACTTTAATGCCTGTGGTGACGCAATGGTGGCATGCCTTCGCATGGTTTCCCATATTGTATCGGCACTATCCGCCGACAACTTACCAATCGAAGCCCAAAGCTCGACACGCAACGCATTTTCCATCTGCCTAAAATCGATGTAGGTATCAGCGAGCCAGACTGATTTTTCATGCCACTTATTTGGTGCAGATGCGGGGAGATGTAAAAATGTTTGCACAGTCCCCAAGCCTTGGCCGCTTCCTTTGCCGTATGCCAAGCGGGCAAATTGTGCCAAAAACTCAATATCAACAAGCCCGCCTTGGTCTTGTTTAAGGTTTATAAAATTGCTGTCTTTGCTGCTTAAGTGATCCAGCATTTTCTGGCGCATGTGTTGCACTTCGGCTTTAAGCATTGCTTCATCTCTGGGTTTGGACAACGCAGCTTGGATGACTTGCTGCAATTCTTGTTGGTGGGCTATTGAACCATTCACCACACGCGCACGGCATAAGGCTTGATGCTCCCAGATGTGCGCTTCATTAAGCTGATAATCGCGGAAACCCTGCATCGTCGTCACCAAAACACCGCTATTGCCTGAAGGACGCAACCTTGCATCAAACTCATAACCCGCTCCAAAGGGCGATACACCCGTGAGTTGACGAATCATCCTCCGCCCCAGTCGCTGTGCCCATTCCCTCGAAGATTTACCATGAATCTCCTCTTCCGCATTACCAGCTAAGACAAAAACCATATCCAAATCAGAGACTAAACCCATTTCCTGGCTACCATGTTTACCCAAAGCCAAGGCCAGCAGTGGAAAATCAGGCGGCAACTTCAGTTCAGACACAGATGAACGAAAGCATACTAACACCGCGTGGTCGGCAATATCCGATAGCCACTGACCCACCTGCACAGGCCCTGCTTGATGGGCATCTATCGCCAGAGCGCAACGAATTCTGCCTTGATCTACCAAGCGCCCCATCGATGATAAAAAACTTGCCTCGTCCTCATGCACATCCAAAGCATCCAACTGCGCGCATAAGCCCTTAATTTCAGCTTCTTCGCGCTCTGCAGCCAGCGGCCACTCCAACCATGATGGATTCTTTACGATATGTTCTGCCAAATAACCGCTGGCTGATAATACACCAATCAACCACGCCAGCGCCCCTTGGTGGGTGGCCAATAAATCGACCCAAGCAGCGCGCCCTGCAATGCTATGCAACAACGCTGCAAATGATTCTACGGCACGCACACCATTGTTATCATTGAGCCATGCAGGCATCGCCACCGACAAAATCGCTTCGATTTGCGCCCGGCTACGTTCAGGCAAAAGGCCGCGTTGCAACTGCTCATCCATACGTTGCAAAGCCAGACGTATCCGCTGCTGAGCTTCATCAGTCAAAACCTGTAATTCATCACCATGATATTTGCCCGATAACCAGCTCGCTTGCCCAACATCCACATGAATGCTTGGCAACACCCGAGAAGAGAAAATATCAGTCACTTGTGTTTGATGGGCCATCATCGCTTGCTTTATATTTTCTACACCCAATGCTGCACTCAGATAAGCTTCATAATCGATGGGCAAGCTATGGGTTTGCTCACCTTTTCGGGCTTGAATGGCGTGTTCGATACGCCGCCAAAAGATATAAGCATCAAATAATCGCTGCGCCTGCGCTACATCGATAAAATCTTTGGCCACAAGCATATCCAAAGCCAGCTTACCTTCTTGCAGACGCAGTTCAGTATTGCGCCCTGCATGCAAGAGCTGCATGGATTGGATGGTAAATTCGATTTCACGGATGCCACCTCGGCCCCGCTTCACATCAAAACCAGCTGAGATTTCAGCCAGCCCTGCTTGCACATCAATACGATGCTTCATATCAGCAAGTGCAACCACACTGGAGTAATCCAGATAACGACGAAAGACAAAGGGCGCCACCTCTTGAACAAAGGTTTCACCCAGCGCCAAATCCCCCGCGACAGGGCGCGCTTTGATGAGCATCGCCCTCTCCCAAGTCTGCCCATAATCCAGATAATGCGACAAGGTTGCATCCAAATTGAGGCAAATGGGCGCACCATCACCGCCAGGGCGAAGGCGCATATCCACATGCCAAACAATGCCACCCTCTGCGGGCTCAGCCATCAGCTTAATCAACATCTTTGCGAAATGCGCAAAGTATTCATTGGCAGCGACTGTCTTTCTGCCACCTGTGGTTTCACCCAAACCCTGCCAAATAAAGAGCGGATCCACATCCGAACCTAAATTTAATTCTCTACCACCCAGTTTACCCAGACCAACCACACAAAAGGATGCGTTTTCCAGTTGACCAAATCTTGGCAACAGCAACTTTTCACTCATTTGCAAAGCAAGCGATAGAAGCCCTTCTGCCAAGCAGGTAATTGCATGATAAGATTGCTGCATATCACCATGAAGCCCTAGCTCCCACCATAAAATATGGCGCATGCCGTGTTTCTTGATTTGCCGCAAGTGCGATAAACAAACGCTCAACTCATCACTATCACAGCTCGGAAACCAGCTGCTGTTATGATACGGCAGCTGCGCTGATGCCAAAGGTAAAAATAACCCAACAGCTTCCTGCTCAGATACATTGCTCATTAAAGATACAAACAACGGCGAAATATCGAGCAAGCGCTTAGCATCGCCTTGCAAAGCTTCGGGTACTTGCGCTAACCAAGAAATAGTCATGCAGTCAGCTTACGTGCAAAGCGGACAAAAAAAAAGGCCGCCACTTGCATGACGACCTCTCTTCCATCTTTTTTCGGCCAAGAATTAAACCGAATAATACATTTCCATTTCAATCGGGTGAGGACGCATACGGATTTGATTCACATCTTCCATCTTCAATTCGATGTAAGCGTCAATCATATCATCATCCATCACCCCACCCACTTTCAAGAACTCGCGATCAGCACTCAATGCATCCAAAGCTTGGTCCAAGCTGTTGCATACTGTCGGAATTTTTTTCCCTTCTTCAGGAGGCAAGTCATACAAGTTTTTGTCTGCCGCCTCACCTGGATCAATCTTGTTGGCGATACCATCAAGACCAGCCATCAACATAGCAGTAAATGCCAAGTACGGGTTCGCAGTAGGATCAGGGAAACGCACTTCAATACGGCGCGCTGGATCAGAGTTGACCACAGGAATACGAATCGATGCCGAGCGATTGCGGTTGGAATAAGCCAACATCACTGGGGCTTCAAACCCTGGAACAAGGCGTTTGTAAGAGTTGGTCGAAGCATTGGTGAACGCATTCAATGCGCGTGCATGTTTGATGATGCCGCCGATATACCACAGGGCTTCTTGTGAAAGGTTGGCATATTTATCACCTGCGAAAAGATTTTTTCCATCTTTCCAAATCGATTGGTGAACATGCATCGCCGAACCATTGTCGTTGTAAATCGGTTTGGGCATAAATGTTGCCGTTTTGCCATGGGCGTGAGCCACATTGTGTACCACGTATTTATACCATTGTGCGCGGTCGGCAATATCAATGATTTCGCCAAAGCGCATCGCCAATTCGCATTGACCGGCAGTGGCCACTTCATGGTGATGACATTCCATATCAATGCCCAAGTCCGTCATTACTAGCGACATATCATTACGCATTTCGTGCAACGAATCTGTTGGCGGCACAGGGAAATAGCCACCTTTAACGCGTGGACGGTGACCAGTGTTAAAGCCATCATAATGACCATTTGAGTTCCAAGAGGCTTCTTCAGAACCTATCTCATAACTGCATGAACCCATTTCATTGCTGTAACGCATGCTATCAAACACGAAAAACTCAAGCTCTGGACCAAAATAAACTGTGTCAGCAATGCCTGCAGTTTTAATATATTTCAAAGCACGCTGGGCAACTTGGCGCGGGCAACGGTTGTAATCCTGACCAGAAATTGGATCAATAACCTGAGCTACCAAAACAAGCGTTGATGCTTCAAAAAATGGGTCGATACGCGCACTTTCAGGATCTGGAATCAGCGCCATATCGGAGTTATTGATATCACACCAACCTGCAATCGATGAGCCATCAAAGGCAAAACCATCTTCAAAGCTATCTTCGCTAAGTTGATGTATTGGGAAGGTAACATGCTGCCATTTGCCTTTGGTGTCGGTGAAACGAACATCAACAAATTCACAATCATTTTCTTGGATTAGTTCAAATACTTTCGTTACTGCATTACTCACAAGTGGACTCCTGTTGTTTCCAAACTGACTTCAACGCTTCCAGTTGGATGTGTTCTAACTTCGAGGCTGCACAGTTACACAAAAAATAAGGCCATGCAATGGTGAGGGTTAGTGCAGCAAGCCTTCAAGCAGACCCGAATCAACACTGACCAATGCAGGGAAAGACCAGCGTTGAAACATCATCTCCACAATGGCAACACCTGCAATAATCACATCTTCACGCCCCGCTTCCAAATCGCAGATCTGCAAGCGTTCTGCGTTGGTTTTGCTCAACAAATTAGCTTTAACTTCATTAAATTTAGAGCGTGTCATCTCGTAATTATTGATCAATTCGGGATCATAAACTTTCATATGTTGAGCGATGGCGGCCAGTGTGGTGACTGTACCAGCTGTGCCGACCAGATATTGGGGTAAGGTAAAGCTATCCCCCCAAAAGTCCTCCACTTCATCAAGCAAAACATTGGCTGCGTTACATAAATCTTCATAGTTTTGCGTCGAAGGTGGTTCAGTCAATATGATGCCTTCAGTCAATCGAACCACGCCGAGTTTGACGCTAATATTATCCACCAACTGGCCATCAATAATGCGGCTAAATTCGGTACTACCGCCACCGATATCAAAGAGCAACATCTGCTCAGACACATTGAGAGGCAATCCTGATTGAGCGCCTGTTAGCGCCAAATTCGCTTCCATCTCTCCACCAATAATTTGAATGTTTAAACCCGTTTTCTCAGCGACTTCTGCTACAAAAGTAGCACCATTAGCGGCATCACGCATCGCAGCGGTGGCTACGGCGCGAATATCCTCAGCTGCAATGCCAAAACTATGACAAACCTTTACAACTTCTTGAAACACCAACATGGCGCGCGCTTTGCCAGCATCAGATAGGCGACCAGTTTTTTGCAGGCCTTCGCCCAAGCGAGCAATATGGTGTTGATAATGGATGCGCTTATGTGGTGCGGTTGAAACATCTGCAATCAGTAAGCGAATGGTATTGGAACCAATATCCAATACCGCTTTGGCTTTAGTCATTGGAGAGTGCGGCTTGATGCGATTTAGCGAGGTTCACGTAATTGTCTGCTGATTTGATGAGAAATGCTTTTTCTTCAGGCGTGAGTTCGCGGCGCTCTTTGGCAGGGCTTCCTGCATACAAAAAACCACCACGTAAGGTTTTACCTTCAGGAACTAAGGAGCCTGCGGCAAGGAAACACCCAGCTTCTAAAACGGCATGATCCATGACGATGGACCCCATACCCACCAAACATCCATCACCAATGGTACAACCGTGTAAAATCACACGATGTCCAACAGTGACATCATTACCCACCGTGCAAGGTGCACCTTTGCTGGTGTGCAGCGTAGAATGATCTTGAATATTGGTGCGATTGCCGATGACAATGGGTTCGATATCACCGCGTGCTACCGATTGATACCAGAGTGATGAATCTGCACCCACCACCACGCTGCCCAAAACATCGGCAGAATCAGCCAGCCAAGCACTAGCATGCAGCGTAGGTTTGGTATCAATCAAGGCCATGATTATTTGACTTCAATCACTGGAATAGTTTCTTTTTTGGGCTTGGCGCCACCAGCTTCAGTGATACGCGTGCAGCGGCCATTCACCGAAGAGCCTTCAGCCAAAGAAATCATATTGTATTCCACATCGCCATTGAGCACACCGCGTGGCCCTACTTTTAAATTATTTGTGGCACATACATCACCATTGATGTCACCATGCAACACAAGGTTAAGCACGCTCACTTCACCTTTGATAAATGCGCCCTCGCTCACGATCAAAGTGCCATCTTTGGTCGATTTGATATCACCTTCAAAGCGGCCATCAATGCGCACAGCGCCTTCAAAGGTTAAGTTACCAATAAATACGGAATGCACACCAATCAGGGTATCAATATGTTGTGGTTCTTTCATGATGCTCACCTTTTGTTCACTACGCCTTAGCATTAACTATTCCCTTGTACTTTCACTGTCTTTCGTAGTACTTCTTTTCCTCGGTAATCAAACACGACCATCTCCAGTTCAACTGGTTGCCATGCTTCGACCCAATCAAACTTACGCTGCAAGAATACATGTGACTCAAACTTATATGGCATTTTGATTTCACTCAAGTCCGCCCTTTCACCAGCCTCTCCCAACGCACTGATTTGATAGCTCCCTTGTAAATAACGAGGAAAACTACCACCTTTCACGAACAACGAGCGCCAATCAATTTTCCTGTCTGGAGTCCAAACAGCCAAGGTATTTAATACCTGAATACCCGTGCCTTTGCGTTCATCCAAAATACTTTTAAATGTACGTAATTGTGCAGTTAAATCGGATATTTTTAGTTCTTGGGCTGCAAGTTGATCACGCATACTTTCCAGCTGTTCGTCTTTGACATTATTCAAGGTCGAAACATCACCAAGCTTACGCAACAAATCTTCATTTTCACGCTTTAATTGTAAATTTTGTGGGATAATTTCCTGCACATGATGAAATGGGGCATACCACGCCCCAAGACCAAGTGGCACCAAAATTAACGTTAGCAGGAATATGGCAATGGTTATGAAACGTACATAAAAGTTTTTTGCAGGGCGCCCGCTACGGGCATCCATCATCAAGACTTGTCGTTTCCTTAACCAAAATGACATCGACAGACCTAAGGCCAGCTGGCGTTGACGGACAAGCCCGTCGTCTCAGCAAAACCGAACATCACATTAGCATTCTGAATAGCTTGACCCGAGGCACCTTTGAGAAGGTTATCGATACAACTTACCACCACAGCTTCGGTATCATTTAAAGGCATGATGCCAATATCACAACGATTACTACCTTTCACAGCGCCGGTATTCGGTACTTTGCCTACGGGCAAAACATTCACAAAAGGCTCATTAGCATAAGCTTTGCTTAAAATCTCATGCCATAAGCTGGTTTTTTCACCCGATAAATGAATGGTGCTGAGCATACCTCTGGTCATAGGAATGATGTGTGGCACAAAGCGCACTGAAACATCTATTGCCCCATAAGATGTTGCCCATTCTTCCATTTCCCAAGCATGCCTGTGTTTGGGCAAACCATAAGCAGCCAGACTTTCATTAATTTCACAATAAAGCAGCTCAGTCTTGGGCGAGCGACCAGCCCCAGATGTGCCTGATTTGGAGTCAATCACAATGGATTTGGCTTGCACGAGCGTACTTTGCAGCAAAGGAATCAAGGGCAGCAATACTGAAGTTGGATAACACCCAGGGTTGGCCACCAAATTCGTAGCCGCCACTTGTGAACGCGCATGTTCAGTAAGGCCGTAGACTGCTTGCTCTTGTTCTGCGGGGAAAGGATGCTTCAAGCCATAAGCTTGTTCGTAGTTTTGTAGATTGGCATGACGAAAATCGGCGCTTAAATCGACAACACGTTTACCAGCATCCAAAGCTGCTTTCACGCTCTGCGCGGCTGCGGCATGAGGAAGCGCTGTAAAGACAAGCTGTACAGAATCGGGAATGGCTGCATCGGAAGTGGCCAGTGTTTTATCGGCGCTGATGCTAGCAATACCTGGTAAGACATCAGATACGCGTTTACCTGCTTGGCTATGGGCAGCCAAATGTTCAATTTCGAATTCGGGGTGAGCATCCAACAACCGAATCAGTTCGGCTCCTGTATAACCTGTTGCCCCTAATATTGCGACGGAGATAGCCATCTATCACCCCTATGCTGCAATTTTACTTACGTCCTGAAACTAAAAAGGGAGAGCCTAAGCCCTCCCCCCAAATAGTACAAAGCGCTATTAACGTTTTGAGAACTGTGGCGCACGACGAGCTTTTTTCAAGCCGTACTTCTTACGTTCAACAACACGTGCATCACGCGTCAAGAATCCTTTTTCTTTCAATTGTGGGCGAAGGCCACCATCATACTCAAGCAATGCGCGAGAGATACCATGACGAATCGCACCAGCTTGTCCAGATACGCCACCACCGTGCACAGTCACACGAATGTCCAAGCGATCAGCCAAACCAACAACTGACAATGGCAATAGAGCTTGCTGACGAATAATTTCGATGGGGAAATAATTCTCTGCATCGCGACCATTCACGCTAATTTGTCCGCTTCCTGATTTCAACATGACGCGAGCGATACTGCGCTTACGTCGTCCTGTTCCGCGATATAGATCTTCAGCCATCTTCTTTACCTATTCTTTATTCTTAGTTTATTTTCAATGTTTCAGGAGTTTGCGCCGCATGTGGGTGCTCACTACCAGCATATACTTTCAATTTAAGAAGCATTTTGCGACCCAATGGGCCTTTTGGCATCATGCCTTTAATTGCCAATTCTACGATACGCTCAGGGAAACGTTCACGTTGTTTTTCCAACGTGATGCTTTTCAAACCACCAGCGAAACGTGAGTGACGATAGTAGATTTTTTGCGCTTCTTTTTTACCAGTAACTTTTACTTTGTCAGCATTGATTACAATAACGTGATCGCCGCAGTCTGCATGTGGCGTATACATAGGGTTATGTTTGCCGCGCAAAACGCGAGCAACTTCAGTTGATAGGCGACCAAGAATAAAATCTTGAGCATCTACAATATACCACTTCGGGTTAATGTCGCCAGGGCGAACAGTCCAAGTACGCATGTTCGGTTTCTCCACTTTCAGCCCTAAAGGCCAAAAAAACTTCAATTCATGTCCAGCAGAAAATCAAACCTAACTGCCGAACGGGTCGCGCATTGTAGGAAACAGTTTAGCAATGTCAAACACCTTGATGAACACCAGACATCAAGTCGCGACAATTCACCCTCCAACACCTATCGAATCCCACCTTAAATCATAAAAACTATATTTAGAGCATACCTGCATACAGGCGGTCGAAAGTATAAATGCCGGTATCATGCCCATCATCAAAAGCAATGCGAATCGCATAATTGCCCACCTGCTCAATCAAAGTGGCGCGCACATTTTCCTTGCCCACAATCACCTTGGCCTGCGCTGGTGTATGCCCCACGCAATCGGCACAAGGGCAATGCACGCGCAGAAAATCATGGGTGAATTCATTCTTATGCCCATCGTCCCAATCGATTTCCACAATCCCAGTTTTCAACATATTACGAATAGCAATCGGCGTAGAGCCAACTTGAGTCATATTTTCTCCTGAAAATAAGTACGATCAGCTTTAAAACTTTAGACTCGGCATAATACCCTTGCCTCGGCAAGCCACATGATATCTGGCGAGTTCCAACTCAAGCGTAGCCATTGCCAAATCAACTTGCGAATCTTTAGAGCTTGAAAGCATTGATTTCGCCAGCTTAACTGCCTGTGCCGTCTTAGCGACGTCAAGGTCGGCAGCTCGCTCTATAGCATCCGCCAATACAATAACACGATTGGGTTGCACCTCGATAAAACCACCATGAACCACGACTTCAAGACAACGCTCAGCGCTACCCCGCCTATCCTTACGCCGTTCAACCCGTAATGAACCAGGGCGCAATATAGCCAGCAGCGGCGCATGGCCGGCATAAATACCCAATTCCCCACCTTGCGTGCCAACAACAACCTTTGTAACCATGCCGCAAAAGATTTCTGTTTCTGCTGTGACCACCAGTATTTCAAAAAACTTCATAGACGACCTTTCCACTTACTACAAAGAAACACGCCGTCACAATGCCTATCTATTCATTACGCAAGCATTAACAAATGAAAAACTACTATACCTGACTCTTTTAACTCTTAATTCAAATTACGCACTATCTTCCCGATGCGAGAACCTCTAAAAAAGTCTACTACCAGCTAATAGTTGCTGTGCTTGTTGCACCAAGCACATTGCTTGTGCCGGCCCAAGATACTAGAACAAGACCCGGCATAGGTGCTACTAGCGGATTATAGATAAACGGTAGCACCCCTGTTCCCCCGAAACTAACTACGCTACTATCTTGAATCGTCGAGTTGACTACTGCTGAAACTGTCTGGCCCTTAGCAGCAAGTAGTACATCATGGAACGCTTCGATAGGAGCTGGAGGAAACATACTAAATCGAGCCACTGTTTCACTCACATTAAGAACGCTTCCAGCGGGAATTCCAACCCACTCCATTTGAGAGGAACCTGCTAAAGTTGGTTTAGGCACTATGCCGAAGCAAACCGGATATGGACCAATAGATGGGTCAAATGTAGCCCCGCACATTGTAACCGTCACATCTGAAGTGACCGCAAGAAGGGATAGAGAGTTGCCTGCCACCCCAATTGATCCGCCTGCCGCAATTGCTGCAACTTCGGAAGGTTTAAGTTTAGTGCCGCCTCTAGACCAATAACAATTTTTACCATCCAACGTAACACCATACTCACCACTATCGACAATATATGAACCACCTGGAGCATGAAGTGTTATCTGGTATGTGTGCACAACGCCCCAAGCAGGACCCGGACTAAAATAAACTGCATTTGCAGGTGCAGCTCCTCCAGCAGGCACAAATACGTTGAGTTTACTTACTATTGGCCCATCAACCCAGTACTCGTCACGGAAAGATTGAGAAGAAAATTTACCAACCATTGCTGTTTGATCCGCCCCATCCACAGTGAGCGTCATGCTTGCTAACTGGGCAACATTTGTACCATTGCAAGTAAAGTAAGTCCTAAAAACGTACCCCGCAGTTCCAGCAGTTCCCATTACTGGTTCACCAAGGGAATTTTTACTTATCCCCCGGTAACAAGAAACTTGACCACCAAAATCAACAGAATAGCGGTCGAGATACACCGTCCCTCCTCCTACAGGAGCTTTCGTCACAGCCGGAGTTGTCGTCACTCCTAATGATGGATTTACACTGGCAAATGCAGTTGTTGCGGTACTCAATGCATTCAAAGTGCCTGGACTTAACGTCGGAAGCGCGGCATTGATGTTTGCCACTGAAACCGATGCTCCGAATGCATAACCATCCAACTGCAAGTCACTTATGTCGGCAGATAATGCATTTACCAAATCTGCAGCAGCCACACCGTTAAACGCTGTGAGTGAAGGATCCTGCAAGAGTGAACTGATACCTCCAAGAACTGCTGCATAGGCTTTAGCATTGGGAGTGGCATTAATAGTTGGACTAAGTGGATCGGCGGGCATAACAGTGGTGGGATCGAAACCAAATGCGCTTGAAAATGCAGCAGAAGCTGCAGTTACTGCACTTGCAACCGTATGGGTAGGATTTGCGTAAATATCGGATGCAACTGCCTTTACAAGCGCGTCGGTAATAGGCGTAACCGGTATAGATACCTGTGCCTTTGAGTTAACAATCGTTGCTAAACTCCCATTCTGCACTGCAGCTAGCGTAGCTTCATCAATGTAAGAGCCGCCGCTCACCACTACCATATAAGGCTCAGGAGAATTTGCGGGTATTGCCCCCATCCAATTTCCGTATGTATCAGTTATAAACGGACCGGCAATTAACGCACCTTGAGCCCCTACCCCGGTGACATTGTAGATATTGACTGAAGCATTCGAAATCGGCCCCTTACTTGCCAGACCGCCAACTCCGATGTCACTTACCTGAGTATCTGTCGCAGTATTACTCCCCCCACTACTACATGAAGACAGAATTAACATACATATCAATGTTAAAACTTCATGCTTACTCATAACCCCTCCAAAAAAAACGATATCACCATCACCTTAAATTAGCCCTGCATAGAACCCAAATGCAGAAAATTTGCGGGTCAAAAAGGAAAGACACTTATCCCCCAAAGCCCCCTAGTTCTAAATAGCGATTTAAAGCTCACTGTAAAACTATTGTCTTAGTTCCAGTTGCCCCGATTGCATTCAAATATATCCCAGGATTTGTTGGGGAAGTAGAGCTAGTACCTATGGTGCCATCACCATTCATTGTTACATTTTCCAATGCAACTAAAGGCGGATTGGTTGTCGCAGAACCTACGCCCACCAACTGGAAGGTTATGTTGTAAGTCCCACTTGCCAAAAGATTCGAACGCGCGCCTGATTTAACTAAAGGGTCACCATTCCCCCAAGAATAGGTTTGTATACCTGAAATTTCGGACATCGACCCTTCTGCCCCACCACAAACTGGCGCAGGACCAACAGCGGGATTGAACGTAGCCCCGCACATAGTCACCAAAGTAGAAGCTCCGGATGTACTAATCACAAGATCCATTGAGCGGAGAGAGCCTGCAGCGCCAGTAGCACTAGAGCCTCCGCCACCTCCACAAGCAGACAAGACTCCTAAACACGCAAATACAACAGTGGTAGTGAATATTTTCATAATAAACTCCTTTTAAAAAGCGGAGTTTATTCACCCACCAAAAATGTACATACCCCATATGGGCTATAGATGCACACAAAATACAAAAACGCCAGAGCAAAAGGCCAACTAAATTGCCTATATTCTTCATCACCAATAAATGAAGTGAAAATTTATCAACTACAAAAAAGGAGATCTTACTCAAACGACATCACAAATTGGTGATTCCATAATTTTCAAGTAAGCTGCGCCTCCATATTATTTATAAGTAGAACAAGCACACAGGGAGAGGGTTGATGACACAAGATGAAATGAAAGAAAAAGTAGCAGCAGCAGCGCTGGAATATGTGGTTGAAGGCTCCATCGTGGGCGTGGGCACTGGCTCTACTGCCAATAAATTTATTGATGCGCTGGCTACCATCAAAGACAAAATCAAAGGTACAGTTGCCAGCTCTGAAGCCACAGCTGAGCGCCTGAGAAGCCATGGTATCCCTGTATTTGAATTCAATGATGCACTCGCTCAAGTGGGGCAACTCTCTGTATATATTGATGGCGCTGATGAGTTTGATGGCGGCAAAAACCTCATCAAAGGCGGCGGCGGCGCTTTAACGCGCGAGAAAATCGTGGCTGCTGGTTCTGCAAAATTCGTCTGCATTGTGGACGAAAGCAAACAAGTGGACGTACTAGGCGCTTTCCCATTGCCAATTGAAGTAATCCCTATGGCGCGTGAGCTGGTGATGGGCATTGCCAAATCACATGGTGGCACACCACAAGTGCGTGAAGGTTTCACCACCGATAACGGCAATATCATTATTGATGTAGTTGGCCTTAAAATCACCGACGCTCGTGGTCTCGAAGAAGCATTGAACCATGTGCCAGGTGTAGTGACCAACGGCGTGTTTTCATTCCAAGGCGCTGATGTAATTTTAATGGGCACCCCCACTGGTGTGGTCACCATCGCCTAAACAGACAAACTGCTGTATTCATGCTCGTTTCTGATTTCGACTTTGAACTTCCAGAGTCGCTGATTGCCAAAGCGCCATTGCCTCACCGCGATGGCGCTAAGCTTTTATGCGTGGCGCGAAACAGCTTATCCGATCGTTTGGTTACCGATTTACCATCGTTGGTGCAACCCGGTGATATCTGGGTGGTCAATGATACCAAGGTAATTCCTGCTCGTTTGATTGGGCAAAAACAAAGCGGAGGCAAGGTAGAAGTATTGCTGCTGGAGCCGCTGGGCGAAGACCATGTCTGGGCAGCTTGGGGCAAAGCCAACAAACCCATTCAAGTCGGCACTATCGTGCAATTCTCCGAAACCTTCACAGCAGAAGTGTTGGCCAGAGAAGGCAAAAACATTGAAGTGCGTTTGCACTCCACACATCCGCTACAAGATGTCGGCCAAGCTATTGAAGCATGCGGGCATATGCCTTTGCCGCCATACATTAATCGCCCTGACTCTGAAGCTGACAAACAACGCTACCAAACCGTATTCGCTGCACACAAAGGCGCTGTAGCTGCGCCCACCGCTGGTCTGCACTTCACACCCGAATTGATGCAAGCCATGACAGACACTGGCGCCACCTTTGTCCATGTCACCCTGCACGTTGGCCCAGGCACTTTTCAGCCAGTTCAGGTTGAAGATGTCGCCACGCATATCATGCATGAAGAAGCCTATATCATTTCACAAGAAGCAGCCGACTCGATCAACGCAGCCAAAGCCAATGGTCAGCGCATTGTAGCCGTAGGCACCACCAGTTTGCGCACGCTAGAAGCTGCTGGCCAAAGCGGAAAACTTATCGCAGGCACTGGGCGCACCGATATTTTCATTACACCCGGTTACACCTTTAACATCATTGATGCTTTATTTACAAACTTTCATCTGCCCAAATCAACATTGTTGATGCTCGCCAGCGCCGCAGCCGGCAAAGAAGAAATGCTTGCTGCTTATCAGCATGCCATCGCTCACCAATATCGGTTTTATTCCTATGGCGACGCCATGTTCATTCCTGCACTCAAACAGGCCAACACAAACCGTGTTTAAAATTTACAAACACTTCCTAAAAAGCACGCCCGATTATTTGGCGCGTTATTATTGGTGGGCATACCTTTGGAAACGCTCCGCTTGGTTTTTTGACCATCAACCCATCATCAACGCCATTTTGTTTGGTCAATACAATAAACTCATGCAGCAAACCATGGCCGAATTGGCCAAAACTGACCATCACCGTGTGTTACAACTTACCTGTGTATACGGCAAACTTACACCCAACCTTATCCATGCCATCTCGCCTACGCCCTTACACATCACCGATATTTCCCCAGTGCAACTTGCGCTCGCCAATAGCAAAAAAAATTCGGAGCACGAATTATTAAATACGCGCATGAATGCTGAACATTTGGGTTATCAATCGGATGTGTTTTCAACGGTGGTTTTATTCTTTTTGCTGCATGAAATGCCGCCCGAAGCCAGAGCGCATACTTTATCCGAAGCCATTCGCGTATTGGCGCCCAACGGCACCTTATTGATTACAGAGTATGCAGAACTACCCAAGCATCATGTGCTTTATCGCTTCTTCCCTACCCGTTGGGTCACTACAAAGTTAGAACCTTTTTTAAATGGCTTCTGGCATGAGCATTTACCTGATGTTTTACAACAGCAAGCCAAAGCACAAGGTAAAGCTGTGGAACAACTTACACACACCAATATCTTTAAAGGCTTTTACCGTGTCACCTCATTTCAAGTGACCTCGGCAACACACAAGGACTAAGCCTTAGGCCAGCTTATCATCCGCAATGTGATAATGCGGGTCTTCTTTGATATTCACTTCCACCAAGCTGCCTGCTTTCTCAAGCAATGCTTTACACTCTTGGCTTAAATGGCGCAGGTGTAAGTTTTTACCTTCTTTGGTATAGCGCTCTGCAAGGTTATCAATAGCTTCAATCGCTGAATAATCTGCAACGCGCGAATAGGCAAAATCGAAGATGACTTCATCAGGGTCGTTTTTCGGATCAAACAAATCGTTAAAACGATGGGTTGAGGCAAAAAACAATGGGCCGTGAATTTCATACACGCGCTCCCCCGTGGGCAAATCTTTGGGGATGGCATAAATATGCTTGGCATTTTTCCAAGCAAACACCAAAGCCATGGCAATCACACCGACAATCACAGCAATCGCCAAGTCGGTAAATACGGTGACTACAGTAACCAAGATGGCTACGAAGGCATCTTCTTTGGGGATTTTATTTATGAGGTTAAAGGTGCCCCACTCAAAGGTTCCAATCACCACCATAAACATAATGCCCACCAACACAGCCACGGGAATCATTTCAATCAATGGTGAGGCAAAGAGAATAAAAGAGAGCAAAAACAAGGCTGCTGAAATGCCCGAGAGATTTCGCAACCCGCCCGATGAGATATTAATCATCGACTGGCCAATCATGGCGCAACCACCCATGCCGCCAAAGAAACCAGTCACTATATTCGATGTGCCTTGGCCAATGGATACACGATTACCTTGACCGCGTGTTTCGGTCATCTCATCAATCACTGTCATGGTGAGCAAAGATTCAATCAAACCAATGGCAGCCAACACCACAGCATAGGGAAAAATAATATATAAGGTATCCAAATTCACAGGGACATCTGGCAAATGGAAAGGCGGAAAATCGCCTTTAATCGAAGCAATATCGCCCACTGTTTTGGTATCCAACCCACCCAAAATCACCACTGCCGAGAGACCCACAATCGCCGCCAAACCTGCTGGTACTGCGCGCGTGAATTTTGGTAAAAAATGCATAATAGCCATGGTTACAGCAATAAGACCAAGCATCATGTAAAGGTCTACGCCCTGCATCCATTGCAGCACACCGTCTTCACCAGCCACTTTAAATTGTGGTAGTTGTGCCAAGAAAATCACAATCGCCAAACCGTTTACAAAGCCAATCATCACAGGGTATGGCACCATGCGAATAAACTTACCAAATTTCAGAAGTCCGAAGATTACTTGTAAAATGCCCATCAACACCACGGTGGCAAACAAATACTCCACACCATGCTGCGCCACAAGAGCCACCATCACCACTGCCAGCGCACCAGTTGCACCAGAAATCATACCAGGACGCCCACCAATCAATGATGTAATCAAACCCACCATAAATGCGGCATACAAACCCACCAAAGGATGAACACCTGCGACAAAAGCAAAGGCCACGGCTTCTGGCACCAGCGCCAAGGCAACCGTTAGGCCAGAGAGCACATCATCTTTGGCGCTCCACATATGTTTGGTATAAAGGGTAAACATGTTGATTTCTCCGCGTGTGGCAAGGCCGCGCTTGGCGCCACTTTATGGTCATCAAAAAAGGGTAAGAGTTTTGAAGGTGGCGCAGTTTGCCCTAAAAGGGTGTTTTCTCCAAGTCGCACCAATATGCGACTGATTCACTTGATAGAATTTATGAAAACGGGCGAACCAATACGAAAATTAAAATCGCAATCAAACCCAAGACAGGCGCCTCATTGAAAAAGCGGTAAAACACGTGATTGCGGGCATTATCACCGGCGGCAAACACTTTAATGAGATGGCCACAGTAAAAGTGATAGCTCACCAAAAACACGACCACGGCAACTTTCAAAGCATACCAAAGCTCGTCTTGTAAATAATCCCATTGCCAATACGTAAGTATTAATCCCGACAGAATAGTGAGGTACATGATGGGGGTGACAAAACGATAAAGCTTACCCTCCATAATCGAAAGTTGGGCATGCACCTCTGCCTTATCCGACATGGCGTGATACACAAACAATCGGGGCAAATAAAATAATCCTGCGAACCAAGAGGTCATCATCATCACGTGAAAAGCTTTCATCCATAACATGGGCCGAAACGTAACTTTATTCCGAGACAACAGCAAAACAAAAGGCTACGTTTGCCATCCTTCAAAAATTTTGACCCCGTCAACGAACAACAATTTAGGAGAAAAAACACATGAAAAACTTCGCATTGATTTTGGCACTATTGATTCCGCTTAGCAGCTGCGCAGATGAGCCAAAGCCCAAAGCTGCAAAAAGCGGCGAACCCGTCAGCGCTTCTGAACGCACTGCTGAAACCATTCGTAAAGCAATCCCCGACATGCCTATCAAGGCCGTGAATACCAGCCCAATTCCTGGAGTGTATGAATTGGTTGTAGGCGACAATATTTATTATTCTGATGCCACAGGCACCCATGTTATCAACGGCCATATGTTTGATATGCGCACCAAAAATGATTTAACGGCCCAACGCCTAGCCAGCATCACGCGCATCAACTGGTCAGCATTACCCATGGATAAAGCCATCGTCAGCGGCCCAGAAGATGGTTTGAAAATGGCGGTATTTACCGACCCCGATTGCCCATACTGCAAACGCTTGGAAGACCAACTTTCCAAGTTGGATGGCATCCGCGTTTACACCTTCTTATTCCCGCTCACGCAGCTGCATCCAGATGCTTATGCCAAGTCTGAATCCATTTGGTGCGCTAAAGACCAAGCCAAAGCATTGCATGATGTCATGATCAACGGCACAGCTCTCCCCAAAGCCGATTGCAAAACGCCCGTGGCTGATTTGATGGCATTGGGTAAGGAAATGAATGTGATGGGTACGCCCACCATTTTCGCTGAAGATGGACGTAAATTTGCTGGCGGTGTGCCGCTTGATCAAATCAAGGAATGGCTGAAACAAGGTTCGTAATCCTTTCGTCACAACTACCTGCACAACCCCTAAATAAGGCGCCGTATCAGAGGGTGTTAATCATCTTCTGATACGATTTCTGCATCTTCGATCACGGGCTCAGAAGAAAAGATGTCCGACTTGGCATCCTTGTGCACCAATAAGGTGATATGTGTGATAATCACAAACGGTACAGCACAAACCACCGCCAAGACCAACCCACCCATCAATAAACCTATCAAATGCGCAATACTTGCCCAAAACCCATCTGCATTGAGCAGCGCCACCCAAGGCTCAGCAGCGGCATAATCAATCACAGCCGAGCTTACTTGCGCACCAAGCCAAATCGGTGATAACACCAAAGCTGCCAAAATCACAGTCAGCAATACTCCGCCCAAGTTGTATACGGCCAAATCCATATAATTGCTTTTGATAATCTGCCACAATTCTTGGCGCATACTGCCAAGATTGGATTTAAAAACGGTCACATAAGCTGCAATATTAAACACCGACATCATCAACAAAATGGCAAGCCCCGTGTTAAAAATAAGCAACGGCAAAGCAATCAAAGCCAACCAAATGGTGCCAAGACCTGGAATATTGGCCAGCGACAAGATCATAATTTCCAATAACATAATCACCAGCAACGAACCCACAGCCCAAGCTGGCAGCAACAAAAGCGATTGAATGCGGCGCATGGCAAAACCATAAGCCTCAATGGTATTGGGCAACAACTCAGATTGACTCATACGTACATTAATTTGATGGGCTAGCGCCACTAAACCCAACATCAACCATAAAAAGCTAAATGATACCGCTAAAAAGTCGCCCAAAATTGATGCGAATGAATCATCACCACCCAAACCAAAAATGCCATACAGCACCACAGCGCCAACAATGGCCGATACAGTTGTAAGCAATAACTCAGGCCGCATGGCGCTTCTGGCCACAAAAGATAAGGTGGAAACTTCTAAATAACGTAAAGACATTTTGTCTCCTTAAAGCAGATAAAAATCGGAAAATTAGGCTTCTAAACTTTCATTGCGGCGGTTGGCGTGACGCTCCACCCAATGACCAAACGAGCCGTAGGCATTATAAAAAGCATGGAAAATTTCGGCTGGGATTTTACAGACAAGGCAGCGCTCTAGCGCTGTGATGCTGGTATGACTAGGCAAGCTCATCAACGGCATCACATCGCCATACATCTCATCAAGTGCAAATGGTTTGGTGATAGTTTGCCCATTGACGGTACGAGACAGCTCCGCTGAGCCAAATGTTAAGATATAGAAAAAGAGTTTATCATGATGATCGGGGGCCACCAACGCTTCGCCAGCTTTAAATTCCAAGAGTTCAGCCTCATCTTCAACCCACTCTCTATCTTCAGCTTCAACCTCTCGAAAAGCGTGATGGGTAAAAGCTACTGATTCCATCATGCGCCGCTTGACCACGCGCATCAAACCGGCGCCTGCAACAGGTGAAGTCTCAATCAATGAAGCCACAGCTTCGCCACTAAAGGTGAGTAGGGTTGCATCTGAAGACGCTGTTACATTGGCTGTGCGCGGCAAATGATAAAGGCAAGCCACTTCACCAAAGAAGCTGCCTTTTTTAAGCACCACCAAATCCACATGATTCCCATCATGGGCAATCATATGCACGTTCATTTCACCTTCTAAAATCAAATAAAAGCTTTCACTGGTTTCATCTTGTTTGACCACATGTGTGCCTTCAGCGACATGCAACAAGGTGCCTTGTTTGAGAAAGTCTTTCGACTCCATATCTGAGAGCTCTTCAATCAATTTGAAAATTTGACCGGCATCATCAAGCGCGTGGGTTTCAGTCGCCAGGGTAAGCTCAGCCATATTACGAATCGCTGCCATTTCTTGCATATCATCATAACCAAGTTGTTGGCAAATATTTAAAAAGGCTAAAGCGTAGCTGGAATAACCCAAAGCCAGCATACGGCGCGACATTTTAAGCGCCAGCTCACGCGCTTCATCCTCGTCACCTCTGGCTTGCAACATCTGAATGAGAGGGCGGGCAATGTGTAAATCTTCTGGATAAGCCTGCATGAGGCCATGATATGCTTCCATCAATTCTTGTTCATTAAGAGCCATGTGCCGAGAATAAACGTAAATTTTTCAAAAGGCTACAATCACATACCAGCGTTTTTGTTATGGCATTGCGCTTAAAGCAGGGATACGTAGCCTACGCACACTTTTAAATCTTGGGGTATTCCATGGCATCTTCATCACCAATCAAATACGCTTTATTGAGCGTTTCCGACAAAGCGGGCATCGAGCAATTCGCACAACATCTTATCCAACACGGTTTTAGCCTTTTATCCACAGGCGGCACTTCCAAATTATTGCGTGAAGCCAATATCGAAGTGCGCGATGTATCTGATTACACAGGTTTCCCTGAAATGATGGATGGCCGCGTCAAAACGCTTAACCCTAAAGTACATGGCGGCATCTTGGCCCGCCGCGACAATCCGCAAGATTTGGCATCCATGAAAGAACACGGCATCGAGCGCATCGACTTGGTGTGTGTGAATCTCTACCCCTTCCGTGAAGCTGTGGCTAAAGAAGGCTGCACGATCACTGACGCCATAGAAAACATCGACATCGGCGGTCCATGCATGGTACGCGCTTCCGCTAAAAACCACGCTTTTGTAACAATTGTAGTTGACCCCAACGATTATGCCATGGTCATTGATTCCTTGGCCAACAACACCCTTGATGAAGGCAAACGCCGCGGCCTTGCCGTCAAGGCATTTGCCCACACCGCCGCCTATGATGGCGCCATTGCCAACCATTTCTCAGCGCTCAATGCCGATGGCAGCAAACGCCAATTCCCTGATATCTTTACCCGCCAATTTATCAAAACTGCTGATGCATTGCGTTATGGAGAAAACCCACATCAAGCAGGCGCATTTTATGCCGATCCTGAAGATCCTGTGGTTTCTCTTGCTGATTGTGATGTGCTGCAAGGCAAAGCGCTTTCGTACAACAATATCGCCGATGCTGATGCTGCCTTTTCTTGCGTACGCGATTTCAGCGAAAACGCAGCTGTAATAGTAAAACACGCTAACCCTTGCGGCGTAGCGGTTACTGGCAGCCAAGCCGAAGTGTATGAGCGCGCCAGAGCCGCTGATGATGTATCCGCATTTGGCGGCATTGCAGCCTTTAACCAACCCTTAGAAGCTGAAACAGCAAGCTTGATTGCCCAAACATTTATGGAAGTAGTGATTGCACCAGGCTTTAGCGATGAAGCAAGAAAAATCCTGGCTGAGAAGAAAAACCTGCGCTTGTTGCAAGCCCCTTCAATCAAACCTGTGGACGCAGGATTAGAATTCAAACGTGTTAGTGGTGGTTTGTTGGTGCAACAACGCGATACCCATATTCTCACCCGTGAAATGTGCAAGGTGGTGAGCAAGCGTCAACCCACTGAAAGCGAATGGCATGATATGATGTTCGCTTGGTCTGTGGCTAAGCATGTAAAATCCAACGCCATCGTCTTCGCCAAAGACGGTACCACTTTGGGTATCGGCGCTGGCCAAATGAACCGCGTCAATTCCACCCGCATCGCAGCCCATCACGGCGGCGATGCTATCCAAGGCTCTGCTGCAGCATCCGATGCCTTCTTCCCGTTCCGCGATGGCATTGATGCTTTGGCTGAAGCCGGGGCAACGGCTGTAATTCAACCCGGTGGTTCGATTCGAGATGATGAAGTGATTGCCGCAGCTGATGAACATGGTCTGACCATGATCTTCACTTCTATTCGCCACTTTAGACATTAAAGGTCTTCAGCATCTACGATATCCAAACATCCACACATGGCATCATACTACCCCATTGGGTAGCTGATTGCGTAAGTGCTTGCGTGCGTATTCATGGTGATTTTTCATCGCCTGAATCACGGATGGACTTTGCTATTTTATTGGCCAAGAAAAATGTCGAACATCAAACGGGCGGTCCCTTTGGGGCTGCAATTTTTGATATGGATAATCATCAGCTGATATCAGTCGGTGTTAACTTGGTGGTGAGCAGCAACTGCTCGCATTTTCATGCTGAAATGGTTGCGATTGCCTTAGCGCAGCAAACACTGCAGTCCTACGCTCTCAATTCGGATACCCTTCCCAAATGTGAGCTGGTGAGTAGTTGTGAGCCATGTGCCATGTGCTTTGGTGCGATTCCCTGGTCGGGCATTGTGCAGCTCAGCTCAGGAGCAACGGCAGCTGACGCAGAAGCCATTGGTTTTGATGAAGGACCCAAACATCCCGATTGGATAGCCGAACTTCAAAAGCGTGGCATTCAAGTTTTTACAGAAGTGCAGCGCGAAAAAGCTGCTGCGGTATTACAAGCCTACCAAGGCCAGATTTACAATGGCAGAGCTTAAAAGCGTTAGGCCGTTGGCAAATGGATATTCCAGCGCCATGAAGCTAAGCGTGTCACCGTTGTCACCAGAATGACGCTCCAAATCACCCACACTTCACTGATGTCCAAATTTTCCAGTAATAAGTAAGTCATCGCGCCTATTAAACTGGCAGAAGCATAAATTTCTTTTTTGAGAATAAAGGGGATTTCGCGCACCAACATAGCGCGCAGCACGCCGCCACCCGTGGCAGTAAGCATGGCAATAAAAAGAATACCCACAGCACTTAAACCCGCCTGCTCAGCCACCCATGCACCCACCAAGGTAAACACACCAAGACCAATGGCATCAAAGGTAATCAGCCAACTTTCCTGCTCACGTATCCAGCGACCCCAAAAAAAGGTAACCACGCCCACAACCACTGCCACAAGCAAATAACTTTGATCGACAAAAGCTGCTGGCGGATGCCTGCCAATCAAAGCATCACGCATCATACCGCCGCCCATAGCCGTCACCACAGCCAAAACAATCGCACCCATCAAATCCAATTTCTTGCTCATCGCGCGCAAAGCGCCAGTGAGCGCAAACACCGCTGTGCCAAATAAATCCAAAGCTTCAATCGCTGCTGGCAGCGTTGTTACAATCGCCATACCTACCCCATTTTCAAAAAGTACGCATGGCTAACTTGGAATTTCTTTTATGCAATCGGCTTTTCTAGTCGGCAGCTACCCATTGGCCCATAAAGGCAATCTCAGCAAGTGGCTTGCGTGCTCGTGGTGCTTGCTCGATGGCTTTAAAGCCATCATCCAAAGACTCAGCATCGCCTTGATAACCCAAAGCCAAGGCTGCCATGGGTGTGACGTTTTCAGGAACGCCCAAATCAGCATGCACTTTGTCGGCATCAAAACCACCCATTTGATGGGTCACCAAACCAAGCGCCGTGGCCTGCAAACAAAACGATACTGCAGCCTGGCCAGCATCATATTCTGCCCAACGGTTCGGTGCTTGGTTATGAGCAAACACCGTATTGGCACAAATCATCATCAACACAGGTGCATTTTTGGCCCATTCTTGGTTTTTCGGAGTCAGGCATGCCAATAGCCTTTGCCATGCCACTTCATCGACTGAGCGATGACAAACCACAAAGCGCCAAGGCTGATCACCAAAACATGAGGGTGCCCACCGCGCTGCTTCTAGGCAGCTTACCAGATGTTCAGCAGACACATCTTTACTCGCATCAAAAGCCCTTGGGCTCCATCGTATTTGAAATAAAGCATGGGTGGGCTGCTCGGGGTTACTTTGAATATTGCTCATTACTACTCCATGACTTGAATCATCGTTGATTTATAATTGATATGGGTTAATCGACATATGGCCCATGCTGATAAATGGGTTCACCGTGGGGTACCCCCAAGCAAACAATGAACTTACTCTTTTGTGTTGCTGTAATATCCAGGCTTGATTCATCACGGAGTAACATTGCATCCGCACTTTCCATGTTCTCACCATTGAGCGACATTGCGCCGGATAGCAAAAACACAAAACCCTGCATGCCTGATGGCACATCGCGCTTAAAGTCACTGCCCTCGTCTATGGTCACATCCAGATAAAGCACTGGCGTTTGCAACTCAGTTGGCGAGCCATCACCAACAATGGTGCGCACGTGAACACCAGCTTCGTCAGTTACTGGCAAATCAGCAGCATCCACCTGTTGGTAGCTTGGCTGCATGCTTTTCAAGCGCTTGGGCAAGTTTATCCAAAGCTGAATACCATGTGCCCTACCTTGCGGCATTTCCGAATGCACAATGCCTCTGCCAGCAGTAAAACGCTGAATACCGCCTGCAGTTACTGTTGAGGCATTGCCCAAATTATCTTTGTGCTGCATACCACCTTCAATCATATAGGTGATAGCTTCAAAGCCGCGATGCGGATGATTGGGAAAACCACCTGCTGCAATATCGAAATAATCACAAAGCACAAAAGGATCGTAATTGTGCAGACTCATCACTGGCATCAAGCGTTTGACAGTCACGCCATCCCCTTCAGGTACAGTTAGAGCTTGTATTCGTTTCATAGGGCCTCTTTTGTTACGATAAATTTGAAACAAACATTGCAGGCAGCCCTTTGGGCACAATCTGCGTTGGATTGATACTGGTCTGACTAAAATAATAATGCCGCTTGATTTGCTCTATATTCACAGTGCTGGCTATGCCTGGTTGTCCATACAAGTCAGCCACAAATCTTGATAACTGCGGATAATCAGCAATACGTTTTTTGTTGCATTTAAAGTGCGCGTAATACACTGCATCAAAGCGAATCAGCGTGGTAAACAAGCGCCAATCAGCTTCGGTGATTTCGCTGCCCAGCAAGTAATCTCGCTCTGTGAGCCTTAGCTCCAATTTATCTAAAGCTGCAAACAAATCATCGTATGCCAACTCATAAGCTTGCTGCGTGGTGGCAAAACCACAGCGATACACACCATTGTTGATAAACTCATACACATAATCATTGATACCATCAATTTCACCCTGCAAAGCCAGCGGATAATAATCTTTGGTTTTGGGTGCCAGATTCACAAATGCGGTGTTCATCATACGGATAATATCTGCCGACTCATTGGATACGATGGTCTGCTTTTTCTTATCCCACAAAATCGGCACCGTCACCCGCCCTGTGTAATAAGGATTAGCCTTGGTGTAGAGCTGATAAGCATACTGAAATCCATACAAAGGCTCAGGTTCACCCGCAAACTCCCAACCATTTTCCAACATATCTGGGTGCACAACGGTCACATCAATCAAACTGGTTAAAGCTTTAAGCTGCCGAAAAATAAGGGTGCGGTGCGCCCATGGGCAGGCCAGCGAAACGTAGAGATGGTAGCGACCAGCTTCGGGTGGAAACTCACCACCCTCTTTGATCCAGTGACGAAATACAGCATCTGGACGCTCAAATGAACCACCGCTTTTACTTGTATCATACCACTGATCTACCCATTCACCATCCACCAACAAACCCATGACACACCGCCCTTATTTATCACCAAATTTACTGGCGGATACCTTCAAACGAGAAGTACAGCTCCACGTTTGCAGAAGCAGGACCAAGCTTTGGTGCAAACGGCATATTCCAATCTGCCAGATTCAAGTTTGTTGTACCCTCAAAGCCACGGCGGTAGCCACCCCAAGGGTCTTGACCATGACCAATATGCGTCACATTGATGGTGATATCTTTGCTCACACCATTCAGCGTGAATGTTCCGTTTAACTTCGCTTTGCCATCACCCAACTCTTTAAACGATTTACTCACAAATGTTGAAGTTGGGTTTTTATCCACATTAAAGAAGTCTGGGCTACGCAGATGCTTATCACGCGCAGCATGATTGGTATCCACACTGGCAGTGTTAATCGTTACATTGACTTTGGCAGCAGAAGGGTTTTTCTCATCATAAGAGAATGTGCCTTCAAAATCATTAAAGCGGCCAATCATCCAGCTGTAGCCAAGGTGGGAAACCTTGAATTGAACCACAGCATGTTGCCCCTTTTTATCGATGACATAATTCTCAGCGATGGCTGAAGTGGAAATACCCAAGGCTACCAGTGCTGCCCCTATGATTAGTTTAATCTTCATGATGCTTCTCCTTTTCTTCTTTGTTTTGATTGATGCCGAGCATACGCAAAAGCGTAGTATCTTTATCAATAAAGTGGTGTTTCAGTGCAGCGGCTGCATGCATAGCTATGTAGGCCATATAACCCCAAGCCAAAATCATATGATAAAAACCCAGTGTGGTTTCCCTGCCCTTATCAGCAGGGAACAATGCTGGAAATTCAAACCAACCAAAAACATCTACGCCACGCCCATATGCTGTGGTAATTAGGTAACCCGTCACCATCAGTATTACCATCAACAGGTAGTGGCCCCGGTGGACCCATATGGCAACCAGTTTCTCCCACCATAACCCTATGATTTCAGGAACTGGGTTGGAAAGTCGCCATATCAAACGAAACAGCAATAATAACAATAGCAACATGCCAATACTCTGATGCAGCCATAGGCCCCGATGATACCATGGGTCATAATAATCCAAACCCACCATCCAAACACCAAGGCCAAACATGCCGATGATAGCTATAGCCATCAGCCAATGTATAAGAATACTAACCAGACCATAATACTTCGATGTGTTTTTCAGCTGCATAACTTCCCCACATACCTGCTAAACTAGGCTAACTATACAAAGCTACCATGATAGTAAAAAAGCATATATAATTCATCATTATGATAGCTTATATCAATCAGGGTCTTTTATGACATTAGAACAACTTAAATATCTTAAAGCCATTGTTGAAACAGGTAGCTTCCGTGCTGCTGCAGAATCTGTGTTTCGCAGCCAATCTTCACTGAGTATCAGCATCCAAAAGCTTGAGCAAGAATTGGGCATCACGCTATTCACTCGCGACAATTACCGCCCTGAACTCACTGATGCTGGTCGAAGTATTTATCAAAAAGCAGATGCGCTTTTAGAGAAGAGCAATGAAATCGTATCGTTAGCACATCACTTGGCCAGTGGTTATGAATCCGAAGTGCGCTTGGCCATTAGTGGTATCGTGCCAGTTGAGCCGATTATTGGCGTACTCAACCAAGTCAGCACCCTTTTCCCGCAAACGCGCATCCAAATGCAGATTGAAAATTTAGGTGGCACCATGGAGCGATTGATCGATGATGATGCAGATATTGCCATCTCAGACGCTTTTGATTTGGCACACAACTTTGAAAGCTTTGCTTTACCACCCATATCATTTGTTACCGTGGTGCCATCATCTTCGCCTTGGGCAGCACAAGCAGATACTATCTGTGAAAGTGATTTGGGATATGAAACATTGATTGTGGTGCGAGATACCAGCAATCACAGCCCACGTATCAGTAAAGGGATTTACAATGATTCACCGCAATGGGTGGTCAATGATTTTGCCACCAAGCAACGCATTATTTGTTCAGGCAAGGGATGGGGGCGCATGCCGCTTCATTTGGTCAAAAACGATATTCAAGACAACCGCCTCACCAAACTGACATCACCCGATTTTAAACTATTACAAGCACCGATTCATTTGGTGCGCAATAAGCAGCGCCCCGTTGGCCCTGTAGAGGAAACACTCTGGACATTACTGCAAAACATGACCTGGCCAGAAACGAATGCTCTGTGATCAATAGTATTCAAATAATAAACTGATTGAGACGCCCGATATATTCATGCCGCTGATGGAAGTTAAGCTCGATGTCGTCGCCGTGTGGTATTGCATCCAGTCGGCAGTAATCGCCATAGATTCATTGGGAATATGATAGGACACCCCTAGGCCATAACTTAAATCTGTATCCGCTGAATCAACGCCCGCCAATGTGATATTCATGGTGGTAAACCCAAGCAGTGCATAGATATCTAGCTCGCGTGTCACTTCCAAACTTGGCTTTAACAAATACGAAGCAAATACATTGATATCACCGCTAAAAGCAGTGAGCTGCCCACCGTATCCAAAACGAAACTCTGTGCGCAAATTTGGGCTAATCCAATTGAGCACCGTGCCCATAGCCATGTAGCCAGCGGGTGTATTGGCCGAAGTGCTACCGCCATCCGCCTGCATACCAGATACACCCACTGCGAAATAAGGATCCAAATTCAATTGGCTTGCTGATGCAGGCACAGCAAAACCCATCAACATCATCACTAACAAAAAATATCGTTTCACACCCTTCTCCTTACGCCGCAGATGCATGCAAATCAGCAATCAAATCAATGAGGCTGCGCACAAACATTGCCTTGGTTTCTTCAGGTAAAACCTGCTCTGCTTCGGCGGTTACCCACCAGCCCGCAGCCGATGTTTTACCCATATTACTAACATCATTGGCGACAATGGCATCCACACCTTTTTTCGCCAATTTCGTTTTGGCAAAAGCAACATGGTTTTCACTCTCTGCAGCAAAGGCAATCACCATCGTTGGCCTTTTCGCCATGCCGGCCACTTGCGCCACAATATCTACATTTTGTAACAGACGAACTTCCATCATCTCCACATCTGCCCGCTTCATCTTTTGCGGACTAACATCTGCAAAGCGATAATCGCTCACCGCAGCTGTCGCCACAAACACATCCGCGCCCGCAGCAGCTTTGAGCGAGACTTTTAGCATCTGCTCCGCGCTTTCCACATTCACCCTATGCACCAGCGGATGACTAAGGGGTGTGCCAACGCCTGCAATCAAAATCACTTCCGCGCCTTGTAATGCTGCTGCATCCGCCAGCGCTGCACCAAGCGTTCCGCTTGCCCGATTACTCATGGTGCGCACAGCGTCCCAAGATTCCACAGTAGGCCCCGCATTAATGACCCAGCTTTGGCCAGCCAAAGATTGCGGCGTAAGCAAAGGTAAGGCCGCATCGACGATAGCCGCAGGCTCAGCCAAGCGACCAGCGCCTTGCTCACCACAGGCCAATTCACCAGCAACAGGCGAAGCCAGCGCAAAGCCACGTTGCTGCAAAGTATACAAGTTCTGCCGTGTGCTAGCTGCTTCCCACATGGATACATTCATCGCCGGCGCCATCAACACAGGCACATCGGCCACCAACAATAACGTTGTTAGCAAATCATCGGCCATACCGTGCGCCACTTTGGCCATCATATTCGCCGTCATCGGTGCCACGATAATCACATCCGCCCAGCGCGCCAATTGGATATGCCCCATGCCATGATCTTCGGTTAAATCGAACAAGTCCACATGCACTTTGTTGCCCGACAAAGCTTCAAAGGTTAAAGGTGTGACAAATGCCTGCGCTGACTTGCTCATCACGCAGCGCACATCTGCGCCCTGCTTCATCAGCAGGCGCATCAACTCCACAGCGCGGTAAACGGCAATGCCGCCGCCTACTCCCAGTAGAATCTTTTTATCTTTGAGTAACATGATGTGTTTAAAAAATTAGGCTGCTTGCAACTCTTTCAGGCGCGCTAACACAGCGTCCACATGCCCTGGCACTTTCACGCCACGCCAAGCTTCAGCCACCACACCTTCAGGATTTATAATGAACGTTGAGCGCTCGATGCCCATATATTTTTTGCCGTAGTTCATTTTTTCTTGAATCACATCAAAAGCCTTACAAAAGGCTTCGTCTTCATCGGAAATCAGTGGGAAGTTTAAGCTTTCTTTCTCCGTGAAATTGGCATGTGATTTCAAAGAATCACGGCTCACACCTATAATTTTAGCATTAGCGGCACTAAAATCAGGTAAGGTATCGCGGAACTCACACGACTCAGTAGTGCAGCCAGAAGTCATGTCTTTGGGGTAGAAATATACAATCACCCAAGAGCCCAAAGCATCTGCCAATTTGAATTTGGCTTCTGGGTAAATAGCAACTTCCAAATCCAGTGCTGCTTTTTCACCCACATTTAATTTGTAGTCTATCATCATTTCACCCCAGTGCTTTTTACAGTATGATTGGCCGACATCGTAACCCAAGGACGTAAACAATGCAGCAACAGACCATCACAATTCAACCCAAAGCCGTTTTCCTCGCCCAGCCGCGTGGTTTTTGCGCTGGTGTTGAACGCGCGATTGAAATTGTAGAACGATCCATTGAAGTGTTTGGTGCGCCTGTGTATGTGCGCCATGAAATCGTACACAACAAATATGTGGTGGAAGATCTCAAACAAAAAGGTGCAGTGTTTATTGAAGAAGTAAACGATGCCCCCGATGGTGCACTGCTTATTTTCTCAGCACATGGCGTGAGCAAAGCTGTGCAAGAAGAAGGCAAATTGCGGGGCTTACGCGTGATGGATGCCACTTGTCCCTTAGTGACCAAAGTACATTTGGAGTTGCTGCGTCATTATGCCAATGGCGATCAAATCATTCTCATTGGCCACGCTGGTCACCCCGAAGTGGAAGGCACCATGGGTCAAGCGCCACAAGGTGCGGTCTTGCTGGTTTCTGAGCCAGAAGATGTCGCGCAGCTTGTTGTGAATGATGAAACCAAACTGGCCTTTGTGACGCAAACAACGCTTAGTGTCGACGACACCAAAGATGTGATTGAGGCTTTGCAAGCCCGCTTCCCCCATATCCAAGGCCCTAAACGTGAAGATATTTGTTACGCCACCAGCAACCGTCAAATGGCAGTCAAAGATTTGGCTGCAGCATCTGATTTGGTGCTGGTGATTGGTTCCACCAACTCATCCAACAGCAACCGCCTTCGCGAAGTGGCTGAAAAAGCAGGTTGCAAAGCCTACTTGATTGAAAATGCCCAAGCCATTACCCAAGGTATGCTTGATGGGGCAGAAAATATCGGCGTCACCGCTGGTGCATCCGCGCCCGAAGTACTGATTCAAGAAGTGATTGATTTGCTTTCAGCACAAGACAAGGACATTTTACAAATCCGTCAAACCATTGATGAAGATGTACATTTTAGTATCCCCAAAGAACTACAATAGGCTCACCGGAGAACACTATGACCACACTAGATAAAGCAGATATCCACCTCACCGATGCAGCAGTACAACAATTTAAACAAAAGCTGGCTGCCTCCGGCCAAAAAGCTGTGCGCTTATCACTGCGCGAAGCAGGCTGCTCTGGCCTTGAATATGTGCTCGACTATGAAAACGCTTCCAAAGATGGTGATTTATGCGCCGAGCAAGATGGCATCACAATTTATGTAGCATCTGAGTTTTACGACAAAGCCATCAAAGGCCTAAAAATCGACTATCAGCAAGATATGCTTTCATCCACTTTCGTCTTCCAAAACCCCAACAAAAAAGGCGAATGCGGCTGCGGAAAATCTTTTAACGCCTAAGCTTTATTAGCCTATGACTACCTCAATATAAATATGAGGCAGTCATAGGTAGCCCTTTAATTACCGCCTAACCATGATGCTGCTTTCCCAATATCAAAACTAACCCCCCAGATATTTGATAGGCTACGACTTACATTGGAACCATAAGCACTCTCGTCATTAGCCGTAGTTACCCTAGCAACAAAAACCTCTGCATACTTAAAGTGGTACCCAAGTCCGATACCTATAGATGCACTGGGCTGACCAGAGGCATTGAATAAAAGTTTCATCGATAAGTTTCTGTAATCAAAGGCTTTGTAATTGGTATAGATGTCGCCAAACTTACCATTAAGGCTCACATAGAATAATGCAGGCTTTTCCTTTTCAATAACTGTGTTTGTCTTCGCATCATACTTAAGCTGTTTAACGTTAGATATGGGCATATCAGCAGATAGAAACAAATATTCTGCTGGGCCGACAACCAACGAATAAGTTTCTTTCTTTTTTCCTGTTTCCGCCGTTACTTCAAGCGTTGCTCTCTTAAGCCCTTGCTCATACATCACACATTCCTCTAGATGAGCTGAATCATCAAGTGCGCTCTTGTTTTCTGCTATGCCTTTAAATACTTCCGCAACCTGACCATATATTCTAGATTTTCGTTTTGATTCTTTCAAAGTCACAGTGTTAGGCACACTAGGAAACTTCAGCAAAAAAACTTGCCCAACTTCTGAAGCTGGAAGGCGCTGTACTTCTTCATTGCTTAACGACGTATATTCATCGCCGCAATCCACTTTTTCTTCTGCATAGACAGCACTTGGCGCTAACAGCAAAAACAATACATATACTTTTAATCGATTCATCATTTTCTCCCCCTGTCTGCGTCCGATTAACTACTGACGCTTCTTTGATGGAAAATAAGACTTGCCGATTCCTTGCACATCGCCCAAATGGGGTATAAACAAATATGAGTTTCATTTATACATAAGGGCTCAAAAAAACTACCTCAAACAAAGCCCCCTATTTCTGCATCTCGTTTTTTATTCGCATGCGTCAGGCAGAAAAAAGGGGCAGCCTCAGCTGCCCCTTTTATTCTATCTTTAGTTAAATACCCTGAAATACATCGACTAAAATCAACTTAGATTAGTAAGCAACTCTTAAGATATCATTGGTGAATCTACTGGTTACCCCATCTGACACTCTCACCGCCCAATAATAACTCTGTCCAACAATCGTCCCTGGGGCACCAACCACGGGAACCCAAGCATTAGGCGTCATATTAGTTGCAACAACCGTTCCATTAGCAATGGCATTTGGTGTAGTTGAAGCATATAACGTATAGGTAAGCGAGCCGTTGTTTGGATCACGGGTATTGTTTATATAAAAGTATTGCCCAGTTGTAGATAGCGAAAACAATACAGGATGTACCACCGTATCCAGTGGCCCCCACGCTGTTGAAAGAGCGGTTTCAACACCCAGCGGCCCAGATATAGATGTGGCAAACTTATATGAGCTATAAACATCAACTGCAAATGTATAACTGTCCAATGATGCTGCAACTTGAAAGGATGGGCTGACTGCAGATGGTGTTGTCCCATCCATAGTATAATATACATTTACATTTGCGTTCTGAGGTCTCGTAGTGAACTGAAGGTTGATGCCGCCATTGCCATTCCCCGCAGATAAAGCGGAGTCAATATAAATAGTGCTATATCCGCCAGCTACCACACTTGATGTCGCAGAGGTATACGCCATTTGGCTATAACCTGTCGGGGTAAATGATACCACACCATAGTATGTGGGCACATCAAGCGCTTGATTCTGGAGATATGCCACGGTTACACCTGCATAAGACAGACTGGACCCAGATATATATGGGTCAGTAAACGTGGGGTTACCTGTAGTACTGTAATAGACTCGGCTCCCAATTGACCCTGTGTAGATATTTGCACTACTAAGGCGAACAGCACCAGTAGTACTGCCAAAGGCAGTAGCCGTAATTCCAGTTGGCGCGGGCAACTGAAGAACGGAAACGCTTAGATTGGATGGCAATTCGACTGAGCTAGCACCCCTAGGTGAATAATCCAAATAATGAGGCTCAATATACAATTTGGGCGTGCCAGCATTGATATAAAGCACAATAGCACGGTCATACTCATCCAAAACATATGCGTGCTGACCAACTCCAACGGCAACCGTGTCCACGGACCATCCCCCCACTTGCCCAAGTGGAACGCCTGTCTCTCTAGATAGCAGCTTAATAGCTGTCCCATCATAATACGATATCCTTGGAAGCTCATGGGCATCTAGCTCGAAATTAGTATTGTTCCATGCTGGAGAAATTATCGAACGAGCCACCCATACCCCGTTTTCTTTTCGGGTATAATTCATCACCTGATTATCAACAATAATAAAATGCGGCCGGTTATCTTTGCCAATAGCCATGCCTTCCATTTGTCCATTCCCCACAAACTCAACATCCACCAATTGAGTTACACTATTGATTTTGGCATAATGGGTAGTGTCCTGCCCAATTTTAAGGGTTGCATTATAAGTATACAATTCAAACCCAATAAATAAATCGCCTGTGATAGGTGATATCGAAAGCTTGACCTTACTCGCAGATCCAAAACCAGCAAGATTCTGCGTCACCCAGTCATTTCTTGTTATGCCCAAGCTTACAAACAAGTTTGCCTCAGAAACATTGTATCCAAAAATATATAATGCGCCGTTATCAGTCATTAACGAATCCCTATAGCTAGTCCGCACAGTTGTTCCTAATGAAAAGCTGGTCCACCCACCGTTTACGCCTCTCACCCAAACATTCGAGTTTAGTGCATCGACAATAACAGGTTGCGAAGTCCTGGGGTCGATATGTATAGCATCAACTGTGACCATCCCATTGAACCCTGGAATGATTTCTGAAGACCAGACGCCGTTTTTGAACAGCGCATACCCAATAGATGTCGTCGCGCCTGATAAAGGACCGGCCACATGGAACTCTTCAGCATAAATATCAAATTGTAGTCCACTGAGAAATTGAGCGCCGCCAAGAAAGGTAGGCAAGCTTGTTGAAGCTGATACTTCAACAGCAATTGGGGCTGCGCTTAAACCATTACAACTAAAGGTTAAATATGTGAATCCATTTTGTAGTGCTGTAACCGTGATTTTCTCAGCGCCTAATGTGCCATCATAAGTTGCACTTACCACGCCTGCTTCAGAGGCAGAAAGCGATGCGCCACCAGCACCACATGATCCAAGCGATGTAGGAGCGCCGGTCATATCAGAGCCAAAAACATTAAGAGTGGAGCTTGCCCCCGGTGTTAACAAACTCCGTTTCGGGCTTACTGTGATGCTTTTAACCAGATTGCTAATCCCACCAACTGAAACCCCGCCCGAAACTACAGCAAGGTCAGTATTTGCAACAATTGTTCCGCTCGTGGCCGTAATTCTCACATTGCCTGTACCTATAGCTGTAACATTACCGAACTGGTCTACTGTTGCGACCAAAGGGTTGCTGCTTGACCAAGTTAATGTCACTGGGGTTGTCGCCTTTTTAGAGAACATCACCTGCCGATTTGCGTTCCTTGCCTCAGCTTTAAGCGCAAGCGAACTTCCAACGGTCACCGTGCCAACTGCAGGCAGCACCTGAAGTTGAATGGAAGAAGCTGATGTGGATGATCCGCCTGCCGCGGGTACAGATGCAGCAGAATCAACAGGCGCGGTTCCTCCTCCTCCGCCACATCCAGAAATACCAAAGATGAATCCAAGAACAATTACTTTGTACATCAAATTATTTTTCATCACTGATTTCATGCAGTCCTCCCTTAACGTCAAACAGTTTTATCAAGTTGCCGCAACCCTAAAACCCAATAATTCGGCCCGCATCGCCCAAATGGGGTATGCGGGATTTTTTTTGCAATTTTAGGGTTCGTTTCGTCAGCAGCGTTTGTTGTTTAAATCGGTGTTGGTGAAACGAGGGGATTGACCGATTTGGTCAGGCAGGAGAGGAACCATGGCAAATTCAAAGATTTTTTACGTAATATTTTCATCACCAAGTGAAAAATTATTTCTTCGCTTAAAAAAAGAAATCCAACACAAAGAAAGCGGCATCATCGCTGGCAGCGCCCGTCACGCGGTATTTAGTTTACCCACACAAGGCATCAAGGGCGTGCTATCGATTTGTGAAAATAAAGTGCGTTTTTTAATTACGCAAAAACCAAGCTTGATGCCTTACAATGTGATTGCCTTTGCGACCAAGCGCCGTGTTATGCGCTTAGATAGCCAAGCGTGAATTCGCAACCATCTTCCCTCGCTAAACAGCAGACCTTATCTGAGGTCATTGAGCTCATTTATAATCTAGCGGAACAGCCAAGCTTATGGCCAGATTTGTTAAGCCGCATGAATAGTATGATGCAAACAATTGCGGATGAAGAAAAACTAGGCAACATTTCGATTACAGAAGAAACAGCAAAAATCCATCAAATGCTTCTCCCACACTTCGAACGCTCAATCAAGCTTAACCAAAAAATCTTTCAGCTTGAAGCCGAATCACACGCCATATCAGCCATTCTCGATCGACTACCCTTAGGTGTTATTGTCACCAATTCCGATGCTGTCTTGGTTGGCATGAATGCGCATGCAAAAGCGCTATTAGCACTCAATGAAAGCTTAAAAATAGAGGATGGCAAGCTTGTTGCCCATGCCACTTCAGATACTGTAAAGCTGCATCGATTGCTCCGCGCTGCCACCACTGCTCCTGTTTCGCCACAAACTCACTTCAATGGTGAGAGTTTGCTTATCTCCGCAAACAATGACATACCATGCTCAATACATGTTGCTCCGTCCGCGCACAGTAATATTCATAGCGAACACAATTTGGCTGCTGTATTTATTTCAAGCGCAAGTATTCAACAAGATATATCCATCGATTCTCTCCAATCCATCTATAGCTTCACCCTTGCTGAAGCGAAACTGGTACAGGCGTTACTCCAAGGCAGCAACTCACTCTCAGATGCAGCTGAACTCTTACATGTCAGCAAGCATACCGTGCGCACGCAAATGAAAAGCATTTTGGAAAAACCGATACACACAGTCAAAACGAAATGCTTAAAAGCATTCTGCGCAGCCCCGCAGCGCTGTTAGGCGAGAAACAGAGCCCAGTGCCTGTACGTCATCACAAAGCTTTAGCGGATACAACGCAGCACAGCCATGCAAGCTCCTTTCACATCCTTTCATTGTTTGATGGACGAAAGCTTGAATACACTGAGTTTGGAGATCCAGAAGGCACACCACTAATTTATTTTCATGGTATCTTGCATTCAAGAGAACAATTTCACCCCTTTAGCACATATCCGGAAAAGCATGGCTTACGTATCATAGCCCCTGAGCGTCCTGGCTTTGGCAAAAGTTGCATGCAAAAGCAACGCTCACTTCGAAATTATACCAATGATATTTTACAACTGGCACAGCACTTGAATCTCACTAAATTTTATGTGCTTGGTGATGGTGATGGAGCTCCTGCTGCACTGGCATGCGCCAATCTACTTGGTAATTTTGTATACAAAGCCGCTGTGGTAGGCTGCATGCCTGACCCAACCTTTGAACACATGGAAAATATTCTACCTTTCGACCGCAAACTTATGGCAATGGCCAAGTCCACCCCCAAATCCATTCTCAACCCATTTTACCGTATGATTCTTAAAGCCATGAGAAGAAACAACAACTACTACCGGTTGATGTTCAATGAATTTTGCAAAGCTGACCAGGCCATTATCAGCACCCCTGAGCATGAAAAGCTATTTCAATCGGGCATGGACAATTTACTCAAAGAAAATGTGGATGGTTTTCTCGATGATTATTTTTCCCGCCTTTCGTTGTGGGATTTTTCCGTTGGCTCCACCCAAACAGTCGTGGATATGTGGCATGGCGAAGAAGATTGCATTTCAAATATTAATAGCGCTAAAGCCATCGCCTATGCCCTTCCCCGATGCAATCGCCACTTTCTAAAAGGGCATGGACACTACCTTTTCATCTCGCATATTGATGCAATTCTGCAACAACTTACTCTTGATAAAAGTATTACTGCAAAGTAAATCAATAAAAATCACGCCTAATTGAATGCAAAAAACTTGCCAAGGTTTCATTCTATGCGCACATTCGCATCTGCAAGCCCTTGTTAAGGCTAATACTTTTATTCAGCGATAAAGACAGGACAACATGAGAATATGTTAAGCTTCTTAGGCAATCGTACGTACTTAGCCGCCTTAGCCCTCTTGGTGATTGTAAAATTTATCACCCCCAATGTGTCCGCTGCTGAAATCTGCAACGCATCAGACTTAAAAGTACTCACATACAATATTTATATGCGGCCTAGCCAGATGTTTTGGTTTAACAATGATTTCATGGCAAAGGATATTCCAAACCATATCAAAGACGTTGATGTGGTAATTTTCCAAGAAGCATTTGATGACTCAGCTAGGGAAATACTTATCCATGAAATGCGTAAGTCGTTCAAATATATTTCCAAGCATTTAAGTGAGGATGCGTTTCCTTATCAAGATGGTGGCGTATTCATCATGAGCAAATGGCCGATTCAGGATAATCAGACGCAGGAAGTGTATGAGGCCACTTCAGGGATGGATGCCTTATCTAGAAAAGGCGTGGTGTATGTTGAGATTGTAAAAGACGAAGGTTTCCAAAAGCAGAATTATCATATTTTTGGTACCCATTTGAATGCTATTGAAGGTGATGGTCAGGAAAGTATTAAAACCCAGAATGCGCAACTCATTCAACTATCCAAGTTTATTCAGGCGCAACACATTCCACAAAACGAGCCGATATTGATTGCAGGCGACTTTAATATCGACCCCGAGGCAGACAATTACAATAAAATGTTAAATACACTCAATGCTGGCCATATGCTTCAGAACGATGCCTACAGCTTCGATGCTAATACCAATGCTTTAGCATGTGAGCATCATAAAACCTACGACCACGTATTGTTCAGCCGCAACCGTCAACCCAGTATCAAAGCATCAACCATTCACATCGATATGCCCTCCGCAAGTGAAACATGGAAAGGATGGGTGTTCGGCAATAAGTACCTCGCTTTATCAGACCACTTCCCTGTTTATGTGAACTACTGCTTTGATGAAAGGCATTAAAATTAATCATGCATATTGATAAACCAAAAATATATCCGGCGCCGGGCGCGATAATGCTTTTCGCCTTGTTGGTACTGATGTTATGCAGCAGCTGCACGCCCGCTCCGACAGCACTTATCCATGGTAAACTGCGAGCAATAAAACCTTCCGAGCCACGTAACATGCTATATGCAGGCGCTGCAAAAGTAGATATTACCCCGCCTCCTGGTTTCCCGATGGGTGGCCATTCCTTCATCGGTCAAATCTCACGTGGCCAATGGCTAAGACTCAAAGCACGCAGCTTGTACATAGAGGCTCCTAATGGTTCAAAGCTGGCGTTAATTTCCACGGACTTATGGTCAATGCCGGCTGGGTTAGCTGACAGAGTCACCGATATTGTCGCAAATAGTGCCAATGAAAGTTGTCGCCTAGAACGCCGCCAAATGATTTTCTCTGCAACACACACGCACCAAAGCCCAGGGAATTTTTCAAGCTCACCTTTGTATAATCAATTTGGGGGGCCAGAAAAGGGGTTTGACCGAAACTTGTTCGACTTCTTGGCAAATCAATTGGCTGATGTTGTCTTGGCATCATGCAACACAGCCGAAAGCGCAAAGCTTTATTTTGGCGATGCACAGGTTGAAAAACTGGTTCGTAATCGGAGCATCGAAGCTTTTCTTCAAAATGAGAAGAGCCAGGTGTCTGAAATATTAGAAGGCAGCAACTCTCTTCCTACTGATAGTCTTCCACCCATATATAGTCCCAACCCAATCAGTGCTTACCATGCAGTTGACCCCATGTTACAAACGCTGTGGATTAAAAGCGCTAAAGAACCATCTCATGTGATTGGCATTGGTGCTTTCTTCGCAGTTCATCCCACCACCCTTAGCCATGAGGCTGCTATTTATTCAAGCGATATGTTTGGTGTTGCCGCAACCGTTGCTGAGCAAAAGCTGGGGTTGATTTCTGGGGGGAGTGCACCTGTTGTAGCCATCTTTAATGGTGCCGAAGGTGATGTCTCAGCCGCTTGGATTTCGCAAACACGAAATGAAACACTTCGGCTTGGTAAAAAGCTAGGTGACGCCATACTGAATACCGAAAATAAAAGCATTCAAATCAATGCCGATATCAAGGTACGCTTTTCAAGAGAGCAACTGGCTGGTGCAAAGGTAGGGAAGGATAAATTCACTGAAAAGAAATTAACTGGCGGACCAGGCGCTCTTGCAGGCGCAGAAGATGGACCGACAAAAACACGTGATAATTTCATCGGATGCCATGAAGGTGCTCCAGATCCCTTATGCAGAGTAGTTTTTTGGGCAGCAAAATATTACATGCGCTGCTTCTCGCCGCCAACAGAAGCACCGCTCGGTGTCTATACACTTGGTCCAATTGTGTTGGCTACATTGCCAGGTGAGTTTACGACCATGATGGGTAGGCGAATTCGAAATGAATTGGCCTCCCAATTGAAGGTATCGAAGGAAAAGGTGATTTTGCTTGGCCTAAGTAATGAGTACGTATCATATTTCACGACGCCGGAAGAATATAAGGCAGGACAGTATGAAGGTGGTTCCACCCTGTATGGGGGATTGGCAGGTGTTCTTGTGGGCAAGCGACTAAAGACTTTGGCCGAACAGTTTTCAGAGAAGCCTCCCGCATCAAATGATGAACCCTATAAATACCACTATGATGCTGGAGAAGTACAAACTTTTTCAACTGTCTCGAAAGATTTTAAGTCTATGGAGAAAGATGCGTTAAAAACTCATATTGTTAAAACCATGTTTACAAATGGAGAAAAACCTCAAATGTACGACGCTTGTTGGGACGGGCCCGCACCAACTATTGCAGAGGCTAAAGCACACGACTTAACTATGACGCCTTCAGTCCAGGTTGAAAAAAAGCAACCCGATGGGCGATGGCAACCATTAACAGTTGGTGAAATTCTGGAGAATGATCAAGGCACCAATTTTATCATTCAATTATCCATGTGGAAGAAAAAACAAAGTAAATGGTGTGCCTTTTGGTTGCCTTCAGCCGACTTGAACGAAACAAGTCCTTTGCGGTTCAAGATTATAGCTCATGATGGCGTAGCCCATACATCAGCAGAATTTTTTTCAGGTCAAAACAACTAATGCACAGTCATACCCATCATGGAAATAAGGATATGCCTTGCCAGAAGCGCAATTCTATGATGTCGTTTCCGAAGTGATGGTGTGCAGGGAGGAAAAGGCATGGAGCGAATGAGTCAAGACGACCAAAAACAGCTCTCTGAGATTATTGGTCTCATTTATGACTCTGCCCAAAGCCCCGAGTTATGGCCGCAGTTGCTATCCATTTTAGACACTACGCTGGGGTTACCACTTGATGTTCAAAAAGATCAAGAAAACGAAGTTGTCTCCGAAAACAAAGCGAAGACACAAATTCTAAAACCTCATTTCCGCAGGGCCATTGAATTCAACCATAGATTTAACGCTTTAGAGAATGAGCGAAATGCTGTTGCAGATGTCTTAGACCGACTGCCCATTGGCATTATCCTCACTGATGAAAACTGCACTGTCACCGCGATGAATCAACATGCACAAAATATACTAAATGAGAATGATGAGCTCACCATAAAGAGCAATCAGCTTGTTTTAAAATCTGTGACAGATACAAAAAATCTTCACCGAGTTGTTCGCGATATTGCAGTGGCTCAGGTCAACAGACACTCATCCCAACAAGAGAAATCCATGATGATTGGGGCAGCCTCTGACAACCCATGTTCCATCTATATTACTCCTACAAACATAGACAACCTGCCAACTGATGTGCCTCTGATTTCCATTTACATTTCTTGTGCAAAAAGTCGTCAGGAAATATCGGCAGATATCCTTAGTGAAACCTACACACTGACACAGGCTGAAGCTCGATTATTAAAGCATCTATTGAATGGCTGCCACAGTTTGAGCGAAATCGCTAACAAGCAGCGTATTAGCAAGCATACTGTTCGTTCACAGCTCAAGTCGATTCTCGAAAAAACGAACACCCATAGCCAAACTGAACTTATCAAGATGGTGCTTACCGGACCTGCAGCGCTCATTGGTGCAAGAGCGTCAACACCTGTGAACATTAGCCTTTCAGAACCCGAAGCAAACTTCTCAAAAAACATGTCTGAAACTCCACAAACTAAAGGCATTCGCCTTATGGATGGCCGTTGGATGGAATTTACCGAATTTGGCGATAGACATGGCACCCCGCTTATCCATTTCCACGGTTGGCTCCATTCCAAAGAAAAGTTACATCCTTACAGCACCTTCGCTGAAACTCATGGTCTACGTGTTATCGTTCCAGAGCGGCCTGGGCATGGCTGCTCCGACCCTCAACATGAACACTCACTAAGCCATTACTGTAAACGAGACATTCAGCAACTGGCATCCCATTTAGGCATTGATAGTTTTTACGTAACCGGTGATGGCGAAGGTGGCCCTTATGCTCTGGCTTGTGCAGCCACACTTACAGATAGGGTAAAGCGCGCTGCAACCACAGGCTGCATGCCTGACCCGCGTTTTGAGCACTTAGAAAATCTTCTTCCCTTCGATCGACGTCTTCAAATTTTAGCCCGCTCAACACCGAAATCGATTCTTTATCCCTTTAGTAAAATTATTTTGAAGGCCTTGAAAAAGAATAACAGCTATTTCGAATTGATGGCGTCCGATTTTTATGAATCAGACCGAGCGATCGTCTCATCGGATGAACACAAGAAAATTTTTAAAGAGTCCATGAATAATGTCACAAGTAGCAATATCGATGGCATTGTTGCTGACTATTATTTGCGACTCAAAGATTGGGATTTCAACCCAGAAGATATCAAGACAGAAGTACATATTTGGCACGGCATCCACGATTGTTTTTCCAATATTGATTCTGCAAAAGATATTGCCGCTGCCATCCCCAACTGCAAATCTCATTTCCTCGAAGAAAATGGTCACTACATTTTTATATCACACTGGGATGAAATACTTAGCGCGTTGATTGAAGCCTAAAACATACTTCCTAGCCGAATGTAGGTCTGATTCTCACCAATGTTTACATCCAGACCTTTAGCCACACCCACTTGCAGCCTCGCGCCCAAGTTATAAAACAAGACCAAATCAACGCCCAATTCTGCACCTACACTGGTGTAGGTGGGCGAAGCACTCAGGCTGCTGCCAATGCGGGCGGCATCGACAAAGATTTGACCAAACACCTGATGCACACCAATAGGCGGCGCCATGATTCCTCGCTCAATACGGGCGATGGGGAAACGATATTCCAAGGAGCTCAACGCCATATCTTCGCCTGTAAGTGCTGTTTGTGCATCACCATAACCACGCAATGAAAACCTACGATGATTGTAAGGGGCGCCGACCATAATCGGGCTAATCACATTACCCCAACGGCTACCACCTACGTGAAATGGGCGCGATTTGGCATCACCAAAGCCTGCATAAGCCTGAAAGGCCAACACCTGCTCACTGCCCAAATCCCAATAACTTTTTGCAGCAAGCGATATAACATTGCCCGCAAACTGACCGCCCAAGCCTTTTCCAGATTCAGCCAGCAACATCCATTGTTGGCCTTCGGATGGACTGATGGATCGTCCCCGCTGATCGGTGGTGTCATACACCCATGCCGCGCCCAGCAGCGTGTCTTGCACATCTATGCCACTGCTGGTGTAGGAAGCATGCAACCATGCCAAATTTTCTTGCCAGTGGCTGAGACCCACATGAAAGGTGTGTCCTTCATTCATGCTCAGCAGCGGATAAACGGCTTCAACGTCCATACGCTGTACAATGGTGGTGGCGACAATGGACTGATTATCCAAATAAGGCTGCATCAAACGTTGGGCATTCACACGAACCAATGGATCGAATCGGTCATACACATATTGCAGATTAAACACTGGCGATGGCGTTTGCGATTCCAAACCCGCATAGAGATTGTATTGGTGGCGATACAGCACATCAGCGCCATTAACCACTGCACCCAGCTCTACATAAGCACCCGACAGATAAAATGCAGGGAACCAACTTGTAGGCAGCACAGAATCCCAAGGCTCATAAGGTGTTACTTTCTCAATATTAATAGGCTCTAGCTTGGGCAACGATACCCATGCTGGGCCAGATGGCGCAGGTTGTTGCAATACTTCCGAGGCGCTTGTTTTGACCACATCAAAACCAGCCGTGCCATAATTTACATACCAAAGGTTGCCCGCATCATCCAGTCGCGGCGAAAATGCGCCGCCAACCACGGAAGTCAGTTGCATCGCTTCCGACTCCCCATCATTTAAACGATAAATATTATAAACGCCTTCACCATCCATGGCATAAAGCACATCCCTGCTTTGCGGCAGATAAGACACGTCCGTTTTAGTCGCTGCATCCGATGTTAAGACACGCCATTGTTTGGATTGAAGGTCAAACTCTTCAATGTTCCATCCCCCAGTCTCGCGCCATACCGATGCCACCAGCGCTTGGCCATCATAAGATGCATCAAGGCCTGATAACACCACGCCCTGCTCTCCCTGCCAGAGGGTGTCCAGCCGCTCACCCTGCAAATCAAGCATTTCAATAGCGTGATGCCCGCGCTCATTTTTAAGGGCATAAATGCTTTGACCATCGGCGGCAAAAGTGGCCGACACATAACGGGCGCAATGGGTCAGTCGTTGCTGCTCACCAGACTGCACATCAAGACGATACAAATCATAATACACATCGGCATTACGGCAGACTTCAGGTTGCGCAATCAGCATTCCTGCTTGCGGATGCAAGGAAAGCGAAGCGCTGCTATGCACATCAGCGATTTCAAACCACTTGTCTTGAAGCACCTTTTTAAGCTTGGTGCCCGTAGCCAAATGTTCATCCACAAAATACACGGCTTGCCCATCACTGACCAAACTGCGTTTGAAATCACCATTGTTGGTGATGGCCAAAGCTGGCGTGGCTGATGCTTTGAGCTGCTGCAGTTGCCCATCAAATGTTTGATGTAAATAGGCAACAAACTCGGCCCACACCGTTTCCAAATCTTTGCCCAAAACAGCTTCGTGCAAATCATTGATGGCAAAGGGAAGCAAATGATCGGAATACGATTCGACCAAGGTTTGCAGCGTGCTGACCCCATAGGTCTCCGCTAAAAACTGGTAATAATATACGCCGTACAAATAACGGCTGGTCAGCAGCGGCCATGTTACAATGGGCTGATTGATTTGCCGTACGGGTTTAACACCACCTGCCACTTCCATACGCATCATCATTTGAAAATAACTGCTTTGACCGCGGCCAATGCCAAGGGCTTTATCGGTTTCGTAAAACGTTGCCAACCCCTCGTGCATCCAAGGCGGCATAAACATATTGGGAAATAGCAGGGCAAATCGGCCAAATGTACCTCGGGCAGAATTGGGGCCACTTTTGGCTTTGTCGATATGCAGGATATGCACAAACTCATGCAAAATAAGCGTCTCAAACCAACCCGCATGATCTTCAAGGCTGTTTACACTGCGCGGCGGGGACACATACAAATTCATGCGATTGGATGGCAATGGCGTAGCAAATCCATTACTCATATCCATTTCATCGCTAAGCACGATTTCTGTTTTGGCTAAGGGAATCCAGTGAAACACTGGCGTTAAACGTTTGTAAACATCTTCAGCCACCGCCAAAGCGTGCTCTGCCAAAAACTTTTCATCATCATGAAAGTGGATACGAAAGTGGGTACTTTCCGCCGTTTGCCACGACAAGGTGCTGTCATGCATCAGGCCAGCACGGGCTTGCGTTGCGCAAAGGCACAGCAGCACAACAACCATAAAACGAAACACCATGAATCCTCCTAACGCGTTAGGAGTGTAGTTGGGCATTTAGCACACCGCAACCACACTTGGGCTTTGATGTTAACCGCGCAGTTCTGCTGCGAATTTATCAGCCATGGCCTTGATAATGCTTTTCATCGCTGCATCGGAATCGTCTTGGGTTAACGTGCGCTTGGCATCTTGAAGCACAAAACGAATGCCAAGACTTACAAATCCTTCAGGCACACCTTTACCGATATAACGGTCAAAAATGCCTGCTTCCACTAAGGTTTGTCCGCCAGCTTTGCGCACTTCCTGCAAAATCGCTTCGGATGAATGTTTCTTATCAAACAAGAACACCAAATCACGCTCAACGGATGGAAACTCTGGAATCGGTTGGAATTTGGCTTTTTTGCCAGCATTAAGCACATCAAGATTGATTTCAGCCACAAACACATCGCTAGCCAAATCAAAGTTTGAGGCAATATCCGTGTCCACTTTACCGATAAAACCAACCACAGCTTTACCTACGAAAATCTTCGCACATTGGCCAGCTTGCAAACCAAGCTTGTTTTCCTCAGCCATAAAACGCGCCACCAAACCACGGTTTTCGAGCCAGGCTTCAACCGCACCTTTTAAATCAAAGAAGTCGGCTTTATTGGCTTTGGCATACCAGGCATCAGCTTGTATCTGGCCAGTCATCAGCCAAGCTATCACATTGGTTTCTTTATTTTTCTCAGTATCAAATTTTTCATACACACGGCCTTGTTCCACCAACATCACGCCAGCTTGCTGACGATTCATATTGTGTTTGGCGGTATTCAAAAGGCCTGGCCACACGGATCTGCGCATCACACTCATGGCATCAGAAATCGGGTTTTGCAACACCAGGTCTTTATCATCGGCAGCTGTAAACAAACGCTGCTCAGCGGGTGAAATAAAGGCGTAGTTGATCACTTGTACAAATCCAGCTGCAGTTGCGCTGCTCATGGCCGTATCCACTGCATGCGGCTTGATGGTGGCAAGCGATGGCAACACTTCCGGGATGGCATCAAAGCCAATCACGCGGGCATACTCTTCAGAAATATCTTCTGCCAAACTCACGTCATGGCGATGACTTGGCACTTCCACTTCCAGCAAACCCTCTTTGCGGGTAACCACAAACCCCATGCGATTCAGCACATCATCGGCTGATTCAGGAATGGTTAAACCCAAACGCGATTCAATGCGCGCAATGGATGTGTTCACCACTTTGTGTTTCACTAAAGTATCTGCATCACCAATAGTAATCACTTCACTGGCACTACCGCCAAACAATTCAAGAATCAAAAGCGTGGCTTGATTCATAGCCACAGCAATCATCTCTGGATCTACGCCGCGCTCAAAGCGCATGGAGCTTTCTGAGACCAGGCCATGGGTGCGGCGGGTGGTGCTAATCAAGGCTGCGCGAAACGCTGCTGATTCCAAGACGATATTGGTGGTGGTTTCGGTCACGCCCGTATGCTCTGAACCCATAATGCCAGCGAGGGCAACAACCGCTTTGTCATCAGCAATCACGATATTGCCAGCATGCAAAGTAATCTCACGGCCATCAAGGGCTAGAAACGACTCACCTTCAACGGTGGCTCGCACATGCAAGCCACCCGTTAACTTATCGGCATCAAACGCATGCATGGGCTGACCCAAATCCAGCATGGTGTAGTTAATAATATCCACCACACCATTAATACTACGTTGGCCAGCTGCCAACAAACGCGCTTTAATCCAATCTGGTGCATCAGATACAGCTACACCTTCAATGCGGCGCGCCATATATAATGGGCAATCATTGCTGGCAGTGACTTGCACGGATGGCACAGCAACAGAATCGCTGACATCAGCAGGCTCTTCATCGGGTGCAATCAATGGCAAATTGCCATCGGCTGCCAAATCACGCGCCAAACCACGCGCACTCATGCAATCACCACGATTGGGTGTGATATCCAAATCAAGGACTGCTTCTTCAAGCTCCAAATATGCGCCCACTTCCATGCCCACAGGGGCATCAGTTGGCAAAATCAATAGGCCATCAGCGTCTTCTGCAAGACCAAGTTCAGCAACCGAACAGCACATACCAAAGCTGACTTCGCCGCGAATTTTACCTTGTTTGATGGTGAGTCCGTTTGGCAAGTTGGTGCCCACTGTCGCTACCGGCACTTTATCGCCTTGCTTCATATTCGAAGCACCGCAAACAATGGCCAAAGGCTCAGCTTCACCCAAATCCAATTTCAATAATTTCAATTTATCCGCATCAGGATGCGGTTTCATGTCAAGAATTTGACCAATACGCACGCCAAGTACGCCAGCTTGTGGCAATGCAATGCTTTCAACTTCATGGCCCAAACGCACCAAATCATCAGCAATATCTTTGGGCGCTTTGGTGAGTTGCACGTGTTCTTTTAACCAAGAAAATGGAATTTTCATGCGCCCATCCTCCGTAAAAAACGAACATCGTTTTCAAAGAACAACCTTAAATCAGGAATGCCATGCTTTAACATCACCAAACGCTCCACGCCCAAACCAAAAGCAAAACCGGAATAAACAGATGAATCAATACCCACAGCTTTGAGCACATTCGGATGAATCATGCCGCTACCAAGCACTTCGAGCCAACCACTGCCCTTACAAATACGGCAGCCTTTACCTGCGCAAAACACGCAGCCCACATCCACTTCTGCGGAGGGCTCGGTAAACGGGAAATAATGGGGTCGCAAACGAATCGGCAAATCTTTTTCAAAATACGTTGATAAGAAATGCTTCAACACGCCTTTGAGGTGCGCCATGGATACATCTTTATCGACTTTAAACACTTCGACTTGGTGGAACATGGGCGAATGGGTGACATCATAATCACAGCGATACACACGGCCTGGCGCAACCACAGCCAGTGGCGGTTGACCGCCCGAATCCACACAACCTTTCATGGTGCGAATTTGTACGGGGGATGTATGGGTGCGTAAAAGTTTGGCTTGTTGCGCTTCATCGGCATGAAAGAAAAAGGTGTCGTGCATGGCGCGTGCAGGATGCTCTTGCGGGATATTGAGGGCATCAAAGTTGTGAAACTCATCTTCCACTTCTGGGCCTTCGGCAATTTCAAATCCCATTTGCGCAAAAATAGCGCACATTTCATTCAAACCCTGCTGCACAGGATGAATCGCACCTTTGTTGGCTTTGCGGCCAGCAAGGGTGATATCAAGGCGTTCAGCCTCAATGCGCTTGGCTTTTTCAGCAACGGAGAGCGTGGCTTCAGCTGCATCGAGTGCTGCCGTCAGCGCATCTTTCACCTGATTCACAAATTGACCAATCACAGGGCGCTCTTCAGCAGAGAGTCTACCCACGCCCTTAAGCACGTTGGTTAGCGCACCTTTTTTACCCAGGTATTGCACGCGCAAAGCCTGCAAAGCCAGCAAATCCGTTGCTTGTGTAAACGAGGCAAGCGCTTGTTCTTCCAACACCCGCAACTCACTTTTTAAGGAATCAATTTCACTCATACCAAACCTCTGCGCTTCATCGCGTACTTTGTGGCTGAACATGTAAAACTTAAAAACAAAAATGGCAGAGCCATTACAGCTCTGCCATCATTTCAAAACATACCGACGCTGAGTCGGACCAGATTGATTTACTGAATGTTTGCGCGAGCTGTTTCAGCAAGCTTAGCAAAACCTGCAGCATCACGAACAGCAATGTCCGCCAACACTTTACGATCAAGTGTGATGCCAGCTTTGGTCAAGCCATACATGAAGCGTGAGTAGCTTAGGCCGCTCAAACGAGCTGCAGCGTTGATACGCACAATCCACAAGCTGCGGAATTCACGTTTTTTAACTTTACGGTCGCGGTATGCATATTGACGTGCTTTATCTACCGCTTGGGTAGCAACACGGAAACAGCTTTTGCGACGGCCATAATAACCACTTGCAGCTTTAATTACTTTTTTATGACGGGCGTGAGCCTGTACACCTGATTTTACGCGAGGCATATCTTTCTCCTATCTCTTAACTGGTAGCGCTTAAAGGCCAGGAATCAAACGATTCAAAGCTTTAGCGTCGGATGCTGCAACAAGGGTAGTACCGCGAAATCCACGAATACGTTTCGGTGATTTCTTGGTTAGAATGTGTTGAGCATTCGCTTTGTTACGTTTCCACTTACCGCTTCCTGTTTTCGAGAAACGCTTTGCAGCACCGCTATTTGATTTCATCTTAGGCATGATTCTTAAAACCTCTATTTCTTCAACGGATTAATGATCATAATCATTTGCCGTCCTTCCATATTAGGCATTTTTTCAGGTTTGCCCAATTCCTCTACTTCCTTAGCAATATGTTGCAATTGCTCTGCGCCCTTTCCTGTGTACGCCATTTCGCGGCCACGGAAACGCAGTGAAACTTTAACTTTATTACCTTCTTCCAAGAACTTGCGAATACTCCGCAACTTCACTTCCAAGTCGTGTTGGTCGGTGCTTGCGCGAACCTTCACTTCTTTCACTTGAATCACATGCTGTTTTTTCTTCGCTTCATTGGCTTTCTTGGCTTGGTCATACTTATATTTACCATAGTCCATGATTTTGCAAACTGGCGGCTTGGCATTGGGCGACATCATAATCAAATCAAGCCCAACAGCCTCGGCTCTTGCAATGGCATCTAAGCGACCCAAAACACCGATAAGTTCACCATCGTGACCAACGACTCGCACTTCTGCTGCGTCAATCTCGTGGTTAATTGCTAAATCTTTCTTGGCGATATAAGCCCCCTGCCAATGTTGCGCTAAAAAACGTTTTTAAGCCCTGTTAAAGGTACTTGTTTTGCATGTTTTGCATCTCTGCAATCCACGCATCTACAGTCATGACACCCAAATCGTCGCCGCCTCGGGTACGCACAGATACTGTATTTTCCTCTTTTTCACGGTCGCCAGCCACCAAAATGAATGGCACACGTTCCAAAGTGTGGGCGCGCACCTTATAGCCGACTTTCTCATTGCGCAAGTCCGATTCTGCACGAAAGCCTGCAAGACGCATTTTTTCGGTGATTTCCGCGATATAATCATCCTGACTTTCGGAGATATTGCAGGCCACAACCTGCGTTGGCGCCAACCAAAACGGGAATTTCCCTTCATATTCTTCAATCAAGATACCGATAAATCGCTCTAAAGAACCAAGCACCGCTCGATGCAGCATCACTGGCGTATGTTTCTTGTCATCTTGCCCTGTATATTCCGCGCCAAGGCGCCCTGGCATCGAAAAGTCGACCTGAATGGTGCCACATTGCCAAACCCGGCCCAGGCAGTCTTTTAATGAGAATTCAATTTTCGGGCCGTAAAACGCACCTTCGCCGGGGTTCAAACCATAGGCGATACCTTTAGCATTGAGCGCTTCATATAAAGCCGACTCAGCCTTGTCCCATTGCTCATCAGTACCTACGCGTTGCTCTGGGCGATCAGAAACAAAAATAATAACTTCTTCAAAGCCAAACTTCTTATACGTGGCATAAACCAAATCAATAAAATCGCTCACTTCACCTTGAATTTGATTTTCAGCGCAAAAGATATGGGCATCGTCTTGCACGAAATTACGCAAGCGCATCAAACCATGTAGCGTGCCTGATGGCTCATTGCGATGGCAAGAGCCAAACTCAGCCAAACGCAGTGGCAAATCACGGTAGGAATGCAGCGATTGGTTATACACTTGAATATGACAAGGGCAGTTCATCGGCTTAATGGCATATTCGCGGTTTTCAGTGCTGGTGGTAAACATATCATCGCGGAATTTTTCCCAATGACCTGATTTTTCCCAAAGCTTTCTATCCACCACTTGCGGTGTTTTGATTTCCTGATAACCGTTAACCTGCATGATGGAACGAATTTCGTTTTCCACCACTTGCCAAATTTTCCAACCTTTGGGATGCCAGAAAATCATACCGGGCGCTTCTTCTTGCAAATGGAATAAATCTAATTTCTTAGCTAATTTGCGATGATCGCGTTTTTCAGCTTCTTCCAAACGCACCAAATAAGCCTGTAAATCGTCTTTACTCGCCCATGCAGTACCATAAATACGTTGCAATTGCTCATTCTCAGCATTGCCTTCCCAATACGCGCCAGCCACCCGCATCAATTTAAAATGCTTGAGCTTAGAGGTGTTGGGCACATGCGGACCGCGGCAAAGATCCGACCACTCACCTTGTTGATACAAGCTTACGTCTTCACCTTGGGGAATGCGGGCAATCAATTTGGCTTTGTAATGTTCACCCAACGCTTCAAAATGTTTGATGGCATCATCACGGGACCAAACTTGGCGCCTAATATCCAATTTGCGTTTGCTGATTTCTTTCATTTTGGCTTCAATCACTTTCAAATCTTCAGGCGTGAATGGGCGCTCAAAAGCAAAATCATAAAAGAAACCATCTTCAATCACGGGGCCAATGGTCACTTGTGCTGCCGGAAACACCTCTTGCACAGCCATGGCTAGCAAATGGGCCGTGGAGTGACGAATCACGTCCAAGGCATCTTCGGATTTTTCAGTGATGAGAGAAACAGTATCACCATCGGATAACTCAACCGACAAATCGCGGGTTTGGCCATTCACAGTCGCTGCAACCACAGCTCTGGCCAAACCTTCACCAATATCCATAGCCAAATCAAAGGCCGTTGCGCCATCGTTTAAATTACGGGTTGAACCATCAGGCAGTTGGATATTCATGAATAAAACCTACTCTCTCTAATCTCCCCACAGAACAAGGGGGCAACGAAACGAATCGTGTTCAAACTGAGAACAATCAAGTAAAAATGGTAGGCTCGGGCGGTTTCGAACCGCCGACCCCCACCATGTCAAGGTGGTGCTCTACCCCTGAGCTACGAGCCTATTGTGTTAAACCTGCCGAGTTAGCAGGAGCCGCAGTGTATGAATTCACCAACGCAAGGCAAGCACTTGCAACATACAAGACCAGGCAAGCCCCTTCACGTACACGGCCACGGCTCTTCATGGCATTGCTTGTGACTTCGCTGATGCCTGACATCTTGAGGTCAGATACACACAGCGATATACACGCCTTTTAAATTTAGCATGCCATGATTTCAAGGCTTAGGCAGCGAGGGCCTGATTTCACTTTCAATGACAACTTTTTGGAATTGCGCCACACGAAATGGCTTTTTAATAAAACCAAGCTTTTCTTTGTGACCGAACATCGCCAAAGCATCTTCTTCAGAATAACCCGAGGTTAAAATCACTTTCACATCGGGATTGATTAGCTTGAGCTCGCCGTAACATTCCAAACCATCCATCACCGGCATGGTCAAATCGAGAAGGACCGCCGAAATTTCATCGGCATGCTCGGCAAATTGATGAACGCCATCTTGCCCATCCACAGCTTTGAGCACTTTATAACCCATATCCGAAAGCAAAGAAGCTGCGATTTCGCGTATCATATCTTCATCATCAATCACCAGCACCGTGCCCAAATATCCTGCATTGTCTGCTAATGCTTGCTGCGACATAGGTTCACTTCTCATGTCCTGCCCTCGATTTATGTTTGCTGTTTCACTTTTTAGCGCTGGAAATCCAATATGAAAGGCAGAGCCTTGGCCCACCTCACTTTGCAAAGCAATCACACCATGGTGACCATTCACAATACCCAGCACCGCACTCATGCCCAAGCCCCGACCAGTAAACTTAGTGGTAAAAAATGGGTCAAAAAGCTTGCGCTTCACTTCTTCATCCATACCGCAACCTGTATCACGCACAACCAAGTATACATAGGGTTCTTTGCCCATATTTTCTTGCGCCACCACCACATCAGAAGAGCTAGCCTCACAAATTTTGATGCATGTTTGGATGCTTAATACCTTACGCGCTCCGCTCATGGCTTCCGAAGCATTGATAGCCAAATTCATGATGACTTGCCTGATTTGGGTCACATCGCCCAAAATATCAGGAAGCATTGGCTCCAAAGCTAAATTCAGCTCCACGCCCTTGGAAATAGAAACTTCCAGCAGTGATAGCATATCTTCAACAATATGATTTAAGTTAACAGGTTCGATAATAAACTTACCCTTGCCCGAATACGCCAGCATTTGGCTGCACAAATCTGCAGCCCGTTCGCTGCTCTCTTCAATCCGCTGCACATAAGTCGTGGCAGACTCATCCAAATGATGATTCCTGCGCAACAACTCCGCATTGCCCATAATAGCACCCAGAATATTGTTAAAATCATGGGCAATACCACCAGCCAGCACGCCCAGCGACTCCAATCTATCCACATGCTCCACTTGCTTTTGCAATTCTTTTTCGCGGCTTAAGTCGCGCGCCACCAAGGCAAAGTATTCAGGTGCATCCTGCCCCTCGCCAAACGACATCAACACCGAAGATGTTGGCATATCCATTCCATCAAAGTGCCGCAACATCAACTCAACCTCTAAAGCATTTCCACCATACGTTTGCGGCAATAGCGAAGTGACTATTCGCTGGGCTTCTTCACCGCTATGGAAATCAGAAAATTTGAAATCTTGCACATTTACTTGTGGCAAAATGCCAAATTTTTCGCGTGCTGCCTTGTTAAGATATTCCACTTGTCCCGTTGCAAGTTTAGCAACCGCCACAAAGTCACTGGTTGATTCAACTATATTGGCCAATCGACGCATTTCATTTTCAACACGCTTACGCTCCGTAATATCAACATGTGTACCCACCAATCGAATCGGTGTGCGCTTATCCTCGGCAAACACCATAAAACCACGCGACAAAACATCCACCCAGCGCCCCGATTTGTGCAACATGCGAAATTCAGTGTCAAAGGCCAGGCTTTTACCCGTCATATATTCCTGCACATGGCGAAGCACCACATCCTTTTCATCCGGATGCACCAGCTGCTTCCATGTATCAAGCGTATCACCCAACTCATGCTCTTCATAACCCAGCATTTGTTTCCAACGTGGCGAGTAATAGACATGGTTGGTTTGCAAGTCCCAATCCCACAACCCATCATTCGCTCCCCGCATAGCTAGCGAAAACCGCTCTTCGCTCAGGTGCATTTCCTTTGTCCGCTCAGCCACCAATCGTTCCAGCTCGGCATTGGATTGCTTTAAAATAGCCTCTGCTTTTTTGCGGTCGCTGATATCACGAAACAATACCACATAGGCGCCGTACCCAGGCATGCCCATGGCCAACATCACGCATTCAATGGGAAAACCATGTCCTGATTTATGCTGCCCTAAAATTTCAAAACTTTGACCTGCCATGGCCCCAAAATGCTGGGCAAAGGTTTTTGTCTCCAAAATCTCACTCAGCTCATGTACCAAACGCAGCAATCGCAAAAGATTGCGCCCCATAGCTTCGCCTTTGGACCAGCCAAACATCTTCACTGCCCGGGGGTTCCAATGGGTGATATTGCCTTTGTCGTCTAGGCCGACAATGGCATCCATGGCATTTTCAACCAAGGCGCGCGACCAGTCCTGACTCACTTTCAAGCGCGCCATTTCTTCTTCAATGCGTTGTTGGTAGATAGTGAGCTGCTGCACAAAAGGTGTTTTATGCCCGCCCTCAAGACTTGCTAATCGTCGCCGCAACGCGCCAATAGTTTCTTGGGCAGCGTCCAATTCGAGCTGAAGCTCACTGTGGCTCAAATGCTCACTCATTCGCGGCCTATGGCCAAGCCAACAAGCGTTTGATTGATATGCAATCCATTCCAAAGTTCGCCATAGCTGTCAAAACCCATCACATGTTTCGCCGCTCTTGTGACATGTTTGGCCAAATCCTGACTCAGCGACTTACCTTCAGCTTCTAAGCCTCGGAAAGAGCAATTGCACACCAACAGCAAAGAGGCTTCGCCACCGTCTTCGACCAAACCAGAAATTTGCTCTTCCAACTCAGCTGACATGTCTTTTTGTTTACATAAATTGAGCACCATGCCTTCTTCAATCGCGCAATAAAATGTTAATGAGCCATCATCATTGGCCGAAGTAATGGTGCGCACATAATTCTCATCACCATACCGGTAAATCACGGGGTGATCGGAGAAAACCTGAAAACATAGATCTTCCACAGCATAACCAATCAATTTAGCATAATGCTCAGCAGCAGGCTTTCCATCCAAGCGCAAGACTTTACGCTCAGATTCCACAGCCCTGGAAATCACCATATCCACATCACCAGGCACAAAGTGTTGATGTTTGAAGGGCTTGAATGGCTCATCACATTCTGCCAATACAAATACCCCACCCCCAGAAATCGCGCGGCCGTTGGCCATCACAAACGTTTCAGTAAACTTTAAGTCATCGGCCATATTGCCGCCAAGAAAGGGCACATTGCCCAGTTGATTGGCCATAGCGGCCACAGCAGAACCATCCAAACCACGCACACCATCGACAAGACCAATACAAAAGTGGCGATTGGGCCTTAAATCACTGGGGGTAATATCTAGCTTTGTTAGTAGGTTGCGAAAAACATCAGTCGCTGTTTTCTCAGTTATGGCAACAATATCTTCAACGACATCCAGCGACCAACGAATATTGGGTGAAGAAATCGAAGTTAAAACCAAGGAAGATTTCTGGTAATTGCCAGTGCGCCACTCACCTGCGGTCGTTCCACCAGCAATCAAGGCATCAGGAAAGCGTTCGCGTAGCACTTTAGCAACAAGGTGGGGATCCTGCTTGGTGGAGTGAAAAGCAAATATTATGTCTGGCCTGACTGCTTTATCCCAATCAGAAATCGCCTCGTCCACTGCTGCAACTGCATCTGTGAGCAAAGAGTGCCCCTCAAAAACTTGCATCTTCTATCCCCTGTAAATGTGTCTTAATAACAAGCAGAAAGCACGCCATTTTGTTATCGGTATTATTTACTCTTAAGAGAGTACACACCGTCCCAGCTTAACGGGGGAGGCGTCTGAACATAAGCTTTCAAGCGATTCATCATCACTTCATACAAACCATCGTTGGGTCGAAGGGCATGTAGCTTCTCCATCACCTTCAGTGATTCAGCATATTGCCCTTGCTTCATCAGGCTCCAGCCTTTTTCATAAAAGCGGCACTCTTGTTGCATTTCATCGGAAATATCTTGGCGCTCCACCAGCGGCTCATACAAATCCACAGGCTGATTGCGACCCACCACGCGCACCCTATCGATAAAGCGCGCCGCCACATGGTCACGGGCTAAAAGGTAAGTATCTTTACTCATTAAAATCGGCACCCGATAATTCTTACACACACCTTCAAGCCTTGCCGCCAAATTCACATGATCACCCATGATGGTGTAGTTCATGCTTAGCTCTGTGCCCATATTGCCAACCACCATGGGCCCTGAATTGATGCCGATGCGGATATGCACTTCGGGTAAACCTTCTTCCTTCCAGACCTCGCGCAAGTCTGCCAAAGCCCGTTGTTGCTTCAATGCCGCCAACACACAACAGACCGCATGGTTTTCCATATCAATGGGCGCACCAAAAAATGAAATAATGGCATCACCCTCATACTTATCGATGGTGCCACCCTGATCGAGCAGAATATCACTCATGGCAGATAAGTATCGATTGAGGAAGGCTACCAATTCGGAAGGCGACAGTTTTTCAGAAAATGTTGAAAACGAGGCGATGTCTGAGAAGAATGCAGTAAGCTCTTTTTCTTCACCGCCCAGTTTTAAGGCATCGGGGTTTTTGGCTAGATTCTCCACTACCGAAGGCGCCAAATAGTGGGCAAAAGCATCATGAATAAAGGCGCGTTTTTTCGATTCGATAAAATAACCAAACAAGGTTGTCGGCACTGTGGTGAGCAAAACCGACAACATCAAATATGATTCTTGTAGCCAAATTTGATAGCTGGAGAACAACCATTGCGAAAAAACAATAATCGCAAGCGGGAACCCTGCCACGATAGCACCCTGTACCAACGGCGAGCGACCATATACTGCATAGCCAGCCAGCAACCCAAGCAGTAAAACGGCCAAAAATTCAAGCACTTCCACTACAGGAGGACGGCGCATTTCCGCACTGTTTAAAATATTAGAAATGGCTACTGCATGACCTTCCACCCCTGGAAATACTGAGTCGAACGGTGTTGGGCGGTAATCGAATACACCCACGGCTGTCACACCAAAAATAACGATTTTATCGCGCAACTCATCGCCTTGAATCCTATCAAAAAGAATGTCAGCTGCTGAGATATGCTTGAAGGTGTGCCCAGGGCCATAATGGTTGAGCAGCATGCTCCCATGCTCATCGGTTTGCACCGACAACTTACCAATTCTTACTTCTTCCACACCCAAGTCACCCACAACCACGGCCATATCTGGCCAATCCAAATAGGTGCGCAGCGTTTGCATCGCCATACTGGGATACACAAAACCATCCATTTCCGTCATCAATGGAATACGGCGTACGGTGCCATCACTGTCGGGAAAAAAATTAAAGAAGCCAATGGCATCCACATTTTTGGTAAAGCGCGGCAAGTTACCCTCAATGGCAGCAATATGGGGGATACTGTGCATCGCTTCTTTCGAAAAGCGTGAAGTCATGGCCAAAGAGCGCATTAATGCAGCTTCTTCTTCAAGCTTACTTAACACCAATTTTGGTGTGTCGGCGCCTTGCGGGTAAAAGAAATAACCAGGCACCAACTTATCTTTATATTGGCGCAGTGTTTTCTCCAACACTGCATCCACATCACCTTTGGCACTTAATGAACGCAGCCATTCAAGTTTACTGAGGGCATCTCCGTCGTCGCTTTGATTACCCAGCAGGCGCACAGCTTCATCAACAACATTGGCTTGCTCTTCAGAAAACACCATATCAAAGCCCAGCGCTTTAGCGCCATATTCGCCAAGCGTTTTATCTACAATACTCGCTATTTTGTCACGCGACCAAGGCCAGCGACCAACTTCGGAAAGGGAGTCATCATCAACGGCTACAATAACAACGCGAGGGTCGTGGGGAATAGGGCCACGCGCCTGGAAGCGCAAATCAAGGCTTTGTAATTCATACTTCTCAATGACTGTGGGTTTGAGAATAGCAATACCAAAAGCAACCAAGGCCATGACAATCACCAATGGCATCCCTAACCATTTCGCATGAAGCTCAATCCATTTACCGATGGTTTTTAACAAAGGAGCCCTCCTCCCATGAACCTAAAACAACCCTAAACTCGCCAACAAAAGACCATGTAAACGTAGCTTCTCATCAGTCATTCAGCAAGAAAGCACTTGAAAAGGATTAAGGATTAGCGCCCGCTCATTTTGCGCAGACGCTGGCGAATCGTGAGTAAGGTTTTAACCAGCGCATCGGTGATATCAGCGGGGGTACCTGCACCCAAGCTTACGCGCAGACTACTTCTGGCTTGATGTTCAGGCGCGCCCATGGCCATCAACACATGCGAAGGGTCGCGTTTTCCCGACGAACATGCTGAGCCAGAAGCCACAGCAAAACCTGCCAAATCCATTTGCATCAACAGCGTTTCGCCCTCAAGACCAGGGATACAAAACATACTGGTATTGCCAGTGCGCGGATGTGATGCGCCAAAAATATGCACATCAGTCATGGCCGCTTTAAGCTTTGCTTCAAAATCATCACGAATGGGTGCCGCTTTTGCATAATCAAGCACGCCGAGGGCCGCTGCAAAACCACAAATGCCTGCCACAAACTCAGTTCCAGATCTTCGCCCCCGCTCTTGGCCGCCGCCTACCAGCAAGGATTCCAGCTTAACACCCTTGCGCATCGCCAAAAGACCAACGCCGCGCGGGGCACCAATTTTATGACCTGAAAAACTCACAAAATCAGCATCCAACTCAGCCAAATCAATCGGTATCTTGCCCAAGGCCTGCACCCCATCCACCAACAAGGGGATATCCAAAGCACGGCATGCTTTGGCCACTTCATGCACGGGCTGAATCACACCCGTCTCATTATTCGCCCACATCAGACAAGCCAATTTCGTGCGCTCATTACACGCTGCCATAAAGGTAGCTGCATCCATTTTACCATCGGCATCAGGTTTCACCTTCACCACTTTCCATGAGCCCAAACGTTTGGCCCATTCTTCTGCCGCATCAAGCACAGCTGGATGCTCAATGGCAGAAACCACAATTTCTCCGCCATCAAACATCGCCATCACGCCTTGGATGACCATATTATTGGACTCCGTGCCGCCCGAAGTGAAGACCAAACCGCTTGCATCGGCATGTAAATAGCGCGCAATTTCATCGCGCGCATCATCAAGTTTACGCCTAGCATTACGCCCAGCCCAATGCAGGCTGGATGGATTACCAAAGGCAGTGGTCACCACATCTTGCATCACTACGCTCACTTCAGGTAGTTGCGGGCAGGTACCGTTGTAGTCGAGGTAGTGGTGTGCTGCCACTTACAGTTCGCTTTTAAGCAGTGTTTTTTCAACTGCCATTAATGTCGCCTGATAACTTTTATCATCACACACATCTTGCACGGTCACGGTCTCAAGAAAGGATTGGATATGATGACCAAGGGCTGTCCATAGGTTGTGGGTTTCACAACGGCTACCACGCAAACAGCCTGCTGTTTTATGCTCACACATGGTGGTGCGAATGGTCTCATTCACTGCATGCATAATTTCAGAAATCGTGATGTCTTTAGGCGATTTTGCTAGCAAATAACCACCGCCCGGGCCACGTGTGGAATCCACCAAACCACTTTCTCTTAATTTGCGAAAAAGCTGCTCAAGATACGATAAAGAAATGTACTGACGCTCGGAAATCGATGCCAAAGTGATTGGGCCTTTGCCCGCGTTTTTTGCCAAATCTACCATCGCAGAAACGGCATAACGGCCTTTGCTTGTTAAATGCATTGCAGCACCTCCAACATGGTTACACTTCGCGCAACCTGATAAGACCAACCTATTTAGTCAAGTATAGTCAATACAACTACTAAGCCACGTTTGGTCTTTGACCGGCGACCAACTAAACGTAGAGTTATCCCCATGCGACCCATCTTTGCTACCATCCATTTAGGCCATTTGGCTCACAACTACCAAGTCATGAAAAGCCAAGCAGGCGATAGTCAAATGATGGCTGTGGTGAAGGCCAATGCTTATGGGCACGGCTTACTGCCTGTCAGTGAAACTTTATTCGCCCAAGGTTGTCGCTCCTTTGCAGTCACGGATGCTTTAGAAGGTAAAATATTGCGCGAGGGGCTGCGCTCGAAAGATTCTGAACATATCGAAATTGCTGTGCTATCCGGCATTTTTGACCCCGAAGATGCCGACCTCTGCCAGAGGTTCTTACTGAGCCCAGTGCTGAGTGAACGTTCGCAACTCTCCTTGCTCAACGCTGCTAACTTTAGCGGTAATGTATGGATTAAAGTTGATACTGGCATGCACCGCATTGGCGCTGAAGATGTGACTTCTTTTTGCCAGGCAATCAGTGAAACACCCATCAAGCTAGCGGGAATTATGTCGCACTTAGCTTGTGCCGATACGCCCGATCACGACCTCAACCAGCAGCAAATCCAAAGCTTTGAAGCCATCCAACAAATCACTAATTCACCGCGCTATAGTTTACACAACAGTGCTGGGCTGGCTGCCTTTAAGGCAGGGGCATCCTCAACAAATATCACTGTCCGGCCAGGCCTCGCCCTCTATGGCGCTGAACCTATGATGGAAAAGCCCCTTGGTCTTAAGCCAGTCATGCAGCTGAGCGCCAACATCATCCAGATTCGCCCAATCGAGGCTGGCGATTGTGTTTCTTACGGCGCCACATGGCAGGCCGAAACACCCACGCATATTGCAGTCGTAGCTGCAGGTTATGCCGATGGTTTGCCAAGGCTTTTATCCAATCAAGGCTGGGTGAAGCACCATAGTGGCAGGCTACCGATTGTGGGCAGAGTGTGTATGGATTACTGCTTATTGGCTGTGGACGCCAGCCAAGTCAAAACTGGCGAAAGCGTCATATTCTTTGGTTTCGACCACGGCGCGCCACTAGCCAACGACGTGGCTGAGTTGGCACAAACCATTGCCTACGAATTATTCACCAGCATCAGCCCTAGGGTGCAACGTCTTTATTTAGAGGATGGCGGACATCGTCGCTAAAAACGCAGTCTTTGCTGCACCAACCGCCAAACAAGGGGCGGTTGGCCGCATCTATTTAACCTTCTTGAGCGTGAGCTTATTGATGCTCACAGCTTGGCATTTTACCATCCAATCTGCCGCGCATGATGCAGCGCTGATTCAAGTGCGCAGCTGGATGCAAAGCTTGGGCATGACCGTGGATTCGGTGCAATATCGATTGCTGCGCGGTGCCTTGTCGATGCAAGGCATCAAAGCCAACCCACTTGGGCAACCACTGGCCATTTCCAGTGTGTTTATGAAGGGTAACCCCGCATCACTGGCGACCAATAATCCACTGATACATTTGTTGCGTATTGAAGACGTGCGCTTTGATGCGGGAGCTCGCGAAGCCCAATCATTTCATACAAGTCTGCCTGAATCATTGATGGGTATCTTTCGCTATGCACACACTCTTACCCTCAGAAACATGCGCATTTCCAACCTTAAAAACATTCCCGATGTGCATATTCAAGACATTCAAGTGACCGGCCCTAACGAAGTGCGCAAGATTTTTGGGCTTGGTTTTTTACTCCAACCTGAACACAAATGGACGCTTTCAAGCGTGATACCCGTAGATATTGCCCAGCAATCTGGGACACTCAAATACACCTATGGCGAAATGCTTGGCGAAGCCGAATGGACCGGTGCTTGGTCGCAAAAAAATGTAAACCTTCTTATCACACAGAACCTACCCGGCAAAAAACACGCCAAGGCCAAACTTACACAAAAGAATCAGCAGTGGATTGGCCAAGTCGATTTACAATCATGGCTGGTAAAGAGCCCACAACTGCAGGCAACCCTTTCTGGTCTCGCACAAGTGCAAGGCACTGCTGAGCAATGGACGCTACAAAGTCCGGCATTGGACTTTGAAGCGGCAACACTACTGAATTATCCGGCGCAATTCCCATTGATGCATTGGCAGGACGTAGAAATCGATATTAAAAATAAGTCGCTCAACATCGGTAATGCTATCATTCATGATACGCAGTTAAATCTTAATCCCAACGCCGCGTTACCCACCTTTGGCGAGTGGAAAGCCAATATCGGCCATTTGGCCATCGAAGGGTTACAAGCCAGTATTGCACTGCAAGAAACATCCCTACAACTGCCCAATCTCAGCGGCACTGCCAGTGTTCAAGATTCAAAACTCACCTTTGATGTGACTGGCCGCGGCCAAGGCAATAATTATTGGCGTTTACAACAAGATGATACCAACAAACTTCATGTGATTGCCTCTGATGTACCGCTTATGCAGTTGCGCAACCTATTGCCTCAAACACTTCGCCAAAACGTTTCAACGTTCGAAGGCCGCGCCGAATTAAGTTTCGACTTCCAACCCAACGAGCAATGGCAAATGCAAGGGCAAGTGCAAGCCAAGGACATTCGTTTTGCCAACAAAGAACAAAACCTTTCAGCTGCCAAAATTGATTTGCATATCAGCGATGCCAATGTCACTGGCGTTTCCAACGCCGCTTTAACAGTCAACGACTGGTTCCTGCAGTTACCCATCAACCCTAGCCAAGCTTGGTCCAGGGAATCTCAGTTTGAGGCTTGGTCAAAAATTCCATGGGCTTTTTCAGACATCAACCTACAACATGGCGACATCGCATTTGGTCAAGCAGAGCACATTTGGCTTGCCGATGCGGATGTGCATGTCGTAAACTGGCAATCTTCAGAGAGTAGCCTCACCCTCAACGGCAAATTTGGTATGGAGCCACTCACCTTTACCATGGATTTAAGCAACGATGCGGATAACGAAGTCTCGTGGACAAAGCTTCAACTTCAAACCAGCAATGCCAATTTATCGCCTGTGTCCTCATGGTTGGATATCTCGGGCTACCCAAGTATTGAGCAAGGGCATATCACCCTAGATTTATACGCGACCAAGGTGATGGGCAATATTGAAGGCAATGCGACTATAACTTTTGATCGTTTGGTCTTATTTCAAGGGCAGCAAAGCAAATTAACCAATGGCACATACGCCGATGTATTTACCCAAGTTTTGCAGCAAGGGAACAGCATTTCACTATCAGTGCCCTTTGCTGGAGAAGGTGATTGGAGCCAGCTTGCCGCAGCTGCCTTTGTGCAAAGGCTCGCAACGCCCAGCACTATCAATATTTCACCAGCAAAACCTTCGCATCCAGCCCGCTTGGGAAGTTTACGCATCCATCAAGGCCAGGGATTATCACTTAACGAGCGAACTCGCATACGTAAAATGTTGCGCGGTTTAAAGGTCAGCCAGGCTTGGCACCTGTTGCTTACGCCAGATTTTGGCACTGCCCAGCCTAGCCCAGAGCTCCATGACCAAGTGGCCCGAACACAGCAACGCATCAAAGCTTTCCTCAATCGCCAAGGCATTAGCTCAACAAGAATTTTCCCAGTTTTGGCACAAGAAAAACACCACAGCACAAGTGCGGCAGGCGCAGTACATATTGATATCATTCGCGAATAAGGATGACAGCCAACAAAAGCTTGCATCACACTTAGAATCACACTAGAAATCGCCACCTTGAAAACAGGCAACGCTTTCTTTCAAGTACCGAAAAGTAAGGCTCGATAGCTCAGTCGGTAGAGCAAGGGATTGAAAATCCCTGTGTCCATGGTTCGATTCCATGTCGAGCCACCACTTCAACTAAACCACGCCTCAGCAATGAAGCGTGGTTTTTTTTGCGTTTATTTATTTAGTTTTGTTGCAAGACTTCAATGCCGTTACCATCAGCATCGTAGAAAAACAAAGCAGCTCTCCCCGAACGGCTAGGGGTGCAATCAATGCCTGCAGCTTCAAGCTTATGCTGAACCACAGACAAATCTGGCACTGAAAAAGCCAAGTGGCGATAACGCCCCCCATGACTAGGACGCAAGCTTTGCGCATCAGGATTATCAAGCTGCATCAAATGCAATTGCTGCCCTCCACCCAATTGATAAAAGGCACCCGGGAATTTCAAATCAGGTCGCTCATCCGGCTGCAGACCAAGCACGTGCTCATAAATGGCTACCGCCGCATCCAAATCACTAACAATGATTGCAGCATGGTGAAATTTGGCTTGATTCATTATCACATCCGCCTGATTAAATCTTGCGTTGAAACCACCCTGTCTATAAATAAAACACCATCGAGATGATCAATTTCATGCTGAATCACGCGCGCCTCAAAGCCAGATGTATTTATTGTATTCAGTTCACCTTTTTCATTTTGGAATTGCACCGTGACATGTTTTGCCCTTGGCACTGTGCCCACCCATTCTGGCACCGACAAACAACCCTCACGACCCAACACTTCGCCATCATGCTCAAGGATTTGGGGGTTCGCCATGAACAAGCGACCGTGATGTTTACAGGGGCGCATAGAAAAATTGCAGTCGACCACCACCGCGCGTTTAAGAATGCCCACTTGCGGTGCAGCGATACCTACACCACCAGGGCCAGCCTCCATCGCTGTAGCTAAGTTTTGGAACATCAAAATGACTTCAGCATCAAAGCTTTCAATAGGGTGCGATACCTGCCGCAACGTTGCATTGGGCAAGGTTAAAACTGTGTGCATTGGAATTACATCACGCCATCATCAAGTTCATGCAAAGCAATTGATACAGATAGCGTTTCGGATACTTTTGCCAATTTATCACGTAGCGGCTTCAACTGGTCGCCCGCCACAATTTCAAGGGCCATCATATACACATCACCATCATCAGATGCGCGTGAACGCGTAGAAGCATCGACAACTGACACACCCAGTTCTGTCATCGCATCGGTGACTGCAAACACGATGCCAGGCTTATCAGCGCCGTTCACCGTCACCACACAATCCGGCTCTTGCGGGATTTCATTGGCCTCATCATCTGCCAGTACCTGTGACTGCACCGTCAGTCCAGTGCGCTGCTCAAGCTCAGCCAGCGATGCCTTCAATCCACCCAAACCATCTTCCTTGGGCAGCTCAACAATCAACATCATAGTGAAACGACCACGCAGCAGGGTCATCGAAGAATCTTCAATATTGGCGTTGATATTTAGCAGCGCGCCACTTACATCACGCACAATACCAGCTCTATCTTTTCCTGAAACGGATAATAAAACACTCAACATAACAAACTCCTCAAGCCTTAATGTGACACGCCATCACGACGCATGACTTTGATGAATGTTAACCAAAGAATCTTTAAGTCAAACAAGAAAGACTTTCGATTCAAATACTCAACATCAAAATCAACCTTCTGCGGAATCGGCAAATCATCGCGACCATTCACCTGCGCCCAGCCCGTTAGACCTGGCGTCAATGTATGTACATTTTTTTCAGTACGCAAAGCTATCAAGTCATCCTGATTAAAAAGCGCAGGCCTTGGCCCAACAAAACTCATCTCACCTTTCAAAATACACCACAGTTGCGGCAGCTCATCCAAACTGGACTTGCGCAAAAAGCCCCCAATTGGAGTCAATACACTTTTAGAATCCTTAAGCAAATGTGTTGCTACTGCAGGTGTATCAATGTTCATACTGCGGAATTTGGGCATACGAAAAATGACATTGTTTTGACCGACCCTGTCCGACCAATATAACGCAGAGCCCCGCGATGAAACTTTTACAGCAACCGCAACTATAAGCGAAGGAAAAAACAACAACACTCCCAATGGAATGGCAAGGAGCAGATCAAAGAAGCGTTTCATCATTTCAAAATCCGGGCAGTTTCCTTAAGTTGTTCATCCATCGTGACGATAGGCTTCCAGCCGAGCAGTTTTCTCGCCTTGCTACTATCCACGCGCAGTGAGCCAAACAACCTTTCTGCGATATTTTCCTTACCCAAAAGCTTAAGTACCCAACTCATCCAAGCAGTCGGCACAGGCAACAACAATATTTTCTTGCCGAAGGCATTCGCCATTTTCCTTAGGAGTTCAGTTGTTGAAACATCATGTCCATCGGATATTAAGAACACTTCATTTGCCGCTTTTGGATGCGCAATACATGTTACTATAAAATCAACTAGGTTATCAATCGCAACAAAGCTCCTTTGATTATGAATCGCTCCAAACGGCAGAGGCAAACCACTCTTAGATAATTTCATCAATGAAAGGAAATTTGCTTTTACGCCAGGTCCGTAGACTAGTGGGGGACGAATAATCACCACCTCCATACCTGTAGCTTTAGATAGCGCAAACAGTCCCTCTTCAGCTTCCCGTTTAGATATACCATATGGATCAGAAGTAATGAAAGTGTCATCAGGGCTAAATGGGGGCTTTCGCTGCGTACTCTCACCATTCACTTTAATTGAGCTTATATATACAAAACGCTTAACACCCGCTTCACTTGCTTGCCTAGCAAGAAGAAGTGTGCTTTTAGCATTCACTTGCCTAAATTCTTCTAGTGGATCTGTAGCAGTATCATTCATGATGTGTGCCCGCGCTGCTGCATGCACAACAATATCCACACTCGTTAGTGCCGCAGACCAATCAGTCAAATCTCTTAAGTCTCCAGTTACGAATTGCTGAACTTGTAGGGGGATAGCATCTGCAGGTGAACGTACAGCAGCGATCACAGAATACTCATCTTGCTCATGCAGCACTTTAAGTAATGCCTGACCAAGAAAACCAGTTGCACCTGTTAGTAAAATTTTCATTGCGTACCCTTACTAGGTTTGTCAGGAAACCCTAAAATTATTTCCATTATTCTAAAGATACCGCGTGTTGTCAGTTTCCAAGTACACATCTTTTAAACAGGCATATAATATGTCTGCTGAAAAGTATTTATGCACCCGCAACCTAGCCTTATCCCCAAGCTCCAGGTGAAGCTTAGGATTAACCAAAAATTCATTCATAGCATTCACTAACTCTAGCTTTTCGCCCATATTCACCAACAGCCCAGTTTCTTTATCTTCGACAGAGTCTACCAGCCCAGGAATTCGATACCCAATCGTTGGAACACCCATAGCAGCAGCATCAATCACAATTGAGCCAAAGCCTTCGCGATAACTTGGCAAGCAAAGTACTTTTGTAAGCGCTAAATAATGTTCGGGACTTTCAACTTCCCCTATATCAATTACATTTTCAAAAAGCTCAGGCTGCGTCTCTTTTAACCGGCTTATTTCTCCATCTTCATCGGGCCCAATAAAAAGAAGCTTGGCCGCATTAAACTTCTCACGGATAAGAGAGAAAGCGAGAAGCATGTCCACAGCTCCTTTAGCAACTGTTTTTCTAGCAATAAATGCAAAGATATAATCTGCATCCAATAAGCCATACTTCTTCTTCAGCAACTCGGCCTCAATCATATATTTACTAACATCAAACTTATCTATATCCACGCCAGATAACGACCCGATTGAGAGCACATCCAACGCACATCCCTGTTTGCTTATGCCATTGGACAAAAGAAATTCCGACTGCGATGGGCTATCCGTTATGCACTTTGTATTTAAACGGTTTATCAGTTTATCAATGTAATAGTAGAAGTACTTAGCACCCCCTTGCTTTGCAACCCACGTTTGCCCAGTAAATGTATGAATCCGAACAGGAACACGGCACAAAAAAGCAGCAATTGATGTTAGCAAGCCAGCCTTAGGCATAATGGAATGCGTTATATCAGGTTGCACAGCAATAAAAATTCTAACTAGGGCCACCAAAGCAGAAAAATCTTTAAAAACCCTAGTTTTTCGATCGATGTTTACATCAACAAATGTAATGTTGGGATATACACTGCGGTAAGCAGTAACCCCCTGTCCTACAACATAAACATCGAAGTCTTTAGATATACGTTTAAGCGTATTATGCATATGCCAAGGCACAACATATGACGCGGTCAAAACCCTGATGACTTTTTTCTTCACTTGTCGATATGACTTCACTATTTTCGCCTTATCAACGTCAAAGCAATCCGGCGGAAAAATTTAAGTAATGAATAAGTCGTTGCTATCAACGAAACCATAACGCCAATTTTATCAGCACGGTATAGTTGGAGATAGTTGGATAGCTCACCTTTTTCCATCTCCCAAAGCTTTGCGCTCAATCCAGCATCGCCATATAATGATTTATGTACAAATGCTAAAGGAAGCTCAATACGCACGATTAAGTGCCCAGAAAAAGCCAACATCTGCCATAGTTGCAGGTCTTCTGCAAATCGCTGCCCTTCTCTGAAGTGAAAAGGAGCATCGCCCCTTATCATCACGGTGGGTGTCTGAATGGGGTTTTTAAACAACATACCTTTTGCAGATACTTTTGTCGCTTCAACCGGGCTCATCATTACTGCGGAATTTTCTGACTGCCCAGTTCTCACCAAACATTGATGACCACTGATCATTATTTCTGGGTTTCCTTCCATATACCTATATTGAATACTTAGCTTTTCATAATGCCAACTGTCATCAGCATCCAAAAAAGCCACGTACGGTTGACTTGCTCTGCTCCATCCCGCATTTCGCGCTACAGCTGCACCCCCATTTACCTTCAAAAAAACTGTCTGAATGGCAAACTGGTTACTGTAGTCCTCACTAAATTTTTTTATCCATTTGATTGTAAGTCCTCCATCAGGACTTGCATCATCAACTAAAATAATTTCATTTGGCAAGAGAGCCTGGCTAACAACTGATTCTAATGCCCTATCTAATGTTAGCGAACTACAGTAACAGGGAATAATAACCGAAACCTTTGCATTCACCTGTTCAATTTCCTCATGGATAAAAATAGATAACCAGATAATAGCCACATAAACCATAGGCTTGAATCAGGCTGTTCACGCTGAAATCCAAAAAGAATGCACATCAATACTGACAGACCATAAACAATGGTGAGTCGCGATGTTAAAGTTTGGCATGACCAATGGCCGTAAAGACTCCCTAAAATTCCAAAAACCAAAATTAAATATGCCAAATTATATACAATCCCACCTACTACCCCAGACTCAACTGCTGCATTCGCGTAACCAACAGATAAAAAGGAGTGTGTGACTCGCCTACCCTCACCCGCCCCTGAACCTAACGGATGCTCTTTTAAGTATTCAATTGCAATGCCAATATCAATGACTCTTTGTTGAAATGAGCCACCCTTATTCCCCATATTCAAAACTTCGACGGCAGACAAACTGTCAACTGCCAACCCCAATGGATCTTGAGGCAAGAACTCAGGGTTTTGTATTTCGTCATTGAGAACATTACCCACATAAGTTTGTGCCCCAACTGTTACCAAACATGCAACCAGAAGCGTAATGCCAACATCAAAGCGAGCTTCTTTCTTTATTGACAAAGCCAAGGCCAGCAAACCTATTAATATCATCAGCAGCAACGCTCCAAATGACCAAGTAGCAGCTAAGCCAATGAGTAAAATTACCAGCTTAATCTTATTCTTACCGATAAACATTTCCCAAAATACAGCCGGTAGAAGTGCAAGCGCAAATGCTGCAGGCTCTATCGAATATGACTGTATCCGACAAGCTAGTGGGTGTGCACCAAAGATTCTGGCCATTCCATCAAAGCCACTCCATGAAATCAGCATTAACCGTGGAGACTCAACACCTTGCAAAATTAACTTTGGCTCTAAGCTCCACCACCACTGCATATACAAACCCAAAACATTCACTAGCGACAGCATGGCTAAAACAACGCATAACGCAGTGTAAATTCTCAATGATGAATATAGAATACGTTTATTAACAAAAAACAGCAGCATGCCCAAAAACACGTATTTTGAACCAAGGCTTAAATAATAATACGCAGATACAGGAACCTTATTTTCACTCATGAATGTGGGCACAGATAGTGCTATAAAATAAACGCTAATTAGAATCGCGAAATATTTAATGTAACTCGGCCAGGATAATTCTCGAATGTTACATTGAGCGCGAAAAAGAAATGCTGAAATAATGAAGAGCACCCAGAGTAAAACTACCACCGCTCTCACATGCCAAGGAAATATCCATGATACCGTAAATGGATACAAGGCCCATGAGAAGACAATCAAAGTAAGCAATAAAAAAGGCGCCAGCCTATTATCAAAAAACACTTTCTTTCCTATATTCACTTATGAAACCGTTCCTTTTTTACTAGATAGTAAAGCTTTTGCACGAAGCCTGATGGGAGAAAGCTTAATATGATAATGAGATATGACATTAAAGACCATGGCTTGAGGGCTATCGCCCCCAAAGCATGCTTTCTGGAGAGTGATTGCCCTCCTCCCCATGCATACATCCTCGATAAATCGGCATGATAATAAAACCGCTTATCCTGACTGGATCCAGTTGATAACCGATGCAAAACAGATAAATCATCACTAGTAACTTCTTTTCCTGCAATTTGAGCTTTGATGAGTTCCGTCAGAAAACTGCGAAATTGCTTAGACTTTCTACTAAGAGCTGAAGCTGAGATTCTGTAGTAAATCAATGGGTCGGGTATATTACATAGCTCACCCACTTGAGCCATTCGTCCAAAAAGAACTGCATCTTCCCCACCAAGCCTCATTAATTCTGGATACCCCCCAGCACGTTTGTAGGCCTCTTTCTTAAACATCACACTTGGGTGAATAAATGGAGAACCAGGAATCATATTCAGCAGCGATAAATGATCTTGTGGTTTGGAATAAACACAAACGTTCAGCCCCTCTTCATCAATCATCATCGCAGCACTTCCCACAGCAACGACTTTAGGGTTGGCAACTAAAAAATTATACTGCACTTCGAGTCGATTTTCTTGGCAGATATCATCGGGGTCAAATCTACAAATATACGCTGCATTGGCCGCCTCAATGCCACGGTTGAGTGCCGCAGCCAAACCGGCATTCTCTTGGACAATCAAACGGATTCGAGGGTCACCATAGGACTGTACAATTGATACGCCTTTATCAGTAGAACCATCATCAATAACGATTAATTCAAACTCACGCAATGTTTGCCCAATAATGCTATCTACGGCCTCCTTAAGCCACCGCTCACTATTATACAAAGCAAGTATGATACTGACTAAAGGTTTACTCATTTATTATTTTCTAACCATGTTAAAGTGTTACCAAGCCCTTCATCAAAATTCGTCATTGGCTTCCAGCCAAGCTGGCGAATTTTTGTGCAATCCAAAACGTTGGCCTGCACATCAAACAATCTAGGCGCAGCGTGTTCAACTTTCACTTCAATACCGAAATCGGCCATGATAAGCCTAATCTTTTCTACCACCTGAAAATTATCCAAGCCCAATGAGGAACCTATATTATAAACTTGGCCGCTCCTTCCCAAATTTAATGCTACCATCATGCCTGCAATCAAATCGTCAATATAAACATAATCACGAACGGTCCCATTGCCGAAAATGGTAATCGGCATCTGCTTTAGCGCCATTGCGATTGCTGTTGCAACAAAGCCTTGCCCAGAAAAAGGCAATTGCCCCTCGCCAAAAGCATTTGCAGGACGAACACAGACAAATTCTAAGCCTTTGGTTGTTGCATATAAGGAAGCATATTTCTCAATTGTTAGCTTTGTGAGGCCATATGGAGAAATGGGCTGAGTGGGATGGTCTTCGCGAATGGGCAAAGTAACCGCTTGACCATAGACAGTGCCCCCAGATGACACCAGCAACAAACGCGCGCCACACTGCGCAATAACGTCAAACAACCGCACTGTAGCAGGCAAGTTCTGCATCAAGTCACCTACAGGGTCATCATGTGATGTATTGGGCCTACTTGCATAAGCAAGGTGTATCACTTCTTCAAATTGAGGCACTAACAATTGGATCAACTCAGCCTCAGAAAAGTCGCCGGTAACATACTCAACATCTGTTAACATTTGGTTAGTCGTTGGTTTGTTCCTATCAAGCACAGTCACGTTTCTGCCAGATGCAACCAGCGCTTTCACCAAGTGTGAACCGATAAAACCACAGCCGCCTATCACCAGCGTACGAGTTGAAGATGCATTTTTCATAGTCAAAGGCTACAAAACGAGCCAGGAGTGGGGAAGCAAGTCAGAAGTATTCGTGCCATTTGCAAACCATTGATTTGGCGCAATAACAATTTTATCATTTCTCCCATCTAGCCATGCCCCCCACCAACTAAAGGAGCTATTGGCAATAATATGATGCTTACAAATGCTCATTAACTGCATATCTCGGTAGCTTTCAGCGCCTGTATTATGCCCAATATATTCACATGGAAAATCAATTTTAAGATGGTCCTTTGCCCACGCAATATCATCGGAAAAAACATAGAAGTTAGGATTTGCAACTTTCCCAGAAACGAACTTTACGGCATCTTGGTAATAACTTAGCGAACAAACACCATGTGTTTTTAATGTTTCAGGATTGGACACGTAATCACCCCTTCGAATATGCAAGCTAACAGAATCACTTTGATTCATTTGGCCAGACAATTGTAGATTAAGGCCTTCAAGAGGCTTAATAAAGGTAAAGTCTTTCCTAATAATGTCCTCGTAATCTTGAAAATACTTCTCAGACTGCCAGTAACCAATTAAATAAGCATTCGCTGGGCTACCCCTTAAATTTGACCAATACTGAAAAAATGGTTCAACGACATAATGCTCATTCCGAAACCAGCTTAACTTTGGACTTTTTAAAGCCTTTCTCAGCTGCTGAAATGATTGCCAACTCAACACATCTCTGAAGTCTTTTTCAGCAGCCAGCTCAAAAGATGACAGTTTAAAAACATCTGTTAGCTCAAATCGGTGCAGTTCGTAATGCTTAAAATCCTCAACATCCAAAAAAAGTACGCTTTCCTTATGCTGGGCCAAGGCCTTTGCTGTAGCATACTGGAACATTTGATTTCCCAAACCACCTAATAAATTCACAATTAATTTAGACACCGTTTTCTCCAGACAACTGAGTATCAAGCAGCCTTGTTAATGCGGCATTTCTTCTTAATAACGCAAAAGTAAGCAGCCCCGAAGCCAAAACAACAAAGACAACTAAGCCAAATCGTTCGGGCGCTGTATTCAACTCGCCATACCAGAAGCCCATGACACAGAATAAAATCATTCCAAACATTCCTATTAGCCAACTTTTTCTTTTAAACTTAAAGCGAACTTGTTTGTACATAGAAAACACCATAACAACTAACATACCCAATGCACCTGCAATTAACGCAGCGCCGACCCATATGACCCCAGCTTCAAACAAGCCTGTTGCGAATAAGAACGAAAACACAACAAATGCACCAAACCCATAGGGTAAAGCTAATGATAATGTTTTCTTTGTGACTTGAGCCGCATTCCCAAAGACATTTGCTAGAGCTCTACAGCATTCAATAAAAGCTCCCATCATGACAAAAGGAACAGCATCTGAAAACTTGGAGTCAACAAGCAAGTGCACCAAAAGCGGCGCGGCAACAACTGTCAAACCAGCAAGCACCAAGTAAAATGGGCCTAATACATTGATTAAATCTGAAAGCGCTCTCTCTCCACTTTCCAAATGGTTATCGCTTATAGACTTAAAAAAATATGGATATAAGAATTGCATAGCTAGAGACTCGAAAACAGACCAAATCTGAGTCGCAAGCAATAGGCCAACTGTAATATAGCCAAGCTGCGAAAGCCCCCAGTAAGCTTCAACCACCAGTCGGTAACCGCTTAACTGCAACCACATAAATCCTGTACCAATTGCTAATGGCAAGCTGAAACGCATCAAATCGGCAAAATCAATAGCTGGTGCGACTTCAGTGTGACCTAAGGTTTTAGCATATTTACGCATGAGTTTTCCTGCGCCCGCTGCACCAACTAACATGCCCAGCACCTGCCCCCAAAACCAAACTGTAGCCGTTGTGCCCAAGAGCATCAGAGCAACGGAAAAGAGCAGACTGAGAGCTACGGTAAGAACGCCCCAAAAAACAGCATCCAACCGAAAACCCAGCACATTCAACCGCGGAACCCATGTGGCATTCCAAGTTCCAAACACAACCATAAGCATGAGAGCAAAGGCACTTAAAAAAGGATGCTCATTTGCTGACGCAAGTGCAACTCCAAACATCACAATGCCACCAACAAGAGATACTGCTATGACGTAAAAACGAAAGGGCTTCAAACGCGACATCAGTGTTCCTTCACCCCACCATTGATGCGTATGTCTATTAATATATACGCCAACTGGGTTAACCAAAAACATGCCACAAAGAGTTTGCACCATTAAAAGTAAAGCAAGGTAGCCATACTCTTCTGGCGACAAGAAGGTAGTGACTGCACGAATAGCAATCAGTCCGATACATGCAATAGCAAGCCTTCCACCCAAAACAATCACAAAGTCTCTACTAAGCATTGATGTCTTGTATTATTGAGTCTGAAATTGTGTGGGCGAAGCAAGCTGGGCTAAACATTTTAATAGATTCACTTTTTATAAAACTGTCTATTGCATGTTGATATGCATAATACTCCTCGTCAGACATCCCCTTCATAAACGCATAAATTGAAGCGATATCAGCAAACTTCCTTGCATCAATAAAACAGTCTTCTGGAATATAGTCTGTAATATTACTCGCACCCCAATAAACAGGCACACAGCCTGCGGAAAATGCATCAAATATTTTCTCAGTGATATATCCTGGCACATCACTGACATTTTCGTATGCGAATGTAAATTTTGTTGACTGAAGCAGGTCCTGCTTCACATCAACCTTACCTTTCCATGATGGGAAACACTTCACCCAGTTCTGAACACGTAAGATGCGAAAAAGAAGACCTAACACCTTGCCTGCAAGTCCGGGCTTTCTTGGAGGGTGACCCCATCCGCCCCCATATAAGGCAAAATCATCAGGAGCATTCCTTTCAAACCATCGTATGACGCGCACCCGTTCACTATACAAGTCATTTTCAGAAAATGCTGGCAATGACTTGTTAGCTGCAATAATACAGCAAAATAGTGTGCGGTCAGAAAGACTCGCAAAGGCAGCGGGGGTTATGCGGGGTGAGAACGTTATTTTTACAAACCTATCACCATCAACTAGCGAGTCATCCCAAGTGAAAACTTTCTTATAGTGTGAAAGCAACCCTTTATCACCATTTGGTAAATACACATGCGAATCCTCAAGCAAAATAACATATGCTGGACAATCTGCTTGTTTTACCCGCTCATGTACATTCAGATGCAACTCAAACACTGGGTACTCGTTAATATCCGAATCATACCCAAGCGCCACCCCTAATTCCTTAAAGCGCTCATGAAGCTGAATCCACTTATCTTTAAGCCCATCTGGATTGAATTCCGAAGAAAAAATGGAATGACCAATATCTTCATCATAAACAAAGCGTCCACTCAAGAATTCCTCATCATGCACCGCCAATTTAGAAATACCCATAGGATGCTAAGTTATAACCAGTCTGATTTGATAACTCTTGATTCGAATCTCTAAAGTGCTGCATAATTTTTATTCGAAAATCGTGATTGAAGTTTGTGATCGGTTCTTTTTTAAAACACAGTGACAAAAAGCTTCTTTTTTTATTGTGCAATAACATCCTCAACGGATACGCACGCAAGAGTCGGCTATCGCCCCCCATTTTCCATGCGAGGTAAAAGTTATCTTCTTGGGACAAATTCTCCCGCTGACTAAAGTCAGGCAGCCGTTTAGATTTCACACCCATGAACCTCGAAACTTCTTCAAAAAACATTGGTGCTTCATGAACAAGGCGTTCATAAGGAACAGCCAGAACATTCTGTGCACCAAATATCTCCCTATAACTGTTTAAATACCCCATCCAGTCCATGTCCAATGGCGCACATTTTCCATCACTACTCATGTTGCCAAACAAGTCTTCAAAACTAACATATCGAGCAAATCGGTCCTCAGCCAAAATTAGCTGCCTCCATAATGAAATCGACCAGTCAGCCTGCCCTCTAAATACAAATATTATTTTCTCAATTCCAATATCATGCAACAAATTACCAATATACTTTGCGACTGGAATTGAAAATCCACAAAGCCCCTCAGCACTTAAAAGAAGCGCGCCACCTGATTTTTCCACAAATTCTTTGCCCGAAAGAACCCAAGACTCCCTAGCCTGATCCACTTGGGCGCAAAAATATGCTTCTCGCTCTTTGCGAGACCAAAACAACCGTTCTGTATAAAAGTCTTTCATCCAAACACGATTTATTGACCGCAGCCAGTTAAGCTCTTCTGGCCAATGACTGGAGGGATCAGTAGAGAAGACAGGCATATCGATTTCTGAGAAAAAACGCTTTTGCAAGAACGTAGAGGCAGTTTTTCCCAAACCAACGTGTGCGACTCGGAATTGGCCTACAGGCATATAGTCACCGTAGCATCCTTTCACTTGTATGAGCCGCCTTGTTTCACTGATTTTCACTTAATCCTCGGACAATATTTTTTGCCTCTTCTATCTCAAAGTCCCACCACTTAGATCCCAAAATCTTTTCGCACTTACCTTCATCAAAACGGTATTTAATAACTCTAGCTGGTGAGCCAACAACGACGGCAAAGGCAGGGACATCTCGCGTCACAACAGAGTTAGCGCCAATAACCGCACCGTCACCTATATTCACCCCTCTCAACACAATGGCATCTACACCAATCCAAACATCGTTGCCAACCACACAGTCCCTCTCCGTTAATTTCTCATAACTATTTTCGTAGAAGAAAGCACTTGTCGAGACATCAGACAAACTATGCTCACCTTGGCCTATAGAAACATTATTGGCGATAGAGCAGTAATTCCCTATTGAAACTTTAGTTAAATAGCAGTTTCTACCAATATAAGCATACTTACCTACGCTGGTAAGGTGGTCCACGACTGAACCTTCTAAAATAGTTGTATAGTTTCCAATTTTACTTTTAAAATTAATATGCTGTGTTTCTAATGCTATGTGCTTTCCAGCAAACATCAGCCTCAAAACAATGTATTTAATATACTTAAGATTCGCTATATATGTCAGTGTTCTCTTTAGCATTTACTTTAAAATATCGGCCAACAAACGAATTTCCTTCCTTAATTCAACTTGGTGATTCCCAACAAAGAAACCATTGGCATCCAAATATTCTGCGCTACTCAAAGAACCGGAAATTTCATAATCAAAGTATTGGAGCACATCATTCTTGGCAAAGTTACCCGTTACAATTGGGCGACACTCGATTCCATTTTCCATCAACTTCGAAACAATCGTTTTTCGCTCAATTTCCGCGTCTTCGTTAATCACCAAAGAGAAACCAAACCAGCTACTCATCCCGGTCTCTTTCTGGATTCTCAAATAAGGGTGATTTGCAAACAGCTCTTGAAAGTACGCGCCATTCTCTCTGCGCTCAGCAATAAAGCTCGGTAGTTTTTTTAATTGCTCAATACCAATTGCACCACTCATCTCCAATGGGCGAACATTGTATCCAGGCAAAATGAACTTAAATGACTCTTCAAATGGGTCATCACTCTTGATGCCAGAAACGTGGTTTTCCTTCGGTAAATTGCGGGTCCATCCATGCGCACGCATGCACAATAAAATGTGATACAGCTCCTCATCGTCGGTGACCACGCAGCCGCCTTCCATCGTTGCCATATGATGGCTAAAAAAGGAGCTATAAGTGCCCATCACGCCAAAGGTGCCGGCCTGCTTCCCATCAAAGGTAGCGCCCATGGATTCACAGTTATCTTCCAACAACACAATGTCTTTACCTGAAATGAGCTTTTGTATTGCCGCATAGTCATTCGGATTGCCAAGTAGATTCACAGCCAAAATTGCTCTGGTTTTATCGGTGATGGCAGCTTCCAGCTTAACCAAATCAATATTCAGCGTTTCAGGGTCGATATCCACAAATTTCACTTTCAATCCATACTGCTGCAGCGGAAAATAAGTGGTTGACCATGAAACTGCAGGGACAATCACCTCATCACTACGATTCAACTTTAACTCTTCGTTCTTGGTGTAAAAAAGCGATGAAATCATCAATAAGTTTGCCGTTGAACCGGAACTCACCATCACCGCATATTTGGAGCCAAAAAAGTCAGCAAAACGCTTTTCGTATTCCGCAACATATTTACCCATGGTAAACATGTTTGAATCAATCACCTTCTGAATTGCACTCAGCTCTTTTTCATCCCATGTGCTGCTTGCCAATGGATAGTTAATCATACTTTGCCTCATTTATGTAATACGCGTAGCATTTTTTAAGACCGTCAGAGAGTTTGGTTTTATACTTCCATCCAAACAACTTTAATTTCGCATCATTGATGAGCTTTTGTTTCATACCTACGGGCTTGGATAAATCGTGAATAAACTCGCCTTTAAAACCCACTACGTTTGCAATCTCTTGGTAGTATTCGTTAATGGTATAATCGTGACCCAAACCGACATTTATATTTTGTGGCATAGCCTCAAATTTTGAAATGGCATAAAAGATAAAATCTGCCAAATCACCCGCATACATAAATTCACGGCGGGCCAGCCCATCACCCCAAATATCAATCTGTTTCGCATCTTTGGCATCGGATAACTTCTTAATAACAGCAGGAATCATATGCGAGTGTTTCGGGTCAAACTTATCAAAGCGACCATAGAGATTACATGGGATGACGGTTTTGTATTGAAAAGAAGAATCCTCTCTATGGATATACTCACAAAGCCTAGTACCAGCCACCTTGGCCAAAGCATAGCCTTCGTTGGTAGGCTCGAGCTCGCCTTTTAGAATCAATTCCTCAGACAATGGGTTTTTCGCATCCCTAGGGTACATGCAAGAGCTGCTCAAGTTGATTAATTTGGTAACGCCTGCTGCTCTAGCACCCATTAAGACATTGAGTCCCATTTGCATATTATCCACGAGAAATTTAACGGGTTGAGAAATATTGGCCTGAATGCCACCTACAATACCCGCAGCATGTATCACCATGTCCGGCTTATATTTTTCAAGGTAAGCCTGGACATTGCTAGCATCCAATAGATTTAATTCAGCACTGCTTGGCGTTAAAATCTCATGAGCCTGGGCAGATGAATGCTCAAGTATATTTCTCCCAACCATTCCGTTTGAGCCAGTTAGAAAAATTTTCATTCTTTATTCAACTGAAACAGGTATATCGTGGCCATGCTCTTTCAACAAAGCATGACGCTTCGCCACTTTCAAGTCTTCAGCCACCATTTCAGCACACATTTCTTGCACTGTAATTTCAGGAACCCAACCTAGTTTAGCTTTAGCTTTACTAGGATCACCAAGTAAAGTTTCAACTTCTGCAGGCCTAAAATAACGTGGATCAATTTGAACAATCACATCACCAACTTTCAGTCCAGGCGCATCATCTCCCACAACAGACTCTACAATCCCCTTCTCTTCAAGTCCTTTCCCTTCAAAACGAATCGTTACACCAAGCTCTTGTGCTGACCAAGCAATAAACTGGCGCACAGAGTACTGAACACCTGTAGCAATCACAAAATCATCTGCTACTTCTTCCTGCAGCATCATCCATTGCATACGAACATAGTCTTTTGCATGACCCCAGTCACGTAAGGCATCCATATTACCCATATACAGACATGCCTCTAAACCCTGCGCGATGTTCGCTAAACCACGTGTAATTTTACGCGTTACAAAGGTTTCGCCACGGCGTGGTGATTCATGATTAAATAAAATACCATTACAGGCAAACATACCATACGACTCACGGTAGTTTACAACAATCCAATAAGCATACATTTTCGCAACGGCGTAAGGCGAGCGTGGATAAAATGGTGTAGTTTCTTTTTGCGGAATCTCTTGTACTTCACCAAACAATTCAGACGTCGATGCTTGATAGAACTTCGTTTTCTTTTCCAAACCTAATAAACGAATAGCTTCCAACAAACGGAGCGTGCCCAAAGCATCCACATCAGCAGTATATTCAGGTGATTCAAAACTCACAGCCACATGGGATTGTGCACCCAGATTATAAACCTCATCGGGCTGTACTTCCTGCAAAATGCGCGTCAAATTCGATGAGTCGGACAAGTCACCATAATGCAACTTTAAGCTTGGATTCTTGACGTGGGGATCTTGAAAAATATGGTCAATTCGCTGTGTGTTAAAAGAAGATGCCCTTCGTTTTATTCCATGAACCTCATAACCTTTTTCCAATAAAAATTCAGCCAAATAGGAGCCATCTTGGCCTGTAATCCCTGTAATTAATGCTACTTTTTTCATTATAAATCCTTTTTTTATAATCGCCATACTGCAAAACCATCAGCCGCCAACTTTTCACGATCAAATGCTGACTTCACATCAATAAACGGCACATTAGGTTTACAGTTTTTGTATAATTCACTTGTATCCAGTGCAACAACTTCTGTGTGCGCAACAGCAGCAATCACAGCTGAAACATCTGATACTTCAAATACATTATTTAGCAAGTCTAGCCCATACTCTCGCTTTGCGCCTTCTTGACTCACAATCGGATCAAAAACCTTGACGCAAACACCATACGATTCGAGCTCTTCAACAATATCAATGACACGTGTATTTCTTAAATCTTCGCAATTTTCTTTAAAGGCCAAGCCAAGAATAAGAACTGTTGAGCCTTTGATACGACCACCCGAAGCTATCATCTGTTTTATGGTCTTACCCGCTATAAACTTACCCATACTTTCGTTAATTTGTCTGCCCGACAAAATGACATCTGGCTGGTACCCCATCATCTCAGCTTTGTAGGTTAAATAGTAAGGGTCAACCCCGATACAATGCCCGCCCACCAAGCCTGGTCGAAATGGGAGAAAGTTCCACTTGGTGCCGGCCGCAGCAAGAACATCCATCGTATCAATACCCATCTTATCAAAAATAACAGCCAGCTCATTCATTAGCGCGATGTTCAAATCTCGCTGTGTATTTTCAATGACCTTCGCAGCTTCCGCAACGCGGATGGATGGCGCACGGTGCACGCCAGCTTCAATCACCAACTCATAGAGCACTGCAACCTTTTCAAGGGTTTCTTCATCTTGGCCTGAGACCACTTTCACAATGGTCTCAAGACGATGTATTTTGTCCCCAGGATTTACTCGTTCAGGCGAGTAACCAACTTTAAAGTCTTCACCACACTTATAACCAGACATTTCCTCTAGAATTGGTACACAAAAATCCTCAGTCACACCTGGATAGACTGTGGATTCAAAAATAACGATTGCTCCTCGTTTAAGGTGCTTACCTACGGTTTTTGCGGCATTGATCACGGGCGACAAGTCAGGCTGATGTGCATTATCAATTGGCGTGGGGACAGCCACCACAACATAGTCAGCCTGCTTCAAGTTTTCAGCCCGTGTGGTAAACGTAAGACGCTTGGCATGAATGAACAACTCATCTTCCATTTCACCAGTAGGATCAACACCAGAGCGGTAGGCCTCAATTTTATCGCTAGATATATCAAAACCTATGCATTCAACAACCCTACCAAAGGCCAAAGCCAATGGCAGACCCACATAACCCATACCAACTATTGCAACTTTCATTTTAACTCCGCCTCTAAGCCGTAAAAATTGACTTGAAGATTAAAACCCTCAATCCCAACATTTTTAAAATTACTATCATCTGGCCACTCTTTTTCTTTGCAAGCAACCTTAAACAGACGCCGCTTTTTTTCGAGCTTTTTCTTGCTAGAAGCATCTCAAAACTTTTCGTCTAAGGCTCAGTCTGTCCTGCCGTACACCAGTAATCTCAATACGAGCTACCGATTACTTTTCCGCCCTAACTCAGAGCCTTACCAAACCAACAACCTTACGCTATGCTGCACTTACTTTTGAGTCACAAACCTTGTGGGAAGGTTAGAGGGGGAGGCCTATGAAACTACTTATGTGGCTGGTTAAACAACCCATAAAATGGCTATTTAGGGTTAATGTTCATGGACTAGCCAATTTAGAAAATGTCGGGGAACGTGCCTTAATAGTAGCCAACCATGCTTCTTTTTTAGATGGCATTTTGCTGGCCCTTTTCCTTCCCACCCAAATTAGTTTCGCAATCGACCCGAAATATTTTTATCGCTGGTGGATGTGGCTACCAAAACGCGCCGTCTCTTTATTCCCGCTTGCTCACCACGACCCCATGGCCATGAAAACACTGATTCAGCAAGTGAAGTCTGGTGAATATGTAGCCATTTTTCCGGAAGGAAGGCTCACTGCTACAGGCGCACTGATGAAAATCTATCCTGGCCCGGGGATGATTGCCGATAAAGCCAATGCCAACATCTTGCCCGTGCGCATTGATGGCGCTCAGTTTACGCACTTCTCTCGTCTCAAAGGCAAAGTTCGTCAACGCTGGTTTCCCAAGATTACACTCACCATTTTACCCCATCACCAACTCACCTTTGCCGAAGGCATCAGCAATAAAGATCGCCGCCATCAAGCGGGTGAAGCTATGGCAATTATCATGCGTGACATGATGTTTGCCTCTTCAACATACAATGAACGCTTATGGGATGCCTTGCTTCATGCTGGCGAAATACATGGTAAAGACCATGAAATTATCGAAGACCTCGATCGCAAACCGATGACTTTCTCTGATGTGTATACGCGCACCATGGTATTGCAGCAATTACTACCCAAACCCGCATACCGGGGAGAACATGTGGGACTACTTTTACCCAATGTCTGTGGTTGCTACCTCACCTTTTTTGCCATGCAAGCCATTGGCGCAGTGCCTGCTATGCTCAACTTCACCATGGGCGAAAAAGCAACACGCGGTGTCTTAAAAACCGCCAACATTAAAACCGTGATTACATCTCGAAAATTTATTGAAGCTGGTGAACTCGAAGAACTTATCGCTTGCATCGAAGAACACGCAACCGTTCTCTACCTCGAAGATTTAAGAGAAAAACTCACTCTTTTCCACAAGCTCAAAGGCCTTTTCATGGCGAAGTTTCCATCCCTTGGTATCTTGCGTCTGATTAAACATGTAGAGCCCACTGATGCCGCTGTTGTGCTCTTCACCTCAGGCTCTGAAGGTGCACCCAAGGGCGTGGTGCTCTCTCATCAAAACATTCTCGCCAATATTCAGCAGGTGAACTCTAGTATCCCCTTTGATACGCAAGACTTGTGTTTGAACGCCTTACCCTTCTTTCACTCCTTTGGGCTATCCGCAGGCTCGATGCTGACCACACTGAACGGCATCAAAACCTTCTTTTACCCTTCACCATTGCACTACCGCGTCATCCCTGAAACAGCCTATGACATCAATGCTACCATCATCTTTGGCACCAATGTTTTCCTTGCTGCGTATGCCAAACATGCGGACCCGTATGATTTCTATAGCATGCGTTACGTCGTGGCTGGCGCTGAAAAACTGCAACAAGAAACACGCGACTTGTGGGCGAATAAATTTGGCATCCGTATTCTTGAGGGTTATGGCGCAACTGAAACCAGTCCCGTGCTTTGTGTAAACACCCCCATGTATTTCAAATTGGGTACTGTGGGTCGTTTTTTGCCGGGTATCGAATATCGATTGGAGCATGTGCCTGGGATTACCGTTGGTGGCCGCTTGTATGTGAAGAGCCCTAATGTGATGAAGGGTTACCTGCTCGAAGATAAACCAGGTATTATTCAGCCCTTGGCAGATGGCTGGTATGACACTGGCGACATTGTTGCTGTCGATGAGCATGGCTTTGTCAGTATTTTGGGCAGGGCAAAACGCTTCGCCAAAGTAGCAGGGGAGATGATTTCACTCACTGCAGTTGAAGAGATGTGTAGCAAATGCTGGCCGGAAACCCAGCACATCGCATTGGCATTCCCCGATGCCAACAAAGGCGAGCAACTGGTATTGCTTAGCACCCTGGAAAACCCCGTGCGCAAGGAGCTGATTCACTACGCTCAGAGCCAGGGCATCAGCGAATTGCAGGTGCCCAAACACTTCTTATTCGTGTCTGAGCTTCCTTTGCTTGGCTCAGGTAAAATGCATTATGTTGCAGCCCAAGCTTTGGCCGAACAGATGTTACGCAAAGAAAAAACTTCTTAACAACACATGACAGCAGATATCCGCAAGCTTCTGCTTGCCCAATTTCTTACGGCCCTAGCCGATAACGCGATTCTTTTTATTGCTGTGGCCATGGTGTTACAAGGCGCGCTACAAGGGAATTGGTATGTACCCGCCTTGCAAGGCTCTTTTCTGGTTGCTTTTGTTTTGCTTGCACCTTGGGTAGGCACCTTTGCCGACACTCATTCCAAACCTCGCGTCTTAGCCACTGCCAATGGCATCAAAATTTTAGGCGCTGCCATGATGCTGATCGGACTCGAACCGCTTCTCGCATACGCCGTAGTTGGCATTGGTGCAGCCACTTACAGCCCCGCTAAATACGGCATACTTCCCGAACTCACCAACTCCGATAAAGCACTGGTTACCATCAACGGTTGGGTAGAAGGCAGCACGATTGTGGCTATTCTTCTTGGTACAGTGGTCGGCGCCAAGGCCGCTGATTTCTCCATCACTTTTGCGTTGTGCCTTGCTGCAATGCTCTACACTATTTCAGCGCTGACAGCACTGTGGATGAGCCGCCTTCCAGCTGCACATCAACAAAAGAAAAGCCATACCATTGCCAGTTTTAAAGCAACGATTACAACGTTACTTTCTTCCCCCCAAGCGCGTTTTGCCACACTAGGCGTCAGTCTATTTTGGGCATCAGCAGTGAGCCTTCGACTGATCATTATAACATGGGCGCCCATCACTCTTTTGCTCACCACCAGTGAAGAAATTTCACTACTCACCCTGTTTATAGCCCTTGGCATTGCCGTTGGCGCTTTTCTCGCCCCTAAACTGATTCCTCTTTCTGCCGTGCCGCGCACAAAATATGCGGCCTATACTTTGAGCCTAAGCATCTTCGCTCTGATGTTTGTGGATGATATCAACACCGCCCGTGCACTGTTGTTTATTGCCGGCATCAGCGGTGGTTTGTTTGTGGTGCCTATCAACGCTTTATTGCAGGAAATTGGTTACGAAACCGTAGGAAGCGGTCACACAGTTGCTGTGCAGCACTTCTTTGAAAACTTGGCTATGTTGGTTGCTACAGGATTGTACACATGGGGCATCAGCACTGGCATTTCGACGACGCAAGCCATGTTCACATTAGGCATCAGCATTATGGTGCTAACCTTCATCATCAGCTTTAGACTGCCAAAAGCTCAGTAGACCTTAACTCAGCGGGCTTGTTGGCCGCTGCCAGCTTACTTGCCCATGCGATTCAATCGCCACACGCATCACCAACGCCAATGCCGCCAGCATGCTTAATAAAGCCGAACCACCATAACTGATAAATGGCAAAGGCACGCCAACCACCGGCAACATGCCCGACACCATGCCGATATTGATGAACACGTATAGTGTAAAAATCGCTGCCACACCAGCGCAAATCAGCGCACCAAAACGTGTGCTGGCGCGCAAACCAATGAGTAACATGCGCGAAATCAACGTGCCATAGAGTACGAATAAGACTGCAGTGGCCACCAAACCGCCTTCTTCCGCCAGCACTGCAAAAATAAAGTCAGTGTGTTGTTCAGGTAAGAAATGCAGGCGTGATTGGCTGCCTTCTAGGAAACCTTTGCCAAAGATTCCGCCCGAGCCGATAGCAATGGAAGATTGAATGACGTGATAACCTGCACCGAGTGGATCAGCTTCAGGGCTTAAAAAACTAAGCACCCTTCCTTTTTGGTAATCATGCATATTTTGCCACAAGAAAAAGCCCGCCACAGGACTCATTACCAGCAAGCCAACAAACCATTTCCAAGGAAATCCAGCCACCAAAATAATCGCCATCGCCGCAAAAATAAGCACCAGCGTCGTCCCCAAATCTGGCTGAATCACAATCAATGCCGAAGGCACAGCTGTGCAAACCAGCGCGACGGACAAGCTGCGCAATGAAGATGCCTCCCGCATAGCAAACCAATATGCCAGCAGCAAAATAAGCGCCCATTTCATCAGCTCAGAGGGCTGCAGGTTCACTACCCCCAAGTCCAACCAACGGCGCGCACCCATTTGCACTTCACCCAGTACAGGCACCAAAATAAGGGCGATTAACACGACCACATAAATCGGCCAAGTGAGCAAGCCCACCAAGCGAATCGGTGTAAAACAAACGCCAATAAACACCAACATACCCACCAACCAATACACACACTGCTTATACCAAACCGCCAAATCGCCAGCGTGTACGGCAGCAAACAAGGTCATTAATCCAATTGCCGCCAAGGCCACCAAACAAAGCAATAACACTTGATCCATACGCTGAAAAATAGACATCAATGCACGCCCTTTCGCTTGGCCCAAGCATCAAAAATTGCGCGAGCAACTGGCGCAGCATCACTGCCGCCATGTCCGCCATGTTCTACAAACACCGCAACAGCAATTTCGGGATTTTCAAAAGGACCATAACCCATAAACCATGCGTGATCTTGAAATTTCACTTTATCAGAGATGAGGTCTTCTTCGCCTTCAGCAGCCATCATCACGACTTGGGCCGTACCTGTTTTACCTGCCACTTGCATTTTGGCACCATAAAATGGCCAATAGGCTGTTCCCTTGTTGTCTGCCACCACATCGCGCATGCCTTGTTGCACTTTTTGCAAATTCTCTGGTGTAACCACCACCTGCTGCACCACTTCCACAGGCTCATTCTTTTCCAAAAGCGGTTTAAATACTTTACCACCATTGGCAATGGCTGCTGCAAAACGTGCCATTTGCACGGGTGTTGCCGTCACCTCACCTTGACCAATGGCTGTAATCATGGTCTCACCACGATACCATTTTTTACGCCCCATATCGGGCTTAGCCGTGGGCAAATTACCCCGCGATTCTGGCGGAAGATTGATGCCCGTTTGCGCGCCAAAGCCCCATTGTCTAGCCTCATCAACCAAAGCTGCCATGCCCAATTCATCACCGATTTCATAAAAGTAAACATCACAGGAATGCACCAATGCATCATGCATATCCACATGGCCATGCCCTGCTTTTTTCCAGCAGCGTATTTTCCGGTCTGCAAGCTCAATATACCCTGGACATTGCGTGCTACCGCTTGCCAAACGCAAGTTGGCGCCAAGGCCAGCAAAGCTTGTAATCATCTTCATGGTAGAGGCTGGTGGGTAAGCCGCTTGGGTCGTGCGATTAAGCAGTGGTCGCTGCGGGTTATGCAACCAGGCTTCCCATTGCGCTGCATCCAAACCTGTAATGAATTTATTGGTGTCGTATCCTGGTTGACTTAATAGTACAAGCACCTCACCCGTATTGGTGTCCATCACCACCACAGCACCAGTTCTGTCTTCAAGTGCTTTGGAAGCCACATGCTGAAGCTTGATATCTAAAGTTAATTGAATGTCCGTACCGATTTTAGGCGGCACGGTTTTTAACAAGGCCACACGACGCCCTTTGGCATCCACCTCTTCATGTTTATAACCCAAATCGCCATGCAATTGAGTTTCGAGAATCCGCTCAAGACCGCTTCGACCTACGTATTCCTGCCGCAAAAAACCATCGGCCAAATCCACATCACGAACCAATGAGAGATAACCAACGATATGAGAAGACACATCCGAATGCGGATACACCCGGTGCGTGCCTGCCACCACATCCACACCAGAGAAATGGTGCAGTCGTGCGGCCAATGGTGCAACGCTTTGCCAAGTTTGCTGGTCAATCAGTAACACTTCACGATCCGAGCGCGATTGTTTGATGCGTTTACGCATACGCTCGACTTTGGCATCGCTCCAGTTCATCAAAGGTTGCAGCGCCAAGAACGTAGCATCCATGTCCTCAACACGCTCTGGAATCAACGTCACTTTGTATGAGACTTCATTGACCGCAAGCCCTTGCCCATTTCGATCAAACATCACACCGCGCGTAGGCAAAACAGGGGAAACATGAATACGATTATCTTCAGCTTGGGTATAATGTTTGCTGTATTGAATCCATTGCAGCTGAATCATGCGGCCAAAGAGCACCATCAAGAGCAGTGCAGCGCCGGCAATCAATAAGAAGACACGGCTGTCGAAACGCTGCCGAATTTCAAGCTGGTTCCACATAAACCTTTTCCCGTTTCGACGATAAATAGGACCAAATGACGATACAAAGGCTGACAGTGAGCAGCCAGCTAAAAAGTGAAATACCAGTGTTCAGCAAAGGCAAACAAACGACCAACAAACCCAACCAGCGCTGCTGTTGGCCAGGCGCTAAACGCGTATCGGCATACATTAAGATAATTGCCGCAATAAGACCAAAGGGGAATGTCACCAGTGGTGACCAATACAAGACTAAATCGTGAAAAAACAAACTCGGCAACACCCAAAACCAGTTTCTTCTATCACTGAGCAACGCTGCCAGTAATAAGGCAAGGCTCCAATCTGGTTGGGCAAACAACCCGGAAAAAGCCATATTGAGCACCAGCCCAAACAAGCTCCACAACAAGACCTGAAAAATGGACACCGATAGTTAACGCTTTTGACGCGCCGCAACAGCTAGCCATGCGTCCCGCCCCCAAGCAGATACCGGGCTGGCAATCACCTCGGCAAATACACCACCTGCCACAGCAGTCACTTTATCCACGCGAGCAACTGGTAGCCCTGCTGGAAACAAACCACCCGAGCCACTGGTCACCAGAATATCACCAATGTTTGGAGCTTTATCCAAAGCCACAAAGTCCACCAGCAAATGCTCGCCATCGCCGCGCACCAAAGCTGCCAACTGGCTTCCCTTTTTGGTCACTGGTACAGCAATCGAAGCATCAAGAATGGTTCGCACCACAGCATTATTGCTATCGGATGTATCCACCAAGCCAACCAAACCTTCTTGGGAAACGACCACATCATCTTCGAGGGCATCTGAAATCTTCAGCATCAATCTGCGACTTTTTTCTTCTTGGCCACGGCTGACCACGCGCGCGGCATGCCAATCAAAACCATCTATCTGGGTAATCTTTAATAAAGCGCGGAGCTGAGCATTCTCAGTGCGCAGCACGCTTAGTTCTTGTTTCAGTGAGGCTTGCTCCTCAGTGGTTTTCTTAAGCTTAACGTAGGCCGATTGCAGGCTACTGGATTGCTCAAACCATAAGGAAAAGTCTTGATACCAACGCACAGGGCTTTGCGCGATATGCACCAATGGAGCCATCGCTAAGCTGATGCGCTGACCCATGGGCGTTTTCAATGATAAAAATAAAGCTAAGAGAAAGAGTGCAAGCATCCAGCCATAAATGGCCTTAAATCCTGATGGACGCCCTGAATTCATTCTTCAAACAAAACGCCACGCATTTTGTCCAATTCTTCGAGTACTCGCCCACTTCCCAATACCACACAGTTGAGCGGATTATCAGCAATGGTAACAGGCAAACCAGTTTCGTCTCGAAGCAGGGTATCAAGGCCAAGCAACATCGCACCACCACCGGTAAGTACAATGCCCTTGTCCACAATATCAGCAGAGAGTTCTGGTGGGGTTTGTTCCAAACAGACTTTGACGCCTTCAACAATAGCATTCACGGGCTCAATTAATGCTTCCAATACATCAGAATCATCAAGTAATAAGCTTTTAGGAACACCATTGATCAAATCACGCCCTTTCACATTCATTTCACGGCGTGTTTCTTGAGCGCAAGCGCTACCCAATGTCATCTTGATTTTTTCAGCAGTAGGCGCGCCCACCAACAAGCTGTATTTGCGGCGCAAGTGATTGATGATGGCATCATCAAACTTATCGCCACCCACACGTACTGAGCGTGAATATACAATACCACCATAACTGATGACGGCGATTTCCGAAGTACCACCACCAATGTCAACGACCATAGAGCCGTTAGCCTCAGTCACAGGCAAGCCTGCACCAATAGCCGCCGCCATAGGCTCTTCAATAAGGAATACCTGGCGAGCGCCAGCAGAAAGTGCTGATTCACGAATAGCGCGACGTTCAACGGGTGTAGAGCCGTAAGGCACACAAATGACAATACGTGGTGCAATGCCCCACGAACGTTTGTGCACTTTGCGGATAAATTGTTTCAACATTTCTTCGGTCACGACAAAATCAGCAATCACACCATCTTTAAGCGGGCGAATGGCACGAATCGCATCCGGTGTGCGGCCAAGCATACGTTTGGCATCTTCACCAACTGCCAGCACGCGGCGGTTTTTAGGCCCACCACCTTCATATACTGCTACCACCGAGGGTTCATTAAGCACTATGCCTTCGCCGCGCACATAAATCAGCGTATTGGCAGTGCCCAAATCAATCGAAATATCCCTTGAAAAGATTCCAAAAAACTTTTGTAGCATATTATCCCCTCCACACGCGTAGCGCGCGGCATTCTTTCATGCAAAAACAAAAAAGGCACCCATCGGGTGCCTTTTCTAATTACACTTCTGTTTCGTCTACGACTTCAGGCGCAATTTCGGCAGTCACCGCAACTTCACGTTTTGGCTTGGGCGCATTACGCACCGCCATACCGGTACCCGCTGGTAGCAATCGTCCTAGAATCACGTTCTCTTTCAAGCCGTTCAACCAGTCCACTTTGCCTGCAAGCGCAGCTTCTGTAATTACACGAGTTGTTTCCTGGAATGACGCAGCAGAGATGAACGATTCAGTGTTCAACGATGCTTTTGTGATACCAAGCAACACAGGTTCGAAAACAACCGGTGGTTTACCAGCAGCTTCAAGTTCACGGTTCAAGCGAATCACTTGTTTGCGTTCCACTTGTTCGCCAGCAACATAAGTCGAAGCACCTGGCTCCATGATTTGCACGCGACGCATCATTTGACGAACAATCACTTCAATGTGTTTGTCGTTGATTTTCACGCCTTGCAAACGGTAAACCTCTTGTACTTCATCGGTGAGGTATTTGGCCAAAGCTTCGATACCCAACACTTTCAAGATGTCGTGCGGTGCTGGCGAGCCTTCCATCAATCGCTCACCACGACGTACACGGTCACCCTCTTGTACGTTGATATGTGAACCTTTTGGAATTTGATATTCAATATCATCGCCGCCATCAGCAGGTTGGATATAAATACGGCGTTTACCGCGAATATCTTTACCAAACACAATCGTGCCGTCAGCTGCAGCAATAAATGCCAGGCTCTTAGGTTTACGCGCTTCAAACAATTCAACTACGCGCGGCAAGCCGCCGGTAATATCCTTGGTTTTTGATGTTTCACGTGGGATACGTGCAAGCACGTCACCCGCGCGAACAGCTTCGCCATGTTCACGATTCATAATCGCACCAGGTGAAAGGAAGTAACGTGCAGGTACGTTGGTACGTTCAATCACGATAGGTTCATCATCTGGATTTTTAGGGTCGACCAATTGCATTTGTGGGCGAAGTGCTGCAGAACCTGCATCACTGCCTTGAATCACAACGCGGCTAGACATACCTGTCACTTCATCCACTTCTTCGCGGATGGTTTTTCCTTCTTCGATGTCTACATAACGGACTTGACCATCAACTTCTGCAATCAATGGCATGGTGTATGGATCCCATTGCGCCAACACTTGGCCTTTGGCCACTGCATCGCCGCTCTTGAGCAACAAACGCGCGCCGTATGGCACACGATGACGTTCCACTTCTTTACCTTGCACATCAAGCACCAAAATTTCGGCATGACGGTTAATCACAATTTCAGCGCCTTGTGTATCAGTTACCACGATTTCGTGGACAAGCTTCACAGTGCCGTTGAATTTAGCTTCAACACTGGCTTGTTCAGAAGAACGTGATGCTGTACCACCCACGTGGAAGGTACGCATGGTAAGCTGAGTACCAGGCTCACCAATGGATTGTGCTGCAATCACACCCACTGCTTCACCCATAGATACAGGAGAGCCGTGGCCCAAATCGCGGCCGTAACAAGTCGCACAAACGCCTTCATCCGCTTCACAAGTAAGCACCGAACGAATACGCAATTGTTCGATGTTCGATTTTTCAATTTCAATCAACAAATCTTCATTGACCATGGTGCCAGCAGCAGCAATCTCAACACCCGAAAGTGGATCAACTGCAGCTTCAAGCAAAACACGTCCCAATACGCGCTCTGCCAATGGCTCAATAATTTCGCCGCCATCCACAAGGTCAGAAATGGTGATACCAGTAGTGGTACCACAATCTTGTTCGCGAATTACAGAATCTTGCGCCACGTCCACCAAACGGCGAGTGAGGTAACCCGAGTTCGCAGTTTTAAGTGCGGTATCGGCAAGACCTTTACGTGCACCATGGGTAGAGATGAAGTATTGCAATACAGTCAAACCTTCACGGAAGTTCGCTGTAATTGGTGTTTCAATGATCGAGCCATCTGGCTTGGCCATCAAACCACGCATACCAGCCAACTGACGAATTTGCTGAGCAGAACCACGAGCGCCTGAGTCAGCCATCATGTAGACGGAGTTAAAGGTAGTCATGGATTCTGTTTTGGTGCCGTCTGCTGAAGTTACTTGCTCAGTTTGCAAGTTATCCATCATAGCGCGCGCTACTTTTTCCGTGGTGTTTGTCCACAAGTCGATGACTTTATTGTAACGCTCACCAGAGGTAATCAAACCATCGCGGTATTGTTGTTGCACTTCTTGCACTTCTTTTTCGGTGTTTTCAACAGTGCTCACTTTGGTGTCAGGGATAATCACATCGCCCAACATAAATGATGCGCCTGAGCGCGTTGCAAAGGTGAAACCCAAGTGTTTGAGGCGATCAGCAAGCAATACAGTCGCTTTGTTACCAGCAGCTACGAAACATTGTTCAATCAAGTTCGCCACTTCTTTTTTGCCCAACACGCGGTTGATTGCAGAGAATGGCAATTCATCTGGCAAAATAGTCGACAAAATAGCGCGGCCAACCGTGGTGTTTTCGCGGTTACCACGAATACGGCAAACAATACGCGTATGAATACGAACTTTGCGTGCATCATAAGCGCGTTCCACTTCAGCCGGTGAAGAGAACATCATGCCCTCGCCAGGTTCAAAAGGACGCTCACGTGTTAAGTAATAAATACCCAAGATCATATCTTGCGTAGGCACAATCACTGGCTTACCCGTGGCTGGCGACAAGACGTTGTTGGATGCCATCATCAATGAACGTGTTTCCATTTGTGCTTCAATCGACAAAGGAACGTGCACAGCCATTTGGTCACCGTCGAAGTCGGCGTTGAATGCTGTACAAACAAGTGGATGCAACTGAATAGCTTTACCTTCAATCAACACAGGTTCAAAGGCCTGGATACCAAGTCTATGCAATGTTGGTGCACGGTTAAGCATCACAGGATGCTGATGAATCACTTCAGCCAAGATATCCCAAACTTCAGGAATGCCTTGCTCCACAAGCTTACGCGCTTGTTTGATGGTTGAAGCGAGTTCACGCAATTCAAGTTTGTGATAGATAAACGGCTTGAACAATTCCAAGGCCATTTTCTTTGGCAAACCACATTGATGCAATTTCAATTCAGGGCCAACCACAATCACCGAACGGCCAGAGTAGTCTACGCGTTTACCGAGCAAGTTTTGACGGAAACGACCTTGTTTACCTTTAATCACATCGGAAAGTGATTTCAAAGGACGACGGTTGTTACCAGCAATTGGTTTCGAGCGACGCGCGTTATCAAACAAAGCGTCAACCGACTCTTGCAACATGCGTTTTTCATTGCGGGTGATGATGTCTGGTGCATTCAATTCCAACAAACGTTTCAAACGGTTGTTACGGTTGATCACGCGGCGATACAAATCATTCAAATCAGAGGTCGCAAAACGGCCGCCATCCAAAGGAACCAATGGACGGATTTCTGGAGGAAGAACTGGAATCACTTCCATAATCATCCACTCAGGGCGGTTGCCAGAACCAATCATCGCTTCAATAGTTTGCAGGCGTTTGGTCAACTTGGTCAATTTAGTCACAGCATTGGTGGCTGCGATTTGTGCGCGCAAGCTTTGACGTTCTTCTTCCATGTTTAAGTTTTTCAACATTTCGCGAAGTGCTTCGCCGCCCATAGCTGCGCGGAACTCTTCACCGTATTCTTCAAATGCTTCGATATATTCTTCTTCAGAAAGCAATTGGTATTGATCAAGGCTGGTGAGCCCTGGATCAAGCACCACATAAGATTCGAAATACAAAATGCGTTCGAGTTCTTTCAAGGTTTTATCAAGCAACAAACCAATACGTGATGGTAGCGATTTCATGAACCAAATGTGGGCAACAGGGGCTGCCAATTCGATGTGGGCCATACGCTCACGACGCACTTTCGATTGAATCACTTCAACCGAACATTTCTCACACACCACACCGCGATGTTTCAAACGTTTGTATTTACCACACAAACATTCGTAATCCTTGATAGGACCAAAGATTTTGGCACAAAACAAACCATCACGTTCAGGTTTGAAAGTACGGTAGTTGATGGTTTCTGGCTTCTTCACTTCGCCATATGACCATGAACGGATTTTTTCAGGGCTAGCTAAACCAACGCGGAGGCCATCAAAGTCTTCAATGCGACTTGGTTTTTGGAATAAATTAAATAACTCTTGCATATTATTCTCCTTCGCCTTCTTTTGGTTTCTTCACCATGGCCAAATCAATACCGAGGGCATTCATTTCTTTGGTCATCACGTTAAATGATTCAGGGATACCAGCTTCAAAGTGCATATCACCGCGAACAATGGATTCGTACATTTTCGTACGGCCTTGCACGTCATCGGCTTTGACTGTAAGCATTTCTTGGAGGGTGTACGATGCGCCATAAGCTTCCAGCGCCCACACTTCCATCTCACCAAAACGCTGACCACCGAACTGCGCTTTACCACCCAATGGTTGTTGTGTAACCAAGGAGTATGGGCCAGTAGAACGAGCATGAATCTTCTCATCCACCAAGTGATGCAGTTTCAAGATATACATTTGACCCACGGTAACCGGGCGATCGAACGCTTCACCAGTATAACCATCATACAGGGTGGTTTGACCATCAAGTTCCACTTCCGCCAGATTCAACATATGTTGAATATCAGCTTCTTTGGCACCATCAAATACTGGCGTTGCAATTGGCACACCGTCTTTTAATGTTTCAACGAGGCCCGCAACATCTTTCGCGCCCATGGCTTTGATTGAGGTTGTCGCTTTTTCATCACCTGCGTAAATTTCAAGCAAGAAAGCGCGAAGCTCTTCCACAGCCACATCAGCACGAACCATTTCGCCCAAACGGCGACCCAATTCCTTACCGGCATGCCCCATGTGCACTTCGAAAATCTGACCGATATTCATACGTGATGGTACGCCCAATGGATTCAAGCAAACATCAACGCTTGTACCGTCTGCGGCATAAGGCATGTCTTCTTCAGGTACGATAACCGAAATCACACCTTTGTTACCATGACGACCCGCCATTTTATCACCAGGCTGTAGTTTACGTTTCACAGCCACGTATACTTTCACCACAGTCAATTCGCCAGGTTTGAGCTCAGAACCTTCACGAACTTTCGCTACTTTTTCTTCAAAACGCTTTTCCAAACGTGCACGTTCTTCATCCATATTGCTCAAGATTGAAGCCACTTGCGTGTTCACCGCATCATCATCCACAGAAAGTGAAGACAAATCGCGAACACTCAAAGCACTCAAATGATCAGCTGGAATTTCTTTGCCCGCAGTTAGACCTTTCACTTTCACAGCTTTTTTGCCAGTCAGCAAAGCTTGTAAACGTGAACGAACGTTTTCTTCCAGGGTGCGGCGCTCATCTTCTTTATCGGTGTACAATTGTTCCACAGAAGCTTCTTCAATGGATTTCGCGCGGGCATTTTTCTCATCGCCACGACGTGTAAATACTTGTACATCGATAACAACGCCTTCATCACCAGGTTTTACGCGCAATGATGAATCACGCACGTCCGATGCTTTTTCGCCGAAAATCGCACGCAATAATTTTTCTTCTGGTGAAAGTTGAGTTTCACCTTTTGGCGTGATTTTACCCACCAAAATGTCGCCGGGTTTCACTTCAGCGCCCACGTAAGTAATACCTGAATCGTCAAGATGACGAAGTGCGTCTTCACTCACATTCGGGATATCGCTGGTGATTTCTTCATCACCCAATTTCGTTTGACGCGCAGTACAGGTAAATTCTTCGATATGCACTGAGGTATAAACGTCGTCTTTGACCAACTTCTCAGAGATGACAATCGCATCCTCGAAGTTGTAGCCGCGCCATGGCATCAGTGCCACTTGCACGTTGCGACCAAGCGCCAACTCACCACGATCTGTTGAAGGACCATCAGCGATAATGTCACCTTTCTCAATAATATCGTTCACTTTCACAATCGGGCGTTGGTTAAAGCAAGTGTTTTGGTTTGAACGACGGTATTTGAACAAGCGGTACACATCGATACCTGGCTCGCCTTCTACCTGCTCATCATCACCCACACGCACCACGATGCGTGAGCTATCCACGCTTTCAACCACGCCACCACGACGCGCCACAGCAGAAACGCCAGAGTCACGTGCCACTTCAGCTTCCATGCCAGTACCCACAAGTGGTTTCTCAGCGCGCACCAAAGGCACTGCCTGACGTTGCATGTTCGAGCCCATCAAGGCGCGGTTCGCGTCATCGTGCTCCAGGAAAGGAATCAAACCAGCAGACACCGACACCACTTGTGATGGTGATACGTCCATGTAATGGATTTCTTTAGGTGCAACCATGATGAACTCGCCATCTTGACGACACTGAATGAATTCAGCTTCAAAATCGCCGCCTTTGGTCAATTTAGCATTGGCCTGTGCGATGATGTGTCCTGATTCGTCAATCGCTGACAAATAAACCACTTCAGCAGTGACTTTGCCATCAACAACTTTACGGTAAGGTGTTTCGATAAAACCAAAATCATTTACTTTTGCGTAAGATGACAATGAGTTGATCAAACCAATGTTTGGACCCTCAGGGGTCTCAATTGGACATAAACGACCGTAATGCGTTGGATGTACGTCGCGCACTTCAAAGCCAGCGCGATCACGCGATAGACCGCCAGGGCCAAGCGCCGAAAGACGACGTTTGTGTGTAACTTCCGACAATGGGTTGGTTTGGTCCATAAATTGTGACAATTGTGAAGAACCGAAGAATTCACGAACAGAGGCAATCAATGGTTTGGAGTTCACCAAATCAGATGGTGTCATTTCCATGATTTCAGCAGTGCTCAAACGGTCGCGGATAGCGCGCTCCATACGAATCAAACCAATACGAATTTGGTTTTCAAGCAACTCACCAACAGAACGCAGACGACGGTTGCCCAAGTGGTCGATATCGTCCACTTCGCCAATGCCATCACGCAATTTCAATAGGGTGTCTACAGCAATCAGAATATCTTCAACACGAAGCGTACCTTGATCCAAAGTTACATCTTCATCAGAGATACCCAAGCGACTGTTGAGTTTCATACGACCCACGCGAGACAAGTCATAACGTGATTTGTCAAAGAACATGGACTCGAACAATGCTTTGGCTGTTTCCACTGTTGGTGGCTCACCAGGGCGCATCATGCGATAGATTTCAACTTGTGCTTCTTCTTTGGACTGAACCGTGTCCATGCGCAAAGTATCAGCAAGCCAAGGGCCGCGATGGAAAGCATCAATGAACAAACATTCAAATTCTTTTACGCCTGCGGTTTTTAAAGCTTCCAATGATTCTTCAGTCAACTCATGGTTGTGATCAAGCAACATTTCATCGCCAGCAAGCATAATCGCTTGGGCAGTCACTTCACCAATCACGCTTTCTTCAGGCACATCAAGCCATTCCACACCTGCTTCAGAAAGCTTACGAATCATCACTGGATTGATTTTCTTGCCTTCAGCAACAATACGTTTGCCATCGATTTCGATGTCACGTGCTGCGCGGCTGCCCAAGAACAATTCAGGGTCAAAACGAACCTGATATCCATCTTTTTGGATGCGGAAAGTACGACGTTTGTAGAAACGATCCAAGATATCTTGGGTGCTTAAATCAAGAGCCTTAAGCAAAATGCCTGCTGGCATCTTACGACGTAAGTCGATGCGGAAATATAATTTGTCTTTGGCATCAAATTCAAAATCGAGCCAAGAACCACGGTAAGGAATCACACGTGATTTAAACAATAGCTTGCCAGAAGCGTGGGTTTTACCACGGTCATGGTCAAAGAACACACCAGGTGAACGGTGCATTTGCGATACAATCGCGCGCTCAGTGCCGTTGATCACGAACGAACCGTGATCCGTCATCAAGGGAATTTCACCCATGTAAATGGTTTGGTCGCGAACTTCTTTAAGTTTGCGTTTTTTGCCTTTGCTACCGTCTTGCTCAAACACTTTTAAGCGGAGCTTCACTTTCACTGGCAATGCATACGTCAAATCACGACGCAAACATTCTTCTAAATCGTAACGTGGAGGACTGTACTCTAAACCTTCAAAATGCAATTCGGCGCCGCCAGAATAATCGCGGATAGGAAATACGGAGCCAAAAACTTGTGCCAATCGTGAGCTGGCGATATCGGTAGAGCCTGAGCCTACACCCACAAACTCGCAGTAAGAGCTAAGTTGTAGCTGCAACATATTTGGCATTTTCGTTACGGCTTCAATTTTACCGTAATTTTTTCGAATGCGTTTAACAATAGCTTGTTTGCCCATGCTTGACCTCAGATGTTTCTTAAAATCTTATGTGTAATACTTCTCTTCAAACCACAACGCGAAAAAGACCAAGCCCCTAGCAGCTTACACCACTAGGGGATCAGTCTTATCTTATGCGTTAATAAGTAGCGACAATGCGCTAATTATTTCAACTCAATCGTTGCGCCAGCTTCTTCAAGCTTAGCTTTCAATGCTTCAGCTTCGTCTTTAGAAACGCCTTCTTTTACTGCTTTAGGTGCGCCATCAACTACTTCTTTAGCTTCTTTCAAGCCAAGACCAGTTGCTTCACGTACTGCTTTGATCACTTGGATTTTCTTGTCGCCAGCGCTCATAAGCATAACAGCGAATTCTGATTGCTCTTCAGCTGCTGCAGCTTCGCCGCCAGCAACAGCAACACCAGCTACTGCAACAGGTGCAGCAGCAGATACGCCGAATTTTTCTTCCAAAGCAGATACCAACTCAGAAAGTTCAAGTACTGTCATTGTTTCGATTGCGGTGATTAGTTCTTCTTTAGTAATAGCCATTTTAATTTCCTTTTGCGTTTTTTAGTTGTAAAAAAATAAATACGGTGTGTTTATGCTTGTTTTTGGTCGCGGATAGCGGCCAATGTGCGCACAAACGATGCCGGAATTTCGTTCAAAGTACGTACGAAACCCACGATCGGTGCTTGCATGCTGCCCAACATCTTAGACAACAATTCTTCACGCGATGGCAAGTTCGCCAATGCTTTAACACCTGCTGCATCAATCAGCTTACCTTCAAGCATGCCGCCGCGGATTTCCAGGGCATCATTCTTTTTGGCAAATTCTGAAATTGCTTTGGCCATACCCACTGGGTCTGAGCCATATGCAATTGCAACAGGACCGGTGAATAGTTCTTCTGCAGCTTTAAAGTCTGTGCCTTCTGCCGCACGACGAGCCAATGTGTTTTTTACAATACGTAAAGAAACACCAGCTTTGTGCAGACGACCACGTAGGTCACCCATAGCAGCAACATTCAAACCACTGTATTGTGCTACAACAGCAGAGTTTGATTCAGACCAAGCAGCATGAAGTTCATCAACAATATTTTGTTTGTTTTCCCGATTCACTTCTTCCTCCTTGCTTATTTTTTGACCCGCGCAAGTGAGCTATCACTCCATCTATACTGGCTTTCATGATTAAGCACCCAAGTGGATGCGCCTGTAGTCTGGGACGGATCGTTTTTTTAGCTGTTTACACAGCTAACTTTTGTTCCCACCCCCAATAAAGGGGGCAGAAGAATCTTTTTTTACTTGAATACGCCCAAGTCTACGCGAACACCAGCACCCATGGTTGCTGAGATCGTGAAGCTTTGCATATAACGACCTTTAGAAGATGCTGGTTTCATACGATTCAATTCAGAGACCAAGAATTGAACGTTTTCAGCAAGTTTGTCGGCAGTGAATGAACGACGACCAACGGGTGCGTGCACGATGCCGCCTTTGTCAGCGCGAACTTCGATTTGACCCGATTTAATCGCAGTAACAGCTTTGGTAACATCCATAGTCACTGTGCCCAATTTAGGGTTTGGCATCAAACCACGTGGACCCAACACACGACCCAAACGGCCAACTTGCGCCATCATGTCTGGTGTTGCTACAACGCGATCAAACTCAAGGAAACCACCAAGGATTTTCTCAACCAAATCTTCAGCACCAACCACATCAGCGCCAGCTTTTTCAGCCTCTTCAGCTTTAGGACCACGAGCGAACACAGCAACACGTGCAGTTTTACCAGTGCCGTTTGGCAAAGATACAGAACCACGAACCATTTGGTCAGCATGACGAACGTCGATGCCCAATTTAATGGCTACATCTACAGACTCATCAAATTTTGCTTTGGGTTGTGCCAATACAGCTTCCAATGCTTCAAGAACGGTTTTGCCGCCTTCACTTACGCTGTTACGCGCTTCTTGCATACGTTTTGATAACTTAGCCATGATTTACCCCTTCACTTCCAAGCCCATAGAGCGAGCGGTGCCAGCAATAATTTTTGCGCCGGCTTCTACATCGTAACAGTTCAAATCAACCATTTTTACTTGTGCAATTTCTTCCAATTGCGCTTGCGTTACGGTGCCTACTTTGGTTTTGTTTGGAACAGCACTGCCTTTTTGAATTTTTGCAGCTTTCATCAAAAGGTAAGATGCTGGTGGAGTTTTAATTTCAAAATCAAACGATTTATCTTTATAAACTGTGATAACAACAGGAAGCGGCATGCCTGCTTCGATGTCTTGAGTTTTGGCGTTAAACGCTTTACAAAACTCCATAATGTTCACACCCGCTTGACCCAATGCAGGACCTACTGGTGGGGCAGGATTAGCTTTACCTGCTGCAACTTGAAGCTTAACTAGCTTCTCAATTTTCTTTGCCATGATTTATTCTCCAACCGACTTTGGCGCTTCCTGCCCCGCTGTCTTTATACGTGATGGATTTACCATCACTCCCGCTAAGCGGTATAGCCCAACATCCTTGTCAGGCCAGAAACAATTAAACTTTTTCGACCTGGAAGTATTCCAACTCAACTGGTGTAGGGCGGCCAAAAATAGACACACTCACTTTCAACTTGGCTGATTCTTCATTCACTTCTTCAACCAAACCGTTGAACGATGCAAATGGACCATCAATCACGCGTACAGCTTCACCAACATCAAACAATACTTTTGGTTTTGGACGTTCAACGCCTTCTTCAATTTGATGAATCAAACGATCCACTTCATGTTTAGGCATAGGGCGCGGCTTACCGCTTGAACCCAAGAAACCGCTCACTTGTTGCGTGGATTTCACCACATGCCAAGTGTCGTCATTGAGCTCCATCTCTACCAATACATAACCTGGGAAAAACTTACGACGACTGACAACCTTCTGACCATCACGCAACTCAACCACTTCTTCACGCGGCACCATGATTTCACCAAAGAAATCCTGCAAACCAGCGCGTTCGATATTCTCAGTCAATGCAACTTGAACTTTATCTTCAAAACCAGAATACGCTTGAACTACATACCATTGCTTAGACATTTATATCACCTTCTGTACAAGCCAGCTCAAGAGCGAATCGACGCCATATAAGAATATGGAAATCACCACTACCATCACAAACACCATTAAGGTTGCTTGAATCGTTTCTTTGCGCTCAGGCCACACCACTTTTTTGGCTTCAACTTGAACTTCACGAATAAACTTTTGTGTATCGGCAATGCGGCTCATCTCTTCAACCCCTATCGTTAATCTTTGTTTAAAATGGCAGGCGAGGAGGGACTCGAACCCACAGCACCCGGTTTTGGAGACCGGTACTCTACCAATTGAGCTACTCGCCTATTTTAAAATGGATTAAACTTTGCCTTCTTTATGGTTCGTGTGCTTGCGGCACGAGTTACAATATTTTTTCAACGTCAACTTTTCAGTCATGGTACGTTTGTTTTTGTCAGTCGTGTAATTACGACGTTTGCACTCTTCACAAGCCAATGATAATAAATCACGCATTTTTCACTTCCTCTATTAAACAGAAAAAAGCGGCTGCAAATTTCTTCGCAGCCGCCCTACTTTTTGTCATCAATTATTTATTGATATCAGTTACAACGCCAGCGCCAACTGTACGTCCACCTTCGCGGATAGCGAAACGAAGTTCTTTATCCATTGCGATTGGTGTAATCAAAGTAACATCCATAGCGATGTTATCGCCAGGCATTACCATTTCAGTGCCTTCAGGCAATTTTACAGAACCAGTCACGTCAGTGGTACGGAAGTAGAACTGTGGACGGTAACCGTCGAAGAATGGCGTGTGACGTCCGCCTTCTTCTTTGGTCAAAATGTATGCTTCAGCTTTGAATTCAGTGTGTGGGTTGATTGATTTTGGCTTAGCCAATACTTGACCACGCTCAACGTCTTCACGTTTAGTACCACGTAGCAATGCGCCGATGTTGTCGCCAGCTTCACCGCGATCCAACAATTTACGGAACATTTCAACACCAGTACAAGTCGTGGTTACAGTTGGGCGGATACCAACGATTTCAATGTCGTCACCAACATTCAATACGCCTTGTTCAATACGGCCAGTTACCACAGTACCACGACCAGAGATTGAGAACACGTCTTCGATTGGCATCAAGAATGTTTTATCAACTGCACGTGCTGGTGTAGGGATGAATTCATCCACTGCTGCCATCAAACGCAAGATTGAAGGC
>DCPU01000014.1 GCA_002323245.1 Mariprofundus sp. UBA1536 | reverse complement strand
CATCGGCGCATTGCTACGTGGTACCAAACGTGAAGACGTTGAGCGTGGTCAAGTATTGGCTAAGCCAAAATCAATCAACCCACACACTGAATTCAAAGCTGAAGCATACATTTTGACCAAAGAAGAAGGCGGACGTCACACTCCATTCTTCGACGGTTACCGTCCACAGTTCTACTTCCGTACCACTGACGTGACTGGTTCTGTAAAATTGCCTGAAGGCACTGAAATGGTAATGCCTGGCGATAACATCGCTATGGATGTTACTTTGATTACACCAATCGCAATGGATAAAGAACTTCGTTTCGCTATCCGCGAAGGTGGACGTACAGTTGGCGCTGGCGTTGTAACTGATATTAACAAGTAATAAGAGAGTATAATGTCAACAACTCAAACTATCCGTATTCGCTTGAAAGCTTTTGACCATCGCATTTTGGACAAAAGCGCTCAAGACATTGTAGAAACAGCAAAACGTACCGGTGCAATTGTTCGTGGTCCTATTCCGATCCCAACAAAAATCCGCAAGTTCTGTGTAATCCGTTCACCGCATAAATATAAAGATTCGCGTGAACAATTTGAAATCCGGACGCATAAGCGTCTGCTCGACATCGATAAGCCTACGCCTCAAACAGTTGACGCGTTGATGAAGCTAGATCTTCCATCTGGCGTCGATGTTGAAATTAAGCTTTAAGGGGCGTTGGTGATGAGTGCAGGATTGATTGCCCGTAAAGCGGGTATGACCCAAATATTTGCTGAAGATGGAACTGTAGTGCCAGTAACAGTATTGAACGTTGAGCCTTGCAAAGTGATTTCTTTGCGCACTTCAGCGAAAGACGGTTACAACGCAGTACAAGTTGGTTTCGGGAAAGCTAAAAAAGCTGAGTCGCGTGCGGTTCAAGGTCATTATGCTCGCCAGGGTCAAGATGTAATGGGTGGCTTGTTGGAGTTTAGAACTTCAGCGACACCTGAATTGGAATTGGGCCTAGATTTGACAGCTTCTGTATTTGAAGTTGGCCAAAAAATCGACATTGCTGGCACTTCAAAAGGTCGCGGTTTCGCGGGTGTGATGAAGCGTTACAACTTTGGCGGCGGTCGTGCAACCCATGGTGCTGAAAAAGTGCATCGTCAAATGGGTTCAACCGGTCAGTGCCAATGGCCAGGCCGTGTATTCCCAGGCAAAAAAATGCCGGGTCACTATGGTGCAAAACGCATCACGACTCAGAACATTGAAATCGTTCGTATCGACGCAGAACAAAATCGTATCCTTGTTAAAGGCGCGGTTCCTGGTTCTAAGAATGGCTTGCTTGAGCTTCGTCGTGCAGTGAAGGGAGCGTAAAGTGGCTGAAATTAATATTGTAGACCAAAACAATAAAGCAGTTGGCAAACGCCAATTGGCTGACAATGTTTTCGGTTTAGAAGCGGACAACGCTTTGGTACACCGTGTATACAGTGCATTGGCTTTGGCTCAACGCGCTGGTACCCACGCAACCAAAACTGTTGGTGATGTATCTGGTGGTGGTAAAAAACCATTCAAACAAAAAGGTACTGGCCGCGCTCGTCAAGGTACAACGCGTGCAGCGCAAATGCGTCACGGTGGTACAGCACACGGCCCACAACCACATGGTTATGAAACACGCATCAATAAAAAAGAACGTCGTTTGGCTGTGGCACTTGTGCTTTCAGACGCAGTTCGCGAAGGCCGTTTGATTGTATTGAACAAGCTTGAGCTAGATGCAGCTAAAACCAAATCATTTGTAGCTATTCGTGAAGCTTTGAAAGTTTCTTCTGGTTTGTTCGTTCTTGCTGACAACAACGCAGAAGTAGAACAATCAGGCCGCAATATCCCGCACACGAAAATTGTGTTGGATGGTCAAATGAATTTGCACGACATGTTGAAATTTGATCACTTGGTGATCACTGAAGATGCATTGTCTAATCTTGAAAAACGCTTGGGAGGTGAAGTATGACACCAAAATTTCATCACTTTAACACGCTCCGTAAGCCTGTAATTACAGAAAAGAGCTACACAGCGACTAGCAAAGCGAACCAATACACGTTCCGCATTGCACCTGATGCAAGCAAGGTTCAAGTAAAAGCAGCTATTGAGTCGATCTTTGAAGTTCAAGTTGAAAAGGTACAAGTGATTAACGTGCCAAGTAAACCGAAACGTCGTGGTGCACAAAGTGGAACCCGTGGTGGTTACCGTAAAGCTGTTGTGCGTCTCGTTGAAGGTCAGTCACTCGAAGTGGCAGAAGAGGCATAAGACATGGCAATTAAAGTTTGGAAACCAATGACCAATGGTGTTCGTGGTCGTGTAGCGATCACCAACCCTGAATTGTATTCTGGTGCACCAGAAGCTCGTTTGACTGAAGGTTTAACGAAATCTGGTGGCCGTAACAACAATGGCCGTATTACTTCTCGTCATCGTGGTGGCGGACACAAGCGTTTGTATCGCATGGTAGATTTTAAGCGTGACAATCACGGAATCGAAGGTAAGATTGCGCGCCTTGAATATGACCCAAATCGTACTGCTCACATTGCACTCGTTGTTTTTGTGAATGGCGACAAGCGTTATATCTTAGCTCCTCAAGGTCTTCGTGCTGGCGATATCGTAGTTTCAGGTCCAGATGCAGAAATGCGTCCAGGTAATGCGCTACCATTGGGTAAGATTCGCGTAGGTACAATGCTTCATAATGTTGAAATGAAGCCTAGCAAAGGCGGCCAAATGGCACGTACTGCTGGCGCAAGCGTTCAGCTTATGGGTAAAGAAGGTGGCAAGGCCATTCTGAAATTACCATCGGGTGAGTTCCGTAAGTTTGATTTGAACTGCATGGCAAGTATCGGTGCGATTGGCAATGCAGATCACTCTAACCAAAAAGTCGGTAAAGCTGGTCGTTCACGCTGGTTGGGCATTCGCCCACAAACACGTGGTGTGGCTATGAATCCTGTTGACCATCCACATGGTGGCGGTGAAGGACGTACATCGGGTGGTCGTCACCCTGTTACACCTTGGGGTGTTCCGACGAAGGGTCGTAAGACTCGTAAAAAGAATAAGACTTCGAATCGTGATATCGTTCGTCGTCGTAACCAGAAGTGAGGTAGCTGATGGCGCGCTCATTAAGCAAAGGACCCTTCATTGAAGAGAGCCTTGTCAAAAAAGTTTTAGTAGCTGTTGAAAATGGCAAAAAAGGTGTGATCAAAACCTGGTCACGTCGCTCTACGATTTCTCCTGATTTCGTAGGTTTGAACTTTGCTGTTCACAACGGAAACAAATTTATTCCTGTGTTTGTATCTGAGAACATGGTGGGTCACAAATTGGGCGAATTCGCTCCAACGCGTACTTACTATGGTCACGGCGCTGACAAGAAAGCACGGAAGAGGTAAATAGAATGTCTGTTGAAGTTCGTGCTTTTCAAAAAAATGCACACATCAGTGCGCAAAAGGTTCGTACAGTAGCTAATGCTGTACGTGGCTTGCCTGTTGATCGTGCGCTAGCTGCCTTGTCTTTGTCGCCAAAGAAAGCTGCACGTGTAATCGAAAAAGTTTTGAAATCTGCTGTTGCTAACGCAGAGCAAAACAATGGTTTGGACGTAGATAACCTTCGTGTATCAACTATCGCAGTTGATCAAGGCGAAGTGTTGAAACGCTACCGTCCAAAAGGCATGGGTCGCATGCGTCAACGTTTTCATCGTCATAGCCACGTAACTGTTGCTGTGAGCGAACGCGGATAAGGGGAGTACTGGTATGGGACAAAAGGTCAATCCAATTGGATTCCGTGTTGGGATTACCCGCGGTTGGGAATCAGTATGGTATGCGGCAGATAAAGACTTCGGAACAATGCTTCGCGAAGACATTAAAATGCGCCGTTTTATCAAAGAAAAAATTAAACATGCTGGCGTATCACGTATCATCATTGAACGTCCTGCTGGTAAAGTAAAAGTAACTGTGCATACTGCGCGCCCCGGCGTGATTATCGGTAGAAAAGGTTCAGAAATTGAAACCCTCCGTACAGATCTTATGCGTCAGTTTAATCAAGAAGTACAAGTGTTTATTGTTGAAATTAAACGCCCTGAAGCTGAAGCTCAATTGGTTGCTGAAAACATCGCATTCCAACTTGAGCGTCGTGTTGCTTTCCGTCGTGCAATGAAGCGTGCGGTACAAGGCGCAATGCGCATGGGCGCTAAAGGTGTTCGTATCAACTGTTCTGGTCGTTTAGGCGGCGCTGATATCGCTCGTATGGAATGGTACCGTGAAGGTCGTGTGCCTTTGCATACACTACGTGCAGACATCGATTACGGTGTTGCAGAAGCTAAAACCACTTACGGCATTATTGGCGTGAAGGTTTGGGTATTTAACGGTGAGAAGCTTGGCGTAAGCGAAGCTGCGAACGCATAACGGAGACTATGAGTTATGTTACAACCAAAAAAGATTCGTTGGCGCAAGCATCATAAAGAACTTCAACGCATTCGCGGCGTGGCAACACGTGGCGCAAGCTTGAACTTCGGTGATTTCGGTATCAAGGCTGCAGAGCCAGGCCGTATCACAGCTCGTCAAATTGAAGCGGCGCGTATTACAATGACGCGTCATATTAAACGTCAAGGTCGCGTGTGGATTCGCATGTTTCCTGATTTGCCAGTATCTAAAAAGCCTGCCGAAGTTCGGATGGGTAAAGGTAAAGGTTCTCCAGAATATTGGGTTGCAGCAGTGCGTGCAGGCCGTGTTTTGTTTGAAATGGATGGCGTTGATGAAACCTTGGCACGCGAAGCGCTTGAGCGCGGTGCGGCTAAATTGCCAATCCGCACTAAAGTTGTTGTGCGTGGAGTAGGACGATGAAAATTAAAGAATTGCGTGATCTTTCCGACGCAGATTTGAAAGAGAAAATGGACGAACTTGCTGCTGAAGGCATGAAGCTTCGTTTCCAAAAAGCGACTATGCAGTTGAACGCTACTAGCCGTATTACTTCAAATCGTCGTGATATCGCTCGTATTCAGACAATCTTGTCTGAACGTCGCTAAGAGGTATTAAAGAATGACTGAAGTAACAAGCAATAAGCGCACCCTTGAAGGTGTGGTTGTAAGTAATAAAGGCGACAAAACTATCGTTGTAGAAGTGGTTAGTCGTTTTATGCATGAGCGCTATCGCAAGACTGTAAGCTCGCATAAAAAATACATGGCTCACGATGAAGAGAATACATGTAATATTGGTGACACAGTGCGTATTTCTGAATGTCGTCCGTTGTCTCGTCGTAAGACTTGGATGATGGATGCTATCATCACACGCGCTGAGCAACTGTAGAGGTTCACGAAAATGATTCAGACAGAAACAGTGTTGCAAGTTGCAGATAACTCCGGTGCACGCCGCGTTACTTGTATTAAAGTTTTGGGCGGTTCAAAACGTCGTTACGCCAGCGTTGGTGACGTAATTGTTGTGGCTGTTAAGGAAGTGATTCCTGGCGGCAAAGTGAAAAAAGGCGAAGTACAAAAAGCAGTTGTTGTTCGCGTCGCTAAAGAATTCCGTCGTCCTGATGGCAGTTCTATTCGTTTTGATGAGAACGCTGCGGTGTTGCTTAACAAATCAGGCGAGCCAATCGGCACACGTATTTTTGGCCCAGTAACTCGTGAGCTTCGTGCTAAGGGATATATGAAAATTATTTCTCTTGCGCCAGAAGTTCTGTAATTAAAGAGGGTATAAGTATGTCTACGAACGTAAAAACACGCATTCGTCGTGATGATGAAGTTATCGTCACCGCTGGCCGCGATAAAGGTGCACGTGGTAAAGTAGTACGTGTATTGCCTGAAAAAGGTAAAGTTGTTGTATCAAAAGTTAACATGATCAAACGCCATACGCGTCCAACGCAAAACAGCGCTGGTGGTATTGTTGAACGTGAAGCGCCATTCGCAATCTCAAACATTCAGTTTGTTTGCCCGAAATGTGATGCTGGTGTTCGTATGGGTGTAAAATCATTGGAAGATGGTCGTAAAGTACGCACTTGTCGCAAATGCGGCGAAGTGCTGGACCAATAGGAGTAGTGCAATGGCACGCTTAAAAGCTGATTATCATGATCGTGTAAAACCTGCGCTTGGAAAAGAGTTGGGTTACAAGAATGTGATGGAAATCCCTTCAATTACTAAAATCATTATCAACATGGGTTGTGGCGAAGCGTCACAAAACCGTAAATTGTTGGATGGCGCAATCACTGACATGGAAGCAATTTCTGGTCAAAAAGCTGTTGTGACGAAAGCTCGCAAATCGATTGCTAACTTCAAATTGCGTGATGATATGCCTGTAGGTTGTCGTGTAACCCTTCGTGGTGAGCGCATGTGGGAATTTCTTGACCGTTTGATCAATGTTGCATTGCCACGTATTCGTGACTTCCGCGGCGTTAGTCCAAAAGCATTCGATGGCCGTGGTAACTACACTTTGGGTCTTAAAGAACAAATCATCTTCCCAGAAATCGAATATGATAAAATTGACAAAATTCGTGGTATGGACATCACCATTGTTACTACTGCAAAAACAAACGATGAAGGGCGCGCTCTGTTAACACAATTCAGCATGCCTTTCCGTAAGTAATAGGAGCTTTTGATGGCAACGAAAGCATTGATAGTAAAAAATGGTCGCACACCCAAGTTTAAGGTTCGCGCTTACACGCGCTGCCAACTTTGTGGTCGTCCACATTCAGTTTACCGCAAGCTTGGTATTTGTCGTATCTGCTTGAGAAAACATGCCTTGGCTGGAGAGATTCCAGGCATGGTAAAATCAAGCTGGTAATTGGCTAGGAGAATAGTTGTATGATGATGGATCATATTGCGGACATGTTAACCCGCATTCGAAATGCTCAAAGAGCAGGTCTTGAAAAAGTTGAGATGCCAGGAAGTAATACTTTGGTGGCAATCGCTCAAATTTTGAAAGATGAAGGATATATTCACAGTGGTAAGCCTTATAACTTTAAGGGTCACCGTTATTTGCGTTTGACGCTTCGTTATGATGATGAAGGTCAACCCGTGATTCGTGAAATTACACGTATTTCTAAATCAGGTCGTCGCGTTTATTCGTCGGCTGCTGATTTGCCACGCGTTCGTAATGGATACGGCATTGCAGTGATTAGTACTTCACACGGCTTAATGACAGACAAAGACGCTCGCGCCAAGAACATCGGTGGCGAAGTTCTTTGTACAGTATTCTGAGGTAATTAAATATGTCTCGTGTAGGTAAACAACCGATTACAATCCCAGATGGTGTTGAAGTTTCTGTAAAAGGAAATGTAATCACAGCCAAGGGAGCTAAAGGAACGTTGGAAACACCATTGTTTAAAGGTGTGACTGCTTCTGTTGAAGAAAACGTTTTGACATTTGTTTGTGAAGATTTGGGCAACAAAGTTGTGAAGAGCAATTTTGGTTTGGCACGTGCGCTTGCAGCAAACGTGATTACTGGTGTAAGCACTGGTTTCCAAAAAACACTTGAATTGCGCGGCGTTGGTTACCGTGCACAAACACAAGGTAACGTTTTGAACTTGTCTTTGGGCTTTTCTCACCCTGTTAACTATGAGTTGCCAGCTGGTGTTGAAGCAAGCGTAGATAAATCAAACATTATTATTTCTGGTATCGACAAGCAGCAAGTTGGCCAGGTTGCAGCAGAGATTCGTGCGTACCGTCCACCAGAGCCTTATAAAGGCAAAGGCGTTCGTTATGTTGGTGAGCATGTTGCAATGAAAGAAGGTAAACGGGCTTAATAAGCTTGTAGGATAGGAGACGTTTCAAAGTGGCAGTAAAACGTTATGAAAACAATGCAGCCGTCCGTCGTGAGCGACGCGTACGTGCGAAAGTAAAATCTTCAGGCCGTTTGCGTATCAGTGTGTTCCGTTCATCACGTCACATCTACGCACAAATTATTGATGATGCAGCGGGCAAAACCCTGGTTGCAGCTTCAAGCTTGGATGCTGGTATCAAAAATGGTAACAACCGTGAAGGTGCTGAAGCAGTGGGTAAACTACTAGCAGAACGCGCAGCGGACAAAAAATTAACTGCATTGGCATTTGATCGTGGTTCATACCCGTATCATGGCCGCGTGCAAGCACTAGCTGAAGCAGCACGCGCTGCTGGCTTGAAGTTTTAGGAGTTTTGAATGATTAATCCAGAAGAACTTGAGCTGACTGAAAAGCTTGTTCACATTAATCGCGTAGCAAAAGTTGTGGCTGGTGGCCGTAGATTCGGTTTCGCTGCTTTGATGGTAGTTGGTGATGGCAATGGTCACGTTGGTTTTGGTTATGCTAAAGCTAAAGAAGTACCTGAAGCGATTCGTAAAGCCAATGAGATTGCTCGTAAATCTTTGATTTTTATCCCGCGCAAAAACGGCACGATTCATTATCAAACAGTAGGTCGTCAAGATGCATCACGTGTGATGTTGAAACCTGCTTCTGAAGGTACTGGCGTTATTGCTGGTGCGGCAGTTCGTGCAGTGATTGAAGCAGTTGGCATCACAGATATTTTGACTAAAGCTCATGGTTCACGTAACCCGATCAACGTTGTTCGCGCAACTGTTAATGGCTTGCAAGGCTTAGAAAGCCCTGCTCAAGTTGCTTCTCGTCGCGGCAAGACAGCTTAAGTCTGAGGATAAAGAAAAATGGCTAAGAAAACATTTAAAATTCGTCAGGTCAAAAGCGGTATTGGTTACCCTAAAGATCAAAACGCAACATTACGTGGTTTAGGCTTTCGCCGCATGAACCAAACTGTTGAGCTTGAAGATACCCCTTCAGTACGCGGCATGGTGAACAAAGTTCGTCACCTTGTTGTTGTCGTTGAAGCGGCATAAATTTAAGTAAAGCTTCGGAGACGAAAATGAAATTAAACAACATTCAAGCAAGCGAAGGCTCACGTCACGGACGTAAGCGTTTGGGTTGCGGCATTGGTTCTGGCCAAGGTAAAACTGGTGGCCGTGGCCACAAAGGTCAAAAGTCACGTTCTGGTGGTAAAGTGATGCGCGGTTTTGAAGGCGGCCAAATGCCTTTGATTCGTCGTTTGCCAAAACGCGGTTTTACCCCATTGTCACGCACGACTTACCAATTGGTTAACGTGGGCCAACTTAATGTATTTGAAGCAGGTGCTATCGTTGATGCAGTTGCCTTGTATGCGGAAGGTTTGATTCGTAACGCTGTTGATCCAATTAAATTATTGGCAACTGGTGATTGCGACAAGGCAGTTTCTGTTTCTGTTGCTAAAGCTTCTCCTGCAGCAGCAAAGAAAATTGAGGCTGCTGGTGGTTCAGTAGCAACTACAGCTTAATATGCAACAACCACAATTGGGTGGCCTTGCCAATATTGGCAAGGTTTCAGAACTTAAAAATCGTATTTTGTTTGTATTGGCCATGTTGGTTGTTTACCGCATTGGCGCACACATTCCCGTTCCAGGTATCGATGCGCATGTATTAGCGCAATTCTTTAACCAAGCACAAAGTTCATTGCTTGGTTTGTTTGATATGTTTTCTGGTGGCGCCTTATCACGCCTAACGATTTTTGCACTTGGTATCATGCCTTACATTTCTGCATCAATTATTATGCAGTTGTTGCAGGTGGTATCACCCAAATTGGAACAATTGAAAAAAGAGGGTGAGTCTGGTCGTCGTAAGATTACGCAGTACACCCGTTACGGCACTGTGTTTTTAGCAGTGTTTCAAGCCATTGGTATGTCAATTGGTTTGGAGTCGTTTTCTGTAGGCGGTCAGCCGGTAGTCATTGACGCTGGTTTTGAATTTAGAGCAATCACTGTGATTACCCTGGTCAGTGGCACTATCTTCTTAATGTGGTTGGGTGAGCAAATTACTGAGCGTGGTATTGGTAACGGCATCTCACTTATCATCTTCGCGGGTATCGTGGCTGGTCTTCCAAGTGCTATCGGCGGCACTTTAGAATTGGCACGTACTGGCGAGTATACTGCCATTGGTGTGTTGGGCTTGATGACTATGGGTCTGCTTGTAACTTATGCAGTGGTTTGGTTTGAGCGTGCTCAACGACGCATTCCAGTACAATATGCTAAACGTCAAGTTGGCAATAAAATGTTTGGTGGCAAGGCTTCATTCCTGCCCTTAAAGATTAATACTGCTGGCGTGATTCCTCCAATTTTCGCATCGAGCTTGATTCTTTTGCCTGCTACGTTTGCTCAATTTACAAAAGATGCGGCGGGATTTGAGTGGATTGCCGATATCGCAGCTTTGATGGCGCCAGGTCAATGGTTGTACTTGCTATTGTTTAGCTGCTTGGTTGCATTTTTCTGCTTCTTTTATACAGCCATTGTTTTTAACCCTAAAGACACAGCTGAAAACTTGAAAAAAGCTGGTGGTTTTATTCCTGGTATTCGTCCAGGTCAAAATACTGCTAAATATATTGATTCTGTTTTAACCCGCATCACTGTTATTGGTGCTATTTACGTAACGTTGGTTTGTTTGTTGCCTGAGTGGTTGATCAGTCAGTTTGGTGTTCCATTTTATTTTGGTGGTACAAGTTTGCTGATTATCGTGGTTGTGACCATGGATACCATGGCACAAGTGCAATCTCATTTGATGAGCCATCAATATGAGAGCTTGATGAAGCAAGCCAAATTGAAGCGTAGATAATGAACATTGTTTTGTTTGGCCCGCCAGGTGTGGGCAAAGGCACACAAGGTGTAAAGCTCGCTCAAGAATTTGGTATTGTGCATTTGGCAATGGGTGACCTGTTGCGCGCAGCTGTGGCGGCTGAGACGCCACTGGGTATTAAGGCTAAGGCATTTATGGATGCTGGCAAATTGGTGACTGATGAGCTTGTCATTGGCCTGATTGAGGCACGTATTTGCGAAGATGATGCAAGCAATGGTTTCTTGCTCGATGGCTTCCCTCGCAATGTAGCGCAAGCAACTGCTTTGGCTGCTATGTTGGATAAACACGGCTTACATATTGAACACGTGGTGTTCATGGATGCGTCCAAAGAGGCTCTTTTAGAGCGCTTAGCAGGACGCCTTACATGTAAGGCTTGCGGTTTTGGATTTCATCGGCATTATTCGCCACCCAAAATTGAGGGCGTTTGTGATAAATGCACCGGCACGTTATATCAACGGGCTGACGACACTGAAGAAGTGATATCACAACGACTTGAAGTTTATGCTGAACAAACTGCACCGTTGCTAGATTTTTATGGTAACGATGAAGCGTTTTGTAAAATAAATGCTGAAGCAGGATTGGATGAGGTTTATGCCTCTTTGTTATCGGCGCTAAAAGGATAACATGGCAAAAGAAGATATTATCGAAATGGCTGGCGAGGTGGTTGAAAAGCTGCCTAATGCGATGTTCAAAGTAAAACTTGAAAACAACCATGAAGTATTATGTACAATTTCTGGAAAAATGCGTAAGTACTATATTCGCATTCTTCCTGGCGACAAAGTTAAGGTAGATATTTCACCTTATGATTTGAGTCGTGGTCGCATTAGCTACCGCGAAAAATAACACCAGAATGTTTGGTGAGAAATAGGGGGCGTGCTGTGAAAGTTCGTGCGTCTGTAAAGAAAATGTGTTTGAAGTGTCAAGTAATCCGTCGTAAAGGCGTGGTTCGCATTATTTGCGAAAACCCACGTCATAAACAACGTCAGGGTTAATTGTGGCTTTAGTAGAGAAGGTGGCTTAAATGGCTCGTATTGCTGGTGTAAATATACCAACTCAAAAGCGTGTAGTGATCGCGTTAACTTACATCTATGGTGTAGGTGCGCCCCGCTCAGCAGAGATATTAGAGAAATTAAAAATCGATCCGAACATCCGTGTTCACGATTTGACAGATGAACAAGTTGACAGCATCCGTAACTTGTTAAACGCTGAATACAAAATTGAAGGCGACTTGCGTCGTGAAGTTTTGATGAATATCAAGCGTTTGACAGATTTGGGTTGCTACCGTGGCCTTCGTCACCGTAAAAATCTTCCGGTTCGTGGACAAAAAAGTAAAACTAACGCTCGCACAGTAAAGGGTCCTCGTCGGGCTGTTGCTGGCAAGAAGAAGTAAGGCTGGGTTGAGATAATGGCTAAACCAAAAGTTACCAAGAAGCGCGTACGCAAGAATATTGCGAATGCTGTGGCACACATTAAAGCTTCTTTCAATAATACAATCATTACATTTACTGATGAGTCAGGAAACACAATCAGCTGGGCAACCAGCGGTGGTGCAGGCTTTAAGGGCTCACGTAAAAGTACACCATTTGCAGCGCAGGTTGCGGCAGAAGAAGCAGCAGTTAAAGCAGCTGATCATGGCGTTAAAAACGTTGCAGTACTTGTAAAAGGACCAGGTTCTGGTCGTGAGTCTGCGATGCGCGCTATTGCAGCAGCAGGTCTTAACGTTACATCTATTCGTGATGTGACCCCAATTCCACATAACGGTTGTCGCCCACCCAAGCGTCGTCGGGTTTAGGAGTAGTAAAACATGGCTCGTTATTTAGAAGCAAAGTGCCGTCTTTGTCGTCGTGAAGGCGAAAAGCTTTTCTTGAAAGGCACAAAATGTAGTTCGGCTAAATGCCCAATGGAAAACCGTCCATTCCCTCCAGGTATGCATGGTCAAAGCCGTCGCGCTAAAGTATCTAACTATGGTATTCAGTTGCGTGAAAAACAAAAAGTTAAACGTATTTATGGCTTACAGGAAAAACAATTCATTCGTTATTTCCACGATGCGGACAAAATGACTGGTATCACTGGTTTGACTTTGTTGCAATTGCTTGAAAGCCGTTTGGACAATGTTGTATATCGTATGGGTTTCGCTGCATCGCGCACTGAAGCACGTCAAGTTGTACGCCACAAACAAATTCTTGTGAATGGTTCAGTTGTAAATATTCCGTCTTACCGCGTTAAAGCTGGCGATCGTATCGTGATGGCTGATGCTGCAAAAGAACACCTTCGTGTTACTGCGGCTGCTGATGCAGCTGGTGCAAAAGGTCTTCCTGAGTGGATTGATGTTGATTTGCAACAGCGCCAAGGCGTATTCCGTCAATTGCCTGAACGTGAACAGCTTGATGCTGGTATCCGCGAACAGTTGATCGTCGAATTGTATTCTAAGTAATAAACGAGGTTTAAAGAGTATGGAACTGATTAATCCGCGTTCTATTTCCATTGAAGAAATGGTTGCAGGCCGTTCAGCTAAGATCGTTTTTGAACCTTTGGAACGAGGCTTTGGAACAACAATTGGTAACGGCTTGCGTCGTATGCTTCTTTCTTCATTGCCAGGTTCCGCAGTTACATCTGTGAACTTTGATGGTGTGATGCATGAATTTGACTCAATCAGTGGCGTCCGTGAAGATGTTGTTGATATGATTTTGACCATCAAAGATTTGGATGTTCATATGCATGGTAATGAAGCAACTTCATTGTCATTGGATGTAAAAGGTCCTGCAGTTGTTACAGCTGCTGATATCAAATGCCCTGCTGGCGTAACTGTATTGAATCCAGAGTTGGTGATTGCACACTTGAACGAAGATGGTGCTTTGAAAGTTGAAATGATTGTTGAAAAAGGTCGTGGTTATGACCCAGCTCAAGATCGTGAAGAAAGTGACCGTCCAAAAGGTTTCTTGTTGATTGATGCTTCTTACTCTCCAATTCGTCGTGTGGCGATGCGTGTTGAGAACGCACGTGTTAGCAAAAAAACCAACTATGACAAATTGATCATGGAAGTTGATACCGATGGTTCAATTACTCCACAAGATGCAATCAGTGCTGCAGCAGCAATGTTCCAGACGCAATTGAATGTGTTTGTTGATTTTGATGTTGTTGAATCTTCTGAAGCTGCGGCAGATGAAGGCGACAATGTTGCTGACTTGTTGAGCCAACCAATTGATCACTTGGATCTTTCAGTTCGTTCAATGAATTGCTTGAAGAGCGACAACGTATTCTACGTTGGTGACTTGGTTCAACGCACTGAACAAGAAATGTTGCGTACACCTAACTTTGGCCGTAAATCTTTGACTGAAATCAAAGTGGTATTGGAAGGTATGGGCCTAGAATTAGGCATGGAACTTGATGGCTGGACTTCTGAGTCTGCTACTGAGTTAGTTGAAGAGAATTAAAGAGGTATCACACGATGAGACATCGCAAACATAATACATCGCTTGGTCTTGTTTCAGGCCACCGTCGCGCAGTATTGGCTAACCTTGCAACTGCATTGTTGACACATGGTAAAATTGAAACAACTCAAGCTAAAGCTCGCGCTGTAAAACCATATGTAGAGAAATTGATTACACTTGGTAAAAATGGTGACTTGCATTCACGTCGTCAAGCATTGGCAAAACTTCGTCATCGTCCAATCGTTGATCATTTGTTTTCTGATGTGGCAGCAGCGTTCAGTGAGCGTCCCGGTGGTTATACGCGCACCATCAAAACACGTTTCCGTGTTGGTGATGCGGCGCCAATGGCAATCATCGAATTGGTTGAGAATATTGCGCCAGCAGTTGTAGAGGCTGAAGCAGCATAATATTCAAACGAATAAAAAATTTCAAAAGGGTTCCGCTATTGCGGAGCCTTTTTTTTTGTTCTAACCTGCATGATAATTGTCACACAAGTTTGAAGGTTTTAAGGGAGTTAATATGAAGCTTAATGCAGTTATATATGGTGCCGCGGTTGCTGTTACGGCAATATCCTTTGCAGCGCAAGCCAATGAGTTTAAGCCTGGAAGCGTTCGTGCGCTAGGTATGGGTGGATCCAATGTTGCATCGACGAAAGGTGTAGATGCAAGTTACTGGAATCCAGCAGCATATGGTTTTTTTGGAGAAGAGGCTGTAACAGCTGATGGTAAATCCGTTGATAATAATGGGATGGCGAATAAAGATTTTGGTCTTGAAGTCAATGTCGATGCCGGCGCATATCTCTTTGGGCCACTTTCTGCCAATATCGATAAGGCTAGCGCGCTTCCAACGTCGACCTTGGGTGCTACAGGAACATTTAATTCGGCACAGATTGCGGATGCGGCGGCACTTGTTAAGGGGTTGTCAGAGCTAGATCCAGCACCAGCTGGTATGAATGCGTTAGCAGGCGGCACAGTCGGAGCGCGTGTGTCGAACTACGGGTTGGGTTTTAGGGCTGCCGTTGATTTAAATAACGCAGTATCAATTGATAACAAGAATGTTGGTTTGGACTTATTTAGTTCTTTTGCCGGTGGTATTTCTTCTCCGGTTTTGCCGACGTTATCTTATTTTAATGGAACCCAATCTACTCAGCTTCAGGCGTCCCTAGTGGCAAGTGGTTTGGCTGCTGGTGAAGCAAATGCTGTTATTTTCGCATACGATGCGGCATTGAATATTGATCCTACTGCCGGTGGACAGCAGCAAGCCATGGCTGATGCGTTAGTGACTATGGCGAATGCATCTGCAGTTGGAGATTTGACCCAGAATAATACTTCTTTATCAACACGTGGTGTTGTTATTTCAGAAGTTGGATTTACTTATGGATATGCAATTGATGAGAATCTAAGCGTGGGTACGGTGCTTAAATATATGCAGGCTGATATTATTTCCGAAGACATCTTGCTGCTTGGAAATAATAGTACTGATGCAACTACATTTGATCGCAATAACATTGAGACTTCAACAGGATTTGGTCTTGATTTGGGTGTGATGTATCGTATCCCAAGCTGGCAGTTTGGTTTGACCGCTAGAAACTTGAATAAGCCAACCTTTGAGCATACATCGGGTTATGTTTATGAAATGAAGCCCCAGGCTAAATTTGGTGCGGCTTGGATTCCATCGGACACTTTTACATTGGAAGTTGGTTATGACTTAACTAAAAACGCCGGTGCAGTGGCAAATAGTGAGTCGCAATACTGGAATGTTGGCATGGAGTGGGACGCATTTAAGGTGCTCGCTCTGCGTGTGGGTGCATTCCAAAATACTGCACAAAGTGATATTGGTCTGGTGCCAACGGTTGGGCTTGGTTTGAATCTTTGGGCGGCAAGAATTGACCTTGCTGGCGCGATGTCGACTAAAAAAGAGGTTGTTGATGGAAATGATGTGCCGGTATATGCAATGGGCTCACTTGCAGTAACTGTCGACTTCTAAGTTTAAGTTCATATAAAAAAAGGAAAAAAAAGGGTGGCGAAAGTCGCCCTTTTTAATGTAAAATTAATTGTTTGTTTTTCGATTTCGGTTCTGTTAGAAATCGCTGCGCTTGAGAGGGGTGCTGCGTTTGCATGGAGGCTGTTCCAGTGTTGTTGAAACGCACCGAGCCAATTGTTGAAATTCGCTCGATTCTATTATGGCAATTGCTTGCAGTTTTTGTGAGCTCGGCAATTGCTGAGTTCTTCTTTTCAGGTTTTTTTGGTGTGATGTTGGGCGGGGTGCTAGTGGCTGCTTCGACTTGGCATATTAACCGAAGTGTAATTGTAGCTGAGGGTGACAGGTCAACATTGTTGCGCTCGGCAGGATTGCGATTTGTATTGTTTTTAATGCTGATGGGTGTGGCGCTATTTATATTGCAAATGCAACCCATTTTGCTTATTGCGGGTATGGTTGTTGCTTATGTGGCGCTTTATATCCGAAGCTTGCTGTTAATTGTGAAAAAGGTTAAGGGAGATCGTCTTGTCTGAACAAGCACATGGTGAACAAGAGCACGGCTCAAGTATTGCTGATCATTTAGAATATTGGATTTACAAAGTAGACGAATCAAATCCGTTTATGCAAATACACGTGGATACAATGATTGTTACATTGACCATTGCTTCATTGATGATTGGTTTTGCAATTTGGTTGCGTGGTAAGATTGTTGCTGGTGCGCCAACAGGTGCGCAAAACTTTGTTGAGTCAGTGGTGGATTTTATTAATACCACGGTAAAAGATAACTTCCCTGTTCATAATCCAATTGTGGCGCCTTTGGCGTTTACGATTTTCGTATTTATCTTGTTGTGTAATACCATTGATATTTTGCCGGCTTACTTGCTTGGTCATATCGCCCATGCATTCGGTGCACCAGCGTTTCGCCCGGTTCCTACCAATGATTTGAATCTGCCTGCAGCTATGGGTGTTTCGGTGTTTATTTTGGTGCTGTACTACGAGTTTAAATTGAAGCCAATTCATTTTATGCAAGATTTGATTATGCAGCCGTTTACTAATCTTGTGCCTTGGTATTTGAAGCCTGTGATTATGCCAATCAACTTGGTGTTGAAGCTTGTTGAGGAAGTTGCAAAGCCACTAAGTCTCTCTTTCCGTTTGTTTGGTAATATGTTTGCTGGCGAAGTTATTTTCTTGTTGATTGCTTCTCTACTGCTAGTTGGTACTGTTGACGAATTGTTGACTGTTGGCGGCGTCATTACTGAGGCTATAGCAATTTTGGTGGGGCTAGCTTGGTCTTTGTTCCATATGTTTATCGGCTTATTGCAAGCCTTTATCTTCATGATTCTTACTGTGGTGTACTTATCAATTGCACATCAGCCAGTAGAGCACTAATCGCAACGCGATATTTTAAAAAGTAATAAAACTAAGGAGTATTAATACAATGGATGCAAATGTTATCATCACTGCTGCGACAGCTATTTCTGTCGGTGTAATTTTGGCCGCTGCTGGCTTGGGTTCAGCTATCGGTTGGGGCTTGATTTGTTCTAAAACTTTGGAAGGTATTTCTCGTCAACCTGAAATGCGCCCACAATTGATGTTCAACATGTTCATTTTCGCTGGTTTGATGGAATCTTTCCCGTTCATCATCATGGCATTCGCTCTTTGGTTCTTGTTCGCCAACCCATTCTTGGGCTAATCGTAAAGCGTTCGAAGAAACATAAAAAGGGGTGAGGAAATGAGTTTAGATTTAACCTTTATTGGGCAAATAGTTGTATTTTTAACCATGGTTATTTTACTAACTAAACTTCTTTATACGCCTTTGAATGATGCTATGGCAGCGCGTACACAGCGCATTGCTGATGGTCTTGCGGCTGCTGAAGCTGGCAAGAATGCACAAGCTGATGCGGAAGCTGAAGCTAAAGTGCAAATCGAAAAAGCGAAGCAAACAGCACAAGAGATTGTTGCTGCTGCTGAGCGTCGCGCCCTAGCTGTCTCTGAAGAGTCTATCGCTAAAGCGCGTCACGATTCTGAAATGATTGTTCAAAGTGCTAGAGAAGAAGCTGAAGCTGAAGCTGGTCGTTTACGTCAAACATTGCGCCAAGAAGTCGCGACGTTGGCTGTAATGGCTGCTGAGAAAATTGTAGAGGCTGAGCTTGATGCTAAAAAACATGCGGCACTTATTGAAAAAGTAATTGCTGACGGTGTGGCGGCATGAGTAACGAAAGATCAATAGCAAGTCGTTATGCAACGGCACTATTTGAGCTTTCGCAAGAGGGTGTTGATGTTGCGGCTGATCTCAACAAGGTGGCGCAAGTTACCTTGAATGAAGATGCAAAAGCTGTATTGGCCAACGCTCAAATCTCTGCTGAAGACCGTGCTACCATCATTCTTAAAGCAGCAAAAGTATCTTCGGACGAACTAAAACGTTTGCTGGTGCTTTTGTGCTCACGCAATAAGACGTCCATCGTGCCGTTAATTGATGAGAAATTGGAGCAGTTGATTCGCGAATCGAATGCGCAATTGATGGTTGAAGTTACTGTTGCGAAAGACATGAGCGCTGCTTTGGCTGATAAGCTGAAGAAAGCAGTTGGTGATGGGCTTGGAAAGAAAGTTGACCTTAGCGTAGTTGTAGATGCTTCTATATTGGGCGGCTTGATTCTAAATGTTGGTGATCGTCAGATTGATCACTCTGTGCGTGGACGTGTTGAAAGTCTGAAGCGTACGTTGTCAGTTTGAGCAGATTCAAAAGGATATTAATATTATGAAATTGGATACAGCAGAAATCAGTTCCATTATTAAGGAACAAATTAAAGGTTTTCAAGCGAGCGCGGCAGATGCAAACGTTGGTCGTTTGATATCTGTAGGTGACGGTGTTGCCTTGATTCACGGTCTAGCTGGCGCAATGGCTGGCGAAATGCTTGAGTTCCCTGGTGATACTCTGGGCATGGTTTTGAATCTTGAAGAAGACAGCGTTGGTGCAGTTATCTTCGGTGAGTATACCCATCTATCAGAAGGCGATATTGTGAAATGCACAGGTCGTATCTTTGAAGTTCCTGTAGGACCTGGTTTGAAAGGCCGTGTTTTGAACGCATTGGGTCAACCCATTGATGGTAAAGGACCAGTTGAAAATGACGGTTTTGATGCTGTTGAAAAAATCGCACCAGGTGTAATTGAACGTAAGTCGGTTGATCAACCTTTGCAAACTGGTATCAAAGCTATCGACTCCATGGTTCCAGTTGGTCGTGGCCAACGTGAGCTTATCATTGGTGACCGTCAAACTGGTAAAACTGCCATTGCAATTGATACCATCATTAACCAAAAAGGTACTGGCGTAACTTGTGTTTACGTGGCTATCGGTCAAAAAGCTTCTACTGTTGCGAACATCGTTCGTACGTTGAAAGAACACGATGCTTTGGATCATACCATTATCGTTGCGGCGAACGCTTCTGAAGCTGCAGCTTTGCAATTTATTGCACCATATTCTGGCTGCACCATGGGTGAGTATTTCCGTGATCGCGGTGAAGATGCACTTATCGTTTATGATGATTTGACTAAACAAGCCTGGGCTTACCGTCAAATTTCCTTGATTCTTCGTCGTCCTCCAGGCCGTGAAGCATACCCAGGTGATGTTTTCTACATTCACTCTCGTTTGCTTGAGCGTGCTTCACGCGTAGATGAAACTTATGTTGAAAAATTCACCAATGGCGCTGTGAAAGGCAAAACTGGTTCATTGACTTCATTGCCTGTTATTGAAACACAAGAAGGCGACGTATCTGCGTTCGTACCTACCAACGTCATTTCGATTACAGATGGTCAGATTTTCTTGGAAACTTCGTTGTTTAACTCTGGCCAACGCCCAGCAATCAATGCTGGTTTGTCTGTATCACGTGTTGGTGGTGCTGCGCAAACAAAAGCCATGAAAAAAGTTGGTGGCGGTTTGCGTCTTGATTTGGCTCAATATCGTGAATTGGCAGCTTTTGCTCAGTTCGCTTCTGATTTGGACGAAGCTACGCGTCGTCAAATCGAACGTGGTAAACGCGGCGTTGAAGTATTGAAACAAAATGAAAATACACCTCAAAGTGTTGCTGAAATGACGGCTATCTTGTTCGCATTGAACAACGGTGATTTGGATGATGTTGAAGTAAACAAAGTCACTGCTTTTGAAAAGGCATACCTTGCAAACTTAAACTCAGCGCATGCTGCGTTTATTGCTGATTTGAATGCAACACCTACATTGACAGACGAAGTAGTGGCTACTTTGAAGAAAGCAGTGGCTGACTTTAAAGCGACTGGAACCTACTAAGGGGTATTCAAATGGCATCTGCTAAAGAAATACGTGGTCAAATAAAAGCGACTCAAAACACATCTAAAATCACCAAAGCCATGGAAATGGTTGCGGCGAGTAAGATGCGTAAAGCGCAAGACTCAGTGGGTAAATCTCGGGCTTATTCCGATGGAATTAAAACTGTGATTTCTAATCTTATGCAGTCGCACCCTGAGTATAAACACACTTTCCTTATTCCTCGCGAAGAAGTGAAAAATGTGGCTTATATTATTGTATCTTCCGATAAAGGTCTTTGCGGTGGTTTAAATACGAATGTATTGAAAGCTGCATTGACCAGCATGAAAGATGTGAAGAAAACTGCAGAAGTTGAAGTGTTGAACATTGGGCGTCGTGCAGGCTTGTTTATGCGTCGTTTCGCCAAAATTGCAGGTAGCGTTGAAGAAATCAACGACCAACCTGAGTTGGCTGAAATTTTGGGCGTGGTAAACATGGCTGTTGAAAAATTCATCAAAGGTGAATACGACGAAGTTCGTTTGGTATATAACACATTCGTGAATACCATGACACAACAACCAACTGAAGTTTGTTTGCTACCTTGTGCGATGCCAGAAGATACTGCGGAAACGCGCACTGGTTACTGGGATTATCTTTATGAACCCGATAGTAAAGTTGTGCTTGATGGTCTTATGCGTCGTTACGTTGAGACTTTGGTTTATCATGCTGTGTTGGAAAACAAAGCATGTGAACAATCGGCTCGCATGGTTGCAATGAAATCTGCAACTGATAACGCAAAAGAAATCATTTCCGATTTGCAAATTACATACAACAAGGCACGTCAGGCAGCAATTACTCAAGAGCTTGCTGAAATTTGTGCCGGTGCAGCTGCTGCATAGTCAACCTAGGAGAAAATCAATGAGTATTGGATCAATTATACAAATCGTCGGCCCCGTGGTTGATATTCGATTCCCAGCTGGTGAATTGCCAGGAATCTATAACGCATTACGAATCAAAGAAGCAAACCTAACGCTTGAAGTGCAACAGCATGTTGGTGACAACACTGTTCGTGCAGTAGCGATGGGTACTACTGATGGTTTGAAACGCGGCATCGCAGTGGAAGACACTGGCGCACCAATTCAAGTTCCTGTCGGTCAAGCAACACTTGGCCGTATTATGAACGTATTGGGCGAAGGTATCGACTTTGAAGGTGCTGAGGTTAAGTCTGAACACCGTTGGAGCATCCATCGTAAAGCACCATCATTTGATGAGCTTTCACCTGCATCTGACATCTTGGAAACTGGTATTAAAGTTATCGACTTGATGGCTCCTATCGCTAAAGGCGGTAAAGTGGGCTTGTTCGGTGGTGCCGGTGTTGGTAAAACCGTAAATATGATGGAGTTAATCAACAACATCGCAACGGGTCACGGTGGTTTCTCTGTGTTTGCTGGCGTGGGCGAGCGCACACGTGAAGGGAATGACTTCTACTACGAAATGAAAGAATCAAACGTACTTGATAAAGTGGCGTTGGTTTATGGTCAAATGAATGAGCCTCCAGGAAACCGTCTTCGCGTAGCTTTGACTGGCTTGACTATGGCTGAGTATTTCCGTGACGAAGGCCGCGACGTACTTATCTTCATCGATAATATTTACCGTTATTCTTTGGCTGGTGTGGAAGTTTCAGCATTGTTGGGTCGTATGCCATCAGCTGTGGGTTACCAACCTACATTGGCTGAAGAAATGGGCCGTTTGCAAGAGCGTATTGCTTCTACCAAAACGGGTTCTATTACTTCAGTGCAAGCTGTTTACGTACCTGCCGATGACTTGACTGACCCTGCACCTGCAACAACATTTGCTCACTTGGACTCTACCATCGTATTGTCTCGTCAAATTGCTGAGTTGGGTATTTACCCAGCCGTGGATCCATTGGATTCTACTTCTCGCCAACTTGACCCTAAAATTGTTGGTGTTGAGCACTATGAAGTTGCCCAAGGCGTTCAACGTACTTTGCAACGTTATAAAGAACTTCAAGACATTATCGCAATTTTGGGTATGGATGAGTTGTCAGATGACGACAAGATGACTGTAAACCGCGCACGTAAAATGCAACGTTTCTTGTCACAACCTTTCCACGTGGCTGAAGTGTTCACTGGTTCTCCAGGCGTTTACGCTAAGAAAGATGAAACCATCAGCGGCTTTAAAGGCATCCTCAACGGTGAATATGATCATTTGCCAGAGCAAGCATTCTACATGGTTGGTTCAATCAGCGATGCAGTAGCTAAAGCTGAAAAAATGCAGGCTAAAGGCTAATTATCATGTCAACCATGGAAATATTAGTCGCAACGGCTGAGCGAGAAGTGTATAGCGGTGTTGCAACCATGCTGGTTGCACCTGGCGCTGCTGGTGAACTTGGTATTTTGCCAAAGCATAGCCCGCTTCTTGCATCACTTGTTCCTGGCGAACTTCGTATTACCAACGGTGATCATATTGATGAAGTTTTCATCTCTGGTGGTTTTATTGAAGTGCAGCCGAACAAGGTGACTGTATTGGCAGACACAGCAGAACGTGCAGCTGATATGGATGAAGCTGAAATCGTTGCCGCGCAACGTCGTGCAGAAGAGATGGTTGAATCTCATAAAGGCGACACTGATATGGCCATGGCGGAAGCTGAATTGGCGATGTTAACAGCGCGTTTGCGTATGCTGAGGAAGCACAAGAAATAAGAATCACTGATTTGTCAGTGATACATGAAGGCCTCCAATAGGGGGCCTTTTTTTTGACTTTCCTTTATTCATTGTTTTTACATGCTTTGTTTTTACACTTAGCCGATGTTAACAAAGCAGCCTCTTGCGCGTACGCGAATAAAAATTTGTGGTATCACCAATCTCGATGATGCGCTTCATGCTGTTGCAGCTGGTGCAGATGCGTTGGGCTTTGTTTTTTATGAAAAATCACCCCGTTATATAACGCCAAGTAAAGCCGCTGAAATTATACGTGAGTTACCTGTTTTTGTGCATGCCGTCGGCTTATTTGTGAATCATTCTGTAGAAGAAATTACTGCTACTGTAGCATTGTGCAGACTTGATGTTGTCCAGTTGCACGGTGATGAATCGCCAGCATTATGTTCATCGTTACCACACAGAGTAATGAAAGCTATTGCTGTGGATTCAAAAGAAGATGTGCTAAAAGTGAAAGCATATCATTGTGCTGTTTTGCTTGATACAAAGGCACCAGATGGTGTTTATGGTGGTACGGGGCACGCTTTTAATTGGGATCTTTTGACTGGGCTAAAGCATAATTACCCACTGATCCTAGCAGGTGGTTTAAATGCACAAAACATCCAAGAAGCTTTAACTGTGCAAGATTGGTATGCTGTGGATGTTTCATCTGGCGTTGAAGTGAGCCATGGTTTGAAAGATCATCAGAAAATAAAAGATTTTTGTGGGCAAGTAATTCAGCATTCCAAAGGGAAATCTTGAAATATGTATAATTTAGACATTCAACACGCACCTGATTTGGGCGGTCATTTTGGCGAGTTTGGCGGCAGATTTGCAGCTGAAACATTGATGCAACCTTTAAAAGAAATTGAGGATGCTTTTTTTGCAGCATGGGCCGACCCAGCCTTTCATGCCGAGCGTATGGATTTGCTCACGAACTACGTAGGGCGGGCTACGCCCTTGTACCATGCTAAACAACTCACAGCCGAAGCTGGTGGTGCTCAAATTTACCTTAAACGGGAAGATTTGAATCATACTGGTGCGCATAAGATCAACAATACGATTGGCCAGGCATTGTTAGCTCGCCGTATGGGCAAGAAGAAAGTTATCGCTGAAACGGGGGCGGGCCAACACGGAGTGGCAACTGCGACAGTGGCTGCCATGTTTAATATGCACTGCGATATTTATATGGGTCGCGAAGATATTCGCAGGCAGGCTCCGAATGTGTTCCGTATGAAGCTGCTAGGTGCCAATGTGGTGCCCGTGGATTCAGGCTCATCTACACTGAAAGATGCAGTTAACGAAGCCTTGCGCGTGTGGGTGGCAAGTTGTGAAGATACCTATTACATCTTCGGTACGGCAGCAGGTCCGCATCCTTTTCCACTGATGGTTCGTCAATTTCATACGGTGATTGGACAAGAGGCGAGGGCGCAATGCCTTGCCCAAGCTGGTAAATTGCCTGATGTGGCAGTGGCTTGTGTGGGCGGAGGCTCCAATGCCATTGGTATGCTGCATCCGCTTCAAGATGACGATATTCGTTTGGTGGCAGTTGAAGCCGCAGGACATGGCTTAGAATCAAATGCACATTCGGCATCACTTGCCAAAGGTAGGCCCGGTATCATCCATGGTAGCTTGAGCTATCTATTGGATAATGATGAAGGTCAAATACAGCCTACACACAGCATTTCTGCGGGGCTTGATTATCCAGGCGTTGGTCCTGAATTGGCAGCCATGTTTGCGTCAGGCCGACTTGAACTTGATAGTGCTACTGATACGGATGCGCTTGTAGCTTTTCAAGCTTTAACCAAGGCTGAGGGTATTATTCCTGCGCTTGAATCATCACATGCCATTGCTGCAGGCATGCGTATTGCCGCTTCCATGCGCCCTGACCAAATGGTGCTTATCAATCTCTCTGGTCGCGGTGATAAAGATTTGGGAACAGTCATGGATGCACTTGGCTTTGATAAAGGGAGCGCGTTATGAGCCAGCTCCGTCTTGATCAAGTTTTTGCCCGTTGTGCTCAAGAGAACCGTGCTGCGCTTGTTGGATATCTTACCGCTGGTGACCCATCCATTTTACAGTCTGAAGCCTTGATGCTGAAGCTTGCCGAAGAAGTCGATATTATCGAAATTGGTATGCCGTTTTCTGATCCTATGGCTGATGGGCCAGTGATTCAGGCCGCCAGCGAGCGGGCATTGGAAGCTGGCACAAAGATGCATGATGTATTTGCTATCGCGAGCAAAGTTCGTCGCGCGAATCCAAATATTGGGATTATATTTATGGGGTATGCCAATGTGCCATACACCTTGGGTTTTGAAGCTTTTGCTGCGCAAGCACAAGCTGCAGGTGTTGATGGCGCGTTATTGGTGGACATTCCTGCGGAAGAAAGTGCGATATGTGCTAAAATATTTAAAGCACATGATCTTTGCCATATCATGCTGTTGGCACCTACATCAACGGAGCAGCGTATCGCCCTTGCGGCACAAGTGGGTAGCGGATTTATCTACTATGTTTCTCTGGCGGGCACTACTGGCGCCGAGATGGGCGCAATAGCTGAAATTAAAGAGAAGTTGTCTTTGATTCGTAAGTATTCTAATCTCCCTATCTGTGTTGGTTTTGGAATCAAGGTGCCAGAACAAGCGCGGCATATCGCTGCTTTTGCGGATGGCGTTGTTGTTGGAAGTCACTTTGTGTCGCAAATCACATCGAATCTGCAGGATTCTGTTGCGATGGTTGAGGCTTTAAGTGTTGCTGCGCATGCAATGTCTGCCGAAATGCCGCGTGCTGAAGTCGCCTAAAAAGGATCGGGGGGGGGGATACATGAAAATTCGTATTCTTGGCTGCTACGGCGGCCAGCTGTTGGGTTTTCACCTGACCTCTTTTCTTGTCAATGATACTATTTTACTTGACGCAGGCTCGCCAACTGAAATTTTAACGTTAGAAGAACAAAGCAAGATTCAACATATCTTTTTATCGCACACCCACCTTGATCACATCAAGGATATTGCCTTTCTTGCAGATAACCGCTCGTTAAAACGCTGGAGCGGTGATGCCGATGCGGCACCAATCACTATTCACAGCTTACAAGACAATCTGGATACATTGTCTGAGCATTTTCTGAATAATAAGGTATGGCCAGACTTCACCAAAATCCCCACCAAAAAAGATGGCATCTTAAAGCTGCAAAGTTTTGAGTCCGAGTGCACTGTTCAAATCGGTGATGTGCACATTACACCCATTGGTGTGAATCATCCTGTGCCATGCACAGGCTTTTTGCTTGATCAGGCAGGGGTGCAAGTTTTGTTCACCTCAGATACAGGTCACACCGATAGAATTTGGGAAGTTGCCAATGCTCAGCCCAACTTGCGTGCCGTGATTATTGATTGCTCGTTCCCCAATTACTGTGAAGAATTGGCAGAAATGAGTGGGCACTTAACGCCTAAAGGTATGGCCAAAGAATTGAAAAAATTAAACAAATTAGGCGAAGTTGCTATCTATCTTTATCATATGAAGCCAGAAACGTTAACGGAAATGGCTACCGAAGTAGAAGCAGAAAACATTCCGCATTTGCGCATGTTGACGCAAGTCGATGAATTTATCATTGAAGCCTAAAAAGATTTCTAGAGGACTACAAACATGAGTTGGTTAACCCGATTAATTGAACGCCCCAAAACGATTCTAGGCAAAGAAGGCGATACGCCAGATGGCTTATGGATCAAATGTGCAGGCTGCTCGGACACCCTTTATAACAAAGAGTTAGAACGCTCTGAAATGGTATGCCCGCGTTGTGGTCAGCATGTGCGTGTGTCTGCAGCGCAACGCGCATCATTTCTGTTTGATGTGGACAGTTATGATGAATGCGACACTAATTTATTTTCGCAAGATACACTCAATTTTAAAGACCAAATGCGTTATACAGACCGCATTAAAGCGGCGAACAAAAAAGCAGGCAATGGTGATGCTGCTCGCAATTACTTGGGTGATATCAAAGGCGTAACAACGTCTGTCACGATGTTTGAGTTTGCTTATATGGGCGGCAGCATGGGCTCTGTGGTTGGTGAGAAAATTGCATTGGGTATGGAGCGCGCTTTGGAGCGTCGTTGCCCTTATTTGCTTATCACTGCTTCTGGTGGTGCACGTATGCAAGAAGGCATTTTATCCTTGATGCAAATGGCCAAAACATCGTCAGTCGCCAACCGTTTGCAAGAAGCCAAACTGCCATTTGTATGTTTGTTAACCGACCCAACCATGGGTGGTGTGTCGGCATCAGTGGCATGGCTGGGCGATGTGATTATAGCGGAGCCTAATGCTTTAATCGGTTTTGCTGGGCCTCGTGTGATTCAAGAAACTGTGGCAGAAGAATTGCCTGCGGGTTTCCAGCGCGCTGAGTTCTTGTTGCAGCATGGTTTGATTGATGAAGTTGTTGACCGCCGTGAACAACGTGACTATCTCAAAACGCTATTTGAACACTTGATGGCTCGCGCTTACAGACAACCCAATTAATTCCTAGAATATTGTGAATGCAACATCAAAGCCAAGTGATGTCGAAGCTTGGTTGAACCAGCTTGGGCAGCCCAGTGCTGATAGGGATTACAAGCCTGGGCACGAGCGTTTATTAGCGCTTTTGCAGGCAACAAAAGAAGAAGGTTACGTCTTGCGTCAGCCCAAGCTGCGCATTCGTGTGGCTGGTACCAACGGCAAAGGCTCTACTTCACATTATTTGGCGGCTGCGTTCTCAGCTTGTGGCTATAAAGTTGGGCTCTATACTTCGCCGCATATTCGATATTTTCATGAACGGATGATGGTGCAGGGTAAAGCTATAGCTGATGCCAACTTGAAGGGTCTGATGGGTGACGTTATGCCGCTGGCTCTTGCTGCGCAAACCTCCTATTTTGAAACTGCCACAGCCTTAGCGTTGTTATTTTTTAGCCAGCAACATGTTGATGTCGAAATTTTAGAAGCTGGCGTGGGCGCACGCTTGGATGCGACTACAGCAGTGCCTGCAGATGTTGGCTTGCTTACGCCTGTTGCGCTCGATCACCAAGCATGGCTTGGTGATAATCTAACTGACATCACTATCGAAAAATCGTTTATCTTCAATGGTTGCACCATTGCCATTAGCACTGAACAAGATGAGACAGTGAAAAAAGTGCTGCAAGCACTGCCAAAACCACCAGCTTACTCTGAGCGATATGAAAAACCACTAGGTATGCTTGGTGAGTTCCAACATACAAATGCAGGTCTCGCTTGGTCAGCTTTGCAAGCCATTGCGCTTGCGGGATTGTGTAGCTTGGATTTTTCCTCCTGTGCGGAAGCCATCGCTCAATGCCTAGTGCCTGGCCGCTTGCAACATGTTCAGTGGCATGGCCATCAACTTTGGCTAGATGCGGCCCATAATGCCCACGCTACGCAAGCTTTGCTTCCAGAGTTGGCAAAGCTTGCTCATTTTGATGTGATTTTTGTGTGCACACGCGAAGATAGGGATTTAACGGATGCGTTAGCGGCGTTGGCTACACATGCAAAAAAAGTGGTTGTGATGACAGGAAAAAAACCATACGTCTACACAACAGTAGCAGATGCGCTCAGCACAGAGATGGCGCTGCAAAGTCAGGGGAAGTTTCTGGTGTTAGGCTCATTTATTACTTTGGCTGAAACGTTGAACTGGCTCGAGTCTCATTCATGACAATAAGCGCAAATGTACTTCAAGATGAGCATCTTCTGTATGTGCGTTGCTCAGGATTCATCACCGCTGCCGATGTCGATGCTTATTATCTGCTGTTGCAGGCTTGTGATGGTATCGATTCTTGTACAAAAGCTTTGATTGATTTATTGACTGATAAGCCAGATGTCTCGCAAGTACCAATCAAAAATTTGAGCAATTTAAGCCTTCACTTTAAGCAATGCCCTTTGCTGCCTAAAGATGCCAAAATGGCAGTGGTAGTCAGTACCAAACTATCATTTGCCTTCACACGATTGTTTATCGCTAACCGTGGTGAATATGTCACCATCAAAGCCTTTATGGATATGGGTAAAGCCTTGGCATGGTTGGAGCTTGATGAGCCGAATTTGGCAAAGGCTTGCGCCCTAAAGTAGCTAACCATAATTTTGCCTCATACCGAACTTCGTAGCTAAGCATAAAACATTGTCAATTCAACGCTTTCTCTTCATCATTTGACCATGACTTCTATATATGTTGACGCTGATGAAATAAGCCGTTTTGAGGCTATTGCTGCCGAATGGTGGGATCCCAACGGTCGCTTTAAACCCTTGCACCAAATTAACCCATTGCGTTTGGATTATATTGCACAGCGCATCGATTTAAGCCAAGCCAAAGTTTTGGATGTTGGTTGCGGGGGTGGTTTGCTGGCTGAGGGTATGGCCAAACGCGGCGCAGATGTAACGGGGGTGGATCGCTCCCCCAAAGCGCTAAACGTGGCTAGGCTGCATGCAGAGCAGGCGAATGTGAGTGTCGATTATCAAGAAAATGATGCTGAAACCTGGGCGTTAACCCATGCGGAAACTTATGATGCAGTCACTTGTTTAGAAGTTCTCGAGCATGTGCCTGATGTGCCGCGCGCTATTGCTGCATGTGCAAGCATGCTTAAGCCAGGTGGTCTATTCTTTTTTGCGACACTCAATCGCACGCCGATTTCCTACATCAAAGCCATTATTGGTGCTGAATATGTGATGGGTTGGTTGCCCAAAGGTACGCACCAATACAATAAATTTATCAAACCCAATGAAATGATTCGCGCTGTGCGACAAGCAGGCTTGAACGAACAGGATATTCAGGGTATGAGTTATGCCCTTTTATCTGGGCACTTTTATTTATCGCATGATTTGAGTGTGAATTATCTGGGTTTTGCCAAGAAGCCTGACTAATACGATGTTGCTTACATTAGGCACATTTGGATGTGCGTTGTTGATGCTTTCGGGGTTGGCACAAGCCGGCGAAATGATAGCGAATGAGTTTCATCGCGATCCTTATGGACAAATTTCGGCAACTGGAGATGTGCACTTACAATCCAAAGATTTTACCATTACAGCCCAAAGCCTAACCATGGATTTAGATACAAAAACCGGGCGCATGCAAGATGCTACGGTTCGTTTTGATAGCGGTTATGTCTTTTCTGGCTCTACACTTGAGCGCTTTGACCTGAATAATTTCCGAGGTGAAAATATTATTTATACCACCTGCCCTGATGATGAGATGGCGTGGCGGGTGATTGCAGGAAGTGCCACATTAGACCGCGAAGGTGGCACATTTATTGCCAGGGACGCTTGGTTTGAATTTGGGGGTGTGCCAGTGTTGTACACGCCACGATGGGAAAATGCGTTATCACGCCGTTCTGGTTTTTTGGTGCCGCAACTGAGTCAAAGCTCTAGTCATGGTGTGGCCATCAAAGTACCTTTTTTTTGGGATGCTGCGCCCAATTGGGATATGACCTTTAGCCCTGAATTTATGTCGCTTCGTGGCACGATGGCTGACGTGGAGTGGCGTCATCGCTCGGTGGTGGGTAGTGAGGCGATTCAAATGCAGAGTATTTTTGATCGTGTTACACAAACGCAACGTAGTCGAATTCAAAGCGACATGAGTTGGGCATTTTCACCCGCTTTGGATGCCAGTGTGCATATTGATGCTGTGGATGATGGCTTGTTTATTTCCGATTTCCCCCGTCGTGGTGATAATGAGGCTTTATCGTTTTTAACCAGCTCAGCCGGCGCCAATTGGCGCTTTGGAAGTGATAGTGCGACTTTGAGCACGCGTTATCAGCAAGTACTCGGGGGCGGCAGCGATAAAGCAACCCTGCAAGTGATGCCCAGGTTGCAAACGCGCAATTATTTTAGTTTGGGTGAAAGTGAAAATCTCAAGGTGGACCACCAAAGTACCTTGTTTCAACGCGAATTGGGTGTGTCTGGTTTGCGTGTTGGGCTGCGTCCATCATGGAGTTTGCCTTGGAGTATGCAGCAAGGTGCTATCCAAGCTGAGTGGTCTGTGTTGGGTCAATATGTTGATTATCAATCTAAGCAGTTTACCGAGACGCACTCATCTTATGGAGCTATGGCTTCGAGCTTGCAGGTGAGCACAGCATTTGAGCGCATTTCAGAAGATAAACAATGGCGGCATGCCATTACGCCAGTGATTCGCTTTGATGTATCACAAGCTGAGGATCAAAGTGATATGCCGAGTTATGATTCCAGCTTGGTACCATTAAATTTTAGCAATATTTTACAAGGCAGTCGCTATTCTGGTTGGGATAGATTTGAGCGTATGCGAAAAGTGAGTTTTCTGATTCATTCATCACTACAAACCAAGCAAGGGCTTGAAGCCTCCAGGACAATTCTGCAAGGGCAAGTTGGGTTAGTCTGGGATGGGTTGCTGCAAAGCGTGGATACAGCTTTACCAGCGTCTACACGAAGTGTTTCTAATCTATTGGCTGAAGTGGCTTGGATGCCGCATGAAGCCTTGCGCGTAGCCTCGGGTGGTCAACATGACCCGGATCGCAGCGCTTGGATAGAATCACATGCTAACGTTCATTGGCGCGGCGATTTGCAGCAATTTTTTGATATGAGCTGGCAAAAAACGGATGCAAGTTATGATGTGGCAGCTGAGACTATTGCCGTCTCAGGAAGGGCTGCGATGAATCAACGCTGGTCTGCGCAGGCGTCGAGTCAGTATGACAGATATCGTAAGCGATTGCTCAATGCCACAGTGGGCTTTAACTACGAACATCCTTGTTGGAGATTGACCTCGGAAGCATTTAAAACATTTCAAGTGGGTACCAACAACCGATTGACCGATATCGGGGTGCGTTTCTTGCTCGCATTTGAAGGCCTAGGTAGCTTCGGCGATAAGTAGTATGGAGAGGATTTTCATGGTGTTGATGATACGCGGATTGAGCGTGATGATGGTGATGTTATTGGCGGGGCAAGTGCATGCTGAGCGGTTGGATGCTGTCGCAGCCGTTGTGAATGGTGAAGCGATTACCTGTTCGGAAGTCGAGATGGCTTACCAAGGGCTGAAATCACAGTTAAAAGAACAAGGTGTTGCTTCGCTTTCTGAAGAAGTATTGCAGCAGCGCGCTATGGATTCTCGGGTGATGCGCACATTGCAATACCAAGAAGCGCAAAGTTTGGAAATGAAAGTAAGCCCAGCTGAAGTTGACGCAGCAATTGCTGAGGTGGAAACCCGCAACAATTTGCAGCCAGGGCAGTTGGAGGCTGCGTTGCTTGCCCAAGGCGTTGATATGGATACCTATCGTGAAACGCTGGAAGATAAGTTGCTGTCTGGTCGTATCATAAATGTGGCTGTGCGTTCAAAAATCAGTGTCAGTGAAGAAGCCATGCGTGAGTACTACCGTAAATATTTGCAAGATCCTCAGCCTGTTCGTGAAGTGCGTATCGCGCAGGTTTTTGTGGCTCTGCCTCCAGATGCAAAGTCGGATGTAGTGGAACGTTTACGGCTGAAAGCTCAGGATGCCTTGCAGCGTTTGCATGGTGGCGAGAATTTTGAGCGTTTGGTAGCTATGGCTTCGGATGCACCGAATGCTACCGAAGGTGGTGATATGGGCTGGGTATCACCGGGTGCTGTATCAGGCGGATTCATGAGTATTTTTAATCTCAACGTGGGAGATTACTCGGATGTGATTCGCTCATCAGCAGGCTTTCACGTGATTAAAGTGACTCAAGATCGGGTGCAAAAACCTGAAAATATGTTGCCATATGAAGAAGTGCATGCCCGTCATATTTTATTACAAGTGCCAGAAAGTGCAGATATGACTACCCAACTTAAAATTAGAGAACGTGCAGAGCATATTTCTAGTGAAATGCAGGGTACCAGCGACGATGCTTTTGCTGTGCGCGCTAAAGAGTTGTCGCAAGGCCCTAGTGCTTCTCGGGGGGGGGATTTGGGCTGGTTTAAGCGAGGGCAAATGGTGGGTGCATTCGATGAAGTAGTATTTGCGATGCAGCCAGGTGAAACCAGTAAAGTCGTGACTACCCAATTTGGCTTGCATGTGATTCGTTTGATTGAAAAGCGCACTATTAATCCCAATGCATTTGAAGCGCACAAGGACAATATTGAGCGTTTGTTAATGGATGCCGAGTTGCAACAGCAAGTGCCGCGCTGGATGAATGAACTTAAAGACAAAGCCACGATCGTATATAAACAGTGTGCACCAGTCAGCGCCTCTGTAAAAGAAGTGGTCGCGGATCAAGTTGGTGCTCCAGAAAAGGCTAAAGATGAAGTGGTTGTTGAGCAAAAAATCAGTCCTGAAGATGCGCTGCAAGCCTGGGCAAAGGCATGGGCGGCAAAAGATTTAGATGCTTACTTTGCTGCTTATGATGCCAGCGTATCTCCCGATAGTCGTTATGACGATTTCTCAACATGGCAGGCTTACAAACGCCGCGTTATCAATGGCAACAATGATATTGCTGTGACGTTAAGCCATGTGGCCGTGATAGAGATGGAAGATGGTAAATCAGCCACAGTAACATTTGATCAGCATTTCAAATCGAACAAATTTGACGATAACGATAAGAAAATCATCAAGATGATATGGTTGGACGCGCAATGGAAAATTGTCAGCGAAGCCACCATCAAAACACCCAAGTAAATATGCAAAAAGTACCTTTCTTGCTCACCCTAGGTGAGCCAGCGGGCATTGGCCCTGATTGTGTGTTGTTGGCGTATCAAGATTTGCCGCATTTGTTTGCTGATATTGTCATCGTTGCCAAGCCTTGTTGGTTGAGCCAGCGGGCAGCTCAGCTGCATGTGGATGTGCAAATCCGCAGGTGTGAAGAAGATTTTAAGCGCGACACCTTGCTTCCAGCACTTTGGGTGTTTGACCCTACGAATGATATGGGGCGCGACGTGGTTGCAGGTAAGCCTAGTGCTTTAGAGGCCGAGGCGGTGATTCATTGCATTCGCGTGGCAGCTGAAAAAAGTTTGGCAGGCACTGGCGCTGGGGTGATTACCGCGCCGATTGAAAAAGCCATTTTGCGCGATGCGGGCTTTGATTTTCCAGGGCATACCGAGTTTTTGGCGGATATTGCTGGCGTTGAGCGGGTGGTGATGATGCTGGCATCCAAAGCCCTGCGTGTGGCGCTGCTGACCACCCATGTGGCTCTAGCCGATGTGCCCAAGCTATTGAGCAAGGAAGAAACGATGTCCATTTTGCGCATCACTTATACTTCTATGCAATCATTGATGGGATTGCCGCAGCCGCGATTGGCTTTGTGTGGCTTAAATCCCCATGCGGGTGAACAAGGGCATTTTGGCAGAGAAGAGATTGAAATTTTAACGCCAGCACTGCTCGCCCTTGAAAAGGAAGGCATCACTGTGGATGGGCCACACCCAGCTGATACGTTGTTTTCATCAGAATTTAGGCAACAGTATGATGCGATTATGTGTTGTTATCATGATCAGGGTTTGATTCCGCTTAAAACTTTAAGCTTTGGCGATGCTGTGAATGTAACCCTCGGTTTGCCCTTTATTCGCACCAGTGTTGATCATGGCACAGCCCTCACACGTGCAGGAACGGGTGATATACGCTATACTAGTCTTGTTGCTGCGATTGAAATGGCGCAAGACTTTCAGCGCCAGGCTTCAATGCAGCAAGGGGGCAGCTTATGATTCATGACATGGTTGGAAAGTTATTGATTGCAACGCCTACAATCCAAGAGGGTTTGTTTAAAAACAGCGTGATTTTGTTGTGTCACCATGATGATGATGGCTCGATGGGTTTGATTGTGAATCGTAGCCAGCATATCAATGTCTTTGATGTGCTTGATGATATGGGCTTTTGCCAAGACCCCATGGGCCGTGGTTTGGCTCAGATGAAATTTGAAGATAAATTTGTATTTGAAGGCGGGCCAGTTGACCCTTATCGCGGCTTTGTTTTACACGAAGCTGATGAGGTTTATGAATCTACTATGCATATCAATGATACATTGCATCTTACCGCATCCAAAGATGTGTTGGAGCAATTGGCAGTGGGCAATGGGCCAAATCGCTTTTTGCTGGTGCTTGGTTATGCCGGTTGGGGTGCAGGGCAACTCGAAGATGAATTGATTGGTAATGACTGGTTGATTGCCCACGCCAACAATGAATTGGTGTTTGAAGCGCCAGCTGAAAACCGCTGGGCGTTGGCGGCTAAAGATATTGGTTTTGAACGCGCGCAATTGGTGGGGCAGATTGGCCATGCGTAAAGCGTATTCTCAAACGAGGAGTGATGCGCTTTGAACGTCCTTATTGTTTGCCATTCGGGTTACCAACACACACAACAAGTTGCCGATGCCATTGGCATAGGTGCAAAGCTTGCTTTGGAAGATGCCGCCATCAGCCAAAGCATCATGTTTAAATCAGCAGATCAAGTAAGCCTGGATGATTTGCGCTCAGCTGATGTGCTTATTTTTGGTTCGCCCGTGTATATGGGTGGTTTGGCATGGCAACTGAAGAAGCTCATTGATTCCACATCCAAGCTTTGGATGGCAGGTGAGCTTGAAGGAAAAATCGGCGGGGTGTTTGCTACTTATGGTGGTTATGGCGGCGCAGGCGGCGGCGTAGAGCAAACATTGATAGCCTTGCATGCTAATTTTTTAGAGCATGGTATGTTGGTTTGCGGCTTTCCTCGCCAGCTTACAGGTTATGCCCATGCAGGTATTCACTGGGGCCTAGCTGTGCGTACAGGTAATGAAGAAGGCATGCCCGATGGCGTGGATGATGCATCGCTGATGGCAGCAAGAGCTTATGGCGAACATGTGGTAGAGACTGCGCTACGTTTTCAGCATTAAGTAAATATTTACAATAAGGTTTTCATACATGTCTGTTTATACTGATTTAACATTTGAAGATATCGCAGCGATTTTGGCCGATTACAGTTTGGGTGAGCTTGAGCGTTTTTCTGGTATCGCCGCAGGGATTGAAAACAGTAATTTTTTTATACACACCACAGATGGTAAGCGCTATGTGCTAACCATCTTTGAGCGGTTGGGCAGCGAAGAACTTCCTTATTTTATGCGCTTGATGAAGCACCTGGCCAGCAACGGCTTACAAAGCCCGGATGTGTTGGTACGCAAAGATGGTTCATTGTTGTTCACGCTTGATGCGGATGATGGTGAAAAGTCGGGTTGTATTGTTTCATGCTTGAGCGGTGAAACTTTAGACGAACTCAATGAAACTCAGCTTTATGCCTCGGGCGCAATGCTGGCCAACTTGCATGTGATTGGCGCTAGTTTTACAGAGCGTAGAGGCAGCCCAACTGGGCGGGCTTGGTTGGTTGAAAAGATTTTATCCATGCAAGCGGATGTGAAAAAAACTTACGGTGATGATGCTTTGCAGCTGCTTAATGACGAGTTGCTCTATCAACAGCAATTGCAACTTCTCGATTTGCCTCATGGCGTGATTCATGGCGATTTGTTTTGCGATAATATTCTTTTTTCAGGCGATGAAGTATCGGGGGTGATTGATTTTTATTATGCCCATGATGCCCCGTATGCCATGGATATTGCCATTGCTATCAACGCCCAGGCTATTATTTTGGGCGATAGCGATGAATCACGCATGGCCAGATGGTTGGCAGGTTATACATCGGTGCGGCCTTTATTGGAGCAAGAAAAAGATGCATTGAATGGTTTGCTTCGTTTGGGCGCTTTGCGCTTTTGGGTATCGCGTTTGTTTGATGCCCTTTATCCCCGTGGCGGTGCGATGACGCAAACCAAAGACCCTGAAGAATATCGCAGAAAATTACTGCTGCATCGCGGGTAACATCAGCAAACAAATCAAATGCAAGATGGCGGACAAACATGATTTTGGTCATTAACACAGGTAGTTCCTCCATTAAAATAGCCGTATTCGAACGTTCAAGCCTGCAGGTATTGGCAGAAGGTTTGGCGCAGCGTTTGGGTGAAGCTGAGGCCGATTTATCTTGGTTGATTGCCGGCAATAAACATGAACAGCAGCTTTTACAGGCTACCCACCAAAGTGCTATGGCGGTGATGTTGGATGTGCTTTTTTCCAAGCTCAATCAATCGGCTATTATTGCTGTTGGTCATAGGGTGGTGCATGGTGGTGAGTTGTTTGTTGCGCCAACGGTGCTTGATGATTTAAGCATTACAGCTATTGAAGGGTTATCACATTTGGCCCCTTTGCATAATCCTTCTAATGTCATTGGTATCAAAGCGGGCATTGCTGCTTTGCCAGCGGTGCCGCATGTGGCGGTGTTTGATACTGCTTTTCATCAAACCATGCCAAGCAAAGCCAGCATATATGCTGTGCCTTATGCGTGGTATGAAGATTATGGCGTGCGCCGCTACGGCTTTCATGGCACCAGTCATCATTATGTGGGGCTTCAAGCTGCCAAGCTGTTAAACGTTGCCTTTGAAAACTGCAAATTAATTACAGTGCACCTTGGCAATGGCTGTAGCGCCACAGCAATTAAAAACGGCAAAAGCGTGGATACCACCATGGGGCTTACACCGCTTTCGGGTTTGGTGATGGGCACCCGCAGCGGCGATATTGATCCTGGTATTTTCTCTTTTGTGGCTTCCCAGACAGGTCAAAGCTTGGGAAGTATCACCAACACTTTAAACCGGAAATCAGGCTTGTTGGGTATCTCAGGTAAAAGCAATGATATGCGAACATTGCTGGCAGCCAGTGCTGATGGTGATGAACGCGCCTGCCTAGCTGTTGAAATCTTTTGTTATGATTTGGCAAAAACATTGGCTGGATTGGCAGTTTCACTTGGGCAAGTGGATGCCATCATTTTCACTGGTGGCATTGGTGAGCATGCGGCGCTTGTTCGTGAAAAAACATTGATGCAGTTGGCTATTCTTGGCGTGCAAATCGATGCAGAAAACAATCAACATCATGGCGAAAATTCTGGTGGTTATATCAGCGCCAAAGATTCAAAAGTGGCAGCGCTGGTGGTGCCTACCCATGAAGAAAAGATGATTGCTTCTTATGTGTGTCAGGTATTAAATTGATATCCGCTTTTTTCCTTGAAGCTGAGGGGTTGTTAGCATGAGTCATGCGTTTTTGCTTGTTTCCACGGGTGCTGGTAGTGGGCTGACCACTGTGAGTTTGGGCATGGTGCGCGCTTTGGATAGGCTTGGTATACGCACAGGCTTTTATAAGCCGGTTGCCCAGCTTCAAGATGGAGATACAGGTTTAGAGCGCTCCACCCAATTGATTGAGCACATGACAGATATTATCACGCAAAAGCCCATTGATATTCATCATGCCACATCTCTGCTTGGCACCGGCCAAGAAGAGCTGCTGATGGAAGAAGTGATTGCCCTGTATCAGCAAAGCGCAAAACACACTGATATTATGATTGTTGAAGGTTTAGTGGCTGATGGCCATGCTGGGTATGCCACGCATTTGAATACAGCCATTGCTAGAGCTTTGGATGCTGAAGTGATTTTGGTGGGTAAACCCGAAGTAGATATTCAATCCTATATCGATATTGCTGCCAATGCCTTTAAGAATGACCACGGCACAGCCTTGATTGGCACCATCCTCAATAAAGTCGATGTTAGTCTTGATGGCACCACACCATCAGCTCAGTCGCAAATGAGTGAAGATGTTTGCCAAAAATTAACTAAAAAAAGCTGCCATTTTGTTGGCTCTATCCCTTGGCGTGGTGATTTGATTGCGACACGCATGGCTGATATTGCCAGTTATCTTGGTGCCACAGTCATCAATGAAGGCGAATTGCACAAACGCCGTGCAGCCAGCATTGAGTTATGTGCGCGCACCGTTGCCAATACCTTAAGTGTTTACCAGCCCCATACCTTGCTTATTTTTCCAGGTGATCGGGATGATGTGTTTATTGCTGCCTGTATGGCGGCACTTAATGGTGTGCCGCTGGCGGGGGTTTTGCTCACTGGGGGAATGCGACCCAATGAACGTGTGATGCATTTATGCGCCCAAGCAATGCATACAGGCCTGCCGATTTTGCAAGTGGGCCTCGGCTCGTATCAAACAGCCGCTAAGCTTGCCAAACGACCAACTGAAGTGGCTATTGATGATTATGAACTCATTGATGCTGCGATGGATCATGTGGCCAATCATTTGGATGCGGAATGGTTAAAACAACGCTGTGCGATTGCCCGTCAACCGCGCCTATCGCCTGCGGCATTCCGCTATGCTCTGATGCAGCAAGCCCAAGCCAAGCTGCGCCGTATCGTATTGCCTGAGGGTGATGAACCACGCACCGTGATGGCCGCCTATCAATGCCAGCAACGCGGCATTGCCCAATGTATTTTGCTCGGTAATCCCGACAAGATTCATCAGGTCGCCGCTTCGCAAGGCATCACCTTGGCTGCGGATATGATTATTATTAACCCTGAAGATGTACGCCAAAATTATATCGCGCCTATGGTCAGTTTGCGCCGCCATAAAGGTTTGACCGAAGCGATGGCTGATGACCAACTGCATGGCCGCATCAATATCGGCACCATGATGTTGGCTTTGGATGAAGTGGATGGCCTAGTCTCGGGTGCATTGCACACTACTGCCAATACGGTGCGCCCAGCCTTTCAATTGATTGGCACTAAGGCTGATGCCAAATTGGTGTCGTCTATCTTCTTTATGTGTTTGCCCGACCAAGTGGTGGTCTATGGCGATTGCGCCATTAATCCTGAGCCCAATGCCGAAGAACTTGCAGATATTGCCATCCAAAGCGCAGATTCAGCCAAGCGTTTTGGCATTGAGCCTAGGGTGGCGATGATTAGTTATAGTACTGGCGAATCGGGTATGGGCAGTGATGTTGAAAAAGTGCGCGAGGCAACCAGGCTTGTGCGTCAGTTGCGCCCCGATTTGATGGTGGATGGGCCGATGCAATATGACGCTGCGGCAGTGCTATCGGTGGGTAGAAGCAAAGCACCAGATAGCTTGGTGGCAGGTAAAGCCAATGTGTTTGTCTTCCCGGACTTAAATACAGGCAACACCACCTACAAAGCCGTGCAGCGTAATGCCCATGTGGTGAGTATTGGGCCGATGCTGCAGGGTTTAGCCAAGCCAGTGAATGATTTATCGCGTGGTGCAACCGTTGAAGACATTGTCTACACCATTGCGCTTACGGCAATTCAAGCCAGTTAAGATTGATAAAGTTCAAAGCAAAGGAGATGACACATGGCCAATGAAGGATATCACGAACCAATCAACGAACTCAGCGATGAAACCCGCGATATGCATAGAGCCATCACTTCGCTGATGGAAGAGTTGGAGGCTGTGGATTGGTACAACCAGCGTGTGGATGCTTGCAAAAATCCAGAATTAAAAGCGATCCTGGCGCACAACCGCGATGAAGAAAAAGAGCATGCCGCGATGGTGCTGGAATGGATTCGCCGCCAAGATCCCGCTATGGGTAAAGAGCTGAAAGATTATCTCTTTACCGATAAGCCCATTGCCCACAAATAAGCCTCAAATATCCGTATTTATTGTCACCACTCTGGCTGGGTTTAAAGCCAGTGCCGATGGCAGCATTGATTGGCTGGATGAGGCCAACGTTTTGGTTCAGGTTGGCGAAGATGCGGTTTCGCCAAGTTCTTCGACTCAGTCGATGTGCTTGTGATAGGGCGTACTACCTATGAAAAGGTGCTCAGCTTCGGCGGTGATTGGCCCTGTGGCGATCAGCCAGTGCTGGTTCTAAATTCTTTGCCCGTCAACTTCCCAGTAGCTTCAGTCACTCAGTTGTACCCGTTGTACAGGCTCGTGTTTTGTTTTTGTAGTTCAGCGCTCAGCTGAGGATACGATGCCGCCGCCTACCAGTTCGTCGCCTACGTAGAAGGCAGCAACTTGGCCTGGGGCTGTGGGTTTTTGGGGTGTTTCGAAGGTGAGGTTGGTGTTGTCTGCATCGATGTTGATGGTGCATGGCGAAGGGCGCATTTGGTAGCGCACTTTGGACAGGATTTGTTCACCTTCTTTGAGTTTACGCAGCCATGTGGTGCCGCCGACGGAGACTTGGCGAATCAAGGCATCTTCTGGCGGAGCTACAATCACGCGCGCGGTGCTGCCATCTAGCTCTACAACGTGCCAAGGGCCGTTGGGAAGGCCAAGGCCTTTGCGTTGGCCAAGCGTGTAGTGGGCAATGCCTTGGTGACTGCCTAAGCGGTTACCTTCGCGGTCGAAAATGTCGCCGGGGCGAAAGCCTGCTTCAGCGCCTTCTTTTTTCAGGAAAGCGATACGATTGCCAGCTGGGATGAAACAAATATCTTGGGATTCATGTTTGTGGGCTGTCATCAAATTGTAATGCACAGCCAAAATGCGGGTGCCATCTTTTTGCAAATGCCCCACAGGGAATAGAATACGCGCCACCTGAGTTTTGTTGGTGGTAGCCAGGAAATAGCTTTGATCTTTGATTTGGTCATTGCCGCGAAAGATATGCACGCCATCCTCATCATCAGTGCGCTGCACATAATGACCTGTGGCCACATATTCAGCTTCAAGCTCATCGGCTGCATCAAGCAATGCCCCGAATTTCACGAAACGATTGCAACGCTCACAAGGGTTGGGGGTGCGGCCTGATTCGTAATCGGCAATAAAAGGGTCAATCACATTGGCGCGGAAGTTTTCGCGCATATCCATATTGTAAAAAGGAATACCAATTTGATCGCAAACGCGCCGCGCATCGTAAGCATCATCCAGCGAACAGCATGAGCCAGCGCCAGCTACGTCTTCACGGTTGTAATCCCAGACATGCAAAAACACGCCAATCACATCAGCGCCAGCTTCTTTGAGCAATGCTGCCACCACGGAGGAATCAACACCGCCAGACATGGCTGCAATCACGCGCACGCCTTTGAGCGCTGATAAATCAGGCTTTAGGGCTTGGATTTCTTCCAAGGTGGGTTGTGGGTTAACAGTAGTATTCATAGGGTTATAAAAACGAAAAAGCCTGCGTTTCGATAGTTGAAAAGCAGGCTTTTAAGCTTCATTAGATTGATGCTCTAAGCCTAGATAAGGCTATCGCGCAGCATTTTTTCGTGTTCAGATAATGAACGTTCAAAAGCTGGGCGCTCAAACAAGCGGTCCATATAGGCTTCTAGGTGTGGCCACTCTTCGGTGGTGATACCATTGGATTCCAAGCGCCACAATACAGGTGCAAGGGTAATGTCAGCCAATGAATATTGCTCACCAATGAAATACACTTGTTGGGCCAAATATCCGTTGAGTGATGCCAAATAGCTGCGCATTTTCTTAGCGGGCTCAGATTTTTTCTTCAGGCGAACCAAGTTGTAGTGCATAGGATACACTTCTTCTTCAATGCGCATCACAGCCAAACGCATTTGCGCGCGTTCTGCAGGCGAACCTGGTTTCAAAGGCGGGTGAGGGTAGCGCTCATCCAAATATTCATTCACAACCGAGGCTTCAAAAAACACCACATCGCGGTCAATCACCGTTGGCAATTTGCCATACGGGTTAATTTTTTTGAAATCAGCAGGTAGGTTGTCTTCATCTAACTCGAATGTCTCAACGGGAAGTTCTTTTTCCGCCAAAACAATACGCGTACGATGAGAATCGGGCGACATACCGTTTGAATATAACTTGATCATGTGTTGCCTCCAGCAAAAAGGTCGCGGAAAGTAACAGTTTTTGTGAAAAAATAAACCTTATTCTTGTGTGAGGTCGGACTGTAGCCATGACTGGGCTTTTTCAATGGCCTGCTGCATAGGTAAACCCAAAGATAGGTAAGCAGCCAAGGCTGACGCAAGACGGCAACCTGTGCCGTGGGTTCGGTCATGTTGAAGCTGTTTTTTGGGATGCTCAAAGGCAATGAGATTGCCTTGCACATCCGCAAAAATATCGTTGCAAACATCGCCGCTCTGGTGTCCGCCTTTGAGTAAAACAGGCACTTTAAATTGCAACAAAAGTGCAGCTGCAGCTTCAAACATATCTTGTTCGATATCGGCAACATTAGCATCTAAGAAAAAGGCGGCTTCTTGTAAATTGGGTGTCCAAATCGTGGCATGGCTGATAAGCGTTGTGTATGCCTCGCGGGCAGAAGTGGCGTCAAACAATAGCGCGCCCGAGGATGCTACCAAGACGGGGTCTATCACCAATTGGCTATTGGGCATGAGGTGTTGTTTCAGGTTGAGCAGGCTTTGTAGGTGCAGGTCATCAAACAGCATGCCTGTTTTGATACAAGTGACATCGTAGTAGTTAGCAATAGCTTGCAGTTCGCCTTCAAATTGGATTAAAGGGCTGGGAGTAATCTGTAAAATTGCATTGGGGTTTTGTGCGGTAAGCGCAGTGATGGCGCTGGCGCCATGTACACCAACAGATGAAAATACCCGCAAATCAGCTTGAATGCCGGCGCCTCCACAACTGTCGGATCCGCCCACAGATAATGCTGTATTTTGGCGTAGTGGGTTTATGGGTTTGTCGCCCAAGTCTTCACCATCCACTCGGCAGTTTGTTTGATGCTGGCCTCATCTCCAACAAACAGGCTGGAAATCACAGCCGCCATCTCTGCACCAGTGGCTTTGACATCGTTTAAGTTATCCATATTGATGCCGCCAATGGCGCAAACTTTAGCTTCTGGAAACATGGCTTTGGCTTTTTCCAAACGCGGCAGGCCAATCACAGGCACATCGGATTTTGTTTTGGAAGGAAACACTGCACCAAACGAAACATAGTTGGCTCCATATTGCAGCGCAGATTTGGAAAAATATGCGTCGGCACGGCAGGTGATGCCCACGATAAAATCATCGGGCACACCATTGCGGATAGTGGATATATCACCCACATCTTCACGGCCCATGTGCACGCCTTGTGCGCCGCTTTCAAGCGCCATTTGCAGTGAATCATTGATGATAAACGTTGCCCCATAGGTTGCGCACAGCCCGCTCAATAAACGAGCGCGCTTGAGACTGTTTTTAAAGCCCGATTGTTTATCGCGAAATTGCAGGATGGGCAGCCCGCCCTGCAAAGCAGCTTCCGCTTTGGCCAAGAGTTCTTCAGTGGCCAAAGCGGACGGTAAAATACCATAAATGCCTGTTAATGCGTTCACTTAATCAGTTTAAGAAGGTCGGTGAAGTTTGGTAAGCTGACAACCTTATCGGCATATTCAGCAGGCACGTCTTGGTATCCATGTTCAGCAAAACAAACAGTATGGCATTCCGCAGCAAAACCAGCTTCTACATCAAAACGGGTATCGCCCACCATCACCGTGTTGGCATTGGCTACGCCCATCACGCGGCAGCATTCGTCAAGCATGTCGCGGGCTGGTTTTTTGGGAAAACCATCTTCAGGTGATAAACACAAAGTCATGTAATCATCCAAGCCCAAAGCTTTGGTCACTTTTACGCGAGCTTTGGCAGGTTTTGCCGTCACGATGCACATCTTATAACCCTTAGCTTTAAGTGTATCCAATGTTTCTTTCACGCCTGGAAGCATTTTGCCTTCATCGGCTGGGTGTTGTTCATACAAATCTGCAAATGCATGATACAAAGCCATGGTGTCGGGGTGATCCATGGGTTTACCCAATACATTGGATGCAAGTTTTTGTGCGCCGCCGCCGACATGGGGTTGGGTTTCTGCCAACGTCATTTGGAAATCATAACCAAGCTGTTTGAGGGCACGGTTGGCGTTGGCGCGAATATCAGGAAGCGCGTCAATCAGGGTGCCGTCCAAATCAAAAATAAATGCTTTAATATCAGTCATGGTTTCCTCTTAAAGCCAGCGATTTCCACTAGCACATCTTTATTTTTTTCTTTTTCTTCTAAATCGTTAATGCGTTGTGCTACTTCAGGACTGTTTCCAGCCAGTTGACCCAGCGCCCATATGGCATGACCGCGAATCAATGGTTCTTCATCCCTTAAAATATCAAGCAAATCAGGCACAAAGCTCACTTCGCCACTGTTGCCCATAGCGATGCAAACATTACGTAGCAAACCGCTTCGTCCAGTGCGTTTGACGGGCGATTTGCGAAACATCTGGCGAAAGGCTGCCTCATCAAGGCGGAGGAGCTTAGCAAGATTTGGTGATAAAGCATCCTCACGCGGATTGAGGAAATCAGTTATTGGTGCGTCAACATCATTGTTCCACGGGCACACCAGCTGGCAGTCATCACAACCAAAAATGCGATTGCCCATCGGTTTGCGTAGCTTTTCGGGGATAAAACCTTTGAATTCGATGGTGAGGTAAGAAATGCACAGGCGGGCATCAACAATATACGGGGCGACGATGGCTTTGGTTGGGCAGGCATCGATGCAGGCAGTGCATGTGCCGCAATGCTGGTTGGCTGTTTCATCAGGTTCGATGGTCGCTGTTGTGAATATCTCTGCGAGCAGAAACCATGAGCCATAGTTACGATTCAAGCTCAAGCTGTGTTTGCCCTGCCATGCTAAACCGCCGTTGGCAGCGAGTGCGTGCTCTAAGACTGGCGCTGTATCGACATACACACGTTGCCCATGCTTGCCGAGCAGCTTATCCAAATCCAGGGCAAGGGCTTTGAGCCGTTTCTTCATCACTTCATGGTAATCATCGCCATGGGCATAACTGGCAATCACGCCTTGTTTTGGACTTGCTTCTTCTTGCTTTGGCGGGGAGTAGGGCATAGCCAACGAAATGACAGTGGTCACGCCATCAAGCATATTTTCAGGATTTTTGCGGCGAAACGTGCGCACGTGTTCTGCCATATAATCCATTTCGCCATACATTTTGGCTTCAATCCAAGTGTCCAGCGTATGCATATCAATAGCTTTAATGTTGGGTCGCGAAAAAGCACACATGGCAAAACCATGATGTTCAGCAAGGGTGCGAATATGGAATTTGATGTCATTTGTCATAGGGATTGTTGTGGGGGCTTGGCCTGGCTCCTAGGCTCACACAGTGGCATGTTGGTAAAAAGTCAACTAAAGTAAAAAAGCCCAGTGGATTTCTCCACTGGGCGGATACAGAGCCTTACGGCTCTTTATTGTAGTAACGGCTCTCACCCCGGATAGCTACAAGGTTTCCAAATATAGGGAGTAGAATCATGGCTGACAAGGAAAAACTCAAAGAAACATATACCATTGGTTTGGATATAGGCATTGCTTCGGTTGGCTGGGCCATTCTGGGCGAAAATAGAATTATCGACTTGGGTGTGCGCTGTTTTGATAAGGCGGAAACAGCCAAAGAGGGTGAATCGCTTAATCTTTCACGACGTATGGCAAGGCTGATGCGCCGCCGTTTACGCCGCCGGGCTTGGCGTTTGACCAAGCTGGCGCGGCTACTCAAGCGTGTAGGTTTGATAGCGGATGTTGGGGTTTTAAAACAACCGCCTTCAAAAGGATTTCAAACGCCCAACTTGTGGCAATTGCGAGTTGAGGGGCTGGATAGAAAGCTGGGCGATGACGAGTGGGCTCGAGTGATTTACCACCTTTGCAAACACAGGGGTTTTCATTGGATTAGTAAGGCAGAAGCAAAGGCAGCAGATAGTGATAAGGAAGGCGGTAAGGTCAAACAGGGTCTAGCTGGAACGAAGCGACTGATGCAGGAGAAAAGCTATCGTACTGCTGCCGAAATGGTATTGGCAGAGTTCCCAGATGCACAACGCAACAAACAGGGCGAATACAGCAAGGCGCTTTCGCGCGAACTGCTTTGCGAAGAGTTGAAAGAGCTGTTTAAGCAGCAGCGTGCATTCGGTCATACCCATGCAGACGACAAACTGGAAACAAATATTCTTGGCAATGGTGATAAAAAGAGTGGTCTGTTTTGGGTGCAGAAGCCCTCGCTTTCAGGTGAGGCTTTGCTAAAGATGCTTGGTAAATGCACGTTTGAAAAAGATGAGTATCGTGCAGCTAAGGCCTGTTTTACAGCTGAGCGCCATGTGCTACTCACCCGCATCAATAATTTGCGTATAGTTGAAAATGGAAAGATGCGTGGGCTAACTGCCGATGAACGTCGCATCGCGCTCTGGCAGCCCTATCAACAAGCAGGGGATTTTACCTTTAAACAGCTTGGAAGTGCGCTCGAGAAACACGGAAGTCTGTTAAAAGGAGGGTACAAATTCGCTGGTCTGACTTATCCCCGCGAAACAGATGAGAAAGCTAAGAACCCTGAAACGGCAACATTGGTGAAAATACCTGCATGGCAGGAGCTAAAGAAAACACTGATTGGAGTTGGGCTGGAGCGCGAATGGCAAGGGATGGCAGATGCTGCACTCAATGGAAAGCCTGATTTGCTGGATAAGATTGGCTGGGTGCTTTCAGTGTACAAAGAGGATGATGAGGTGGAGCTGGAGCTTGGCAAACTTCAGCTCGCAGCGAATGTCATTCATGCTTTGCAAACCGTGCGATTCGATAAGTTTAGTAACCTTTCGCTTTTAGCGCTTTGCAAGATTCTCCCTCAGATGGAAAACGGCATGCGTTATGACGAGGCATGTAAGGAAGCCGGATACCAGCACAGTATGCCAGATATGCAGGACTTGGAGGCCAAGGTTAGATATCTGCCTCCTTTCTATTCAGGGCGCGAAAAGGATGGGAGACTAAAATTCAACGAGGATATGGATATTCCACGTAACCCTGTTGTGCTGCGAGCACTCAACCAGGCGCGAAAGGTAGTGAATGCGCTTATTCGGAAATATGGCTCACCGCATGCTGTGCACATCGAAATGGCACGAGATCTTTCACGGCCTATCGATGAGCGCCGCAAGATAGAAAGGGATCAGGCCGATTATCGCACGAAGAATGAAGATGCCAGAAAGGCATTTGCCAGCGATTTTGGATTTGAGCCTAAGGGCAGGCAGTTTGAGAAATACATGCTTTACCGTGAGCAGCAGGCCAAGTGCGCCTATTCTCTTGCACCGCTCGATCTGAACCGGGTTTTGAATGATCAAGGTTATGCTGAGGTCGATCATGCGCTTCCGTACTCGCGAAGTTTCGATGATGGCAAGAATAATCGAGTGCTCGTATTGACCAGCGAGAACCGCAATAAGGGCAACCAAACTCCCTACGAATACCTAGATGGAACGAGTGATAGCGAAAAGTGGAGGCTCTTTGAAAGCTTTGTGAGCGGTAACAAGGCATACAGCCAAGCCAAGCGTAATCGCTTGCTCAAGAAAGATTTTGGCGTGAAGGAGACTCAGGATTTCAAAGAGCGGAATTTGAACGATACCCGATATATCTGCCGCTTTTTTAAAAACTATGTGGAGCAATATCTGCAACTGCATGAAGAGAGTGATGCCAAACGTTGTGTTGTGGTCAGTGGCCAATTGACTTCACTCCTGCGCTTCCGTTGGGGCATCAACAAGATTCGCAGTGAGAGCGACCGGCATCACGCGCTGGATGCGGCAGTTGTGGCCGCGTGCAGCCACGGCTTGGTTAAACGCATGTCCGATTATTCACGGCGCAAAGAGCTGGGGCAGGTTCGAGATCGTATTGAAAAGGTGGATAAAAAAACTGGCGAGATTATTGATCATTTCCCAAGCCCATGGGCACACTTCAGGCAAGAACTTTTAGCTCGTCTTCATATCGATGATGCGAATGAACTTCGAGCAGTTGTAGAAAATCTTGGAACCTACCCACCTGAAGCACTGGAAAGTCTAACGCCACTCTTTGTCTCACGCGCTCCACAACGGCGCAATAGCGGTGCGGCGCATAAAGAGACCATCTATGCCCAGCCAGAGGCAATGAAAGAGAAGGGCAGTGTTACGCAAAAAGTGGCGGTTACCAGCCTTAAACCTGCCGATGTGGATAAGCTGATTGACCCTGAACGCAACGTGAAACTTTATGCTTACCTGCGTAAATGGCTGGCAGGCAAGGATGAAAGGGAAAAGAGAGCCAAAGCCATCGAAGCAAGCGCAGGGCGCGGGAAAGAGAAGCGTGATCTTACCCCTGAAGAGAAAATCGAGATCGAAAGGCTGCGGGCTCTGCCACAGAAACCAGATAAGCAGGGTAAACCAACCGGACCGATTGTGCGGGCGGTGACGATGGTGATTGATAAACTCTCTGGAATCCCCGTGCGTGGAGGCATCGCCAAGAATGATACGATGCTACGAGTGGATATGTTCTCTAAAGCGAAACGATATTACCTCGTGACCGTTTACGTGTTTCACAGTGTCGCAAAGGAGCTGCCGAGCCGTGCAATTGTTGCTCATAAAGATGAAGATGACTGGACTGTAATTAGCGAAGACTTTGAATTTTGTTTTTCAATGTATCCCAATGACTTTATTCGTATTTCTCAAAAGAAAGAAACGTTCATGGGCTATTATGCTGGGTGCGATAGGGGTTCAGGAAACGTTAATCTTTGGAGTCATGACCGAAATTCACAAATAGGAAAAAGCGGCATGATTCGCGGCATTGGAGTTAAAACAGCTGTTAACGTTGAAAAGTTCAACGTGGATGTGTTGGGTAATATCTACCCTGCACCGCCAGAGATTCGGCGTGAGCTGGCGTAGTGTAGTCATCTCCAGTCCTGCTCGACTACAGCGAGACAAGTTTTCGTTACTGATTCAGCAGGAGCAATCGGTGAGAGTTCCTTTCGAGGATATTGCGATTATTGTGCTCAATCATCGCGAAATATTATTGACGCATCCTGTTCTCTCCGCTTGTGGTGAATATGGTATTAGCATGTTTGCAACCGATGATGCCCACCAACCCAATGGCGTGTTTCTTCCTTTTCTGCAACACTCGCGCGCAAACAGGATGCTACGAATGCAGCTTGCAGCTTCTAAGCCTTTGGTCAAAAAGACATGGGCAGCCATCGTGCGCCAGAAGATTACCAATCAAGGATTGGCTCTTGATTTTACAGCCTCAGAAGGAGGCACACAAATGGTTGCCTTCGTTCAGCAAGTGCGCTCGGGTGATGTGACTATGATGGAGAGCCAAGCGGCGGCATTCCATTTTGCTAGGCTGTTTGGTAGGGATTTTCGCCGATCACAATTGATTTGGACAAATGCTGCGCTGAACTATGGTTATGCAATCTTGAGAGGTGCTATTGCGAGAGGGTTGGTGGCACATGGCTTTTTCCCTTCCATCGGCTTACAACACGCCAATGAGCAAAATGCTTTTAACCTTGCTGATGATTTGATTGAGCCATTTCGCCCTGTGATTGATTTATATGTTGCCTCCCATCGCAGTGATGATGCGGCTGATTTGCTGCCTATTGATAAGGTGGCATTGGTTGCATTGCTTAATGTCGATGTTTTGATGCCACGCGGCACGATGTCTGTGTTGACGGCGATTGAGCAGAGTATTGAGAGTTTGATTAGAGTGTTGGATTGCAGCAATGAAAAGTTGCTCGAACTACCAAGTTTGATTGGTCTTGAGCAGCACATTGTTGAGGGGTAACAATGAGCCAAGCAACCCGGCGATTTATGCGGCTAATCGTCTTTTTTGATTTGCCAACCAAGACCAAGGCTGAGAAACGGGCTTATACGCTGTTTCGCCGTTTCTTGCTCAATGATGGGTACGATATGCTGCAATGGTCGGTGTATGGGCGAGTGGTCAACGGAATTGATGCTGAGGCAAAACACCTCAAACGCCTCTCTGCAAATCTCCCTCCTGCGGGCTCAGTTCGCAGTTTAACGGTCACGGAAAAGCAGTTTGCAGGCGTAAAAATGCTGGTTGGAAAGCCGAAATTTCAGGAAAAAAAGCTGAATACTGACCAGTTGTTACTCTTTTAAGGCACAGTTTTTTCCAAGTTAAAACCCTTGTCCAGCGTTGCGGGACAAGGGTTTGTGGCCAATGTATTGTAGCTATCCGGGGTGAGAGAGGGAACTACAACATTGGAGGCAATCAAAAGAGCCTGTGCCAGATTGTAGCTATCCGGGGTGAGAGAGGTAACTACAACCTCTGAATCGGCAGACACTATTCGCACTGAATTGTAGCTATCCGGGGTGAGAGAGGGAACTACAACCTACAGTCGATGCAGATGCGATTACCATCGATTGTAGCTATCCGGGGTGAGAGAGGGAACTACAACCCGTGATGTACCATGCCGTAAATCGCATCAATTGTAGCTATCCGGGGTGAGAGAGGGAACTACAACTAAGCTTAGCCATTCCATTCACCCGGACGCATTGTAGCTATCCGGGGTGAGAGAGGGAACTACAACCGCAGGTGGTCCTATTGGCACTACTCTTTAATTGTAGCTATCCGGGGTGAGAGAGGGAACTACAACGACGTTGAAGCAACTTAAACGCTTGTGGGAAATTGTAGCTATCCGGGGTGAGAGAGGGAACTACAACTGCTGAAAGCATGTGGAAAAGCCCTATGAAATTGTAGCTATCCGGGGTGAGAGAGGGAACTACAACCGACCCAACCATCTTCAAACACATCTTTTGATTGTAGCTATCCGGGGTGAGAGAGGGAACTACAACCATTATATAGACACATTATATAGATACCTTATTGTAGCTATCCGGGGTGAGAGAGGGAACTACAACTGATTTAGCCGTGGAGCGAATTACAGGATCATTGTAGCTATCCGGGGTGAGAGAGGGAACTACAACCGCGGTGCCCCACGTTTGTGACATCAACACATTGTAGCTATCCGGGGTGAGAGAGGGAACTACAACTCATCACTTACGCACAAGACACACCAGCTCATTGTAGCTATCCGGGGTGAGAGAGGGAACTACAACCGTCAGCGGTAGGGAATGCAGGCAATGCAGATTGTAGCTATCCGGGGTGAGAGAGGGAACTACAACGGCGCCATGTGCGCATACACCTGCACCATTATTGTAGCTATCCGGGGTGAGAGAGGGAACTACAACTGAAGCGCTGCGGCAGCTTGTTTCTCAGCGATTGTAGCTATCCGGGGTGAGAGAGGGAACTACAACACAAGAACATTTACTGGCTGAGGTTTTGGAATTGTAGCTATCCGGGGTGAGAGAGGGAACTACAACAGATGTTATCGCGTTATGCTGTGAGTTTACATTGTAGCTATCCGGGGTGAGAGAGGGAACTACAACTAAGCTGTGGAAACACAGGGTTTCCAATTAATTGTAGCTATCCGGGGTGAGAGAGGGAACTACAACTGGTGTTTTAACGGATAAACAATCACAGGCATTGTAGCTATCCGGGGTGAGAGAGGGAACTACAACCTATAAGCAACTATATATCGTCACCACATAATTGTAGCTATCCGGGGTGAGAGAGGGAACTACAACTGGATGGCATACTATTGTTAATGAGATTGTATTGTAGCTATCCGGGGTGAGAGAGGGAACTACAACTTGCCCGCCCATTCAACATCAGATTGCGCTATTGTAGCTATCCGGGGTGAGAGAGGGAACTACAACTGATGGCGCAAAGGTGAACGCAGTGAATATATTGTAGCTATCCGGGGTGAGAGAGGGAACTACAACCGTAAAACCAACACCTGTTGATATAAGTGTATTGTAGCTATCCGGGGTGAGAGAGGGAACTACAACCAACCAAGATGCTGCATTCAACGATATTGAATTGTAGCTATCCGGGGTGAGAGAGGGAACTACAACTCATCACTTACGCACAAGACACACCAGCTCATTGTAGCTATCCGGGGTGAGAGAGGGAACTACAACCAGATGGTTACAAGTAACTTCTAATGGAACATTGTAGCTATCCGGGGTGAGAGAGGGAACTACAACTGTATCGTCTACATTGTCACATGGTTGATTATTGTAGCTATCCGGGGTGAGAGAGGGAACTACAACACCCGCATTTACGACGACCAAAGGGAAAAAATTGTAGCTATCCGGGGTGAGAGAGGGAACTACAACATTGCTGGCTGAGATGTATATCAGCGGAAAATTGTAGCTATCCGGGGTGAGAGAGGGAACTACAACTATGTCAGATGCTCACATCAAGCAGATGAAATTGTAGCTATCCGGGGTGAGAGAGGGAACTACAACAAGCTTACCGTAATGTGCAAGACGCAAGCGATTGTAGCTATCCGGGGTGAGAGAGGGAACTACAACTCGTATTCGTGGCGATGGTGGTGTTAGCGCATTGTAGCTATCCGGGGTGAGAGAGGGAACTACAACAACGGCTGTCCGCTGTGAACTAAAAGCGCAATTGTAGCTATCCGGGGTGAGAGAGGGAACTACAACCAAAGACACAAGGCAGGTTGTCGATACTGCATTGTAGCTATCCGGGGTGAGAGAGGGAACTACAACCGGAGGTGGATTAAAGGTTAGTTCGGGCGGATTGTAGCTATCCGGGGTGAGAGAGGGAACTACAACCTAGCCAAGTTATCGTTAAACTCGCTTTATATTGTAGCTATCCGGGGTGAGAGAGGGAACTACAACCACAGAAGAAGAGTTAAAAGATTCAACTCTATTGTAGCTATCCGGGGTGAGAGAGTGTAGTGGTCAACAAAATTTGGCCACGTTATTAGAGTTTTTCTAGTTTTTTCCAATGTAGGTTTAGATTTCCAGCGTTGAGCCGCCGCTTACGCCATCGCCACCTGCTTGGAGGATTTGCTCGGCAGCGTCTTTTTTATTGATGTTTTCACTGCCTTCGAGTTTGGTCATCTTCATTTTGAAGCGAAGATTGTTGGGTGAGTCGGAATTGCGAAGCGCTTCGACTTCATCGATGACGCCATCGTGCCACAACTTAAGCAGGGCTTGATCAAAAGTGACCATGCCGTATTGCTCGCCAGCTTCCATGGCTTCTTTGATGCCGCCGAGGTCACCCTTAAGAATGAGATCGGCAATGCGCGGGGTGTTCATGAGTACTTCAATGACCACGGCGCGTCCACCATCAACGGTTTTCACCAAACGTTGCGACATAATGGCGCGCAGGTTTAGTGATAAGTTCATATATACTTGTGGGTGTGCTTCTTCGGGGAAGAAATTGATGATGCGCTCCACAGCTTGGTTGGCATTGTTGGCGTGAAGCGTGGCCATGGCCAAATGCCCTGTTTCGGCAAAAGCCAATGCATGTTCCATCACTTCCCGATCGCGGATTTCACCTAGCAGGATGACATCAGGCGCTTGGCGTAAGGTGTTTTTTAATGCTGCATGGAATGAGGTGGTATCGGTGCCAACTTCCCGTTGGCTGACAAAACACATTTTGTGTTTATGCATATATTCAATGGGATCTTCAATGGTGATGATGTGACCTGCCTGATTGGAATTGCGCCAATCAATCATGGCGGCAAGGGATGTGGATTTGCCTGAACCTGTGCCGCCCACCATTAATACTAGCCCACGCGTGCTCATGGAAATATCTTTGAAAATATCAGGCAGACCAAGGTCATCAATGCTGGCAATTTCTGTTTTGATTTGACGAATCACCAAGCCAATGGAATTGCGCTGGCGGTAGATGTTCACACGAAATCTACCCACGCCTGGATAGGCCGTGGATAAGTTCATTTCCATTTCGTTGGCAAAGGTCACTTTCTGCTTTTCGCTCATCAATGAAGCAGCAATACGCTCTACAGAAACCGTATCAAGAATTTGGTTGCCTGCGCGTTTAAGGCTGCCGCTGACGCGAAAGCCCGGCGGGGCGCCTGCCATCAGATATAAATCCGAAGCGTCCTTCTCAACCATCACTTTGAGTAGGTGAAGAACTGAAATATTGTCTTTGATTTCCATATGCGCCGCCTGTTCAGACTGGGTGTGTTTAAAGTCTGTGTATGGCTAAGCAATTATGGTGCCTTGTTTGAAAGACTGCGTGCCAAAGAAGGCAGGGAAGATTACGACTGCCAGATGTCTCTAAGCAGCAGCTCGCAAGTGTCATCACCTTCGATGGTGCGAATGCCCTTTATCAGTGAGCGTAGTTCTGCCATTTGGCTTAGCTTGCGCTCGTGCACCAACTTCTGCAGTACTGGGCTTTGTTGATAAAATTGGTCGTAGTCTTGGGCGGTAAGCCTCATCAAGGCGCAATCAGATAGTGTGCGAACTGTCGCAGTGTGTTTGCCGCCAACTGAAACAGCAACTTCACCTACCACCGCACCGGTCTCAAGAGTTTTGAGCATGCGTTCTTGTTGTTCGACCATCACACTGACGGCAAGTTTACCCGAGCGAACCAAAAATAAATTTTGTGCAGTTTCTCCGTCACGCATCAGTGTTTGGCCAGCAGGGATATGAACCAACGTCATTTTTTGCGCAATTTGGATACGAAGTTCAGCAGGAACCGCATCAAACAAAGGAGCGAGTGCCAGTTGCTTGACCAACATTCTGCTACGATACAATTGCTCCAGATGGGTGGATAGCTTGGGTGAACTGAGTTTGAGTGAGTCGAGCATCGCATAGGGCAGTTCTAAAATTTCAACATCGCCCACAGCTACCATTTCAGAAGTACTTCGGCCGCCTGTGAAATATGCGGTTTCACCACAAATATCGTGCAGTGTGCCCAAATGAGAGCGTTTACCATGCAGGGTGAGGTAGCCATCAATTTCACCTTGGATGATAAAATACAATGATTTGGCTTCATCGCCCATTTTGCTCAGTATTTCACCATCTTCTAGGCGCCGGTAAATCATATTCTCCATCAGTGTTTCGAATGCGTCATCGTCAAAAAGGGAGAAAAAATCATTCGGGCGTAGCTTTTGCGCAGCCTTATCTTTGGATGAGAGGAAAGGCACAATCGTCTCACCTGTCTCACCGCGTTCGCGTAAGAGTTTGAAAATCCGTTTGGGACCTTTGTGTTCGTCGGGTTTGATGCTGTGGTAGAGGCGAATCGCCGCAAACGCTTGTGCTGGATAATCTTGTTTGGCGTATCGCTCGGCGCTTCTTAGATACCAGCGTGATGCATCATCGTTTTGTTTAGCTTTTTGATAGGCTTGCCCTGCGCGCAACGGAAAATCGATGTTTGTAGGGTCGAAGGTCGATAAAGCACCAAACGAAGCGCCAGCTTTATCGTGTTTGCCAGCCAGCATCATTTTTTGTGCAGTTTTGATGAGTTTTAATACTTCAGGATGTGTCATTTTTACAGCATGAGCTGCCTTAAGCGCTTGGACAATTTGCTTTTCTATGTCGAAATACTTGCTCAAGTAAACTCACCGTACCCTGTATTTTCAGTTCATTTGCAGCGCCAAGAATATACATTTTACGGCCAAAAGTAAGCGGCCTGCAAAGCGTTAGTTACAAGTGCATGGCCTATTGGCAAAAGTCAGTCATCTAAAACCATATTAATTTTGCCTTTCCAGAAAGGGTCTTTTCATTAAGGTTGGCCGAACTGGGCAAATGGTAAACGGAGTAGAAGATATGAATGGTGATTTTGATAGCAGCGACCCAAAGAACATCGATGCTATGGCACATGTGAAGGCGCTGTTGGGTTTTATTGGTGATGACCCTAATCGTGAAGGTTTAGAGGAAACCCCTCAACGTGTGGTAAAGGCCTTTGGTGAATATTTTTCAGGGTATCAAGAAGACCCTGCCGAACACTTGAAAAAAACCTTTGAAGAGGTTGAAGGTTATGACGAAGTGGTGCTGGTCTCGGATATTGAGGTGTTTAGTCATTGCGAGCACCATATGGCACCTTTTGTAGGAAAAGCGCATGTGGCCTATATCCCCAATGGTAAGGTTGTTGGTCTGTCCAAACTGGCGCGCCTAGTGGATGGCTACGCCAAGCGTTTGCAAGTGCAAGAAAAGCTTACTATGCAAATTGCCAATGCAATTGAAGATGTTTTGCAGCCAGCTGGCGTGGCAGTGATTATTCAGTGCCAGCACTTTTGTATGTGTTATCGCGGCGTACGCAAACCCACAGCTATGACCACTACATCCAAACTCAGTGGCGCCTTTTTAAATAACCCGTCCTCGCGTCTTGAGTTGTTTCAGTTGATTAAAGATCAGAAAGCCTAGTGTTTGAATAATATATGTTGACCAATACCCAAACCATCAACAGGGTGTCGGCGTTTCACCGTAGTTGTTCTTGTTCGTCATATACGCAAGTTAAGCCAAATAAGAAGAATTCGTAAAAAAAGTAGTAAGTAGAAAAGAGGAAAGATACATGTCTAATACAGTTGAAGGAACCGTTAAGTGGTTCAATGATGAAAAAGGTTTCGGTTTTATCGAACAAGAAGGCGGCGATGACGTATTCGTACATCACACTGCAATCAACACCGAAGGCTTCCGTTCATTAGAAGAAGGCCAAAAAGTAACTATGGAAGTAGTTCAAGGCCAAAAAGGACCACAAGCAGAGAACGTAGTTCCTCAATAATTGTGAATTGACCACCTTGGGTGGTTAGATTCAGTCCATAAGGCGCAGAGTTTAGGCTCTGCGCCTTTTTTTGTGCTCTTTTTTTCTTGGCGCTGGAAGTGAATCGTTTAGTTGCTTTTAAGTTTACTGATATCGTGCATCAATTGATGCTGTTGTTTCTCAGCTTGACGTTGCAAGCGCTCTTTTAGCGGCGGATACGCTTCGGAGATACTCAGTAATACATCAAGGCCAATCGTGCTACTGTGACAGAATCCCTAGCCACCAATTCAATAGGTTCTAATTTGTTGGCGGGTTGTAGCTGGATATTGCCGACCATAGCATGGATGTGCAGCGGTGGCAGGGGTATTTTTTTACCTTCTTTGTTGCTTGCCAAATAACATGCGTGCCCAGCGACAATGATATCAATGCCAGTAAATGGTCGATCCAACGCGTGGACAAAGCTCTTGGCTGGAATGTGGTGGATACTCAAGTTTCTTGCCAGATGTCGTTTCAGTTTCATTGGGATGGGCTGAAAGACGGGTAATGTGGCAATCACTTGCGTGTAAGTGCGAAACATTACCCTTTGCTCAAGAAGTTTCTTAAGGAAAGGATTTTTAGCGATAATTTTATTGAGCTTGCTGGCTGGCACTTCAACGATTGTGGCTGTTGGTGAAGTTACAAACGCTTCGATTTTTACCCGTCCAGGTTTTAAAAATGTATGCTCGCCAATCACATCCAAGATGCCGACCTGTTCGAGAAGCACGCGGTCTCCTGCAGTGCCGACCCCATAAATTTCAACTTGCCCTTCAAGTAAAAGATTGAGTGAATCGCTCAAATCATCGGCGCGGTACACAGCTTGCCCTTCTTGCAGCTTTTTCCGTTGCAATCGCAGCCAAACGCTGCCTAGGTTTTCATGAATGAGCTGCCCGGCAATGGCATGCTGATCATGAGTATCAAAAGCATTTTCACTAAAAGTGAGTCGTCCGATTTGTGGATATTGTTTAGCCAAGGCTTCTGCCTCTTTGGGCGAGCGTTTGACTATCAAATCATGGAGATGTTTGAGTGCAGTTGTGGCTGTGGATTCGCGGCCCATGGTGAGCAGCATATCGGCGTAGCGTTTAAGGTAGGATTCATTATCAGGATAAACCTCGATAAGCTGTGCGTATGATTTGAGTGCCTCTTCAAGGTCTTTTTTGGAGACCTTCTGGTTCATGCTGCAACTTGTTCTAAGCGTAGCGCTTCTAGTGCTTCTTTATACATACACTTTTGAATCATCAGGTTGGGCTGCTTTTTCAAATCAATGCGGCGCTCGGTGATAGCATTGCCGTACTTATCCATGCTGATGTCAATGATAGGGCGCAATGGGAATTTATTGTGAATGGCAATCACCAAGCCGATTTCACCCGTGTTGATTTGCACAAAGGTGCCCACCGGATACAAAGAAATGGATTCAATCAAAGCTTTTAGCATCACAGGGTCGAATGCTTTTTTATGATGGTTCACTAGCTCGCGAATAGCGTCGCGCGGCAATAAGCGCGGGCGATAAGCACGAATATGAATCAGTGCTTCAAACATCGATAGCAAGCCAATCAATCGTGCAGCCCAAACAATTTCAAAACCTTTGAGTCCTGTTTGGCCACTACCATCGTAGCGTTCTGTTGCTTGGGTGACCGCACGAATGATGTGTTCGTTGTCAATGCTGCACTGGTGTAAGAAGGCGACTGAAAACTCTGGCGCTTGGCGGATTAGGGCGATTTCCTCTTTGCTTAGTTTTCCTGCTTTATGGCGAATGTTGGCAGGGATTCTGGCCATGCCCGAATGGTGCAGCATAGCTGCCACCAAATGGTTGAGTAGTTCTTGGTGAATAATATGCAGCTGCAAGCCAGTTTTGATGGTGTACAGCATCATCATAATAGCTTTTTGTACCAAGTCGGCATTGTGCTGGTCATGTGCGCAAAGTGCTGTGATTTTCAGGCTGATTTCTAGTTCTAGTGCATCAACAACACTTGGCGATTCATGAATCTGCTCAAGGATGGAACGCAAACTTTCTTGCAAAGGAGAAATGTCGGCGGCTTGCCCTTGCTCAGCTGCAGAAAATATTTCAGACACGGTATGGCTGAGTTGCTCTAGCCAGTTGGCAACCGTAAAAGCCCCATTGGTGGGCTTAGGTGCTGTTGGTTTTGCAACAGATGCTGCTTCCTGCGCTGACTCAGAGGCCATGTTTTTTGTGGTAAGGGGCGCTAGAACAACACTTGGGTCTTCGTAATCACTTTCTTCAATTAAGATATCACTCGCCGAGATGACTTCTTCAGTAGCAGGCAAGGCGTCAGACTCACTCTCTTCAAGAATGACGTCATTGTTGGTCATGGTTGCTGTCGCTGCTGTTTTGTTATTTGCATGGCTGTATGGGTTTGCAAAAGGTAGTGGGTTGCTTGGTTTGGACGTTAAAGGCGAGCGTTCATCAGCTGTTTCATCAGTAGCTAATACATTGTCTAAAAGTGTACTATCAATAGCATCACCATGTGCATCAAGCTTGGCTTTTTCTTGTTGATGCGCGCGAAGTAAATCGATGTATTTAGTCATCAGCTTGGATACCTTTTCATGGTTGTTTGCACTAATTTACTGTCAATGACAGGGGAATCATTTCGCATACCGACAAGTAAACATCTATCCATTAAATGATTGATACGGCGAGGAACACCACCAGAATGTTGGTGAATCAGGGATAAGGCTTGGCGGGTGAGAATAGGGCGCTTGTTTCCAGCAATACGTAAGCGATGCAGTATGTATTGAAGGCTATGGTCAAGTGATAATCGGCCGACATGTAAATTGAGGGCTACGCGTTGTTGCAGTTGAGGAATGGCTGCTATTTTTTGCTGTAATTCAGGTTGTCCAATCAAAAGTAATGTTACCAAAAAACGATTGCCCAATTGATAATTAAGCAACAAGCGTAACTCTTCAAGTGTGGCGATATCGGGAATACTTTGGGCTTCATCGATGCAAATCAACGTGTCGCGGTTGTCGGCTGCATTTTTTGCCAAATGCTTGCGCAAGGCTTGTAGCATTTCATTTTTATCTTTTTCGCCAGCATTTAGGCCCAGTTGTTGGCTGATTTCGCGCAGCATTTCTAAAGGTGATAAGCTAGAGTAAGTAATTAAGGCAATATCGAAGCGCTCTTGGGGTAAGTCCAAGAGCACGCGTTGTGAGGAAGTGGTCTTGCCGCAGCCAATCTCACCAGTGAGCACAATCGCACCGCGGCGACGCATGATGGCATCATATAAATCTTCGCAAAGGGTACGGTGCTCATCTGTTTCATAATAGAAATTAGATGATGGAACATTGTCAAAAGGGAAGCCGTTGAGTTCCCAATGTTCTAGGTACATACATCCTCCACTTAAAATATTCACTCACAACGTATAAAAAAACGTGTTGATTCACCCCACACTCAAGCAAAAGTACTGCCAAACCTCAAGGTTTTTGCATGTTTAGTGTGATTGATCACTTCAAACAGCGGGAAATCCAATCGGCAATCACGGTAATTTCTTCATCGCTCACTGTATGTGCCATCTCAAAGGACTGGAATTCCACAGCAAAGCCAGCCTGGCTAAGCAACTGATAACTTGCCTCGCCTAAACTGAAATCAACGACATCATCATATTTACCATGGGCCAACAAAACGGGTGTTTGCTTGGTTGCTGCAGGGATATGTTTTTGCTCATCTGGCAAAAGTGTGTAACACGATAAACCCAGGATGCCGGCCAAGGGTTGGGGTTGATGGGTGCCGGTGTAAACAGCCAAGGCGCCGCCTTGGGAGAAGCCGGCTAGAATGATCCGCGAGGGTAAAATGCCGCGCTCGACTTCGCGGTCGATAAGTTGCTGAATTCTTGCGGCTGATGCCTTGATTCCGCCAAGGTCTTGACGGCCTTCAATCGTGGCATCTTTGATGTCGTACCATGCTGGCATGGGGAAGCCACCATTGACAGTGACGGGCATATTCGGGGCATGGGGAAAAATGAAACGCACCGCTAAATCTTCTGAAAGGTTGAGTTGTGGAATGATGGGTTTAAAATCATACCCATCGGCACCCAGGCCATGCAACCAGATGATGGTAGCATTCGCAGCAGGGTTGGTATCTTTGTGAGGCTCAATTTCGAGGCATGGTAAAAGTTGCATATTTAACTCGTTCAATGACTAGGATGTATTTCAAACAAAAGCTATTGTTCGCAACGCTTGCGAAATAGCAAGTGATGGGGAGAGCGTAAGACGCATCGTTGGAGTTGAAAAGATATGGTGACCATTGATTTGTTGCGTCATGGGGCATTGGAAGGTGGGGTGAAATATCGAGGAAGCGTCGATGATCCGCTAACGCTATCTGGGCGGCAAGCAATGGATGATGTCTGGGCTGAGCTGGCTAAGGATGTGACTGTGATTATCAGCTCACCGTTAAGCCGTTGCGCGCAACCAGCAAGTGACTGGGCCAAAGCTTCTGGAGCTAAACTTGAGATTGATGACCGCGTACATGAGCTTCATTATGGTTTATGGGAAGGTAAAACTGCTGAAGAAATTGAAGCGCTTTACCCGGGCATGCTGGCAAAGTGGCGCGAAAACCCACAAGGAAGAATTCCCCCTGAAGGCGAAGCTATGGATGATTTTTCAGAGCGGATTGCCCTTTTTTTGGCTGACATCATAGCAAGACATCAAGGTGAACATGTGCTGGTGGTTGGACATTCGGGTTCGATTCGGGTGCTTTTGGCTCATGCTTTGGCAGCGCCTGTCATCACCACGCGGCATTTGGACATGCCATATGCTTGTTGGAGCAGATTGGTGCATCATCAGGGTCAGTTGGTCTTAAAATTCCATGCCAGAGAAACGCGCAACTGAGAAGTTTTTTAGGTGGCAGCTTTGGGTTGTGCCATCCAACGGTACCGCAATTCTAAGCTGGTATCACTGGCAATACATTGCAATCCAGTTTGCTGACTTTCACAAATAGCAATGGGCGCACGTAAATTGGCAGTCACCCAATCCTTATCGGCAAAAGGATTGAGCACCAAAAACCATATGATTTCGCTATCGGCATCAGCTTGAAGCAGGCCCTGTTGTTCAGATGACAATTTTGGCGTTGCACCCAAGCGGCTTTCATTCCATGGCGTGAGGATAAATGATGCTTCAGGCATATCGATGGATTGCAGGCATAACAAATCACCACTTCCAGCATAGATAAAAGCAAAACTTTTGGCGCCAGAAAAACCTGCGATGCCCTGCGGAAAATCAAAGGCTAAAACAGTGTCCTTTTCTGGGGTGACTTGTGTTTTTTCAACGACTTGCATCATGACCACCTTGATTGAGCCAAGCCATCGCATCACCTGCAACGGCCGCTTGATTTTCTTGTTGGATGAGCTCGTAAATTTCCAGCCTGTGCACTGGAATTTCAGCGGGTGCTTCAATGCCAAAACGCACAATACGTCCATCCTGAATATCGTGAATAATCAAACGAATATCATCACTGATACGGATGACATCGCCGATTTTTTGTCTAAAGACCATCATCGTTTATGCGCCTTTCAACTTATCGCAGGAAATTCACAAGCGACAAGCTACCCACTTTGGCAATTTGGCTATAAGACGCTTGCAAGGCATTTTCCGCCGTTTGCAATTGCGCCACCAACGATGGGATATCTGCAGCTTCATGGCTGTTCATGCGCTTTTCAATTGCAAATTGCATGTCCTCATACGAAGTGCGGTAACTTTGAATGGCACTGATTTGCCCGCCCACGCGGCTGGTTAAATCGACGATGCCATTGTTAGCATTGGTGAGCTCGCCAATGGCTGTGGAAATGCCAGATGTATCACTGTTCGACAGGGCTGCTTGAAAGTTTTGAAGGGCTGCAAAGGTATCGGCAAAGGCTTGGGTATCGCCGCGAATATTGCTGCTGATATTTTGGGAGCTAGTAATCGCGACAGTTCTGTCTTGCAATGCGCCTTGGTAGACGTAATGACCAGAAATATCCTTTGCAAAAGCAGGTTTATCCACAGCGGAACCCGCAAATAATGATTCACCCAAAAAACTTTGGTTGGATGCATTGGCCACGCGATCGAGCAAATGGTTCACTTCAGCCAGCGCTGCCAGATGTTCTTGTGAACCGATTTGTGCCGACGCTTGTTGCACGGCGATGGTCTGGGCGCGGGTGAGTACATTGCTGATATCATGCAACATAGTTTGGCTGGCATTAAGCCGAGAATCTGCAGTGTTTAAGGCCTCAAGGCTGCCTTGAATTTGGGTTTGGGTTTGGCGTAAATCCAAGGAAATTTTGTAGTCCAATCCAGCTTGCGAAGGGCGTTGAAAACGTTTGCCAGAAGATACGGCGGCGTTGGCATCCGCCTGGACTTGCAGCTGTTTGGTTACACCACTTAACAGGTTATCATAAATTTGGTTATTGGTTACTCTCATCGTAATATCCCCATTAGCGCATCAAGCATGGAATTGTTGGTATTGATGACTTTGGCAGCAGCTTCATATGCGCGTTGAAATTTCATCATGGAAACCAACTCTTCATCCACATTCACCCCAGAAATCGCCTCGCGTTGCTGGGTGAGCGATGTGGCTTCTGCTTCGCGGTACGTGCGTTGCTGCGCTGCAACGCTGACATCCAGACCATATTGGGTGGATAATGTGGCTACCCGTTCATGCAAGGTTGATGCCACACTGCCATCTACGCTCATGCTTTGATCTTGCAACTGCATAATGGCGATGGCTGTGCTGTTATCGCCTGAGTTTACCACGGAAGTGACGATATCAGTTCTGCCTGTATGGATGCGTGAAGCATCGGCTTTCAGGTTCGCATTGATGGCTAAGTTGCCGGAATCTGATCCATGAAAGAATGTGTTGATTTCATAAGCGGCCAAAAAGTTTGAGGTATCATCACCAAAGGCGATGGTGTTGGTACCGGCATCGATAGTTAAGTAACCCGCAGCATCAACCGTGGCAGTAACGCCAGTGACGCTGGCATTGATGCTATTGGCCACATCATTCATGGTCGCGCCTGCGGCAAGATTCACGGTAAACTGACTGGTGGGCAATTGCGGTACCCCCAAAACATCATAAACATGCATGCTAAAGCTGCCTGCTTGTACATTGGCGGCAAAAGCCACGCCTTGGGTCACATCATTGAGTGCAAGTGCAGGGTTGATTGCACCTTGCCCCGATTGCACGAGAGAAGTGCGTGTACCGCCACTAGCGCTGCTGTGGAGTTGGTTGGTCGAAAATGCCAAGTTGGCGGCAAAACTATCCAAGCTGCTGATATATTGGCCGAAGTTTCCATCACGTAGTTTCAATAAACCACCGATGGTGCCACCCTGATCCAAGCCTTGTACGGCATTACTGGTGCCAGAAATGACAATGGCTTGAAAACCGTTGACGCTGGCGCCAGTGCCGCGAGCTAAATGTTTAGCCATACTGTCTTGTACCAATAAATCGCCACCTGCAGTTTGAATCAGTAGGCCACCATCTTTGGTGCTCACTTCTTGAATGGGTATAATTTTGGCCAAATCACGCACGATTTGGTCACGTTGATCGCGCAAATCATTGGCGCCGCCCGAAATTTGCCCGGCTTCCATGGCTGAAATTTGTTGCGAAAGTGAAGAAATGGCATCAATCTTTAAGTTTGCATCGGTGATTTGCTGATTGATATCCAAATTAAGGCTTTGTTGGCCAGTGGATAGTTGACTTTGCATATTATTGAGCTGCATGGTCAATGATTCGGTTTTGGACAACACATTATACTTTTGTGCTGTATCTTGGGGGTTGTTGCTTAGTTGCTGCCAAGATAAGAAGAAATCGTTCACGGCCGCTGATAGCCCTGTGCTATCCAAGCTGCCAAATGAATTTTCAATGCTGTTCAGGCCAGTGCTTACAGTGTCCCAGAATTGAAATTGTGAGGCATTGTTTTGCTGGGCACTATTGATAAGCGGATCGACCGTACGTGTTATGCTATTGAGGTCGACACCGCGTCCAAAATCAATATTGCCAATCCTTTCGGGAATAGCAGTGGCCAGATTGGCAGTTTGTTTGGAGTAGCCAGGCGTATTGACGTTGGCAATATTATGCGAGACCACATCCATGGCCTTTTGCTGCGAGCGAAGGCTTGATGCCGCGACATTTAAAGCTTGGAAACTCACCGTGCGACCTGATGTGTTGCATAGGTATTTTGATAGGTTTGTTTCATTTCAATGGCGCCAACCTGTTGCAAAATACTGGTGGTCACATTCCAAGCTGCGCGCAAACGCACATGATTATCGAGCTGATCATCTGCTAAGCGCTGCATGCGGCGGACCAAATCAATGCGCATGCTGTGTAGGTCATCAGCCAAGGCTGGGGCATACAAATCAATGACTTGTTCTAGTTTTTCTTCATTGTTGCATTGGTGAATCAAACGCTTGCAGCGGCTGGATAGCTCGTGAAACTCGCTATGGCAGCGGGCGCGGCGTTCAATTAAATTGGTTAGCTTATCACCATCAAAGATTTTCATGGCTTCGCGCTCTTCAATAATAATGGCTTCTTGGGCTTGCACCGAGGTTTCCATGTCTTGCAGCAATTGCTGTAACACATATCCCATATCAGGTTGTTGGTTGGCTTGTGACATCGATTGCATAATTAACCCCAAGAGTGTTCGGATAAGGCATTGCGCACGATATGCGCGGAAATCGCCTGTTGATTCAGTTCGTATGTGCCTTGTGCCAGCGCATCGCGTATGCCTTCGATTTTATCAAGGCGTACATCGGGCATATCGGCAAGCATCACTTTGGCGCGTTCTCTTAAACCTGCCGCATCGGATACTTGGATGCTGTCTTTAGCGCCGCCACTTTTGGCTGCAGACTTTTTGCCGCCGCCTGCACTGGCTTTTTGCACTGGAGATGTTTTGCTGGTGCTGCCAATTCTTACCATCTTATTATCCTCCATCCTTTGGTCGATCAGGCAGGGCCGAAGTTAAACTATCGGCAGATTGGGCAAAGGCTTGAATATCGGCTGCGGTTGCCCCCTGCTGTTGCATTTGACGATATATGCTGGTGGCCAATCCCAAGGGCGCGTGTTTGCTTCCTGATTCAGCAATGGCTTGATCCATCATGCCTTCATACATGCTATCAGCATAACCACGCGGTAAAGTTTCCGATTCAGGCACAGTTTTGCGCATAGCTGCCATCATTTGTTGCAAAAACATGGCTTCAAATTGACAGCATGCCTTCCACATCTCGGGGTCTTTAACCTCCACGGCTTTGAGTGCGTGACGGGCAGGTTCGGTTGCTGTGTTTTTAGCAGCGTTTGAACCTGAGGCATTTTTTGCCGTGGCCATGGTGGGCTTTTGTTTCATCACTTGTCCGATGACGGATTCGACTAAATCACGCATCACATCACCTTCAATTCAGCATGCAGTGCGCCAGCTGCTTTAATCGCTTGCAACACTGCAATCAAATCACTTGGTGTAGCACCCACTGAATTAAGCGCTGACACAAGAGCTGCTAGCGTGACCTGGCGAGGTAATATTACCAATTGCGATTCGTCTTCCTGCACTTTCACTTCAGTGGATGGGGTGGCCACAGTAGATCCACCAGAGAAAGCAAAGGGTTGCGATACATCCGCGCTTTCGGCCACGCTGATGCTGATGTTGCCATGCGAGACAGCCACGGTTTCGATGGTTACGCCTTGGCCCATCACAATCGTGCCGGTGCGTTCATCGACCACCACAATAGCTGGGCGGTCGGTGAGTAATTCCATTTGTTCAAGCTGGGCAATCAGTGAAACGGCATCACCGTTTTGGTTCCACACTTCAATTGTGCCTGCATTTACAGTTGATGCCATGCCAGCGCCCAATTCAGCGTTGATGACATCTTTCATGCGGCTAACAGTGGTGAAATCTGGGGTGCGCAACATGACGGTGATTTTATCTTGGGCCATGTTTAAGCCGTTTGGAGCCGCGCGCTCAATACGGGCACCATTGGGGATTTTACCCACAGTAGGGTGATTTTTTACCGTATTGCCAGCTGCGCCAGAAATAGCGAAGCCACCCACCGACAAACCGCCTTGGGCGACAGCATAAACTTGGCCATCACCAGCCAATAAAGGCGTGATAAGCAAGGTGCCACCACGTAAACTTTTGGAATCACTCATGCTCGACACGGTGATATCCAACAATTGGCCAGGGCGTGAAAAAGGAGGGAGTTCGGCTGTCACCATCACAGCAGCGATATTTTTTGGTTTCATTTTACTAATATCAGCCCGCACATTGATGCCAAAGCGTTCCAACATGGCGGCAATACTAGCCACGGTGAAGGGCGATGAGTTGGAGCTATCGCCAGTGCCGTTAAGGCCGACGACAATGCCATAGCCAATCAAAGCATTGGATCGTACGCCTTCTACATCAGCCAAATCTTTGATGCGTTCGGCATAGGCAATATTTGCCGCGGTCAGAAAGCTGAATAGAATCAATAGGCTAGATGCGAATCTGAAAGGCTTCATCGTGACATTCCTCATCAGAACGGCCAAACCACATCAAGGGCTTTGCCCAACCAGCCTTCGCCAGTGACTGAGGCCAATGAGCCGCCGCTGCCGTAGCTGACTTGGGCTTGCGCCACTTGTGCCGAGACGATGGTGTTGCTCGCAGAGATGTCGGATGGACGCACAATACCTGAGAAGGTGAGCTCTTGAGGTTGTTGATTAATGGTCACTTCACGGCGACCAATGATTTTCATGTTGCCGTTGGGAAACACTTCGGTGACCACGGCTGTGACGCTGGCAATCAAGGAGTCTGAATTGGTGGTTTCACCAGAGCCCGTAAAGCTTTTTGCATTGCTGGTGTTCATGGCTAGCGCTGGGTCAAAGTTAGGCACGATGGATTTTTCCAAGCCAAACATGCCAGCAAGGCTGGATGCGTGTTTCGAATTGCGGCTTTGTTTGGTGCCCAGTGAGCGGGTGGCGCTGGCGTTTTCTTGCACCAATACCATCACCAAATCACCCACTTGATGGGCTTTGGGATCAGTAAACATGGTGGAGCCGCTATTGTTCCAAAGCGAGCCGTGTTCAGTGTGATGTTGATTTACCCTTTGCAGGGCTTCATCAACGATAGGTTTGTTTAAATCCTCGGTGACTTCCTTTTTGGTAGCGTTGCAACCTGAAAGGGTTAAAGCAGCTAGCATTGTGACCATGAGAAAAGTGATTGGGCGTGTCATTACACACCTCCTTTGAAACTGGAGTGTTCGATGGAAACGGTGTGCGCATCTCTTACGATACTATGCAGCGTTTGTTTGCTGCGAATATTTTGCACAGGCAAACGATCGCCACGGCTTCCAGATTTTAGGGCAATGCCTTCAGCTCTTACGCTGATGCCGCCCACTTCCGCCAAAATAGTTATGCTGTCGCCACGTTTAATCAGTGGTGGGCGTTTGACCAGGCTCGATACAATCACTTCGCCACTGCGCATATTACGCAGTGTTTTCATGCCGATAACGTCGGACACTTTTTGCCAAGCATCGCCGCGAAGGCCAGCAACATCTTTTGTTTTTGAGTGCATCATGCTTCTATCTAGCATGGTTCGTGCCGAAACATCCTGATTAAGCACAACCACAGTTGCCATCCACTTCACTTGGGCTGCCACATACCATCGGCGTAGGCTTTTGCCTTGGCCTTGCTCAGCAATCAACGATACGCGTGCTGGCAAAAAGCGCATATTGGGTAACGACCAACGGGCGGGGCCTTTGATGTTTGGCCATGTTTTGATGCTGACTAGCTCTGCTTTTGCCCCATGTGCAGTGGGTGAAGCGGCAAAAAATGCCGCTAAGGATGCTTTGAGCTCGGCATCGACTTGTGCGGCAGGTGCCGCTGTCGCATTCATCACCGAGATAATCACCATCAATGAGGCGATGAGAATCATGGGGGCAAGGCGAGTCATCATATCAATTACCGTTTCAAACCATTGGCAGTTTGCAGCATTTCATCGGCTGCCTGCACAGATTTAGAGTTCATTTCATAAGCGCGTTGGCCAGCAATGAGGTTTACCATTTCTTCAACCATGTTCACATTCGACATCTCGAGCAAACCCTGGCCCAAACCACCAAAACCATTTTCACCAGGGTTCCCTGTAAGCGGCTCACCAGATGCGTTGGTGGCTTGGAAAATTGAATTGCCAAGATGAGATAGGCCGGCTGGGTTACTAAAAGCCACCACTTGGATTTGACCCACCACTGTTGAAATGGAGCCTGGTTGCTCTACTGATACTGTGCCGTCTTGGGCAATGTGAATATTTTGCGTGTCGCTAGGCAAAGTGATGTTGGGTAGCAATGGGTTGCCGCTAGCCGTCACCAACTGACCTTGGGCATCGCGGCCAAAAGAGCCTGAGCGGGTGTAGCCTGTTTCACCATTGGCGAGTTGGATTTGGAAAAAACCGCGGCCTTGGATAGCTATATCGAGGGGGTTGCTGGTTTGTTGGAAGCTACCTTCATCAAATACATATTCGATGCTGGCCGTTTGTACACCTAGACCCACTTGAATGCCTGATGGCAGTTGGGTGCCAGCTGCGCTGGCTTCAGCGCCAGGCGCTTTGATTTGCTGATACATCAAATCCTGAAAGTTGGCGCGACCGCGTTTGAATCCTGCTGTATTGACGTTGGCCAAGTTATTTGAAATGACATCCACGTTGGTGGTTTGTGCTGCCATACCTGTTGCGGCTGTCCATAGTGAGCGCATCATAATCGTATACCTCTTATTTTCTTAATCTCTTAAAACTTGTAAAACTTAACCTTGTATCTTACCCACATCCGAATTGAGCTGACTGGCTAATTGGTTGTATTGCTCCACCACTTTCATGGTCGATTCGTATGCGCGGAGCGTGGCTACCATTTCAGTCATGGCGAGCACTGCATTGACATTGCTGCTCTCCAAAGCGCCGTGTTCTACCACCACCGTGCCCACAGCTGATTCAGTGTTGCTTTCAGGGGTGGTAATTAGGGTGCCGGCAGCTTGTTGGATGTCATTTTTATTGATGAGTGTAACCAAGCCCAATTGCACAACGGGTTGATTGTTTACATAAATCATACCGTCGTTGGTGCCAGATACTTCGCCATCAGGAAGAGTGATTGGGCTGCCACCATCATCAAGCACAGGAAAACCTGATTGGGTAATCAAGTTACCTTCGCCATCGCGACTGAAGTTACCAGCGCGGGTCAAGGCGATGTTGCCGTTGGCTTGTTGCACCTGAAAATAACCATCAGCCACAATGGCAAAATCCAAGGCATTACCAGTTTGGCGGATGCTGCCTGCGGATGTATCGATATATTGCGAGCCCATGCTTAAATATGATGCAGACGAAGTTTGCTTTTGATTACCAGCTAGGTGGCTATCAGCCAAAACGGTTTTGAAAGAAGAGCGCGAAGCTTTGTAGCCCGTAGAATTTACATTGGCGAGATTGTGGGTGATGTTGTCCAAACGGTTTTCCGCCATTGTACTTGCGACACCTGAAACAAAGAAACCACGTTGCATATCAAACTCCTTCTTTAAAACAATCTTTCGTAAAAGGAGGAGCAGGTTTGGTGCCAACGAAAATATAAATGTAAGCTATTGATTTATAATGATTTAAAAATGAGTGGAAAGTGCCAAAGGGAATTTTTTTCCGCTTTAATAGGTGTATTTTTCCTGTTACCAAGTGATTTTTATCATAATCAAAAGCCAAGATTAATGGCTAAATGAGGTTAGTGTTTGCAACGACAATACCATCTTCATCGGCATAGATAAATTCATCAGGGTTAAATGTTATATCTGCGAAGTGAACAGGGATATTTAAGATGCCTTGGTTGCGTTTGATAGTTTTACGCGGGATGGTGGCTAGGGCTTTAACGCCGATGTTTACTTTGCCCACTTCAGCAGAATCGCGGATGCAGCCGTTGATGATGATGCCTTGCCAGCCATTGCTTGCGCCAAGGGCTGCAATCACATCGCCCATCATGGCGCAGCGCATGGAGGCAGATGCATCGACAACCAAGACTTTGCCTGATCCGTCTTGCTCAAAAGAAGCTTTAAGAAATGAATTATCATCGACGGCTTTGAGTGTAACGATTTGGCCGCAGAATGATTTTTTGCCACCGAAATCTCTGAAGATGGGTGCGGCGACTTGTAATTCCTCAAGGTATTCATCGTAGAGGTCGGTGGTTTTAAATGGTGGGTTCATGTTTGTTTTTCTGGTAAATCCATTTCTTCGGCAGCGACGTATACCAAGGCTGGATATACAGGGCCAATATCAACAATGGTCCATTCTTTACTGCGTTTGCCAAGTTCAATGTCTATCACATCGCCCAAACGAAGTTGCTGTAAAATGGTCTCGGGTAGTTTGACTGGGCCAATGAGCCCATCAGGCGCACTGTCAAAGGAGAGCCACATGGCGCCTTTTTTGATGTCAGACACGCGGGCATGCCCTTCTTTAAAGGTGTTAAAACGTTTGCCACGCAAGCGCGGAGCAATGCCGCCGCCCATGCGGATGTGGTAGAGCAACAGATGAGCTGCCATCACTGCGCGTTTCGCATCGGGCAGAGCATCGGCGACACAATCGCTGCAGTACTCATAGGTTTCATCATCAATCCAGCGCTTGTGATGCACAAATACCAACCAATCAATCATGGTTTCGGCATAAGCTTGGATAATCAGGGAATTGATGCTGGGTTCACGCAATAAATGCCATGCGATAAAGTCGCGCAAGTAATCGCCATCAATGCGATCGATGGGTAGGCCTTCTAAGGATGGAACGGTATCGTATTCATTTTGTGCCAGTTGGTTGATGAAGTGTTCTAATGACGCTTCCCAATCTTGGGGGTCAGTTTCTTCTTCGACTTCATCAGCATGAAATAAATCGGAATAATAAATCAAATATTCACTAAAAAAGGTGAAAGCTTGCTCAGCATGGCTAATCATTTCCTGGTCGGAATCCACCCTGTTTTGCAGGTCAAGAAGGAAGCTATCAAAGGATTCTTGCAGGGTTATACTCATGGGTGTTACTCCGGCAGTTGTGTCTGGTTTGCGATTAGCTAAGCTTCGCGCTCTTAAAAACTGCAAGCTTAGCATGTGCGCATGGCATTAAAAGATTAATGATATGCTAGCTAGGCGTAGCGATCGATACAAAGGACTGGTGATTAGCCATGATGATGAACGTGACATCCGTGAAAGTAGGCAATATTTTGGAATGGGAAGGTGGCCTGTGGCGCATTATTAAATTGCAGCATGTCACGCCGGGTAAAGGCGTAGCTTGTATGCAGCTGGAAATGCGCAACATTGAAAACGGCATCAAAACCAACAAACGCTTTAACTCATCAGAAAAGGTCGATCGCGTGGTATTAAGCCAAAGCAAAATGCAATATTTGTATGAAGATGGCGGCCAATACCACTTTATGAACATGGAAAATTATGAGCAAATTACCTTGGGCGAAGATATGGTGGAAAGCGCGATGGCTTATATGCTTCCAGAAATGGAAGTGGATGTAGAGTTTTATGAAGATCGCCCATTGAATGTAAAGTTGCCACAAACTGTGATTTTGGAAGTGGTGGAATGTGATGCGTCGATCAAAGGGCAAACAGCGACCAGCTCGTATAAACCAGGCAAACTCGAAACAGGCACGTCCATCATGGTGCCACCCTATTTGGAATCGGGCACAAAAGTGCGCGTGAATACTGAAACCGGCGAGTATATGGAACGCGCCTAATGATTCGTTTTGCAGCCTGCGTGTTGGCTGCTTTATTTGCATTTTCATCGTTCGCATTGGCCGATGATGATGATGATGATGATGATGAGCGCTCACATAGGCAGCAAGATTTGGCAAAGTTACACAATATGCTTTATCAGAAAAACTGCGCATCTTGTCATTTTGCCTACCAAGCCGACTTGCTGCCAAGTCGCTCATGGAAAGCCATTATGCAGCCTTCAGCTTTAGTTAAGCATTTTGGTGATAATGCTGAATTGGCAGAGGGCGAGCGGCTTGCGATATCGGCTTTTTTACAAGCCAATGCTGCGGATGTTCGTAGAACACGATGGTCTAAAAAGTTGCTGCGTGGTTTATCAAAACATGAAACGCCGCTGCGCATCACCAAGTTGTCGTATTTTGTTCGGCTTCATGATGAGGTGCCAACGCGATTGGTGACGGGTAACCCCAGAGTGAGATCGTGGAGCAATTGCTCGGCTTGCCATACTGAAGCTAAACAAGGCTCATTTAGAGAGCATGAGATAGATATTCCAGGTGATAATTTCTGGGATTTTGATTAGATTGAGGGGCATCATCATGAAAGAATTGGTTTGGGATTTATTTGTACGCTTTTTCCACTGGAGCTTGGTGGCTAGCTTCACGGTTGCTTATCTAGCAGCGGAATACGGTTATGATGATGTGCACGAATGGCTGGGTTATTTTTTACTGTTGTTGGTGGTGGCACGCATTGTTTGGGGCTTTATCGGCACAAAATATGCCCGTTTTTCAAGCTTTGTATTCCCAATTTCTACTTATATCGCCAACATCAAATCTATTCTAACTGGTAACCATAAAGAACATTATTATGGACATGCGCCTGTGGCAGGCTTGATGGTGTTTGTACTGATTTCTTCATTGGTAGTGATGGGTATCTCTGGCTTGGTGCTGTTGGGTTGGGGTGAGTATATGGGGCCAGTTTGGGCGCTGAATATCCCTGTTTCTGATGCCATGGGCGCCTTGTCCAAATTGGTGCATTATCAATTGGCTGTGATTTTGTTGATATTCATTGGTTTGCATATTGGTGGCGTGGTGTTGGCTGTGGTGCAACATAAAGAAAACATCGTGCGCGCAATGGTTACAGGCTACAAAAACAAACATTAAGTCAATCAACCCACTTGGTGGATGATTCTACAAAGTGGGTTTTATTCGGTATGGATGTGGCTACAGCCAATTCCAGCAACGATATCGCTGCATACCTTCACGGCAATATTAAACTCTGCTTCAGGAATCCCTGCTAACACGGTGTCGCTTAGTGTTTGAATCGCGGGATAAATCTTTTGAAAAGCTAATTTTCCTTCATCTGTAATCGTAGCGCGAATGACGCGGCGATCATGCGTGTCATGCTCTCGGCTGACCAGATTGTTGCTGACCAGGGTGTTGAGAATGCGTGTTACTGAAGCTTTATCTTTGCCCAAGATGTGCGCAAGCTCAGTTTGCGGCAGGCCACCCAAATGGCGAATGATGAGTAATGTCTCCACGGTTTCAGGCGTAAGGTCATACCCCAGTGCTTTGTAAATCTGACTCGTTTGTTGGCGCACATGGCACATGATGCGGCTAATCAGTGGCATCAGTGCACCAAGCGCAATCTCAGGATTTTTAGGGTCGTTTAGGCTCATATGGGGCGGAAGATTAACGGCATTGGTTGATGTTATCAATAGTTGACACTATCAACTATTGACTTAACTTGTGGCGCTTCCTTGATTGGAAGAGTTGTTTTCATGCGCGAAGTAAAAGCAAAGAGGGTGAAGAACATGCAAGGTATTTCCTACAAATTTTGGCCATTGGCCGCGGGGTTGATGGCATTGTGTTTGGCCTTGGTGCCGACCAACTTGCAGGCGCAAAGCATCAGCTTTAGTGAAGTGCTAAGTGCTGTATATGCCAAACACCCCGACCTGCAAATGACCAATCTGCAAATTCAGATGCGCAAAGCTGAAAGTGAAGGCATTGATGGTGCTTTGGAAACAAGATACGGAGCAAGTGCGGGAATCAGTGATGAAAAAAGCCCTGCGACCAATGCATTTTCACCAGGTGGTACTTCGGTAGCATTTCTTTCTGGGCAAGTTTCACAACCCTTTTCAGATGGTAGTCAGCTCACAGGTACCCTCAATTATAATCGCGCTGAGCTTAGCTATCCTTCCACTGTGCCAGCTAACTTTCAGTCCACGCCCAACCCCGTATTCAAACACCAAATTGATTTGATTTATCGTTATCCTCTAGCCAAAGGTGCGGGCAACCCAAGTTATCAATTTCAAAAAGAAGCAAGTTTGCAGGATATCCAAGCTGCACAATGGCAAGTGCGTATGGTCAAAGAGCAGTTGGCCAATCAATCCATCGGCGTTTATTTCCAACTTAAACTCGATGATTTGTCGCTGCGCTTGGCCAAAGATGCCATGAAGCGTGCCAATGATTTGTTGGCCTATCAAAAGCAACGTGAGTCGTTTGGTTTGATTGAAAAAGCCGACCGATTGCAAACTGAAGCCTTGGTCGCAGCGCGCAAATCACAGCTTACCCAGGCCAAAGCCGCCAGAGATATGGCGCAAACCAATTTGAATCGTTTGATGTATCAGGATGGAAACAATGCGTTAGAGCCGCAATCGGATGTTGTTTCAATCCAACGCACCAGTCATGAAGATATGCTCAAGCGTGTTCAATTTAATCGCCCCGTCTTTAAAATGCTTGATGCCCAATATGCTGCTGCTGAATCGCGTTTGAATATCGCCAAAGATGCCGATGCTTATCAATTGGATGTGGTGGGGCAAATTGGCAGCCGCGCCTTAGAAGGTAGTGGTGGTGCCGCCTTGGGGCAGGGCTTTACCCTTGATGATCGTTATGTGGCATTGAAAGTAGAGTTTAGTGATTCTTGGCAGCACACCTCTGGCGCTGCTGCTATTCAGCGCCAATTGCTAGCTTTGGAGAGTATTAATTTAGAGCGCTCTAAAATGGTGGAAAATTTTGCCACTGATATTGCAACAATTTCAGATATGCAGCGCAGCGGTGAATTGACATTGCGCGCACTGCAGCAACAAGTGATTGCTGAGCGCAAAAAATTTGAAGCAGAATCAAAACGCTACCAAGAAGGTCGGGGTAGCACAGTCACAGCTATCCAATTTGAAGGTGATTTGCGTGCCGCCGAATTACGCACCGTGATTCAGAAAGTGGCTTTAGATCAAGCTGCTTTCCGCTTGGCGCTCACTTTGGGTGAGCTGGCGGAAGTGAATGCATTGAACAATCAACCAGCTGCGATGGAAGCAGCGCAAGGGGAAAAATAATGAGAAGCATGATTGCATTTTTTGTCGAGCGCGGCCTATTGGTAAACATGCTGTCGGGTATGCTTTTGCTGGGCGGTATTTATGCAGCATTGCATATTCAGCGTGAAGCTTTTCCAAGCGTAAACTTCGATTTGGTGGTGATTGGTGCGGCATATCCTGGCGCATCACCCAAAGAGCTTGAGCAGCTGGTAGCTACGCCTATTGAGCGCGAACTCAAGGGCATTGATGGCGTGAAAAAAATTACATCCACATCTTTTCCAGGCTCCATGGAAATTTTGATTGAGGTCGATCCCAACTACACCGACCGTTCACGCTTTGTGTCGGATGTGCAGCAAGGTGTAAACCGCGCTGTGTTGCCTGACAATTTACCAGCGGATCCGTTTGTAAAAGAAATTAAATCTGAACAAACTCCAGTGATTTCATTGTCAATTTTTGGGCCAATCCCAGAATTGGAGCTCAAGCATATCGCCAATATGATTGAAGATGATTTGTTGGCTTTGCCGGGTGTATCGAGCGTGAATGTCAAAGGCGATCGCAAAGAAGAAATCCGAATTACGCTAAACCCTGAGAAAATGGCAAAACATCATGTGTCTACTGAAGAGGTGATGTCTTTGGTGCAACGCTGGAACGTGAACGCTCCAGGTGGTCAGCTGAAAACTCAGGAAGGCATGAAGACCATTCGTGTGAATGGTGAATTTTCCGATGCTGAAGATGCGGGACGATTGGTGATTCGTTCCAATGAAAATGGTGAAGCGCTGTATCTCTCCGATGTTGCCGATGTGACGCAAACCCTTGAAAAACCAAGGCGTCATATTGCCGCCATGGGTGAGTCGGCTATGAACTTTACGGTAATGAAAAAGGGTGATGCCGATATTATTACTGTGGTGGATAAGGTTCGAGCTTACTTGCCTTCGATTCCTAAACATTACAATGAAGCAATTGAAGTGCGCGCTTACCAAGATTTCTCGATTAATACACGTATCCGTTTAAATGTATTAACCAGCAATGGTGCCATTGGTTTGGCGTTTGTATTGTTAACATTATTTTTGTTTTTGCGCCCATCGGTGGCTGTGACCACAGCTTGGGGTTTACCCATTATCTTCTTCTCGGGTTTGTTGGTGTTGTATTTGATGGGCACCACACTCAACCTATTAACCATGTTCGGTTTTATTATTGTGTTGGGTCTGATGGTGGACGATGCCATTATTATTGGTGAAAACGCCACCTACCATATGGAAAAAGGCCTCTCGCCCGTTGAGGCGGCAATTAAGGGTACCTATGAGCTGTTGGGTCCTGTGACTGCCACAGTGCTCACCACAGTAGTTGCCTTTTTGCCGATGATGTTTATGGATGGGATTATTGGTAAATTTATTTACTCCATCCCCGTGGTGGTGGTGATTTTACTTATTTTTTCCTGGGTTGAGGCGATTTTTATTCTCCCTAATCATATTACAGATTTTGCCAGCGCCAAAAAAGCACCTAAGGAAAAAGCATTTCTCATTTGGATGACCAATGTTTACGAAAAGGTTCTGCGTTTTGCCCTAAAAATTCGTTACGTCACCTTGGCGTTAACATTTGTTGGTTTGGTGGGCGCTGTGATGTTGGCTGGTGTGGTGAAGTTTCAATTGTTCCCCGCTGGTGCAGAAGATCAGTTTTATATTCAAGTTGCCAACCCAGTGGGTTCAACCTTGGAGCAAACACATCAAACGCTTTTGGCGATGGATAAAGAGGTACGTAAACATATCGATCCAACGCTGCTAGAAACCACCATTACTGTGGCTGGTGATAATGCTGCCAATGAGCAAGAGGCATTAAAGCAAATTGGTGATCGGTTTGGTTATTTGAAAGTCGTGTTGACCTCATTTTCTGCGCGTTCTGAATCTGCCTATACGGTGATGGATAATGTGAAGAAAGGGCTGGAAGGTCTTTTTCCTGACGTGAATTTAAACTATGTGATGCTTAAAGGCGGGCCGCCAACAGGTCGCGCGTTGCAAGTTGAAATCACTGGTGATGATGAGCATCGCAATCTAAGTGGTATCAACTTAATCGCATTCCTCAAGAATATTAAAGGCGTGCACTCGATTGAAAGTGGGCTTCAAGAAGGTGTGCCTGAAGTGCATATCGAATTGGACCGAAAGCTAGCTGCCTATGCGCAGGTGGATTTGGCCTCGGTAGCGACGCATATTCGAGCTGCATTTGACGGAATTCCCGTTTCAACCTTAAAGCGTGGTAAAGAAGAGATTGATGTGACCATTCGTTACCCAGACATGGCGCAGCGTGATGTTGAAACGCTGAAAAAACTTCTGATTCCCAATCGTCAGGGTGGATTGGTGCCGCTGGAGAAAATTGCGCGTTTTACTGAAGGGCCAGGTTTAACCAGCATTCGCCATAAAGATGGGGTGCGTGTGTTGAATGTGACTGCGGAAGTGAAGGATGATGTCATCACCTCAAAAGAATTGAACGATATGATTAAAAATCGTGATAAAGAGTGGTTGAGCTCTACTGAATTTGCAGATGTGAAATATACATTGGGCGGCGAACAAGAGAAAACTGAGGAATCGGTGAATGGCCTTGTGTTCAGTTTTATCTTTGCGCTGCTGGGTATTTTTGTGATTTTGGCGATTCAGTTTAACCGCATGTCATATCCATTCTTGGTAATGTTTGCGATCCCATTCGGCATGATTGGTATCGTGGTGGGCTTGTTCTTACATGGTCAACCTTTGTCATTTATGTCGATGATGGGTTTTGTGGCGTTGACGGGCGTGGTGGTGAACTCATCCCTTGTGCTAGCAGTGTTGATTCAACGTGAGTTGGCTGATGGTAAACATTGGTTTGAAGCGATTATTCACGGCAGCCGCAGAAGGTTGCGTGCGGTATTGCTCACGGCCATTACTACAGTGGTGGGACTTTTGCCAACAGCATACGGCTGGGGCGGCTTTGACCCCTTCGTTGCACCCATGGCGCTTGCCTTGTCTTGGGGACTAATCTTCTCAACTGTAATCACATTGTTTGCGATCCCAGCGACGCTAGCGATAGCTTTGGATGTAAAATCATTGTTTGTGAAGGGTGTAAAAGATCAGCCTGTAACATGAGTGAATCTTAATAAAACTTTCACGCTAAAATCATTGGCTATGTCCATTGTTTGCATCGTCTGGCGTTACCTCCCTCCCTCCTCAACGTCAGACACTTTTTAGATTAAGGGCTCCGCAAGGAGCCCTTTTTTTATGCTTGGATTTTAATTCCTTGACCAGTAAAGGCGCTTTATTGCTGCTTTGTGAAGTGTCCAAAATCACAAAAACAAAGGGATTAAAATTGACACTTGCCGTGTGCTGCTGTTAGAAATCCGACCGCGCAAAACGAGCGGGCTGTTCTGTCTGCTTATCAAGATACGTGGAGGGATGCATGGGGCTTGATTATTTGGCCAGCAATTACGTGCCAATTTTTATTTTTATCATTATTGCTTTGGGTATGGGCATTGCCCCGTTGGCATTAACTGTTGTGGTCGCCGAGCAGCGCCCGGATGCAGAAAAATTATCGGCTTATGAATGCGGCTTTGAAGCATTTGAAGATGCACGTATGCATTTTGACGTTCGTTTTTATCTTGTGGCAATTCTATTTGTTATCTTTGATTTGGAGACAGCCTTCCTCTTTCCTTGGGCGGTGGTGCTCGATCAAATTGGAATTTTTGGTTTTATTGAAATGATGTTGTTCCTGCTTATTCTCTTGGTGGGATATATTTATGCATGGAATAAAGGGGCTCTACAATGGGAATAGAAGGCCTGCTCGACAAAGGTTTTATTACCACTACTGCCGATAAGCTTATCAATGGCGCGCGGGCGGGTTCCCTCTGGCCGATGACATTTGGTTTGGCTTGTTGTGCTGTGGAAATGATGCACGCTGGTGCCTCACGCTACGATTTGGACCGCTTTGGTATTGTGTTTCGTCCAAGCCCTAGGCAATCGGATGTGATGGTGGTTGCTGGCACCTTGTGTAATAAAATGGCGCCTGCCTTGCGTAAAGTTTACGACCAAATGTCTGAGCCACGCTGGGTCATTTCCATGGGTTCATGTGCCAACGGTGGCGGTTATTATCATTATTCGTATTCAGTAACACGTGGTTGTGATCGTATTGTGCCTGTTGATATTTATGTGCCGGGTTGCCCGCCAACTGCTGAAGCCCTGCTCTATGGCTTTATTCAGCTTCAAGAAAAAATTAAACGTACCAACACCATAGCGCGGTAATGACAATGAGCGAATTGGAAACGAAAGTGCCAACACAATATTTGGATGAAATCACGTCGTTAGAGCAATGTTTTTCTGCCCAAGGTTTTGTCGTGAAAGCAGGTATTGATTGCCCCGTCTTGCATGTCTCACGCGAAAGTATTGTCGATGTATGCCATGTATTAAAATCTGAATTTAAGTTTGAACAATTGATTGATCTTTGCGGTGTGGATGTCTCAGAATTGCCAAGCCGCGTTGAAGGTGAGCCACGTTTTGAAGTGGTATATAACCTTTTGTCTGTTTCTAAAAACAAACGCCTTCGTGTGAAAGTGCAGGTGAATGAACGCGAAATGGTGGATTCAGTGACCGAAGTTTGGGTCACTGCCAACTGGTACGAGCGCGAAGCATTTGATATGTATGGTATTATTTTTAATCACCATCCTGATTTGCGCCGCTTGCTTACTGATTATGGTTTTGAAGGTTACCCGCTGCGTAAAGATTTCCCGCTTACAGGCCATGCAGAAATTTTCTTTGATGAAGCGCAATGGCGTTGTGTTTACAAGCCCAACAAACTTGAGAATCGCGTATTGATTCCAAGGGCGTGGCCAGGAGTTGACCGTGGCTGAGATTAAAAACTACACCCTCAATTTTGGTCCCCAACATCCTTCAGCACATGGCGTTTTGCGCCTTGTTCTTGAGCTTGATGGCGAAGTGGTAGAGCGCGCTGATCCGCATATCGGATTGCTGCATCGCGGCACTGAAAAGCTATTTGAATACAAAACCTACAACCAAAATATTCCGTATTTCGACCGTTTCGACTATGTGTCAATGATGGCCAATGAGCATGCATATGCTTTGGGTGTTGAGCGCCTTTTGGGTATAGAGGCCCCAGAGCGTGCGCAATATATCCGCGTGATGTATGCGGAGCTCACGCGTATATTGAACCATTGTTTGTGGCTGGGTGCTGCGGCTTTGGATATTGGTGCGATGACTGTGTTTTTGTATTGCTTCCGTGAGCGCGAAGATATTTTTGACTATTACGAAGAAGTATCTGGGGCACGTATGCATGCTGCATATATGCGCCCTGGCGGTGTATCACGTGATTTGCCAGAAGGTTTGATTGAGAAAATCAAGGGCTTTACTGAGCGCTTTATTGGTTATGTGGATGAATACGAAACTTTATTGACTGAGAATCGTATTTGGAAGCAACGTACCGTTGATATTGGTGTGGTTGAGCAAGAAGCTGCCTTGGATTGGGGTTTTACTGGCCCAATGATTCGTGGCTCAGGCATTGCTTGGGATTTGCGTAAAACGCAGCCTTATGATGTGTACGATAAAATGGATTTTGATATCCCAGTGGGCGCTACTGGTGATTCATATGATAGGTATTTGGTGCGTGTTGAAGAGATGCGTCAATCCAACCGTATTATCGAGCAATGTGTAGCTTGGCTGATGGCCAATCAAGGCCCAACCAAGGTTGAAGATTATAAATTAACCAACCCGCCACGTGCGACCATCAAAGATGATATGGAATCTTTGATTCATCACTTTAAATTCTTCTCTGAAGGTTATTTTGTGCCTGCGGGTGAAGTGTATGCAGCTGTTGAGCATCCAAAGGGTGAGTTTGGTGTTTATATTGTTTCTGATGGTTCGAATAAACCTTACCGCATGAAAGTAAGGGCGCCTGGTTTCGCGCATCTGCAATCCATGGATTATATGTGCCGTGGCCATATGTTGGCTGACGTGGTGACCATTTTGGGAACACAAGATATTGTATTTGGTGAGGTGGACCGATGAGTGCTCCAGATAAGCCGCAATTTAGCGAAGCTCGTTTGGCAGAAATTGATGCCTTGGCAGCGCGTTATCCAAGCCGCAAATCAGCCTTGATGCCAGTGTTGTATATGGCGCAACAAGACTTTGGTTATTTGAGCATGGATACGCAAAAAATGGTAGCTGAAGTATTGGGTTTGCGTCTGATGGAAGTGCGCGAAGTGGTCACTTTTTACACCATGTTCAAAGAGCAACCTACAGGTAAATATTTGTTGGAAGTTTGTACCAATGCCAGCTGTATGGTGAATGGTGCAGATGCATTGTATGCTCACATGAAAAACACGCTTGGCATCGAGCCTGGTCAAATCACTGAAGATGGCTTGTTTTCTATCAATGAAGTGGAATGTGCAGGCGCTTGTGCTGGTGCGCCTGTGGTGCAGGTGAATAATATGTATCATGAGAAAGCCACGGCTACCGATATGGATGCCTTGATTAGTCGCATTCGTGCAGGCGAGGTGATCTGATGCTTTCTTCTGATCCTAAAAAAGTGCAACGTATTTGTTTCGCTAATATCGAAGTAGAAAACATGAATAAGCTTGAAGTTGCTAAAGCCCACGGTGCTTATGCCTTCTTGCCAACTGTGCTTAAAGACTTTGATGCTGATAAGATTATTGATGAAGTAAAAGTCTCTGGCCTTCGTGGTCGTGGTGGCGCTGGCTTCCCAACAGGGTTGAAATGGTCGTTTGTACCGCGTAATACAGGTAAACCAACTTATTTGCTTTGTAACGCTGATGAAGGTGAACCAGGTACATTTAAAGACCGCGATATTATGCGTTTTGACCCGCATTTGTTGATTGAAGGTATGATTATGGCGGGTTTTGCACTCGGCGTGAAAGATGCTTATATCTATATTCGTGGTGAATTTTTGCATGAATACAATGTGATGTGTGCGGCTATTGATGAAGCATATGCTGCCAATTTGCTGGGCGATAATATTTTAGGTACTGATTTCTCGATGAATCTGATGATGCATCGCGGCGCTGGTGCGTATATTTGTGGTGAAGAAACTGCTTTGATTGAATCCCTAGAGGGTAAATCGGGGCGCCCACGCTTTAAGCCACCATTCCCAGCTGTTGAGGGTTTTTATGGCTGCCCAACGGTTGTGAATAATGTGGAAACACTCGCTACTGTGCCTGCCATTCTTGAGCACGGCGGTGCATGGCATGCAGCAATTGGTCGCCCTAATAATACAGGCTGCAAAATTTTCTCAGTATCAGGCAATGTCAACAAGCCTGGTAACTATGAAGTGCCAATGGGTACTTCACTCAAAACCTTGGTCGAAGATTATTGTGGTGGGTTGCAACACGGTACTGTCCCTAAAGTTGTGATTCCTGGTGGTTCATCTACGCCTTGGCTAACAGCTGAGCATTACGATGTGCCCTTGACCTATGATGATATTATGAAGGCTGGTTCATTCTTGGGTTCTGGTGCGATTATTATCTTAGATGAAACTGCCGACTTGGTCGCAGTAACACGCCGTCTGGCGCATTTTTATGCCCATGAATCTTGCGGCCAATGCACGCCATGCCGCGAAGGTACAGGCTGGCTTGAGCGCGTATTGACGCGTGTGGATGCCGGCAATGGTACGGAAGCTGATTTGGTGGTGCTCAATGACGCATCCAAACATATGGCAGGACGCACGATTTGCGCTCTGGCTGAAGGCGCTGCTGCCCCTATTTTATCCATGCTAAAATACTTCCCGGACGAGGTTCGAGCTAAGCTTGCGGAGAAATCATCATGACAGTGCTGTATATCAATGACGAAGAAGTAACGGTACCTGCCGGTACAAGCATTTTAGAAGCTTGTCGTGAAAACAATGTTGAAGTGCCTTATTTCTGCTATCACCCTGAATTGTCTGTAGCGGCCAACTGCCGGATGTGTTTGGTTGAAGTTGAAGGTTGGAATAAACCTGCTGCTTCTTGTTGTACGCCAGTTTCTGAAGGCATGAAAGTGGTAACACAATCGGCTGGTTTGGAAAAAGATCGCTCGATGATGATGGAATATCTCTTGATTCATCACCCTTTGGATTGCCCTGTATGTGACCAAGGTGGCGCTTGCAAGTTGCAAGATTATGCTGTGGAACATGGCGTAGGTCGCGGCCGTTATACCGAAGTGAAGCGTCTTCCTTCGGATAAGGATTTGGGTCCATTCGTTAATACCTGCATGACCCGTTGTATTCACTGTACCCGTTGCGTTCGTTTTGCCGATGAGATTGCGGGCACTGGCGATATGGGTGTTTTAAATCGCGGCGATCATATGAAAATTGATGGCATCGTTGAAGATGCTTTAGCCTCAGAATTATCGGGCAACTTGGGCGATATATGCCCAGTTGGTGCTTTGTTAGATAAGCCTTCACATGATGTGTCTCGCCCATGGGAAATGACACGTCATAAGAGCACTTGCACAGCTTGCCCGCAAGGCTGTGATATTGTGATTGAATCACGAGCTGATGAAGTGATGCGCATTCGTCCACTCAAAGGTGGCGTTGAGCCATGGATTTGTGACCGTGGCCGCTATGTGTACGACGCTTTCCGCTCTGATAAACGTATTTTGAGCCCTATGCTACGTGTGGGCGATAAGCTTGAGAAAGCTTCATGGGATGATGCCATTGAAAAAGCGGTGACCATGCTCAAAGGTAAACGCGTTGGTATCGTCTTCTCTCCTGATTGGAGTGTCGAGGGTTTAGCCGCGATTCGTTTGCTGCATGATATTGGTCTTGAAAATCCTAAAGTAGCATTTGATTTGCACCGCCGCGACAGCCGTCCGTTTGCTTTTGATGAAGGTTTGACCATGACCACTGAGTCTATGGAACAAGTGGATCAAGTGGTGATTTTGGGCTCAGACTTGCGTCAACGTTTCCCCATTTTGATGCAGCGTTTACGTAAACGTGCCAACTTGGGCAAACCTGTAACCCGTATCGGTGCTATGCATTATCGTACCAACAGTGAAATTGCGAATGACGCTCTGGTGCGTCCGCGTGATTGGTATGCAGTAATTGCGCGCGCCATGGATCAATTGAAAGTATTGGGTAAAACCGCTGCTGGTATGGATGAGTGGATGGGCAAGGTTGAAGCGCGCCATGAAGCAGGCAAATTGCTTGCGGACGCACTTTTGGCTGATACTTGTGCATTGTTGGTCGGTGAAGAAATTCGCTCACATGAAGATGCCGCTGCACTGATTCATGGTTTGGATTTGTTGATGCGTGCTGCAGGCCATGCAGAAGAAGGTCAAGATGGTCGTAATTTGTTGCCATCGGGCATGAATGCGCAATTACTTTCGGCTATGTTTAACGGCACCCGCACCGCAGCTGGTGAAGTGTTTGCTGCTGCGATTGCTGGTGAGCTAGATACATTGTTACTGATTGGTAGCGACCCTATTGGTGACGGTTTGTTCTCTCGCAAAGCTAAAGAAGCTTTGGCTAAAGTCGATCTGCTGCAAGTGGGATCGATTTCTGGCGATATGGTTGGTTTGGCAGATATTAAATTGCCAGCGGCAGCGTACTCAGAAATTGAAGGTACATTTATCAATATGGAAGGCCGCGTTCGCGTTGCTGAAAACCCTTTGCGTTCATTGGGTGAGGGTCGTCCATTGTGGAAAGTCATGATGCGTTTGATTCAGGCATTGGGTCATGATGTTCCAGCAGTGAATCTAACCGAAATGCGTGAGCATGTGTTAACCATGGCGCCTGATTTTACTGCGCTGAAAGATATTTGGTTTGCAGGCAAAGCCCAAGAAGATTTTATCCCTGCGCAACGTAACCGTAAAAATGTATTCTTGCCAAATGTAGCAAAAATGAATGCAGCCAAAGGTTTGGATGTGGTTGGTCGTTATTCGATGTACAAGGAAGGCGCTTGGGTGCGTGCGTCTAAACTACTTGCAGAAGCAGGCCGAATCCATGCGTTGGATGATGTGATTGTTCACCCTGACACATTGGCTGAAATGAAGCTGCAAGCAGGTGATTTGACCATCATGTCCAACGTAGGCGCTGAAAGATTCACCGTGGGCACTCGCACTGATGTTTCACCAGGCGTGGTTTTTGTGTCCAAACGTGGCACAGCTGGAGATATATCGGGTGAGACAAGTGTTGATTTGGGTGGGGGTCAATAAATGGATTGGTTAGATATGGCCTTACAAGCAGTCATTTGGGCTGCTGAGATTCTCGCTATTGCTGTGCCAGTTGCATTGGCAGTGGCATATACTACATATGCTGAGCGCCGTGTGATTGGTTGGATTCAAGTACGTCAGGGTTGTAACCGTGTCGGCCCTTATGGTTTATTGCAGCCACTTGCTGATGGTTTGAAACTGTTTTTGAAAGAAACCATTATTCCAACCAAAGCTAATAAATTCCTGTTTATTGCAGCGCCTGTAATGGCCTTGATGCCTGCCTTGCTTGCTTTTGCTGTGGTTCCATTTGGTGAAACGACTTTGTTTGGCCTGTGGGAAACAACACATGTGATGGCCATTGCCAACCTCAACGTTGGTGTGTTGTACGTGATGGCGATTTCCAGCTTGTCAATTTATGGCATTTTGATGGCGGGTTGGGCATCCAACTCCAAATACGCTTTGATTGGCGCGATTCGCTCAACATCTCAAATGATTTCATATGAGATTTCTATGGGCTTCTCCATTGTTTGTGTGTTGATTCTAGCTGGTAGCCTTGGCTTATCAGATATTGTGCGCGCACAAGAAGGTGGTTTGTTCCATTGGTACTTCATCCCGTTGTTCCCAATGTTTATCGTCTTCTTTATTTCGGGCGCTGCTGAAACCAACCGTTCTCCATTTGACTTGCCAGAGGGCGAAGCTGAATTGGTGGCTGGTTTCTTCGTGGAATACTCGGGTATGTGGTTTGCCGTGTTCTCATTGGCTGAATATGCGGCTATGTTCCTCATTGCCTTAATGACCTCGATTTTGTTCTTGGGTGGTTGGTACGCGCCAATTCCAGCCCTGGACTTCATTCCTGGTACAATCTGGTTACTTGGTAAAGCTTCATTCTTGGTATTTGTCTTTATCTGGTTCCGTGCCACGTTTCCACGTTATCGTTACGACCAATTGATGCGCTTGGGATGGAAAGTGTTCTTGCCTTGGACACTGGCTTGGATTGCCGTGATTGGTATCAGCACTTACACACCTGGATTGTCTGATGTGATTGCGTTCTGGCAGCCTTGGAGATAAGCAATGAATTTCATTAAACGTCATTTAAAAACTTGGTTGCTTTGGGAGTTGGTGATTGGTTTGTCACTCACTGGCCGCTATTTATTTAAGAAAAAAATTACAGTGGAATATCCAGAAGAGCGTACGCCGCTATCGCCACGTTTCCGTGGTTTGCATGCCCTGCGTCGTTATGAGAGCGGGGAAGAGCGTTGTATTGCTTGTAAGCTGTGTGAAGTTACATGCCCAGCTTTGGCGATTACTATTGAATCGGAAGAGCGCGCTGATGGTTCACGCCGCACCACGCGCTACGACATCGATATGACCAAATGTATTTTCTGTGGTTTCTGCCAAGAGGCTTGCCCAGTCGATGCCATTGTTGAAACACAAGAATTTGAATATGCCTCAGAAACGCGTGCGGCTTTGTATTATACCAAAGACATGCTGCTCAATGTTGGCGATCGATATGAACCGCAAATCGCAGCGAATTTAGCTGCTGATGCGCGTTATCAATAAGGGCTTGGGGGCACAATGCTAGAATCCGCGTTTTTTTGGTTGTTTGGTGGCTTGGCTGTAGCTGCAAGCTTGGGTGTGATTCTATCACGCAATACGATGCATTCAGTGATGTGGTTGATTCTATGTTTCTTTAATGCAGCGGGTTTGTTCTTCCTGCTCGATGCTGAGTTTTTGGGTATCATCCTGATTTTGATTTACGTGGGTGCTGTGATGGTGCTGTTTATGTTCGTAGTGATGATGCTGGAAGTGAACGAAGCGGTAAAACGTGAAGGCTGGCTGCAGTATTTGCCAGTGGGCGGCATGATTGCTGTGATTCTCTTTATTGAGCTTGTTGCAGCTTCGACCAGTGGTTTGTTTGGCTCTGAGCAAATGGCCATGGCAGCTCATATGGGGGCCGATGTGAATAATACGGTTGAAATTGGTAAAGAGCTTTATACCCGTTATTTATTAGGCTTTGAAATTGCAGCGATTATTTTGTTGGTCGCCTTGATTGGTGCGATTGTGCTCACACTCCGCGAACGTAAAGATGCCAAATATCAAAATATTTCGAAACAGGTGCATGTACGTAAAGAAGACCGTCTTCGTAAGGTGAGTATGTAATGATTCCATTATCGAGTTTCCTCATAGTTGGCGCAGCATTGTTTAGCATTGGTATCATTGGTTTATTTTTGAACCGTAAAAACGTGATTACGATTTTGATGTGTATTGAGCTGATGTTGTTGGCAGTTAACATCAACTTCGCTGCATTTTCGCACTTTCTGGGCGATATTGGTGGTCAGATATTTGTATTCTTCGTGCTTACAGTTGCAGCTGCGGAAGTGGCAGTTGGTTTGGCGATTTTGGTGGCGTATTACCGTCAACGCCGCTCCATTATTATTGAAGATATCAACACACTCCAAGGGTAAGGGGATTTCATGGTGTTAGAAGCTACGGAAATGACATTGAATACAACAGAGCTACTGGCTATCCCATTATTACCGCTTTTGGGAGCGCTTACTGCAGGTTTGTTTGGTTGGTTTCTTAAAGAACGATTGAGTCATATCATCACATCGGGTTCTGTGATTTTGGCTGCGATTTTATCAGTACATGTGTTTTTACAGGTGCTTGATGGCGCTGAATTTTATGGCAATTTCTGGACGTGGATTGCATCTGGTGATTTGGTGGTGCAAATCGGGATGATGATTGACCCGCTTACCACCATCATGATGATGACGGTGACGGTGGTGTCTGCATGTGTGCACATCTATACCATTGGTTATATGCATGGCGATCCAGGTTATGCCCGTTTCTTCTCTTACATCTCTGCCTTTACTTTCTCTATGCTGGTATTGGTCATGGGTAATAGCTTCTTCACCTTGTTCTTTGGTTGGGAAGCAGTGGGTTTGTTCTCTTACCTTTTGATTGGTTTTTGGTTTAAACGCGATTCAGCCAATAAAGCAGCGATGAAAGCATTTATTGTCAACCGTGTGGGCGACTTTGGTTTTGCTATTGGTATTTTGGCAGTTTGGTATTATTTCGGCACAGTCGACTACCGCGAAGTGTTTGCGCAGGTGCAAGGGTTGGTTGCTTCAGGTTCAACCATGTCTTTCTTGGGTTGGGAAATGGATACGATCACCTTTATCTGTTTGGCTTTGTTTGTCGGCGCTATGGGTAAATCAGGCCAAGTGCCATTGCATGTTTGGCTGCCTGATTCCATGGAAGGCCCAACACCAATTTCTGCATTGATCCACGCTGCAACCATGGTGACTGCTGGCGTATTCATGGTGGCGCGTTTATCCCCTATGTTTGAATACTCAGAAGTTGCTTTGGCTGCTGTAGTCATCGTCGGCGCCATCACTGCGTTTATGTGTGCTACCATTGGTTTGGTACAAAATGATATCAAACGCGTAATCGCTTATTCTACTTGTTCGCAACTTGGTTATATGTTTGTGGCTTGCGGTGTATCGGCTTATTCAGCGGGCATCTTCCATCTGATGACGCATGCATACTTTAAAGCCTTGTTGTTCTTGGCAGCGGGTTCAGTGATTCATGCTGTGATGTCCAATCAGGATATCCGTAAAATGGGTCAATTGCGCAAGTATATGCCGATTACCTATATCACCATGTTGCTAGCTGGTTTGGCACTTGCTGGTATTCCACCATTTGCTGGTTATTACTCCAAAGATTTGATTATTGAAGCGACGTATGCACGCGGCATGGGCTGGACAAGTGAAATTGCTTATTATGCCTTGATGAGCGGTGTATTTATGACTGCTTTTTACACCTTCCGCATGTTCTTCTTGACCTTCCACAATAGCGACCGCGTGCCTGCAGCAACCAAATCGCATCTGCATGAATCCCCTTGGGTGATTACATTGCCATTGGTGATTTTGGCAGTGGGCGCAGTGGTAGCTGGCTATTGGGGATACCATTACATGAACATGGCTGATGAAGTGATTGTTGATGGTTATTTTAGAAATTCGATTTTTGTGATGGATGCGCATAACTCCATTGCGATGCTTGAAATGCTAGAAGAAGATCATACCCAATCCCATTTCTGGTTGGAGTATGGAGCCTTTGTTTTGGCCGTGCTGGGTATTTTGACTGCAACTTTGATGTATTTTAAAGAAACCAAGGTGCCAGCAGCTATTGCCAAGACCTTCCGCCCGATTCACACCTTCTTGTACAACAAATGGTATTGGGATGAGTTGTACGATTTCTTGTTTGTTCGTCCGATTCAAAAACTGGGTCAGTTCTTCTGGCAAACAGGCGATTTGCGCTTGATTGATAAGGGCATGATTCATGGCGGCATTATTGGCACAGTCAAAAATGGTGCGGCAATGCTTAAGAATATTCAGAGCGGAATGGTGTATCACTATGCCTACGCTATGGTCATCGGTGTGTTTGGTTTGCTTACATACTTGATGCTCAACGCGTAAGGGGAGACGGCGAATCATGGAATTGAATAACGTATTGGGCTTCCCCATCCTCTCTGTGGCAACTTTCCTGCCTACAGTTGGTGCTTTGCTGATTTGGTTGCTGGTTAAAAATGAAACCATGGTGCGTTGGAGCGCGCTAGCTTTTTCTATAGCCACTTTCATCGTCACCTTGCCGCTTATTTTTAGCTTCGATAGAACCACATCGCATATGCAGTTTGAAGAATTCCATCATTGGATTCCTGCATTTAATATCAATTATCAATTGGGTGTAGATGGTATTTCTATGCCATTTATCGTGCTTACTGGCTTGTTGATCGTGATTTGTATTATCTCGGCTTGGCAATGTATTCAAACTCGCGTTAAAGAATACATGATTGCCTTCTTGATTTTGGAAACCACATTGATTGGTGTGTTCTCGGCATTGGATGCAATTTTGTTCTACTTCTTCTGGGAAGCGATGTTGATTCCCATGTATCTGATTATTGGTGTTTGGGGCGGTAAAAACCGTATCTATGCCACATTGAAATTCTTCTTGTATACCTTGGCTGGTTCAGTGTTGATGCTTGTTGCTTTGTTGGCTATGCATTTTGAAGCTGGTGGCACGTTCAGCATGCTGGCGTTTATGGACTATCCATTTGATTTCACTTGGCAGTTCTGGATTTTCATTGCCTTCTTTGTGGCCTTTGCTGTGAAGGTTCCGATGTGGCCAGTGCATACTTGGTTGCCTGATGCGCATACCGAAGCACCAACTGCAGGTTCTGTGATACTAGCGGGTATCTTGTTGAAAATGGGCGCATACGGTTACCTGCGTTTCTCGCTTCCGATGTTGCCTGATGCGTCACAATATTTTGCGCCAATGATGATAGGCTTGAGCTTAGTCGCGATTGTTTACATTTCCCTCGTTGCGATGATGCAACGTGATATGAAGCGCTTGATTGCATATTCATCCATTGCCCATATGGGATTTGTTACATTGGGTACCTTTGTATTCACCCAGCAAGCTTTGGAAGGCGCAGTTATTAACATGATTTCTCATGGTTTTGTAGCAGCTGCACTGTTCCTTTGTGTGGGCGTGATGTACGACAGACTTCACAGCCGCGAAATTGCTGATTACGGAGGGGTGGCGAATGTGATGCCTGTCTTTGCGGCTGTGATGCTAGTGTTTTCTATGGCCAATGTGGCACTACCAGGTTCTTCGGCATTTATCGGTGAAATCATGGTGTTGATTGGTACCTTCGCAGCTGATCCTATGGCGCTTAGTGTCTCTGCCAAATGGATTGCCATTGCTGCAGCCATCAGCGTTGTTTTATCAGCTTGTTACACCCTTTGGATGTACAAACGCGTGATTATGGGCGATTTGGTGAAAGATACTGTTCGCTCTATGCCAGATATGTCATTGCGTGAGTTTGGTATTTTCGTGCCTTTGATTGTGCTGACTGTATGGGTGGGCTTTTACCCTGTTCCAGTACTTGATTTATTACATGAATCGGTAGCGCATTTGATCGACCAATCGACAACAAGCAAGCTTGATGCAGCAGCAGCAATACTAGAACATGCAACGGCGTCGCACGCCGCTGCCCACTGAGGTTTAAAAGATATGGCTGAGGTCGTTTTTCCCTTCCCGTTCCCAGAGAATTTAGAGCTTATCTTACCTGAGATAATCTTAGCCGTGATGGGCATGGTGGTGTTGTTGATGAGTGTGTTCTTATCAGTAAGCCGTCAAAACATCGTGGCTGGTGTTTCTATTGCCACTGTTATTGCTGTTGGCGCAAGTGTTCTTTATGTTTCTGGCTCGGATGCAAGCACCACTTTCTACGGTTATTTTGTGCTGGATCCATTTGCAGTTTACGCCAAGTTACTGATAGCTATTGCAACAGTCTTTGCCATGATGCTATCGCTTAATTACGTCAAGGATGAAGCCAATGTGGGTGAGTATTACACCATCATGTTGTTTGCTTCCTTGGGTATGATGTTGATGGTATCTGCGACCAACTTTGTCACCATGTATTTGGGTTTAGAGTTGATGGCTTTGTCGGTTTATGTGCTTGTGGGTTATCAGCGTGATGTGCTTCGCTCAACTGAAGCTGCATTGAAATATTTCATCCTTGGTGCACTTTCATCGTGTATGTTGCTCTACGGTTTAACCTTCCTTTACGGCAGCACAGGCAGCTTCATTTTCACAGAAATGGGTGACATCATTTCCAACAGCGGTGAAGACCAACGTTTGGCAGTGTTAACCGGTATGTTGTTCGTTTTGGCTGGTTTATCCTTTAAAGTTTCGGTTGCCCCCTTCCATATGTGGACACCTGATGCTTATGAAGGCGCGCCTACGCCAATCACTGCCTTTATGTCCGTAGCGCCAAAAGTAGCTGGCCTAGTGGTATTTATGCGTATCCTTGTGGATGTGTTCCCAGGGCTACAAGCTGAATACACAACGATTTTGATGTTCTTGGCTGTGCTTTCTATGGCTGTTGGTAATATTGCAGCGATTGCGCAACGTAACATCAAACGGATGTTGGCTTATTCAACCATTGGTCATATTGGCTTTATCTTGCTTGGTCTGATTGCAGGTTCGAATGATGGTTATGCAGGCATCTTGATTTATATGACCATCTATTTATTTATGACCATGGGTGTGTTTGCCATCATCATCATGATGCGTAGAGATGAGATTCAAGGCGAATTGCTTGATGATTTCGCTGGTTTGTCACGGGTGCGTCCAGGTTATGCCTTGGCCATGGGTTTGTTGATGTTCTCTATGGCTGGTATTCCATTCTTGGGCGGTTTCTGGGCTAAATATGCTGTATTTATCGCAGTCATTGAAGCCGACCATATTATTTTGGCTACTCTGGGTGTGTTATTCTCCGCTATCGGTGCGTTTTATTATATTCGTATCGTAAAATACATGTATTTTGATGAAGAGCGCGTCAGCTTTAACTTCGCTAAATCTGCACCGCTACAAGTCATCGTTGTGCTTACAACCTTAGTGATTGTAGCCATTGGTATTTACCCTGAACCTGTGATGGCGATGTGCCGATTGGCCTTGGCCGGTCTGGTCTAATTGTTTCACGATTTTAACAACCCGGCCTTGGTCATCCAAAGCCGGGTTTTTTTATGCCTATCACTTAGATGATGACTGTTACGCCTGTTCGTGATGCCAGTTTACTGTTTGGGTACTGCTGTTTGATATTTTTTATGTCTCATCAATCCACACTGCCTGTAGCCATGATGTTTCCTCACCAAGATAAACTTATTCATGCAAGTGCTTATGCGCTGATGGGTGGATTAGCTTGGCTTAGTTTTCGTCATTTGAATTTTCCAGTTATAATCACTGCATTGGTAGCACTGCTATTTGCAAGTGTTTATGGTGTAACTGATGAATACCATCAATCCTTTATCGCAGGCCGTGATGCTGATGTGTGGGATTGGGTCGCTGATACCACGGGGGCATTGTTGATGATTGCAATTATTGTTTGGAGAAAGAGGTAATCATGTTAGCTGGTGTTGATGAAGTAGGTAGAGGACCACTGGCGGGGCCTGTGGTTACTGCTGCGGTGATTCTCTCGCCCAATGATCCCATGCTTGGCGCTTATCGAGATTCCAAGAAAGTTTCTGAGAAAAAGCGTATTAAGATTTATCATCACCTTAAAAAGCACGCCGTCAGTTACGCCGTAGCTCAAGCCAGTCTTAAAGAGATAGATAATTTAAACATCTTACACGCCACCATGGCTGCCATGCGTAAAGCTGTACTTGGTTTGCAAATTGCCCCCACTGCAGTGGTGGTTGATGGCAATAGAGTGCCTTTGGATATGCCAGTGCCAACCACAGCGGTAATTGGTGGCGATGATTTGGTGCAAGAAATTGCCGCAGCATCCATTATTGCCAAAGTGGTGCGTGATCGGCTGATGTGTGCTTATGATGTGGTGCATCCGGGTTATCAATTTGCTAAACACAAAGGATACGGCACCAAAGTGCACATGGATGCGTTGTTAGCGCATGGCGTTAGCCCCATTCATCGCAAATCTTTTGCGCCGATTGCTAAGCTGCTTTAGTCTTAGAACATGGCATCTTTTCCGATTGAAAATAAACTTGTGATTGCAGTCTCATCAAGCGCATTGTTTGATTTGTCAGAATCCCATGCCTTGTTTGAAGAGCAAGGGCCAAAGGCTTACAAAGCATTCCAAGAAGAGCATATCGATAAAGTGCTGGGCAAAGGCGTGGCTTTCCCTTTTATCAAGCGCTTTCTCAATATCAATCACCATTACCCAGCTGAGCAACCCGTGGAAGTGGTGTTGTTATCGCGCAATTCTGCGGCAACAGGCAAGCGTGTGTTTCGCTCGATTGCTCACTATGGCCTACAAATTACTCGGGCAGCTTTTATGGAAGGCAAATCTCCCTACGAATATATACCCGCCTTTAACGCTTCATTGTTTTTATCCGCCAATGAAGAAGATGTGCAAAAAGCTATCAAAGCAGGTTTTCCTGCAGGTGTGGTTTTGCCTGGCAAAGCTGTGAATGATACCGGCGATGAAGAGCTGCGTATTGCTTTCGACTTTGATGGTGTGATTGCCGATGATGAGGCAGAAACAGTTTATAAATCAGGAAACCTTTCTGATTTTACAGCCCATGAAGTGAAAAAATCAAAGATTCCGCATCGGCCTGGCCCTTTGGCTGATTTGTTTCGTAAAATATCTGTACTGCAAGGCTTAGAAGACAAGCAAGTGGAGCAAGATAGGTCTTACAGGCGCCTCATTCGCACAGCAATCATCACAGCTCGCTCAGCGCCTACCCATGAGCGGGTAATCACCACCCTTGAAGAGTGGGGCGTGAGCGCCAATGAAACTATATTTTTGGGTGGTATGAATAAATCACGTATTCTTGCCAGCCTCAAGCCGCATATCTTCTTTGATGATCAACGCGGTCATTTGCAATCTGAATCAGGTGATATTCCTATGGTGCATATCCCTTTTGGCATTGCCAACGTTATACCAGAGCCCTTGGCTAAAGAGCCTTAATCAAATACCACACAGTTGCGGCCTTTGGCTTTGGCTGCATAAAGACGCTGGTCAGCCAAATTTATCATATCCTCTAACGCGCTTTGCTGCTCAGTACAGATGCCGATACTGATGGTGACAGGTATCTGCACATTCATAATTTGAAAAGTTTGGGCAGCTACTTTGGCTCTAAAATTTTCCATCAGAAGTTGGGTTTGCTCAGGTGTAGATTGACAAAGGAGAACACAAAATTCCTCTCCGCCGTAACGAACGATTAAATCTGAGGTGCGAAAGCTTTCTTTTAATAGGTTAGCCATCCTTACCAGTGTCAGATCACCAAATTCATGGCCGTGTTGATCGTTAATGTTTTTAAAATGATCCATATCAATCATGGCTACGTGTAGTTTGGGTTGAAGTTCGCGGTTGGATTGTTTCCAAAGCATATTACCAATATCAAATAAAGAACGCCTGTTTTTAAGTTTGGTGAGATAGTCGGTGCTCGCTGCTTCTTCCAAAGCTTTGACATGATCAAGGTTCTTTAAGGCTTGCGAAATTCGGCAAAGAAATTCTTCATATGAGCTTGATTTATACAAGAAATCAGTAGAACCAGCCTTGAGGAATTGGGCGGTTAAGAAGTGATCGTTGACGCCCGAAATGCCGATGATGGCCATGCGGTCGGTATCGGTAATATTTTGTAGTTCGTGAACTAACTCTAAGCCTGTGGTGTCTTGCATATGGAAATCAATGAGTAACAAGCTATAGCGGTAAGGGTCTTTGGAAATAGTTGCGATGGCTTCTTTGGCATCATTGACGCAAACATTCGGGATGAGCATTTGGGACAGTAAATTTGAGAAATGTGTTCTGCTTGTGGCGCTATCATCAACAATCAGAGCTTCAATTTGGGTGTTGGCTAGCAAGCGATGCAGCAATTGCATCAAATAGTCTAAGCTACGCCTGCCAACCTTAGGGATATAATCAACCACACGTTTTTGTAGCATGCGGGTTCGTATTTGTGATTCAAATCGTCCACTAAAGACAATCGTAGGTATGCCCAATTCAATAATCGCATCTACAGCTTCGCCATCAGGAGCATCGGGCAGTGTTAAATTCATCAGGCTTATAAATATATTTTCGCCTTCACTCTCTGCAATGGTGAGCGCCTCTGCCTTGCTGGTGGCAATGCGCACCTCAAAACTAAATTCTTCGCGCAAGCGCTTTTCTAGCATTGATGACATGAATTTGGCTTCATCAACAATCAAAACTGTATTTTTGGTCATAAATCCTCGGGGTTTAGAAAACAGTTTCTATGGTAAAAAACTGTTTCGCAAGTGAAGGTTGTTTGGCAAAGCAAGAAATCTGCCGATTAGCAAATCCATAACTTCACAAATTGCTGTATTGGAGGGATGATAGCTGAATATGGTTAACTAGGTTCGCATGTGGTTATTGTGTGGAGTAAGAACGTTATGTCGAAGAAAATTGAAATTTCCCAAGCTGGCGATAAGCAGGCGCTCATTTGTTTGCTTGCCAAACTCAGGATGCGTTGCGATTTGCAGGCCCAAGCCAAAGGGTTAACAGAAGATACCGTGGATAGCCTTTCGGAAAAAGCCATCGATGCACTGCCCGAATCAACGCTTGTTCATATTACCGACGCCTATTTTATCATGCATAAATTGGGTGTGTCTGATGCTGAAATTTTTAAAAAAATTGATTTGCAGCGTTCTATTCTAGGCCAAGATTTTAGTGCGCCAGAAGGGTTAAATTTAAGCACATACATCAAGTGGCGTTTAAAAGCAGAATTTCCACAAATGACCATGCTTGAAGCGTTGGTTGTGAATATGGAAATATTTTATGCCATCCAATGGTTTTCGCAGTTAAACAATATGAAAACAGATTGGGCCAAGGCCGATACCTACGCCGCCAGTGTGTTGAAAACTATGCAAGATAAGTTTGAAGCTATAAAAGCGACCTCTAAAGTAGTCGAAACAGATGAGAAAGAAGAACAGGCAGTAGAAGATGTGATTACGGAAGAAGTACCTGAAAGGTTGAAGGAAAAATCTTCGAAGATTTGGTTGACAGTATTATTTCTATCATTGTTGGGCGGGGCAGCTTTAGTCTGGTTTGTATTCGGTAGCTTGGATGGTTTGTTAAAGTGGTTGTCGAGCCAATAACTGCCTTCACAGTTTCCAAAGTTTATCTGAGCAGCTTTATTATTAATTGTCTTGCGCCAAGGGGGTGGCTTCTTTAACCTGCCGCGCTCAATTACATTGTAATTTCATTAAGTTTTTGGAGTCTTTCATGCTCGAATCAATGCGTAAACATGCCCAAGGCTGGCTAGCCAAAGTGCTACTTGGCGGCATCATTTTGTCTTTTGCGCTATGGGGTGTAGGTGATTATTTCTCTGGCAACCAAATCGAAAAAGTGGCCGAAATAGATGGTGAAATCATTAATAACGTTGATTTTCTTAACAATTATCAGCGCCAGCTCAGCAGCTATCGCAATATGTTGGGCGACCAATTCAGCAAAGCTCTCGCTGATCAATTGGGTGTGAAGAACGAAACCATTCAAACCATGGTGAATCGCAAATTGATGTTGATGGAAGCAGCTCACCTTGGGCTGGCTGCCCCTGACCAAGCTGTGCTTGGAACTGTGCAAAGTAATCCAGCCTTTAAACAAGGTAATAACTTCGATGTGAACCGTTACCAAAGCCTAGTGCGTCAAATGGGTTTTTCGGCGCCACGTGATTACGAAGAATTTTTACGCTTAAATATTTTGATTGAATCCTTACAGCAAGCTATCACCAATACTGCAAGCATCACTGATGAAGAAGTGATGGCGCGTTTTAAAGCCAAGTATGAGCAACGTGTGTTGGCAGCATTGGTGGTGAATCCAGAAGATTTGATTGCTGGTATTGAAGTGAGTGATGAGGCGGCGCGTGAGTGGTTCGCCAGCCATGGTTCTTTGTATCAATCGCCTTTAAAGGCTGCGGTGCAAGCTGTGGAAATCAATGCAGCTGATTTGGTCAATGATGTTGAGATTAGTGAAGCTATGATTGAGCAAGCGTATGTAGAGCGTCAGTCGGAGTTTATTACCCCAGAAAAACGCCGCGCATCGCATATTTTGGTGCGTGTAGAGCGTGATGCGGCCCCTGAGCTTTTGGCTGAAGCTGAAGAGAAAATCAATGCTGCTAAGGCGCGTTTGGATAAAGGTGAGAAGTTTGCAGCAGTCGCAAAATCCGTGTCGGATGATGTGACTTCATCAGAGGGCGGTGATTTGGGATTCTTTGCCCAAGGCGCCATGGTTGCTGAGTTTGAGCAAGCTGTGTTTTCTGATATGAAAGTTGGCGAAGTTTCCGATGTGATTCAAACTCAATTTGGATTTCATTTGATTAAACTCACTGATATTCAAGCTGAGCAAGTGAAAACACTAGTGCAAGTGAAAGATCAAATTGAACAATCATTGCTTAAACAAGCTGGTAGCGAAGAGGCTTATCGTTTGTCGGAAGATTTGGATAATGCTTTGGGCATGGAAGGCTCATTAAAAGCAGCAGCTGCTAAAGTGAATATTAAATTACAAGACTTGGGCCTTGTGACCCAGCAAAACATGTTGGCTAACCCCTTGTTAGCTTCATCGAAATTACTCCAAGGTAAAGTGTTCTCCACAATGCCTGGTGATGCGATTGAAATTGTGAGTGTTGAAGATGGTCGTTTTGTGGCGATGGAAGTTACCCAACGTTTGGCACCTGCATTAATGCCTTACGAAGAAGTCGTAAGCCGCGTGTATGCTGATGTTAAAGCTGATGCGGCGCGCAATAAGGCGCAACAAATCGCTGAAGACATCTTGGCCAAAGCTAAAGCTGGTGAATCTATTGATGCCTTAGCGCAAAGCTTTGCTAAGCCAAAATACATCTCCAAACTGGTGCGTAGCACCGGTGAGGGTGATGATGCAGTGTGGCTCACCGCCAATGTGTTGGCTTCAGCTTTCCGCACGCCTGCATCAAACTGGGTAAGCAGCACATTACATACACCCCAAGGTGTGGCTGTGGTGTATGTAAAAAATGTTAAGCCAGCTGATCAAGCCAAGTTTGCTGAAGAACAAGCTGCTGTGCGTGATGAGGCTTTAAAAGCCAAAGGCGCTGTGCGCTTTGCACGCTGGATGACCAGCGTTCGTGATCGTCACGAAATTTCAATCAATCAAAAAGCTTTGGATCGTTTCTAAATCCATTTGATGTCGTCATCCATTTTTATTGTTGCAACCGATACGGATGCAGGAAAAACATGGGTGACGACACAATTGTTTAAACAATTTCAAGACCAAGGTTTGGCCGTTAGGGCGCTTAAGCCTATTGCCTGTGGCGTGCAGGTTGCGCCAAGCAATGAAAGCGCAGCCCTCAATGAAGATGTGCAGCAACTATGCAATATCCAGCCTCAGCGAAAAATCAGCGACATAAATTTTAAAACATATCACCAGCCATTAGCACCGGCTTTGGCAGCCAAAGTCGAAGGTGCTTTTTCGCCAGAAGCTTTGTTGCTCTGGATTGGCGATTTGCAACATCAAATGGAAATAACGTTGATTGAAACAGTGGGTGGTTTGATGACACCGCTGTTGGCAACTGATGGAAATGTGTGGTTGGTTAGTGATTGGTTGCAACAAATGCTCGATACGCAAGTGTTGCTGGTCTTGCCGCTACGCTTGGGTTGTATGAATCAGGCTTTGCTGGCTTGCGCTGAATTGCAGCGTTTGGATAGGTCTCCCACTTGGATTGTATTCAACGACCTTGATGGCAATGGTACGGCTGATGAAACGATTACAATTCTCATGCCTTGTTTGAAGCGATTATTTGGACATGTACCGAAGTTGCTCATATTGAATCAGGGGCAGCAAACACTTCAATTGTAGCTGTGACTTTTATTACCTCATGCATCACAGTGTTTACTATTTTGCAAAAAGTCTTGATAATTGATTTCCTATGAGTGCATCTGATCATCATTCTTCGATTCAAGACGCGTTGGAATCTAGTCTGCGCTTGCATCCCAAACGCATACAATTGGGCCAAGCCGAGATGCTTACTGATGCTTTATTGCACCCATTTGACGATCTTGATCGTCGTTTAACCACGTATATTTCTGGCTCCAATGAAGGCAATGTGCTTCGCAAGCAAATGCAAGCATACCTTTCCCGTTTAAATGCCAATCCTTTAATTCCCCTGCACTTTCGCTTGAAAGTGTTAAAACGATTTGAAGAGCAATTGGATTTGTTTGATGCTGAAATGACAGCTGCTGTGCTTAATGCCCATAAAATCGGTATCGATATGGTGCAAAAAGAAGCTTTAACGGAGCGCTCTTACTACCAAATCCTGGTCAACATGGTTTCTGATGCTATTGAATTGGCAGGCCGACTGATGCGAGATGATCTTAGCGCCTACCATGCCCCTGCGGTCATTACCGTTCGCCAAGTGTTCGATTTAATGCGTTTGGGCATGTTGATTATTCCTGAATTGCCTGAAGAGGCTGAACGCGAGAAAAAGCGTCTGTTTTTAGCTATTGTTCGCTATGAATTGTTGCGTAATCTTGATTTTTTCAGTTTAACCAAAAGTGAACAACGTATGGTGATGGATGAGCTTGCCCATCATATCGGCATGCTCCGCCCCTATTATTTAGCAAAAAATGAGCTTAAAAGTAGTGAGATTAAAGGTTACTCTTTAATGGCAACCAGCTTTAGTCGCCCGCATGATACGGCCAAGGTCTTGCCATTTCCTCCCGATAACTCCGCATCCGATTTCTTGCTCGTTCCTATGGATGATTTTATCGATAAATTGGTCTTATCTATCGATAGGGCGGAAAAGGTTTTGAAGAACCCTGTATTGCAAAATAAAGATATTCAGATTGAAGCTGCGTTGCACACCACAGTGGTCGGTGGGAATGCCATTCTTGATGCCTTGCGCAATCGCTCACGCTCTACGGAACGGCAAGAGTATGGTAATGCTAAATTGGTGGCAGGTTGGTCGTTTAACCAATCGATTGAAGATATTGTGCGATTGATGTCCACGCAGGAGAACGCTTTAAACCAAGTGGTGGATACATCAGATGCTGAGCTGTCGCGAACGCCAGGGCAGTGGACAGTCAAAAACATAAGTAAAAGTGGAATTGCATTAGAGCGCATGAGCATCGAAGAGCCAAAACAGGGCGTTGGGGCACTAATTGGCTTGCACTGGAAGGTCTTTCGCGGTGAGCCTTTGCTTGGTTTTATTCGTTGGATTCGCTATCCCAAAGCCGGCGAGCAGCAAATGGGCTTATCTTTTTACCTGCGCCCTTATGTGCCAACGCATGCCACGATGCTGACTGTGGGTTCAACGGACAAGCGTCGCGGCTGGCCAGTGCTTTTCACTTTCGAGGAAGATGGAGAGCATACGGTAGTATTTCCTGATACCAACATCTTTAAAGGTTTGGTGTTTAGTGTGGAAGACAAACGTTGCCCAGGATATTTTAAAGTCTTAAAAGTGGCGGAATCTGGTATTAATTATAGTGTTTGCACCGTGCGCTTGGCGACGGAGCTTGATACAAGCAATCTCAACGCAAATTAAAGCCAAAATGTTGTGTCTTTTGCTGCATTTCTTGCAGTAGTTTCGCATGTTGGTTTTCTCAAGAAAAACAAAGGAAAGTTTGATGACCGAATTAAAAAATGACTTATTTTTACGCGCATGCTTGCGCCAAGATGTAGAACGCACCCCCGTATGGATGATGCGCCAAGCGGGACGGTATTTGGCTGAATACAGAGCAACGCGCGCCAAAGCTGGCGGTTTTTTAAACCTTTGCCGTTCTCCTGAATTGTGCAGCGAAGTGACGTTGCAGCCGATTGATATCTTGGATGCAGATGCTGCGATTTTGTTTTCCGACATCTTGGTTGTGCCTGAAGCGATGGGTATGGAATTAATCTTTGGTGTTGGCGAAGGCCCGAAATTCCCTGACCCAATTACTTGCCATGCAGATGTTGAAAAGCTTCCCGTATTGGATGATCCCACACGTGAGTTGGGTTATGTGATGGATGCAGTAAGCACCATTCGTCGAGATTTAAATGGTCGTGTGCCGTTGATTGGTTTTGCGGGTAGCCCATGGACATTGGCGACATATATGGTTGAAGGCGGCGGCTCTAAAAACTTCTCGAAAGTCAAAGCTATGATGTTTAATGAACCAGCGACCATGCATTTGTTGCTTGAAAAGCTCGCGGATTCCGCAGCTGCTTATTTGAACGGTCAAATTGCTAGCGGCGCGCAAGCTGTGCAAATTTTTGATACTTGGGGCGGTATTCTTAATACCCGCGATTACAAAGAGTTTTCATTGCAATATATGCAACGCATTGTTGCTCAACTCACGCGAGAAAACGATGGCCGCAAAGTGCCAGTGATTTTGTATTCCAAAGGCGGGATGGGCTGGCTAGAAGCCATGGCTGATACGGGCTGCGATGTGTTGGGTTTGGATTGGTCGATTGATATTGATGAAGCCAAACGCCGTGTGGGTCATAAAGTTGCCTTGCAAGGTAATATGGATCCGACCATGTTGTATGCTAAACCAGAGCTTATTCGCGCTGAAGTAAAAGACATTCTGGCGAAATTTGGCCATGGCAATGGTCACGTGTTTAACTTAGGCCATGGTATTACCCCAGATGTGCCGCCAGAACATGCCATTGAATTCTTTAAAGCTGTGCGTGAAGAGTCCAAGCAGTATCACGGTTAAGTGCTGATGTTTACAGGCATCATCTTAGATGTTGGCAAAATAGCAGCTATCGATGCTCAAGAGCATCAAGCCTTATTGGTCTTTTCCACTGTTTTGGATATGGCAAACTGGCAGCTTGGCGATTCTGTGGCAGTGGATGGCTGCTGCCTTACGATTACTGCATTCCCCGAGGGGAAAAAAAGTAAGTTCTCAGCCACCTTATCCCCAGAGACATTGTCGCTGACACGGTTTTTGTCGTTAAACGTAGGCAGCAGGGTCAATCTTGAACCTGCGCTACGGATGGGTGATGCCTTGGGTGGGCATTTGGTGACAGGGCATATAGATGCCATGGCTAAGGTAACCCAAGTAAGAGCCTTGGGTGAACATCACCAAATTCACTTTGAAGTGCCAAACAACATCAAACAATATATTGTCAAAAAAGGTTCTGTGACGCTCAATGGCGTGAGCCTTACTGTGAATTCTGTTGAAGATAAACAATTCGCAGTTAACTTAATTCCCCATACTTTAGCGCACACCAATCTCAGTGATTTGCGGGTGGGTAGTATGGTCAACATCGAAACCGATTTGATGGGTAGGTACGTGGAGCGGTTGTTAGAGTGCCGCAACGAGCAACAATCTAAGGAGAACACATGAGTCTTGACCCTTGCGAAGAGCTGATCGAGGAATTGCGTGCAGGCCGCATGATTATCCTTGCCGATGATGAAGATCGGGAAAATGAGGGCGATTTGGTGATGGCTGCTGAGTGGGTAACCCCAGAAGCAGTGAATTTTATGGCCACCCATGGCCGCGGACTGATTTGTTTGACCCTTGTCGAAGAGCAAGTGGAGAAGCTCAAGCTTCCGTTGATGACGGCCAATGTGAACTCCAAATTTAAAACCAATTTTACGGTGTCTATTGAAGCTGCTGAAGGTGTAACCACAGGCATTTCGGCCTATGATAGGGCTCATACCATTCGCACAGCTATTAAAGATGGCGTGACTGCTGATGATATTCATGCACCTGGCCATGTGTTCCCATTGCAGGGCAAAGAGGGCGGGGTATTGGTGCGCGCAGGCCATACTGAAGCAAGTATCGATTTTGCCCGTTTGGCGGGGCTCAAACCTGCTGGCGTGATTTGCGAAATCATGAATGAAGATGGCACCATGGCGCGTATGCCTGAGCTGAAGAAATTTGCCAAAAAGCACAATATCAAAATCGGCTGTATCGCTGATTTGATTCGTTATCGCCTCAAGCACGATTCCTTGGTCAAACGTGAAGTTGAAGTGCGTTTGCCTACCGAATTTGGTGATTTTAAAATGGTTGGTTTTAGCAATCTTGTTGATGATGCCGAGCACGTGGCCTTGGTGATGGGTGAACCTAAAGATGATGAGCCATGTTTGGTGCGGGTGCATTCGGAATGTTTAACAGGTGATGTGTTTACATCACGGCGCTGTGATTGCGGCTCGCAATTGCATGCTGCTATGAAACAAATTGCTGAAGAAGGTAGTGGTGTGTTGCTTTATTTGCGCCAAGAAGGGCGCGGCATTGGCTTGTTTAACAAGCTTCGCGCTTATGCGCTACAAGATGCAGGCCACGATACCGTTGAAGCCAATACCAAGCTGGGTTTTAAAGCCGACTTGCGCGATTATGGTATTGGTGCACAAATTTTGCGGGCACTGGGTTTGCGTAAACTCAAGCTTTTAACCAACAATCCGAAAAAAATCATTGCCCTTGATGGTTATGGTTTGGAAGTGGTTGAGCGCGTGCAACTGGCCAACTTTGCCCATGCTGAAAATATCCATTATCTCACCACCAAGCGGGACAAAATGGGCCATTTATTTGAGGGTTTAACTGCCCAAGCTACAAACAAAGCTGGGGGCAAGCATGAGTCTTGATGCGCCAACGTTAACAGGCACAGTTGATGCCGCAGGTCTACGCATTGGTATTGTTGCCAGCCGATTTAATGAAACGATTACAAATGCATTACTTGATGGTGCCATTTTGGCATTAAAGGATCATGGCGCTACAGATGATTTTATCACCACTGTGCGCGTTGCTGGCGCCCTGGAAATTGGCACCATCGCCCAGCGCATGGCCAAGTCGCATGCTTATGATGTGATAGTATGTTTGGGTTGTGTGATTCGTGGTGGCACGGCGCATTTTGATTATGTCTGTCAAGGCGCCATGGATGCCATCAATCATGTTGCTGAGCGCGGCGATGTTGGCGTTGGTAATGGTGTATTAACAGTAGATACGTTGCTGCAAGCACAGGAACGAACTGGTGGCGCCCATGGGCATAAGGGTGCTGAAGCGGCATTAACAGCTGTGGAAGTGGCTCGGGCATTGCAAAATTTAGAGCCTTTGGCGGAGTGAATGTGAGCGAAAATACGTTGAATGAATCCAGTAATAAAAAGAAACGTTCGCCCAATCGCCATTTGGCGCGTGAGTCGGCCTTAGAAGCTTTGTATGCATGGCATAATGGCGGCAATGATGCTGCGATGTTGCCTGCTATTGTGGCCGACCGTTTGGTGGAAGAAGAGCGCGCGGGTCAAGATGAAGAATATTTGCGTGAGATGGTTTATGGCGTGGTAGAGCATGTGGAAAGCATTGATGCGATGATTGGCAAGGCGGTGCGCGGGCGTAGCTTGCGCAGTGTTGCTCATGTTGAAATTAATGTGTTGCGTTTGGCTGCTTGGGAGCTGCAATATCATTTGGAAATTCCATACCGTGTCATTATCAACGAAGCTTTGGAACTGACACGCGATTATGCGGATGAGCCATCTCGTGGTTTTATCAACGGCGTATTGGATAAAATTGCCCATGAGTTGCGCGAAGGTGAATTGAAAGCTTAAATAAGCAGTGTTGGTGATGTTTTTTTGAGGGGGAGCTTTGGAATACATACAATGTACACATTGTAATAAACGCTACGCAGCCAATGAAAAAGCTAGAGCCGCTGTTGGTAAATTCACCCCTTGCCGAAATTGTAAGGAAGAGTTCTTAGTCGTCATTCTCGATACCGAGGCCCGCGGTGAAGATCAAAACATTACCATTTCATCCGAAGGATGGGATCCATCACAAACCATGTCTCAGGTGACTGATCACAGTATTGTTGATTTGTCGCATACCATCAAAGAAGACGATGCTGGCGAAGAGGAGCAGGCTCGTGAGGTGCTTGCCACCATGCGTAAAGAAAAACGCAATAAGCAATTAAAGTTATTGGCTTTGGTGCTTATATTGCTTGCGGCTGCAGCAGCTTACTTTTTCACGCAGGAAGCAAGCAGCCTGTGGTAACTGCAGTGCCTCAGGCGCGGGTTGAGCGGGTGCTTAGCCCTGAAGAAATGGATGCCAATAATGCAGAATGTAGGGCTGCTGCTGCACAAAAATGGATTACGGATTACACGGTGATGCACAATGATTATTCAGGTGAGCAGTTTATTACGCTTCTTAAAGCCAGTCAGCGGCAGGCTGAAAAAATCAAAGCGGCGTGCAGAAACAAACGACTCATTGCCCAACTCATGGATGCAGCTACGGCCAAAATCGAGCCTGCATGGTTGCAAACCGATATTACGATTCTTCGCGATTAAGAACATTTTTTTTGCTGATGGGGTTGAAAACCTTTTTTCACGTCCTTATCTAGGGAGTAAGTTAATATTCTAGATTCAAGTTGGAGTGAATAACATGGCAAAAGTAATTGGTATCGATTTGGGAACCACCAACTCATGCGTAGCAGTAATGGAAGGGGATAAAGCGAAAGTTATTCCTAATAGCGAAGGCGACAATACCACCCCTTCAGTGGTTGGTTTCACAGCTGATGAGCGTCTTGTTGGTGCTTCTGCGAAACGTCAGATGGTAACGAACCCATCCAAAACATTTCACGCAGTAAAACGTTTGATTGGCCGTAAGTTTGATTCGGCTGAGACCAAACATCATCGTGAATTGGTGTCTTACCCTGTGGTAGCATCAGACAATGGTGATGCATGGGTAGAAGTGGACGGTAAAAAAATGAGCCCGCAAGAAGTCTCGGCCATTATCTTGCAAAAAATGAAATCTACGGCTGAAGATTATCTGGGCGAAAAAGTCACTGACGCTGTGATTACAGTGCCTGCATACTTTAACGACTCACAACGTCAAGCAACCAAAGATGCTGGCGCGATTGCTGGCCTTAACGTATTGCGTATCGTCAATGAGCCAACGGCCGCAGCGCTCGCTTACGGCTTGGATAAAACCGAAGAAAATCATCTGATTGCTGTATATGACTTGGGCGGTGGTACATTCGATATTTCCATCCTTGAAATTGGCGATGGTGTGTTTGAAGTAAAAGCTACCAACGGTGATACATTCTTGGGCGGTGAAGACTTCGACCAAATCTTGATTCAATATCTTGCGGCAGAATTCAAAAAAGAACACGGCGTTGATTTGATGAAAGATACGCTTGCCTTGCAACGTTTGCGCGAAGCATCAGAAAAAGCGAAAATCGAATTGTCGTCCAGCCAACAAACTGAAGTGAATCTGCCATTTATTACAGCCGATGCTTCTGGCCCTAAACATCTTTTGATTAAAGTTTCGCGCGCGAAATTCGAATCCTTGGTGGGCGAGTTGGTCACCAATTCACTAAAACCATGTGCGCAAGCACTTAAAGATGCTGGCGTGAAAGCTTCTGATATCCATGAAGTGGTATTGGTGGGCGGTCAAACACGTATGCCTTTGGTACAGGCTAAAGTGAAAGAATTCTTTGGCACTGAACCGCACAAGGGTGTGAATCCTGATGAAGTGGTTGCTATTGGCGCAGCGATTCAAGGTGCGATTTTGACTGGTGATGTAACCGACGTATTGCTGCTAGACGTGACGCCATTGTCATTGGGTATTGAAGTCGAAGGTGGTTTGTTCAATAAAATCATTGAGAAAAACACCACGATCCCAACCAAGAAGAGCCAAACGTATACCACAGCTGCAGATAACCAAACTGCAGTGACCATTAAAGTGGCACAAGGTGAGCGTGAGATTGCTTCTGCGAACAAACAACTTGGTTTGTTTAACCTTGAAGGTATTGCCCCAGCATCTCGTGGTACGCCACAAATCGAAGTGACTTTCGATATCGATGCCAATGGTATCATCCATGTGCATGCTAAAGATAAAGGTACGGGTAAAGAAACTTCGATTCGTATCGAATCAGGCTCAGGCTTGAGTGAAGAAGAAATCGAACGCATGAAGCAAGATGCTGAATTGCATGCGGATGAAGATGCTAAGCTTAAAGTCAATATCGAAGCCAAAAACCGTGCGGATCAATTGGTCTTTGCCACTGAAAAATCATTGGCTGAACATGGTGATGCTGTAGATGCAGAAACCAAGAAAGCCATTGAAGATGCTTTGGAAGTATTAAAAGAAGCGCTTAAAGGTGAAGATTTTGATGCCATCAAAGCAGCTGAAGAAGATTTAGCAACCAAATCGCAAAAACTTGGCGAAGCTGTGTATCAAAAGATGCAAGCAGAGCAAGCTGCGCAAGAAGATGGGTCAGCTGAGGCACCTGAAGCCAACACAAGTAAGAAAAAGGCGAAAGATGCCGATGTGTTTGATGCTGAAGTGGTGGATGATCAAGGTAAATAATAAACCAAGTCTAGCTTTGGTTTAAGCAGGGGGAGTGGGGTATTTATGCCCTGCTCCTTTTGTCTTTTTGCTTGTTTGCAAATGATACATCTATGCAGCGACATTGATTTGAAGTAATTGTAAGAAAAGATTGAGCGATAAGAGGATTTTAAAGTGTCCAAACGTGACTATTATGAAGTATTAGGCGTTGAGCGCGGTGCCGAGAAGAATGATATCAAACGTGCTTATCGTAAGTTGGCGATGAAATTTCATCCTGATAAAAATCCCAATGATGAAAAGGCAGCCGAAAATTTCCGTGAAGTAACTGAAGCCTACGAAATTTTATCGGATGACGATAAACGCGTGCGTTATGACCAATATGGTCATGCAGGCGTCAACGATCAAATGGGTGGCTTTGGCTCTGGTGGTTTCCAAGGCTCACATGCCTACCGCGATTTTGGTGATTTGTTTGGCAATGTCTTTGGCGACGCCTTTGGTTTTGGTGGCGGAGGCCAACAAAGCAATCAGGGCGCGGATTTGCGTTATAACCTCTCGATTAGTTTGGAAGAAGCCGATATTGGCAAAGAAGTGGAGCTAGAAATTCCAAGGCATGAGCATTGTGACACGTGTTCTGGCTCTGGCGCGCGTCCGGGAACCAATCCGATTCCTTGTTCTACCTGTGGTGGTCATGGTCAAGTGCAAATGCAACAGGGTTTCTTTGCTGTGCGTCGCACTTGCCCAAGCTGCAATGGTATGGGTAAAAAGATTGAGTCGCCATGTATCAGTTGTGGCGGTACTGGCCGTAAGAAAGTGAAGAAAAACCTCAAGGTGAAGATTCCTGCTGGTGTGTACGACGGCGCCCAAGTTCGTGTATCTGGCGAAGGAGAAGTTGGTGAGCAAGGCGGCGCATCCGGTGATTTGTTCATCGTGATCCGTTTGAAAGAACATTCAATTTTTGAGCGCGATGGTGCTGACTTGCATTGCGAGATGCCGATAACCTTCCCGCAAGCAACGCTTGGTGCGGAAGTCGATGCGCCAACGCTCACGGGTAAAGTCAAAATCCGGATCCCCGCTGGCACGGAAAGTGGACGCGTGTTTCGTTTGCGCGGCCATGGTGTGATGGATGTGCGTGTACGTCAAAAAGGTGATTTGTTTGTACGCGTGCAAATTGCGGTGCCGAAAAAGCTGACCACCAAGCAGGAAGATTTACTCAAGGCCTTTGCCAAAGAGACTGGCGATGAAGTGTATCCGGAGCGTTCATCATTCTTGGATAAAGTGAAAGACTTGTGGGATGATTTGGCAGGTGATAAGTAAATAAGCTTTTTTCTGAATGCTTGGTAAGGGGGCAAATATGCGTGTGATTATTACCGGTGCTTCGGGGCGCATGGGCAGGATGTTGGTCAAAGCGGTGACGATGGCTAAAGGAGCTGAGTTGGTTGGTGCGACAGAGCGTTCTGGTTCAGCTTATTTGCAACACGATGCGGGTACCTTGGCAGGCATTGACGCTTTGGGCGTAAAGCTTGTCGATGATTTGGCAGCATGTGGGCAAGCCGATGTGTTGATTGATTTTACAGCGCCGCAAGCCTGCATTGAACATGCAAAGTTTGTAGCAGCACATGGCATGGCCATGGTGATTGGTACCACTGGTTTTGATGTGAAGCAGCAGGCGGAGCTGGATGATGTGTTAATAGCTTCAGCAGTGGTGAAAGCAGCAAATTATTCTGTGGGTGTAAATTTGGCGCTTAACCTTATTGAGCAGGCAGCACGTGTGTTGGCCGAAGATTACGATGCTGAGATTTATGAAGCACATCATAAGCATAAAGTGGATGCGCCTTCGGGCACAGCCTTGGCGATGGGTCATGCTTTGGCGGCTGGCCGCAATGTGGACCTTGATCAAGTTGCAGTGTACGCCCGAGAAGGTATCACTGGTGCACGTGCGGTTGGTAGCATAGGTTTCTCTGTGGCCAGAGGTGGTAATATTGTAGGTGACCACAAAGCCATGTTTATTGCTGAAGAAGAAAGAATCGAAATTAATCATTTTGCCCAAGATAGAATGGTCTTTGCCAAAGGTGCTGTGCGCGCCGGCTTGTGGTTATCAGCGCAGCCAGCAGGCACTTATGATATGCAGGACGTGTTGGGATTAAAGTAAAGCATGCGGCATATTGCCTCAAGTTGCATGACGACGCATAAAGCTGAACAAGGCTTTACGCTGATTGAAACCCTAGTGGCGCTTGGCATAGCCGCTGTGGCGCTCACTGCATTAACGGGTCGTTTGGGTATATCAGCTGATACGCAACGAAGTTTGATGGCGCATGCAACGATGCTAGAAGTAGCTACCAATATATTAGAGGAACAACGCTTTTCACCAGTGGTTAATTTGGATGATAGAGATGGTGAAATTGAGGTGCGTGGTATGCCACTGAAATGGAAGCTCACTTCTGAAAAAACAGAAGTGGATGTCTTTGTGCGCCAGAATGTCACCGTATCGGCCAGAGATGAGCCAGACGTGCATTTGTTTTTATACCAAATCAAGCCATGAAGTTGGCGAGTCAGGGGTTTACCCTTATCGAAGTTTTATTAGCAATTGTCGTATTCTCATTGATTGCGGCAGTGGCATGGAGCGCGCTTGGGCCTGCTGGTGAGGGGTTTGTCTTGTTGCAGGAATCAAGGGTGCAGGTGGAAGAGCAGCAGTGGATTGGTCGTCAATTGCGCCGAGATGTGAGTTATATCAGCGCCTCTGAAGACAAGAACATTCCGCCATTGTTGCTGAATAATGATAGCCGCGGCAGCCACGCTTTTGATGAGCTGCAAATGTTGATTCGCGACCCTATGTATCCGGGGCTAACATTGATTCGCTATAAAATTGATGAAGAAACAGGCTTATTGCAACGCGAGGCCAGAAGCCCCTGGAGCCGCGACAATGTCGAATCGATCACGTGGTCGCTAGGTAAAGTGGACTCCTTTGACGTGGAAGCGTTAGCTGCAGATGGTGGTTGGAAACAAGTTTGGTCGTTTGATAAACCACCTTATCTTAAGCCCAAGGGCTTGAGGGTGAAAATCAGCGACCAATTTGGTGAGATGCATTGGAATCTGCCGATTTTGGTGCAGTAATTTTTATCACGTCGTTTGTTTTACCTGAATTGATTGACAGCTTATGTCTTGGCTTATAGCAATCGCTACGCAATAACAGTGGAGATGCTGCTTCCACGATGTAATACCAGAACGCAGCTTTTTGAATAATCACCACAACCACCCCATTTATATTTTGTGTTACTTTTAATTTTATTTGGCCTGACGACATTGTTTAATCGTGCGCTTGGGCAACATTTTGGAGCTTTAAAAATTTATGCCAACTGACGATATCCATGTTCCATCTGATGCTGAAGTGATACCCGTTAAGAAAACCGTGCGCAAGCCGCGGGCAAAAAAGGTCGTTGAAGCTTCTGTTGAACAAACGCAACCCGTCGCTTCAAGTGAAGCTAGTGGTTCTGCAGAAGTGAGCGAAAAACCAGTAGTGCGTAGAACGCGTAAGCCGAAAGTGTCTGCAGAAGCTGCTGCTGAAACTGGAGCAAGTGTTGAGGCTACTGCTGCACAGCAGCCTGCTAAGCAGCATCATCAAAATAACCCTAAGCAACACGCCAAACCAGCACCAGCTTATGATAGAAACAACACAAAATCAGATGTAAACAATCAAGAAAATGATACGGAAGAGCGCGAAGGCGGTGATGAAGGTCGTCACCCGCGTCATGGAAAACAACGTCAAAAGCGAAACAATCAAAAAGATCGACGCAACGGCAGAGAGTTAGAAGACGCGCCGATTTCCAATGAGTTTGAAGGCATCACTATGCATTTGCGCGAAGTCTCGGCCATGTCGCAGGCTGAGCTTTTAGAGAAAGCCGATGCCTTGGGCATTGAGGATGCAGCGGGCAAGCGTAAGCAAGTGCAGGTATCTGCTATCCTTAAAGAGCACAGTTTGCGCGGTGGTACGGTCATTAGTGAAGGCGTGTTGGAAATTTTACCTGATGGCTATGGCTTCTTGCGCTCAGCCGATGCCAACTATTTGTCAGACGCTGATGATATTTATGTGTCTAACCAACAAATTCGCCGCGGATATTTGCGTAAAGGTGATTTGGTGTCTGGTGAGGTGCGAGCACCGCGCCCACGCGAGAAATATTTTGCCCTTAAAAATGTTATTGCGATTAACGATGAGTCACCTGAAAACTCACGTACCAAAGTATTGTTCGACAACTTAACACCACTTTACCCTAATGAACGCATCAAGCTTGAAATTGATGACCCTACGCGTAAAGACATTACTGGCCGTGTAATTGATTTGGTCTCACCTATTGGTAAAGGTCAACGTGGTTTGCTGGTGGCGCCACCACGCACGGGTAAAACAGTGATGATGCAGGCTATCGCCCATGCGATTGAAAGAAACCATCCTGAGATTCATTTGATGGTATTGCTTATTGATGAGCGTCCTGAAGAAGTGACCGATATGAAGCGATCGGTCAAAGGCGAAGTGGTTTCTTCTACATTTGATGAGCCGCCACAACGCCATGTGCAAGTTGCCGAAATGATGATTGAACGTGCTAAGCGTATGGTGGAAGGTGGCCGTGATGTAGTTATTCTTTTGGATTCGATTACCCGTTTGGCACGTGCATTTAATATTGTTTCGCCATCTTCAGGAAAGGTTCTTTCTGGTGGTGTGGATGCCAATGCATTGCACAGGCCAAAACGTTTCTTTGGTGCGGCACGTAATATTGAGGGCGGCGGTTCATTAACAATCATCGCAACAGCTCTTGTTGATACGGGCAGCCGCATGGATGAAGTGATTTTTGAAGAATTTAAAGGCACGGGTAACATGGAAATTCACTTGAATCGCCAATTGGTGGCCAAGCGTACATTCCCAGCTATTGATATTGCCGCCAGTGGCACACGGAAAGAAGAGCTATTGGTGCCACAGCATGAGTTGTCTAAGGCATGGGTGTTGCGCAAAATCATGGCTCCTATGGATACTGTAGGTGCAATGGAGTTTTTGGTAGATAAAATGAAAACCACCAAAAACAATGATGAATTTTTTCAAATGATGAATAAATAATTGGTGTAACTTGCTATCACGGGGCATGAAGTTATTATGCCGATGTTTTTTGCGAATGGGAGAAGTATTATGGGTCGTTCTACACGCTGTTTGATTGCTGGCAACTGGAAAATGAATGGTATGCTGCAAGAGAGTTTAGCGTTTGTGGAGCAGATCAAAGAAAATCCCGCCCCTGAATCTGTAGAAGTGGCAATTATGCCGCCTTATACACTGCTTCATTCGTTGGCTAAGCCTTTGGCTGAAAAGGGCATTCGGTTGGGCGCGCAAAGCACGTATTTCGAAAAAAATGGTGCTTTCACTGGTTCGATTTCTCCCCTGATGCTGCGTGATGCGGGTTGTCACTATGTGATTCTGGGTCATTCAGAACGTCGCGATATTATGCATGAAGATAATAGTCTTTTGCGTAAGAAATTGGATGCGGCATGGGAAGCGGGTCTAGAGCCTATGTTCTGTATTGGCGAGCATTTGGAAGAGCGCGAAGCTGGCACAACCAACGAAGTGCTTAGGGGCCAACTTGAAGTGCTTAAAGGTACAGATGCTTCATTGCCTTTGACTGTGGCTTACGAACCAGTTTGGGCCATTGGCACAGGTAAAACAGCAAGCCCAGAACAAGTGGCTGAAACGCATGCGTTTGTGCATGAAGAATTGGCGCGCTTGGGTCGTAAAACTCGTGTATTGTACGGCGGCAGTGTGAATGCGGCCAACGCTGAAGCTTTGATGTCTTGTGAAGGTGTTGATGGCGCTTTGGTGGGCGGAGCAAGCTTACAAGCTGGCTCGTTTATGGAAATTATTTCTGCCGCGGCGCGTGCAGGAAATAGGGGTTAAGATGGCAACTGCATTACTGACAATTCATATTATTGTCGCATTATTATTGATTGGTGTTGTATTGATGCAACGCGGACAAGGCGCGGATATTGGAGCATCGTTTGGCGGGGGAAGCTCACAAACGTTGTTTGGTAGCGGTGGTTCAGGTTCATTTTTGGGCAAAGCTACAGGTATCTTGGCAACGATTTTCATGACGACAAGCCTCACGCTGGCCTTTTTCTCACAACAAGATGCAGGTTCCGTGTTGATGAAAAATGCCCCTGTGGGTATGGAGCAACAGGCACCAGATGCAGGTCATCAAGGCGCAGCTTTTGATCCTTCATTGTTGGATAAAACTGCTGAAGAAAAACTTCCGTCAGCTGAATAAATTCCTCAATCCATCGTTGTGATGGGTAAAATCGTTCAAGCTTTGTGCTTGCACATTATGCCGGTGTGGTGAAATTGGTAGACACGCCATCTTGAGGGGGTGGTGGAGCAATCCGTGCTGGTTCGATTCCAGTCGCCGGTACCATTTGTAAGGGAGTGTCGTGAATACGACGCTCCCTTTTTTATGGCCGAATCTCAACATTGATTGACGGTTTCCTAAGCAGTGGTCATGATTGTTTTTTGCTTTATTGGTGATGAATGTTACCAGTAAAGCATGGGTGTTGAGGGGGGGGCTTGTACGGGTGCCATTGATTCAACTGGAACAGAGGACTTCATCTGCTGTAGAGCGGCGCCCTTATATTTGGGCAGTTGCTAGTGGTAAAGGTGGCGTTGGCAAAAGTTTTGTAGCATCCAATTTAGGGATGGCACTGGCCAAGCAAGGCAAAAAGGTTGTGCTTGTCGATTTGGATCTTGGTAGCGCCAATTTGCACACTTGTCTTGGTATTCCTAGTCCTAAAACAACCCTTTCCCATATTATTGAGAAAAATGTCAGTAATATGAATGACTTTATTGTTTACGGACATGAGCCGAACTTAGGACTTATCAGTGGTGCTTCAGACAGCTTGCATGTTGCCAATTTGCTGCATTATCAGAAATTAAAAATTATGCGTAATTTGGCCCGTATTGATGCCGATTATATCATTCTCGATCTTGGTGCAGGCACCAACTTTAATACCTTGGATTTTTTTCTGTTTGCCGACCAAGGCTTATTGGTTGTGATTCCTGAACCAACCTCCATTGAAAATGGTTATAGGTTTTTTAAAAGCATTCTCACCCGTCAACTCAAAGATTTACCGGCGAAAACAAAAAAACTTATCAATCAAGTGCTTACAGAGCATAAAAATGAAAAAGGTGTTGCGCGTTCTTTTGCAGGTTTCCTAGAAGATATGGAAGATCTTCACCCTGCCCATGCGCATGGCATTCATAAGGTGCTGAGTAGATTTAAATTAAATCTCATTGTGAATCAGGTGATTGAGCCGTCAGACACTAAGCTGGGTGCGGCTTTATCAGTAATGTTTAGGAAGTATTTTGATACCCCGATTTATGTACTGGGTTATCTTTACCATGATAGCCATGTGCTGCATGCGCTTCGCCAGAAACAGGCTTATTACGCAGCCTTTCCGCAATCACGTAATGCGACATGTTTGGAGCGTATGGCTTTGGAGATGGTCGAACAAAGCGCTTCTGATTTGGTAGATACGGTGCGTTTAGAATCATGAAAAGTAAACATTATTACGCCATATTAAATATTGAGCCACAGGCTTCATCGCTGGAAGTTCTTCATGCGTATCGCGACATGAAGCAATTGTATCAACCTGATTCATTGGCTGTGTATTCGCTTTATGAAGACGATGAGGTTGCGATATTGCTTGCTCAGGTTGAGGAAGCTTATCTTGTGCTCTCAGATGCGGATAAGCGTCCTTTGTATGATATCGAGCATGGGTTCGTTTCATCGCCGCAACGCAACGACGAAGCAGATTACATGGTTCAACCCCCACCAGTTCGTGAAGAGTCTGTTAAAATCATACGTCATCATGGCGCTAAACCATTGCGAAATATTGATGTCCCCGATGTTGTTAATGGTGCAGTGCTGAAGAACATACGTGAAATGCAGGGTATTGGCTTGTCGGATATTGCGTACAACACAAAAATTTCAATGGAGTATCTCCAAGCTATTGAAGCTAATGATGTGGCACATTTTCCTGCTGCTGTTTATATGAAAAGTTATTTAAAACAATATGCGGAGTCGATTGGTATGAACTCGCAACTGGTATTGGATAGATACGAAGCATTACATTCATCCTAACGTGAGGGCGCTATGGGGCTCATGGTGCCGTTTAACTGCATGAAACTTGCCCATGAGGTTTAGAATCCCTATGCTGTGCGGCACGCGGCATTTTGTAATTTTTGTTATATTTTCCCCTTTGGTGTCCCTAAGTCACCCAAGGGATATGTCGTTCAAAAATCACGCAAGGTGGACTTATGTCATTCAAACTCGATGCAATGAAAATTTCAGGAAAAGAAGTGCTGCCACTTATTGAAGGTGGTAAGGGTGTAGCCGTTTCTACTGGTTTGACATCGGGTGCTTGGGCGAAGGCTGGTGGTATTGGCACTGTGTCGGCAGTGAATGCCAATCGTTATGATGCTGATGGCAATATTATCCCAGTTGAATACAAAGGAAAAAGCCGTAAAGAGCGTTTTGAAGAATTGGTCGCATTTGGTATCGAAGGTGGCATCACACAAATTAAACAAGCCCATGATGTAGCTGGCGGCGAAGGTCGCTTGCATATGAACGTGCTTTGGGAAATGGGCGGCGCAGAGCGTATTCTGCATGGTGTATTGAGCGGCGCGAAAGGTTTGATTCACGGTGTCACTTGTGGTGCTGGCATGCCATTCCGTTTGGCGCCCATTGCTGCTGAATATGGAGTGCATTATTACCCTATTGTTTCCTCTGGACGCGCATTCCGTGCACTTTGGTTGCGCTCCTATCGTAAAGTGCCTGAATGGTTGGGCGGCGTGGTTTATGAAGATCCATGGTTGGCTGGTGGCCATAATGGTTTGTCTAACTCTGAGCGTTTTGATCAACCTGAAGACCCATATCCACGGGTAGTTGAATTGCGTGATACCATGAACAAGTTTGGCTTGCATCATGTGCCGATAGTGATGGCTGGCGGTGTGTGGCATTTGCGTGATTGGACAAGCTGGATGAACAATGAAGCAATCGGCCCCATTATTTTCCAATTTGGTACACGCCCTTTGCTCACCCAGGAAAGTCCTGTACGTGATTCTTGGGGTAAACGTTTGATGAGTCTCAAAAAAGGCGATGTAGCGCTTAACCCATTCTCACCGACCGGTTTTTATTCCTCCGCAGTTCGCAACTCCTTTTTGAACGAGCTCTATGAGCGCGCTGAGCGGGAAATTGCGTTTGTTGATCATCCTGCGGATGACCATGTGGAGCCATTTATTTTTGGCGTACGTAAACGTGAGATTTACTTGACCAAACATGGTAAAAAATCAGCGGATGCTTGGATTGCTGAAGGTTATAGCAAACCATTGATGACCCCCGACTCAACTTTGGTGTTTGTCTCTGAAGATAAAGCCAAAGAAATTCGCCAAGACCAGCTTGATTGCATGGGTTGCTTGTCACAATGCAAATTCAGCAACTGGGCAACCAATGAGCAATGGACTACAGGTCACAAAGCTGACCCGCGCAGCTTCTGCATTCAAAAAACACTGCTTCAGTCCGCCTACGGCGCAGACCCAGAAAATCAATTGATGTTCTCAGGTCATGCGGCTTATAAATTTGCCCAAGACCCATTTTATGCCAATGGTTTTATTCCAACAGTGAAAGAGTTGGTGGAAAGAATCGCAACGGGTGCATAGTCTCACTTTATTGCAGTAAGGAGAGCCGATGTTACTACCTAAGATGCCTGAATTCAGCGCCCCTTTGTATGATCTGCTTTCTCGGGCTTATCGTTTGTTGTTTAAGATGAAATACCCACTACAACAAAATGTTTCTGATTATCAGCCTTTTTTCATTATTGGTTCAGGCCGTTGTGGTTCTACGCTTTTGAGGCGAATGCTTGATGCGCATCCTGGCGTCCATATTCCACCAGAAACATATGTTTTGGGTGAAGTAATTCGATTGTATATGCGCAATCGGCAGATGGATTGGAAGTACATTGTAAACACGGTATATGCTGTATTCGAATTTAGCCCTGAATTCGATAAATTTGAGATGCATATGGCACCCTTGGTGCATCGGATGTGGCATGCTCCAGAAGCCGAGCGGAGCCTTGCTTACCTTTTGGATGCTTTCTATAGGTATCATGGAGAAGTACATAATATTGATGTTCAACTCTGGGGTGATAAAACGCCACAGAATACATTTGATTTGGATGTCATCAGTAAGACTTTCCCCAAAGCTAAATACTTACATTTATTGCGTGATGGTGTGGATGTTGCTGCATCATTTGTTGAGCGTGGGTTACAGCCCGATTTGCTAGTCGCTGCAAGACATTGGCAACGCACTGTGAATATGAGTCAATCATTTATGGAGGCCAACCCAGATGCATGTATAGAAGTTCGTTACGAGGATTTGGTGCGTGACCCTCAATCCCAAATGCAGAGCATATGTCATTTTTTGAATATTCACTTTGATGAAAAGATGATTCGAAGTTTAGAGCATACCCAAGGTATGGGTGATTTACATGCATATGAGCACTATAAGAAAGTGTTGGGCCCAGTTTCGGATAAGAACATTGGGTTGGGTAGAAGGAACTTGTCATCTGATGATCTCGAAGTCATTGTGAAAGTGATTGGTCCATCTCTGAAAAAGTTCGGGTATCTTGATTAGGATAACGTATTGTCTATTGCAAAACGCATATTAAATAACACCATTTATGGTGCACTTGGCAGATTTTGGCTTATTGGCGTCAATTTATTTCTTACACCTTTTATTTTGTCCTATTTGGGGGATGAAAAATTTGGTATTTGGGCCTTGTTTTGGGCGTTGGCAGCATATTTTATGCTTATGGATATGGGGCTTGGCGTTTCATTGGTTCGGCGTATTGCAAGCTTGTGTGAGAAAAATGATATTAAGAGCATAAATCAAGCAATGGTGAGTGTTTTAAGTTTTATTCTCATAACAGGTCTTGCACTTTGGGTTATGGGATATGCTTTAGCTCAGCTTCTACTTAGCACTTACCCTGTTTCTCAAGAGCATATGGTGGATGTAAATGCTATTATTATGTGGGCATGTCCTGCGTTGCTGTTGGTTGCGATTATTCGAATTTTCGATTCATTTCTTCGGGGGATACAACGATTTGGTATGATTTCTGCGATAGCCTTTGTAGTGTCATTTATCAATATTGGAACGGTGTATACAGCTTTAGAAAGCGGGTTGGGTATTTCGGGATTAATGTATGCAACCGTTCTGACTTATACATGTCATGTACTTGTGCTCTGGTATTATGCAAGACAAGCGCAGCCAAAGCTTTCTCTGTTTATAGGGCATGTTTGCTGGCGTGAACTCAAAACCATGTTCCCTTTGGGTGTCCGTATTCAAGTGGCTAGACTAGCTGAATTGGCAAGTTACCAATCCGATAAAATTTTGTTGGCTATGTTTATGCCGATTTCGTACGTCACATTTTATGATTTGGGCTCAAAGGTGGCTTCTGTGATTCGGGATGCGACGTATACCTTTACAGGAGCTGTTTTTCCAGTGGCTGCTCAGATACAAGCTAGGGGTGAGCAGGCACAGCTGTGGTATATGTATGAGCGAGGTAGCAAGTACTTGGTGATGTTTACTACGCCAGCATTGGCTTTAATGCTGCTTACTGCCCCCATGCTTCTTGGTGCTTGGCTCGGCCATGTTTCAAAAGATGTGCTGAGGGCAGTGTGGTTGCTGTCACTGGCTTATTGGGTGATTGTGAATATGTCGATGGCATTCACTGTGGGCACGGCATTAGATTGGGCTAAGCCAATTATGCGAGGCGCATTATTACAGACCATATTGAATATTGGTTTATCTGCGTGGTTGATTATTAGCTATGGGTTTATTGGGGCGCTTTTGGGGACTTTGTTGGCTGTAAGTTTTTCAAAGGCTTATGTTATGCATTGTTTTTATAGAGATTTTAATCGTTCAATTTATCCTGATATGAAGCTTCTAGTGAACGTTTTCTTGGTTAATGTGCCTGCAATTTTACTGACCCTTTGGGCCATCAGGTGGTTAGAGTTGAACTTCGATTTCAGTATACGAAGCGAGGCTTTCTCAAGTTGGTGCATTGCTATTTGTGTATATGCAGTAGCATATTTGCTTACAGTTCGCTTATCAGGCCTTTTGGATCAAAAAGATTATCAGCTTCTGAACAACCACATCCCTTTTGTTCATGTATTAATTAAGAGGAAACATCATTATGACGAGTGATGTCAATTCTTTAGTGACTATTATCATTCCAACCTATAATTATGGTTCGTTTGTAACGCGGGCATTGGACAGTGCTCTAAACCAGACCTACCCAAATATTGAAATCGTGGTGGTCGATGATGGCTCTACCGATGATACTTTGGCAAGGCTTTCTGCTTATGGAAATAAAATACACGTCATAACGCAAGATAATCAGGGTGCATCAGCTGCACGCAATCGAGGCATTGAGGAAGCAAGTGGTGATTATATTGCATTTTTGGATGCAGATGATTGTTATCTCCCTGAAAATATTGCAAAGAAAGTCGATTGTCTTCATCAAAAACAAGGCAGGTTTTTATGGTGTTATTCCAATTGTGTGTGGGTAGATAATTGGGGCCATCCAAGTCAACGCGGCGATGAAATAAAATCCATGTTGCTTCATCAAAAAGCGCAGGGAGATGTTTTTTTACAAGCTTTATCAGGAGCCTTGCTGGGTAGTAATTTGTTCCTTTTTCATCGTGATGTGCTCGCATTTGTTGGTGGCTTTGATACAAAGCTCAAAGTGCTTGAGGATTACGATCTTTATGTGCGCGCTGCGGCCAAATTTCCGTTGGCTTATGTCGATGAAGTGTTGGTTGAAATTCATGCCCATGAGGGTTCGTTAAGTCATGGTGGAAAACGCCAAGGGTATCTGAGCCGTTGGCGACTGAATCATAAACATGCACGAAGTTATCCTCAGGCTATAGGCAAGATTGGCAATATCTGGCGAAAGAACCAGGCCGACGTGTATCGTAACCTAGCAGCATTCAGTCTTGAAAAAGGCAATGCCAAACGCGCCAAAACACTGCTGTTAACCTCGCTAGAATACCAGTGCTGGCAACCAGGAGCAATTCCACTCGGGCTTAAGATTCTATTGGCTTGATGGAATAAACAGCACATCAGCAGTTTTTTCTAATGTGCTGATATTGAGCGGCTGCTCATGGATATCAAAGATGTTGTAGCCCATGCCCTCAAGCGCTTGAAACACTGCCAGCTCCTCTGACCAATTCGGGTGCGACTTTCCCCAGCCAATTTCACATAAAATCACAGGAAGTTTATGCCATGTCTTCATGGTATCAAGCATACCGCCAAGAACCTTGTATTCGGCACCTTCCACATCAATTTTAATGAAATCCGGCTCGTCTTTGATACCAGTGCTAGCAAAAGTTTTCGCTTCGATGCTAATGCGCTGCATGTTCTCAGCTGCTTTGTCGGCGACCATGGTGTTCCAACCGATATTGCCATCGCGTGCAGCAAAGATATCAAATGAACCATCAGCATCGCTTAATGCAAATTGAAATATTTGAGCATCATAACTGACATCTTTAAAGGTAATTTCACAATGTTTAGCCAAGTTCGGGATAGGTTCAAAGAGCATAATTTTCCCTTTGAAATTGGCTTTCTTGGCCAAGAGCGCGCTGAAGTAGCCAATGTTTGCACCGATATCGAAAACAACACTTTGCTCCGACATATGTGGTAATGCTAAATCGGTAAGTCTATCATAAACCGCATGATGGTTTTGAAACCATTGCTTGGCTTGTAGGTAGCTCACATCATCTGGAATCAATGTTGGCGCGTTTTGGCCAGTGAGTTTATTTTTAATGCGTTGTAGAATAGACATGTTAACCCCTAGGTATATATGCCAGCGATATTAGCCTTGGTTTGCTTGGCCAAGCAAGCTTGGTGTTTACCACATTACCAGGCTCGTATATGGTAGCTTCGGTATTTGGCACGGATAATCAAATATGATTTTTACTGCATGAATTCGAGGGAGTAGAGTTTGGAGCAAAGGTTAGAGCTCGAAGACGTGAAGTGTAATTTTTGTGGGTCAGATAAGCATCAAAAACTCTTCTCCAAACAAGGTTCACTAAGCGCGCATATGTTTCAAATTGTTGCCTGCGCAGATTGTGGCCTGGTTTTTGTCAATCCAAGGTTAACTACTCAGCAAGTGGCAGACCTCTATCAGCAAGCGTATTTCCAAGGCGATGGGTTTGATGGCTCGGTGCACTATGAGCAATCCATAGCCAGTGAAGCAGAATCAAATGATGCTGAGCGTGCGCTATCTAGGATTTCTTCCTTGTATCCAGCTACTGCCAAAATCCTTGAAATAGGCCCCGGCATGGGTGGTTTTATGCAGCTTGCCAAGAACCGCGGGTATGCCGTGCAGGGATTGGAGCTTTCTGATTATGCTGCAAAGCAGTTGCAGGCCCGTGGACTTGATGTGTTACAAGGCAGCTTGCCAACCTCAGCGCTTGCCGCGCAAAGCTTTGATGTGATAGTTGCGGTTGAAGTGATTGAACATGTGACGGACCCCATGACTTTTTTCAAGGAAGTTAACCGTTTACTCAAGCCCGGTGGCTTGTTTTATTATGAAACAGGTAATGTCGCCTGTGAAAATGCAAAAACGTTGGGTGCAGATTGGGATTATATTATGCCCGAAGGACATCTTTATTATTTCTCGCCACAAATCATGGGCGAGTATTTGGCTGCATCTGGTTTTGCAGTTGCTTATCCCAATTGGAGCCCCCCTCAGCGTACGGCTTTTCGCCTTTTAAGGGCGATGGGCTTAACCGATAATGGAGAAGTTCTTCCTCAAGGATGGCGCGGGAAAATAAGCAGAAAATTGCTTTTTGTTTGGGATAAGATGACAGGTGCCAATGATGCTTTTCCGATTGGCATCAAACGTTGAAAGTGAAAATGTTGGTAAACCTTAAGCATTACGTTTTGGTAAAGTTGATGCGTAGCTTTGCCAAAGGTCATCAACAACAAAAGTTGCCAGAACAGGTATATCATATCGCCCTTTGGCAGTTGGGTGGTGTTGGCGATATGTTGCTGGCCACGCCAGTGATTGAAGCGTTGCATAAAAAATACCCGAACGCGCAAATAGATGTTTGGTGTTCGCATCCCCAGTTCGCTGAATTTTTAACACGCTTCCCAAATGTTTATATTAAGCCTGCATTTTCAGTTTACGACTTTGATGCACGCACACTTTGGAAGAAAGAAACTCGTCAATCACTGGCAAGTTTGCTCGCGGTGATGTCAGTTCAGCCTTATGATATTTTAGTCAACTTGCATGTGCCTGCCTTGTTGGATTGGTGGGCTGTGGAATGGTGGTTGCAGGGTCAACTTAAGCCGAAATTTACAATAGGGTTTCACCCTGATTTTTTAGGTGAGCGCTCATTGCACGATGTGTCTATTGCAGGCTGCGAGCGAAAGAACATGCACTACACCAGGCTCTACCAAAGCTTGCTCAATAAGGCTGGCATGGCTTGCGACTCAGACACCTCATTTCCTATTTCAACCGAAGAAAAAGCTAAGATTTCTGCCCTGCTCAAAGCTGCGGGCATTCAGTATGGTAAGCCGATTGCATGCATGCATATTGGCGGTAGGCGTTTGCTGGTTGAGCAAAAAATGTGGCCGATTGCTTCGTTTGCCGAAGTCGCAAAGTACTTGCTAGGGCAAGGTTATGCCGTGGTTTTGATTGGTGTTTCAAGCGAGGCCGAGATGGGGCAGGCTTTGATGGTGCAAGTCGATGGCGTTGTCTCTTTGATTGGGTTGACAAGTTTGGGTGAAATGGCGGCGATGATCCAAGCTTCGGCTTTGTTTATCGGCCATGATTCGGGGCCATTTCATATTGCTGTTGCTTGCGATACGCCTGCCGTTTGTTTGTGTGGCAGGCCAGATGCTGAGCCTGAGTATTTGCAGTATGAACAAGATAATGTGGTGGTGCTTACAGGTGATTCGCCTGAAAAAATTCGAGTGCAGCAAGTGTTAGAAGCGGTGCTACAAGTGGGTGGGCATGCAAAGTCAGTCTAAACTTCATGTGCTGGTGATTGGCGACGTAATCCATTCAGCAGGCACGCGCAGTTATGTTCGAGAAATACTTAAACATACCCAACATTTATCGCCCCAGTTTGCTATGTTTCAGTTTCGCTTGGATACGCGACCAACAAACCTTGGCTATGTTGAGGTTGATGATTTTCCAAGCCCGTTGCGTATGGCTGGTGGCATTTGGATGTTTAAGCTTTTGCCGCGCCCGATTTACCGCCTCTATGAGCGTTTGGTGATGTTGTTTTATCTTTTGGGCTTAACATTTTCCATGCGAAAACATGATGTGTTGGTGGCCAGTGGCGTGCTGGATTTCCTGCATATTTTGCGCCCTATGTTGCCGCGCGATATTTGGTGGCTGAAGCTTGGCGTGATTGAAGAAGAGGGCACGGGCACATTGCGATATCGTTTGCGCAAGTGGATTGAGCGTCAGCATGCGCGTTTCCCGCACCGTATGTTTGTGTCCAAACCCATGGGTAAATTCCTTGATAGCGAGTACGGCAAAGCCAAGGGCAAGGAATTGATTCTGCCTTGCCTTGTAGACTTGCAACGCTTTCCTCCAGTTGCCGATAAAAACAAACTGCGCAAATCGCTAGGTTTGGCGGATAAATTTGTAGTTGCTTACGTGGGCACCGCCTCGCATTGGCAATGTGTGGAAGAAACTGTCGCTTTGTTTAAGCAAATTTTGCAGCAACGCCCGAACAGTTTCTTTTGGGTGTTTACGCCAGATAAGGAAGCTTTTGCCAGCTTAATGGTCGATGTGCCAAAGGAATCTTGGCGTGTGGAGTTTCGCCCGCATCATGAATTGGCGGGTTTGCTGCCAGCTGCGGATATTGCTTGTTTGCTGCGCCGCAAAGCGTTGCTTAACCACGTATCTTCGCCGCTTAAATTTCCCGAATATCTATCGTGCGGCTTGCCCGTGTTGATTGGCGAGGAAGTAGGGCAATATAGCGCTATGGTGAAAGACAAAGCTTTGGGGGTGCTCATTAACCCTGAAGACAAAGATGCCTGGCAAGTCAGTTTGACAGCCATGTTTGCGTTGTTGGATAACGATTCCAATGTGAGCCAGCGTTGTTTGGATGCGGCCTATGCGCTTTCGTGGCAAGGTTATGGCACCAAGCTTGATTCGTTGTTGCAAGCTACAAATGTTACAGGGCATCAAGGCTAAGCAGGGAGGCGGCATAAGGCGATATGGAAATTTCAGAAGCAGGAACACTATTCAAAGTGATGATTGTGATTGGCACCCGCCCGGAAGCCATTAAAATGTGGCCAGTGGTGCAAGCTTTTAGCCAAGAAAAGCATGTGCAGCTCCATGTATGCCTCACAGCGCAACATCGCGACATGCTGGATATGTTTGTGCAAGAACTGGGTATACCTGTGCATTCGGATTTGAATTTGATGCAGGCGGGTCAAAGCCTTGCTGAGCTCAGTGGTCGGTTGATTCCAGCCATGGACACATTGATGAAAGATGTGCAGCCCGATTTGGTGTTTGTGCAAGGCGATACCACCACTGCAGCACTGACAGCGCTCACGGCATTTTATGCTGGTATTCAAGTGGGGCACATCGAAGCAGGCTTGCGCTCGGGCGATAAATGGAGCCCATTTCCGGAAGAAGTGAATCGCAAACTTGTAGGCGTGATGGCAGATTTGCATTTTGCGCCAACAGAACAAGCCAAAGCCAATTTGCTGGCTGAAGGTGTGGCTGAAAATAGTGTCTGGGTCACTGGTAATACTGTGATTGATGCAGTTAAACAAATGGCCCAGGCCAGCCAGCAATCGTTAACACCACGAATTTTGATGACAGCCCATCGACGCGAGAATTTTGGCCAGCCCATTTTAGAAATTTTACAAGGCGTGCGCGATGTCGCTTTGCGTTTCCCGGATGTGCAAATCATTTATCCCGTACACCCCAATCCCAATGTGCAAAAGCCAGCTAATGAACTGCTTGGCGGCATCAGCAATATCACGCTTTGTGCACCATTGGGTTATCAGGCCTTTGTTTCTGAGATGCAGCAGTCTTGGTTTATCGTCAGTGATTCTGGCGGGGTGCAAGAAGAAGCTACTGCCTTGGGTAGGCCTGTGTTGTTGCTGCGCAATGAAACGGAGCGCCCTGAAGGGTTGGCGGCAGGCAATGTGCGGCAAGTGGAATTATCTGCGTCAGAAGTTACAGCAGCGATAACCTTATTGCTCACTGATAACAAAACGCGACAAGCCATGGGCAAAGTATCGAATGTGTTTGGTGATGGTAAAGCATCAGAACGTATTGTGACCGCATCATTAGCGTATTTACAAAAGGGTAAAGTATGAATCAAGTGTTGGTCACTGGCGCCGCAGGTTTTATTGGTGCCCATTTAAGTAAGGCTTTGCTCGCGGAAGGTTATCAGGTGGTGGGCATTGATAATCTCAATGATTATTATGATGTGCAGCTCAAGCACGACCGCTTGGCTTGGTTTGATGGCAATGCGAATTTTACCTTTATCCAATGCAATTTGGCTGATAAAGAAACCATGGAAAAGTTGTTCGCAGAATATGCTTTTGAAGCCGTGGTCAATCTTGCTGCCCAAGCAGGCGTGCGTTATTCCATCGATCATCCCCATGCCTATGCCGAAAGCAATTTGGTGGGATTTTTGAATGTGTTGGAAGGTTGTCGCGCTCAGAATGTGAAACATTTGGTGTATGCCTCTTCTTCTTCGGTGTATGGCGAGAATAAGAAAATTCCATTTTCAGTGGAAGATAGGGTGGACAATCCCATCTCGCTTTACGCGGCAACAAAAAAATCCAATGAATTGATGGCCCATGCTTATGCGCATTTGTATGGCATACCAACCACTGGCCTGCGCTTTTTTACGGTCTATGGCCCATGGGGTCGCCCGGATATGGCCTATTTTAAATTCGCCAAAGCCATCACCGCTGGTCAGGCCATCGATGTGTATAATTATGGTGATATGAAGCGCGATTTTACCTATATCGATGATGTGGTGGAGGCGCTGACGCGACTGATCAAGAAACCGCCGCAAGCTAAAGAAGCTGCGCCTTATCAGCTCTACAATATTGGCAACCACAGCCCAGAAACACTGATGGATTTTATCGCCGCCATTGAAGATGCCTTGGGCAAAAAAGCCATCAAAAACATGCTGCCTATACAAGCTGGCGATGTGCCAAGCACTTATGCGGATGTGGGGCCCTTAATGGCTGATGTTGGCTTTAAGCCCAGTACGCCGATGCGAGAGGGTGTGAACAAATTTGTACAATGGTATCGGAGTTATTATGGGGCGTAATTTTAGTGAGCTGTTTGCTGATGCACATTGGGTGACGCCCGATATCAGCCGCGATTGGGTGCGTTATCGCAATGATGAGAATCCCACGGGTGTTTGCTGGCATGTGCCTGCGTCATCGGATTCGCCGATTTTATCGGTCATTATTCCCACAGCCGATGCGGATAGGGGTGGGTATTTTGCTAAGTTGATGGAATCGCTCACCGCGCAAGATATGCAGGATTTTGAGCTTATTGTGCTCAAAGGTGATAAGCGCCAGGGGCGTGGTATTAATATTTCCGCCAGTCTGGCCAAAGGGCATTATTTGCTAACGCTGGATGATGATTCATCGCTTCCCGATAGCAAAACATTCACCAAACTTATTGCAGCCATGGAATTGCATGAAGATATTGGCATGGCAGGTGGCAACAATACAGTGCCTGAATGGGCTACACCATTTGTAAAAAAGGTGATGATTCAGGTGCCGCGTCGCAGCTGGGAGCCAGTGTCTGAAATTATCGATTCGGATTTGGCAGAACATCCTTGTTTGATTATGCGCGCTGAATTGTTTCGCAAAGTGGGCGGGGAGAATGAAGTGATTCCGCGAGGCCTTGATCCTTATTTGAGGCAAGTGTTTCGTGAGGCGGGTGCCCGCGTGGTGGTGTTGCCCGATATTATTTATCATCATCTGCCGCCAGAAACATGGGGCGATTTGCTGGGGCAGATGTATCGTAATGGCTACCAAGCAGCGTTTGCCAATATTCACTCGCCCGAATGGGTGATTGAAACGCCAGCAGAGCATGGTGAGTTTACTTTGCGTGTGCCGCTGTGGAAGCGGGTGCTGCGTTACCCATTTCGCATGTTGGGCAGCGTATTCAAAGGCCATGAACTTTGGGTGATGTGCCAGCTTAGTTATGCTTGGGGATTTTTGCGGGGTTGGGTGAAAGAGGGAGGCTGGAAATGACGGCTAAAAAATCGCAGGTGCAGGATTGGTCGCAAGCTGAGAAGTTTTTTGCGCGTTCTTGGACGCATATCTTTTATTTTTGGAAACTTCGCCAAATCATGCTTGGTAAAACTGTACGCACCTTGCTAGCCAAGCGTCAGCATCAAGAGATGACCAAAATCGTCGACTTGGGCTGCGGGCCTGGCACCAATGTGTTTGATGTGTTTGATGCCTGTGCAGGCCATAAAAATGTGCAATGGTTTGGTCTTGATTTGAATCAACGTGAAGCCGCCCTTGGCGCTTCGCGCAGCCTGTATCGCGCCAACGAACGTAAAATGCAGCCCATTCATTTTATGTCGGGCGATATTTTCAAATTACCCTTTGCCGACAACAGCATTGATATTCTTATTTCTTCAGAAGTGGTGGAACATTTGCCCGACCCTGTGCCTGCTTTGCAAGAAATGCAGCGCGTGCTCAAACCCGGTGGTTACGCCATGGTTACCACGCCCAATCCGCGCAACTTGCCTGAGCTAGTGGGTTACGCCTTGGATAAAATCACTATGGGCGGCTTTAAGAAGCTCTATTGGAAAGGCCAAGATGAAGTTTCCGCGCCGCCATTGTCGGCGCAAGTGGGTTTTGGGCATGTGTCGGTGTTACCCTTTCCTGTATGGCGCGATTGGTTTAAGCAAGTGAACTTGCCTGTAGTCAAACATGTGCGCGGCCCCATGCTTTTTGGCAGCCCTTTTTTTGATAGGCATCGCTTTTTATCGGGTTTGATTATTGCTTTAGACCCAGTTTTGGATGTGTTGCCATTTCGTTTTTTAACCACCACCAATTTGGGCATGTTATGTCAAAAACAAGAACCAACGTCAGATAAGCGTAGCGACTAAATGTGCGGCTTTATTGGCGTATTGGGCAAAACCAATACAGCAGAATTAGAGCGTATGGCGACAGCCGTAGAACGGCGTGGGCCTGATGCGCAAGGGCGATTTGAATCGGCTGATTTTTCTGCCATTCATCATCGTTTGGCCATTATTGGCCCTGATGAGCGTGGCACGCAGCCTATGCGAATTGATGGCCTTGTGGTCTTGTTTAATGGCTGTATCTACAACTACCCCAGCTTAAAAGCCAAGCTGCAAAGCGATGGCGTGCAATTTCAAACTGATTCCGACACCGAAGTGATTCCGCATCTGTTTCGCCGATTTGGTCTGGCGGTGTTTGCCATGCTTGAGGGCATGTTTTCCATTGTGCTCTGGGATGAGCGCGAACAAATCTTGGTGGCAGCGCGTGATGCTTTTGGTGAGAAGCCTTTGTTTTTATGCGAGCAAAACAATCGCCTTGGTTTTGCTTCATCGCAAACAGCTTTTGAAAAAGGCGATTGGTCGTTAACGCCAAACATCCACAGTGTGTTCAACATTCTTACCCGCATGCGCACCGAAGCGCCTTCGACCATGTACCATGAAGTATCGCAACTTCCTGCAGGTTGTTACGCCATCGCACGCAAGGGCTCTCCCATGCAACTGCGCCGTTTTTTCTTTTTGCCTGAAGCTGATCAGCCCTTGGATTTAACACCAACGGAAGTGGTGGCCGAAAGCAAAAAAATGTTGGTCGATGCTATCGTGAGCCGCACGGTTTCTGATAAACCCTTGGGCGTGTTTCTTTCTGGAGGCGTGGATTCCTCACTGATTGCGGCGGTGCTGCAAGATCAAGGCAAACACGATGCGCACACCTTTTGTGTGAAATTTTCTGGTGCGCCAAAAGATTATGATGAAAGCAGATTTGCGCTGGAAGTGGCCAATCATTTGGGCACCCAACACCAAACCTTGGAAGTCAACGCCTCAGCCCATCAAGCCCTGGATGATGTGGCGGCGGCCTTTGATGTGCCAGTGAGTAATTCAGCTGCCTTGCCCACTTATTTGATTAGCCAAGCGGCCAAACCCTTTGTTGATGTGGCCTTATCGGGTGTGGGTGGGGATGAGTTTTTCGGTGGTTATCCACGTTACCTAGGTATTGCTTGGCATCAACGTATGCAAGGTGTGCCAGGGCAAACGTTGGCACGAAAGATGTTGTCTGGTTTGGGCGATAGTAGCTCTAGCCGGAATTTAAGGGGGCGCGGGCGGCGCTTTTTGCAAGGTTTGCAAGCGAGCGAAGCAGAGGCTTACAAGCAGTGGACTTCGGCCACGACTAGCCCTTGGTCGGAGATGTTTAGCCAAGCGTTTACAACGCCTCCTGAAGCGTCGTGGGCAAGTGCTTCTGAGATTGCTGGTGGTTTGCAGGGTTTGATTACCACTTACGGCGCTGTGAATGGGGCAATGATGTATGATGTGCTCACGTATTTGGGCGATGATTTGTTGGCCATGGGCGATCGCATGAGTATGGCGCACGGGCTTGAGCTGCGCGCACCGTTTCTGGATGTGGGATTATTCCAATTGCTTTGCACCCTAGACCCCGGCTACAAAGTGGGCGGCTATCCATGGCAGGAAAAGCTCAAAGTGATGCTCAAAAGCATTGCTTGTGATTATCTGCCCAAACATTTGGTCTATAGACCCAAACAAGGTTTTATGGCGCCGATTAAACATTGGATGCGTGCTGATTTTACTGATGATATTCAAGCCATGATTGCTGATAAACCCTTGGCGGGTTTGGTCAAGCCAGCGTTTGTGCAAAGACAATGGGATTTGCATCAGGGCGGGGCTGATAAATCAGATATCTTATGGGGTTTATTGTTGATGAATCGCTGGATGCAGCAGCATGGTTGGGATTTGCATGAATAGGGTATTGGTGGTTGCTGATGTTTCGGCGGAATTAGTGCATGGCGGCGCTGAGCGTATGTTGTTTCATCATATCCGCGCCTTACAAGCAGATGGTTTTGCCGTGGCGGTGCTCACGCGCCAAGTGAAGCCTGATGATGCGCTGCAGTTGGATTTAACCGATTTGGGTGTGCGGGAATATCGTTTGCCGTTTTCCGGGGACAAGGGTTACCGCGGTTTGTTGGAGTTGCGCCGTGCGGCCAAAGCCTGGTGGCTAAGCCATCATATAAATTATGATTTGGTGGTGGCTGAGCAACCGTTTGTGATGTGGGCATTGCTGCAAGCAGGTTGTACATTGCCGCGTTTACAGGTTTGTCACTCCTTTGCTTTTGAAGAATACCAAACCCGCCATGCGCTTCAATCAAGTTTGAAACACAGCATTGCCATTGCTGCCATGAAACGTTTGGAAGCGTCGGTGTATGAATCAGCCCAACATTTGATTGTGCTAAGCCAGTTTATGGCCGATAGGTTATCGGCATTTTTTGCAGTGCAAGCTCATAAAATCACCGTGGTACCAGGCTCTGCAGATCAGCGCGAAGCCATCAGTGAGGCCATGCGCATGCAATATAGGCAAACGCTGGCGTGGGAAACACCGACTGTTTGCACCCTACGTAACCTTGTGCCGCGCACAGGTGTGGACTTGATGATTCAAGCTGCTGCTATAGTGAAACATTCCAGACCTGATGTGCGTTTTGTGGTTATGGGTGATGGGGTGTTACAGCAAGCGTTGTTGGATTTGGCTATAGCCTTGCATGTCGATGATGTGGTGAGCTTCACAGGCTTTTTACCTGAAGCTGAAGTTTTGCAGCGGTTGTATGCTGCCGATGTGTTTATGGTGCCAACCAGGGGGCTGGAAGGTTTTGGTTTGGTAACATTAGAAGCCAATGTTTGCGGCACGCCTGTGTTGGCCACACCCATTGCGGCCAATGCCGAATTGGTGCCCACCATCGACCACAATCGTTTGGCGGCTTCTGCTTCGCCGCAAGCTTTGGCATCTGCTTTATTGGATATGTTGGCCGCGCCTCTCAATGAAGAAGCGCGCGAAGCCATTCACCACGATGCCGCCACCCGCTATACTTGGGATAAACATGATGATGCCTTTGTGGGGCTGGTGAGAGGTTTGAAGTGAAAATCTTGCATTTGATTACACGCATGGATGGGGGTGGCTCGGCAGTAAACACACTGATTACAGCTCAGCATCAAGCTGCTTTTGGCCATGATGTCGTGTTGGCTTTTGGTCCCAGCGAAGAATCGAATATGTCGGCAGCTGAAGAAGCGCGCGTTCATCAAGGTTTGGCCGAATTTGAAGAATTTGGCGGCACCGTGTTGGTGGTGCCCAGCTTGCAGCGCGAAGTGGGCTGGCATGACAAACGCGCTATTGGTGATTTGAAAAAGATTATTGCTGCTGGTTTTGATGGCTCAGATTGCTTTGATATTGTTCACACCCACACCTCCAAAGCCGGCGCTCTGGGCCGTGTGGCAGCGAGTCAGTTGAGAGCAGGCATAAAAAAATATGCTGGCTTACATATTGTGCATACACCGCACGGTCATATTTTCCACGGTTATTTTAGTTCCATGAAAACCAAAATTTTCTTACGTGTGGAACAATGGCTTGCTGAGCGCACTGATGTGTTGATTGCTTTAACCCAAGCCGAGCGCGATGATCATTTGGCGCTGAAAGTGGGGCAAGCTGAGCAATGGCAAGTGGTGCCCAGCGGCGTGGATGTGGATGCGATTGCTGAGTGGGCATGGGAGCATCCCGTTTCTGAAGAGCATAAACCTTGGGATGTGGTTTCTATTGGCCGCTTGGTGTCTATTAAAGGTATGGATAGATTAATACGGGCATGGGCGCATGTGGTGCAGCAACGCCCTGATGCCATGCTTGCATTGGTGGGTGATGGTGAAGATAGGCGTGATTTGGAGCTGCTGGCTTCAGCGTTAAACATTGTGCCCAATGTAACCTTTGTAGGTTGGACCAATCCATTGCCAGAGCTGACCAAAGCCAAAACCTTTGCTTTGCTCTCACACAATGAGGGTATGGGCAGAGCCGTAGTAGAAGCCATGGCAGCAGGTTTGCCCTGCGTGGTTTCTAATGTCTGTGGTTTAAAAGAATTGGTGGATGATAAAGTCGGTATTGTTGTGGACAATGCTGATGATTCAAAGTCAGTGGCCCAAGCTTTGATGACACCTTGGCCAAGGGATATGAAGCCAGCCATTCATGCCAGGGCGGAAAAGTATTCCATCGCGGCGATGATGAAAGGTTTGGATGAGGTTTACGATGGCTTGATGGCCAAAGCGTGATGTTGGCCTGTTTTGAATTTTTGGAGGCAGTATGGATCACATATTGAACATGATTTCTGAATCTCAGCTGCCTTGGTTGATTGCAGGACTATTCGCTTTACTTGTTTTGCTGATTGCTGTGCCCGTGTTTTCTTATTTACGCAAAACGCGTGAGAAACGCACCAAAGAAAAATTGATGAAAACACACACCCAAGCTGTAGCTCACGATGTGGTGGTTTCCGATGGTTTGGATGGATTTTTATTTGTTGATTATGTGATGCAGGTGGGCAGCAAGATTTATGTCATCAATGAACTTTCCAAAGCAGGTTATGTCTTTGGCGGCGAAAAGATTGATGAATGGACGAATGTTGAAAACAACAAAACTGCCAAATTTAATAATCCGCTTTCCTATGTGAAGATGGTGGCGCAATCGCTCAATCATGAGATGAACACTGATATTTTTGAGGCTTATGTTTTGTTTGGTCAGTCCAGTGATTTTGCCAAGGGTGTGCCTGAAGGGGTGTTGCAGTTGGATAGTCTTGCTTCGCTGTTGTCAGCACATCAGTCTTCGCCAGAAGGTTTGCAGGTTGCCAGTTTGGTGTGGGGTAAATTGATGGTGTATACCAAAATGGCCAAAGCAGCTTCAGCGCATTGATGGTCTTTTTTTAATCTAAACTAATGGTTTGAAACGTGCCGCCAGCTTGCCAAAGTTTGCCAAGCAAGGCGCTGTATCCTTCGGAATCACCCGTACAATAAAAAGTTTGTTCGCCATGTTGGGAATGGCCGGTATTCATCACTTTTAACTGGTTGAACGTATGGCGAGCAATGGCCTCACCTGTATCGATAATAGCCACATTTTCACCCACAAGCTTATGGATGGCGGGCTTTAAAAATGGGTAATGGGTGCAGCCCAAAATAATCACATCGACTTTTGCTGCCAGTAGTGGGGCAATGTATTTATCCAGTAAAGCAATGGTTTCGGGCGTATCCAGTTGAAAAGATTCCACCAACTCCACCAATCCATGACATGGCTGGGTGATGACTTCGATATGATGGGCAAATCTATCTTTAAGCGAAGCAAGACGGCTGCTTTTGCTGGTGTTTTCCGTGGCGAGCACGCCAATCACGCCCGTTTTTGTTAAAGCGGCCGCGGGTTTGATGGCGGGTTCCGTGCCGATGATGGGTTTATCAAATGTCTCGCGCAGATGATGGATGGCTGCAGCGGTGGCGGTGTTACAAGCCACAACGATGATGTCAGCGCCTTGGCCGATAAGGAAGTTGGTGATGATGCCTGCACGTTGCTGTATAAAGGCTTCTGATTTACTGCCGTAAGGTAGATGCGCTGAGTCGGCCACATAAATCAGATGAGCGTGCGAGATAAGGTGGTTAATTTCTTTAAGTACGCTGATGCCGCCCATGCCCGAATCGAAAATGCCGATGGTGGGTGTTGTGTGGATATGGGGCAACGGGCTCATGGGGTGGGAGGATAGGGGGGATTGTGGGAAAATGGTAGTTTGGGAGGCGTGTCGGAATTAGAGGAATTGTAATGGGACTATGGCTAAAGAGACTTAGCCACTTTACTCAGCAATCAAACCTTAATTGTGCAATCTTAAAGAGAATTTGCGATTGCCTTAGTGTTTGCACCGAGTAGTCCAACGCTAAAGCCCTTGCTTTTAATTACTTTGTTTGCTTTTGCGTTTGCAACTAGAAGAGCTAATAAGCCTATGACTGGAATGACAGTGAGAATTGTCAAGAGCAGAGCCGCAGCTGCCCCATAAAGCTTGAAGCATAAGCGAGCCATCAAAATAAGGATGGCGATTTGTAGCGGCAATAAAACTAACTGAGCATTAGGCGTAATATCACCTAGGAATATGGGAAGTGAAATTGCTGACAGTATTAATAGCAGCAAAGCACAAAGAAGCGATTTCTGCCGCTTTGCGATGGTTAAGGTTTTTCTAAGCTATTCAATATCTTTTTCAACAGTTGCATCAGATTTTGGTGTTGTGTACCTATCATTTTCCCAAGGGGGTGTAATCGCCATGAAAAGCTCCTGTTTGAGGGATTTGTTGGCCCCTTTAAATTCTTAGTGATTATAGATAAGGCATCCGTATTTGCCAACCAATTGCTCGAAAATGATATTTTTGGTGGGTGATTAGTAAGTAGGTTGAGTATGTGTGATTGGGTTTTGATTTTTTTTGGGGACTATCGCGCTTAAAAATACAACCCTGTTGTATTTGTTTGCGTTGAGCTATCGCGCCCAAAATAATGACATTAAGTCATTCTTTTGGGCTTGCTGGTACCTGGGACTGGACTCGAACCAGCACGTCCGTGAGGACACTGGCACCTGAAGCCAGCGCGTCTACCAATTCCGCCACCCAGGCAGGTAATTCCTTACAATCAGCAAGTGCTAAAAAATGCAGGTAATGATAGGCTGCGCAGTGTAAAATGGAGTATATCAGTGTCAAGAAACAAACCAATACACCGTCAAGGTGAGAAACATAAACGAGGCAAGGCCTCAAGCCGCGCTGGCGAGAGTGAAAAATCCAACTCTCCGTGGCCCTCAGCGCCGCCAAAACGATCGGAACAATTTAAAGAAAATCCTGGGTCTGTGTACGGTAAACGTAGCAAACCAGAGAAAGAACCGCCCCACCGCACTAAGAAAGCTGGCGGCGATAGCCCTTATGGTAGAACTGCAGGACGTGGCACTGGCCGCAATGAAGGGCGCGGTAGAAGCGAAGATAAGTTTAGCGGCAAAGTAAAAGTCGATGAAAACAAAACTTGGATTGGCACAGTCTCTGCGCATCCAGATGGTTTTGGTTTTGTGAATGTGCAAGGGCGCAGTGAAGATGTATTTCTACCCGTAGAAGAAATGCGCGATGTGATGCATGGCGATAAGGTGGAAGTGCGCACCATCAACCGCCGCGGCCGTGAGGCTGGTGTATTTGTGCGTATGGTGGAACACGCACCAAGTGAGATGACTGCCCAATTTAAGATTGAACATGGTATGGGTTTTGCCCATCCGCGCTCCAAGCGTATGCAGCAAGCGATTTTGATTCACCGCGATGGTGCCAATGGCGCCAACTCGGGGGATTGGGTGCGCGTGAAAATTCGCCGTGGTACCAACCCTTTGCGCGGTGATATCGTGGAAGTGTTGGGTGATGTGATTACCCCCAAAGGTTTGGTGGATTTGATTGTCGCTGAAGTGGGGCTTTCAGAAACATTCCCGCCTGATGTGATGGCTGAAACAGCGGTGATTTCTGAGAAGGTGCGGGCCAAAGATAAGCTCGACCGTTTGGATTTGACGCATTTACCATTTGTGACCATTGATGGTGCCGACGCACGCGATTTTGATGATGCGATTTGTGTCTCAGCCCGTGGTGATGGTTTTGAAGCATGGGTAGCCATTGCCGATGTGGCGCATTATGTCGAAGAAGATACAGCGCTGGATAAAGAGGCCTTATCGCGTGGCAATTCCTTTTATTTTCCTGATCGGGTGATTCCGATGTTGCCCGAAAAATTATCCAATGGTTTGTGCTCACTTAATCCTCACCTTGATCGTTTGGTGATGGCTGTGCGTATGCGCTTTGATGCTGGCGGTAAACGTCGCTCGGCGCGGGTGTATAATGCGGTGATTCATTCACAAGCGCGCTTAACCTATGAGCAAGCTGCATTATGGCTTGAGAAGAATGATAAAAAGGCAGTGCCGGATACGCATATCCAAGAGATGCTCAAAACCACGGAAGGTTTGTATCGCATGCTGGTGCGCAACCGTGCCAAACGTGGGGCATTAGAAATTGATGCGCCTGAAGTGCGCGCCATGATTGATGGCGATAAAATCAGCAGCATTGAAACACGCGAGCGCAACACAGCGCATAAATTGATCGAAGAAATGATGCTGGCGGCCAATACAGCAGTGTCGAAAATGCTTGAAGATAAAAACATCACCCAGCTGTATCGGGTGCATCCTGCGCCTGAGCGTGAAGCCATTGAAAAATTGAATGCATTTTTGGGCGCCTTTGGCCTGAAAATTCGTCATGCCAAAGGTGAAGAAGTCAAACCAGGTGATGTGCAGCAAGCCTTGCATGCCTCTGAAGGCAAACCCTTTGCTCAAGTGTTGCATCGTTTGGTGCTGCGCTCCATGCAGCAAGCCAAATACACCACGGAAAATGTGGGGCACTTTGGCCTTGCTTATGAAAGTTATGGTCATTTCACCAGCCCGATTCGCCGCTATGCCGATTTAACCACGCATCGCCGCCTGAAATCCATGCTCGCTGGTACGCGTGCCACCAAGCAAGATTTGGAAGCAGTGGGCAGCCATATCTCTACCCAAGAACGTGTGCAACAACGTGCAGAGTGGGACACGCAAGCCATGCTGGCAGCCTTGTACCACAAAAAAGATATTGGTGAAGAAATGGAAGCGACAGTATCTGGGGTGAGTAAACGCCGCGTATTCTGCGCCTTTAAATCCACACTGGCAGAGGCATCTTTGGATGTGGACGCCATGGGAAGCTCGTTTGATTTGGATGATGTGCACCATAGGCTGACTTCGAAGAATGGAACGCTTAGTATTGGTATTGGTGATCAAGTGGTGGTGAAAGTTGTCGCCACCGACCCTGTTCGTGGTTTTATTGAAGTGGTGTTGGTGCCTAAAAAGGTTGTAGAAGCATCAAAGGATTGAGGGGAATTTTAGAGGGGTTATGGGGAAAAGAGCGTGGATACAGAACGGTTGATTAGGCAAATCAATGCGGCGCGCATGGAACATAAAATTTGGATTCAACGCGCCGAATCCTTGGTTTCGGGCATTGAAATCAGTGCCGAATACCAGCCTGTTAGCGCCAAAGATTCTACCTTTGGTCGGTGGTATTTGGGCCATGGCAAGGTGTTGCAAGATAAAATGGCATTTGTGCAGTGCTGGGCGCCGCATGAAGCATTCCATAAATTATATGCGCGTATTTATCGTCTGATCACAGAAGAAATGGCGACATCAACCATTGGCCGTATTTTAGGCAAGCATAAAAAGCAAAAGACTGAAGCCCAAGAAAAGGCCGAGGCTTTGCTGCCTGAATTGTATGAATATTATCAGTATATCAATGCCTTGCTCGAAGGCATCGCCTTGGAGTTGCGGCAACCTAAAGCTGAGGTGAAACCTAAGCCAGCGGTCAAACAAGCATTAACGGACGTGACAGCTGAGAATTTTCTCGAGGACTCGGTTGATGACTCCATTGAAAAATCAGTTGAAGAAGAATTGCCATGGCCATCGCCGCCGGAGCCAGTAAAGCCTGTGTATCATCAAGTTAAACGCGTAGCCGATATGATGGATGATTTGGATAAAGATTTAGAGAAGTGGTTAAAAGAGTAAACGCGTCATTGTAGTGTGATGTCGTGACATGACCAACCGCTTGGCTATATTTCGCGCAGTAAAGATTTGGAGGCAGTATGTTTCAAGGTGTAATGACAGCGTTGGTCACCCCATTCAAAAATGGGCGCATTGATGAAGATGCCTATCGCGCCCACCTTGAGCGCCAAATTGAAGCCGGCGTGGATGCCTTGGTGCCAACAGGAACCACTGGCGAAGCAGCCACACTCACCATCGAAGAACATCAGCATTTGATTCAAATCACTGTTGAGCAAGCAGCAGGCCGCGTGCCTGTGATTGCAGGCACGGGTAGCAACAATACCGCAGAATCTATTGCTTTGACCCAAGCTGCCAAAAGCTTTGGCGCCGATGGCGCTTTGCTGATTTCCCCTTATTACAACAAACCCAGCCAGGAAGGCATTTATTTGCACTACAAAGCTGTGGCTGATGCTGTGGCATTGCCCCAGATTTTATACAATGTGCCTGGCCGCACTTGCTCGAATATATTGCCAGAGACTGTAGCAAGGCTTGCCAAAGTGCCGAACATCATAGGTATCAAAGATGCCACTGCTGATTTGGCGCAACTTACCCGTACCATGCTCGCATGCGATGAAAATATGCATTTTTATTCTGGTGATGACGCCACGGTGATGCCCTTTATGAGCCTTGGCGGCGCTGGTGTGATTTCTGTGGTGAGTAATATTGCACCCAAAACCATGAAGCTGATTATTGAGGCCGTGGCCAGTGGCAATTATGCAAAAGCCAAAGATGCGCACTTTGCTTATCAGCATTTGATTGATGCTATGTTTTGCGAAAGCAATCCGATTCCTGTCAAAGCAGCATGTGAGCTTTTGGGCTGGATGTCTGGCGAATTGCGCTTGCCGCTGACGCCGCTTGCTGAGGCCAACCTATCACAATTAATAGCGGTGATGACGGCATTTGATTCAGGTGTTGAACGCTTTTCCCTGTAGTTTTCGGCGCACTACAACCATCCCAATAAAAACGATAGCCACCAAAGCTAAGGCTGCAGGAAATAGCACTGTGGTGGTGGAGTAATGCTCCAAAGCCAAAATCGCTAAACCATTGCGCACAGTCATGATGCTATAAAAAGTCAGCGATTCCTCAAACGGTTTGTAGTAACCTTTTTTGAAGGTGAAACCAAAACCAATCACATCAATTGTAGTTAAGATAATCACTGCCCAAAGTGGATTTTGGGTGAGATACCAAATGGGTATAGCGGCGATGGCGATCAGGAATAAAAACCAGTCCAAACGGCTGATGGTGAAATTATTGTGTTGTTGAAATGCCAGCCATGCCACGCCCATGCTGATGATGCCCGACACACCAATGGGCCATGCGCCCAAACCGCCACCATCGGCCATTTGTGCCAAAAAAACGATAAACGTGGTGCTGCCCCAAATGACCCAAGAAAACACATGCGGTTTGGTCTTGCCCCGATAAATGGAGCGGATGTAGGGGATAAATGCCCAAAGGGTCAAACCAATGGCAAGGGCGCTAAAGGCTTCCTTCACAAGTTTAAGCTGCGCTTAGATGATTTCGTAACCATGAACGTGTGACGCCGCCAACTTTGACTTCAGTGATGCTCCCTTCGTGAATCGCTACAAAGGTTGGGGTGCCCATGATCTGAAAGGCACGAGCGATGTCAGCATATTCATCCACATCCACACTTTGAAGATTGGGGTGTTCCGCGGCCATCTTATCCATCAGCGGTTTAAGTTTACGGCAGGGGCCACAATGTTTGGCATGAAAGAAAAGCACCCAATTGGTTTGGTTTTCATTGCCAGTGATGGCTGAAATATCGGGGGCTACTTTTCCTTGATGCAAGGCAGCTTGTTTTTGGATGCTTTGTTGTTTGAAAAACATCACGGCAAAGACCACGGCGATAATCACAATCAAAACTGTATTCATATGTTAAAGCCTCTTTGTGTGAACGATATGAACAGATAGTCGGATAATCGTATCAACATCTTACAGCCGAGAAGATGGTTATGTAGTGACCTTTTCGCAACCTTTTGGTGCATGCTGGGTCGCCTTTTTATGCGATGGATCAGCTGCTGCATCACCACCAATTTTTAAGCCATGATATACCCACCATGCGCGCACCCAACTCATGCCATCCTCTCTGCACATGCTGCGCAGCAACCTATCGGCAGCATCGCGGTATTGCCCTTTGCTAAAATGTTCATCTTCAGTGCGCATCAACTGATACAAAGCATCATGCACCAGCGAGCCGCGCATGAAGTTGGGTGTATCTATGGTGGGGCCAGAAGGGCCATCCCAGGCATAGCCTTTTTTGATGGTGAGCAAACCGCCTTGGGTGAGATTGATGTAATCGGTAAATATATCTAAAGCCGGCTTGATGGGGATGTTTACCTCGTAAGCCATTACCATTTGGTATTTGTAGCCTGATTTGTATGCGATGCATTCCATGATACTCCCCCCTAAGTGTTGCTTAAAATCATGCAGGTGGCTGTAGCGTGGGCGTAGAGCTTGCCTGCTTCATCTTTGAGCGTGGCATCGGCCATGCCCAATGTTTTGGATACATTGATGATTTTTCCTTCTGCAAATAGGGGGGTGTTCATCGGCACAGGCCGACACATTTTGATGTTCAAATCAATGGTGGCATACCATTGCCCGGCAGCTAGCATGGTGTGCACAGCGCTGCCCGTGGTGGAATCAAGTACTGCGGCGGCAAAACCGCCATGCACGCCGCCAAAAAGATTAGCATGGCGTTTATCCGCTTGGGCTTGGAAGATGACTCTACCTTTTTCCACCAAAATGCCTTTGAGTGGAATGGTTTCCGACATGGGTGGTTCGGGTAATTCGCCATGCATCAAAGCCAACATAAATTCTAGCCCGGTTTTATCCGCGGGCCATGCTGGTTTGGGATTGGCTGGAGGCATAAAACTTACTCGATTTTTTTAGCGCAGTGCACGCACAAGGTGGTGAAGGGAAGTAGCTCATGCCGAGCTTTAGGGATGTTATCACCACAAGCTGAGCATAACTCATATTCACCCACGGCCAAACGATCAAGGGCAGCATCAATCTTTAAGAGCTCAATTTCTGCATTGTGCCCCAAGGTGTCGAGCACCATATCATTCTCGCGTTCGCTGGCTTGGTCGGTCCAATCGGGGGATAAACCCTCATGTTTGATATCTTTTTCAATACTATGGATGCGGCTATGAAGCTGCGATTTCAGGTCTTCGAGTTTGTTTTTAAAATACATGGTGTCTTGCATACATCACCTCGTACCAAGCAGTTTGGAGCAATAACTCCGCTTAGCTAAAAGCATACGCTCTATTACTGGTTTTGCCTACACCTCATTTTCTGAAAAAATGGCAGGCATTGGCCAGAAGCTGTGAAGTTAGTTTCTGGCCATAATGGGTAAGGCGATAATGGCCAAACCCACCAAAATAAGCAGTAAAATATTTATAATGAAATAAGGAAGCACCATCAACACAAGACCACATACCAGCGGCAGTGGTTCACGTTGCTTACGGCCATACCAGAAATAAGCAAAACCTAGGGTGCCAAAGAATAGCCCAAGATAAAGTGTTGTTGCGTCCATCAAAACCTCACCAATGTTGATTGCGTTTTCCTACAGCGTGCGTATCGCATTTTTGAGCTTATCGAAAAAGTTATCGGGGTCAAAAAAGTTGGCAATTTGCAGTTTGAGTAACTGGGTTTGATGTTCTTTTTTGGCCACAATTAACACTTTGATGTTGGCACGGTTGAGCGTGGCGAGTAAATCTTTCAGGGTGAAAATGGCGGTGATATCCAAAAATGGCACGCTAGAGATATCAATAATCATGGTTTCAATATCCAGCGCTTGATTGATGCGGTTTTCAAAGGCGCTGCTGGAACCAAAAAAGAATGCGCCCTCAATTTTGATAATACGCGCTTTTTTGGCGGCCAAATCAACGGGATTTTCCAGGCTGTCATCACCAATCAAATCAATGTGCGTAGCTTGGGTGATTCGATAGACAATGGATAACGATGCCAGCACGATGCCCAGCATCACGGCTGAAATTAAATCAATAAACACAGTGACGGCAAAGACGCTAATCATAATGCCCAAATCATGGCGAGGGCTGTCTTTCCAAATTTCGAAAAAGCGATAATCAAGAATATCCAATCCCACTTTAATGAGGATGCCCGCCAATACGGCCAGCGGAATTTCAGCGGCAAGTGGCGCAAAAAACAAAACGATGAGCAGGAGCACAATAGCGTGTGTTACCCCAGAGATGCGGTTGCTGCCGCCGCTTTTGATGTTAATGACTGTACGCATGGTGGCACCAGCGCCTGGCATGGCGCCCACAAAAGCACACAGCGCATTACCCAAACCCTGACCGACAAGCTCTTTGTTGGGTTTATGCCGTGTTTGGGTGAGCGAGTCGGCCACAATAGAGGTGAGCAGGGTATCGATGGTGCCTAGCACGGCTAAGGTGAATGCCAGCGGTACAATGATGCCAATGGTGCTAAAGCCAAAGGATGGCCAAATCAGGTCTGGCATTTGCGATGGAATTTCACCAATGGTGGTCACCGATAAGCCAAATAGCATGCTTAGTGGTGTAAGCAGAGCCAAAGCTATCAGCGGCGCTGGCACCCAAACGCTGATGTTTTGTGGCGTGAAGAGCACAATAAGTAAAGCAAGCATAGCAAGTATAAAAGCAGCGAAATTGGTCTGGCTTAGGGTATCCGGTAAGGTGGCCAAGGTATGCAACACCGAAGTATCGCTGGCTTGGCCTAAAAAGGGATTGATTTGCATGACGATGATAATCATGCCAATGCCGCTCATAAACCCTGAAATAACCGGATAAGGCACGAAACGGACGAACTGCCCGATTTTCGCAACACCAAAAGCCATTTGAAACAAACCCGCAAGCAAGATGGTGGCAGCCAAAAGGCCCAAATCATGGTGCAGGGTTACTACGGCTGCGGCAATCACTACGGTCATTGGCCCAGTAGGGCCTGAAATTTGGGTGGGTGTACCGCCAAACAAGGCGGCAATAAAGCCTAAAATAATCGCACCGTATAAACCTGCCGTTGGCCCCAGGCCGCTGGCAACGCCAAAAGCCAGAGCTAGCGGCAGGGCAATCACCGCTGCAGTTAAACCGCCGAAAAGATTAGCTTTGAGATGGAAGGATTGTTTCATGCTTGCCCCATTGGCTCATAAAAAAACACGTGGTTTGGTGATGGATGAGCGCTTGGGCAACAGTGTGCGCCGATGGATGTGAATATACTAGGGGGATGAAAATAAAGAGAGATTGTCGATAGATAATCTTGAGTGCAACGCCATTGAATCAGCATTGGCACCGCCTTTGCTCATACCTAAGCATGAATCCAGATATGGTAATTAATTTCGGTAAAGAAGCTTTGGAAATGGTGTTGATGTTATCCCTGCCCATGCTGATTGTGGCCTTGGTGGTGGGGGTGGCGATTTCGTTGTTTCAAGCGGTGACCCAGATTCAAGAAATGACTTTAACCTTCGTACCTAAAATCATAGCCGTGTTTGTGGCCATGGTGCTTGCAGCCCCTTGGATGGTGGAAACATTGGTATCCTACACCCGTCGTTTGTATGAAAATATCCCCATGCTGCTAAGTTAACATGTTACCTGTTCCCGACCCACAGGATTTGATGGCAGGCATGTTGGTGTTTTTGCGCATCAGCATGTTGATGATGCTGTTACCCGTGATTGGACATAAATTGGTGCCCACACCTGTGAAAACAGGATTCGTCGGAATTTTGACGTTTGTGCTTTTTCCTGTGGTTTCCAGTCATGTGCCGGTTATCCCCGTCGATCCCGTTATCTTCGCATTGCTAGCCTTGCAAGAAATGTTGCTAGCAGCCGCCTTGGCTCTGATTGCCCAACTTATTTTTACTGCTGCCCAGTTTGCAGGCCAAGTGATGAGCTTGCAGATGGGGATGGCCATGGCCAATATTTTTGATCCTGCCACATCCGTGCAAAGCGCCGTTGTGGGCTCCTTTGTCGGAATTTTGGCGATGTTGATGTGGTTGGCAGCGGGGGCACACCATATGTTTATCCTTACCCTTGCCGATAGCTTTACGCTGTTGCCGCCAGGCTCAGCGTGGTCGTTTCAAGGCTGGGAAGTGATTAATAATGCGGCAGCAGCGATGTTCATCTTATCCATTAAACTGATGGCACCTGTGCTTTTGTTGCTGTTTTTTATGTATGTGGCATTGGGTCTGATTGCCCGGGCAGTGCCCCAAATTCAAGTGTTCTTTGTGAGCTTCCCATTATCTGTAGGCTTGGGTTTGTTGATATTTTCCTTGGCTTTACCCGCATTTATGGCGTTGATGCTGGATGGTTTTGTAGGCCTTGGCCAAAGTTTGCCGATATTTTTACGGCAGTTGGCGGGCGGTTGATGCATGGCAGACGATCAAGATAAAAGTCAGCAGACCGAAGATGCCAGTGAGAAGCGGCTGGAGGATGCCCGCAACAAAGGGCAAGTTGCCACCAGCCGCGAACCTTCCACCGCCATTTCCTTTTTGTTGCTTGCCTCCCTTGCTGTCACCGGCATAGGCGCTTGGATGGCTAAACATATCGAAGATATGATGACCTTTTACTTATCTGGCAAAGCCACCATTGATATGACACCCAATGGCATGCAAGACCTACTTGTTGAAGTGGGTATGACCCTTGCAATGTTGGTTCTACCGATTGCGTTACCCATGATTTTTCTTGGCGCTTTGGCTATTTTTTTGGTGACTGGGCCAGTGTTTACCTTCGAACCTTTAATTCCAAAAATGGAAAAGGTCAGTCCGATGAAAGGTTTGGGTCGCTTATTTTCTACCAAATCGTTGGCTGAGTTTGTCAAATCAGTTGTAAAATTGACGGTGATTAGCGGTATTTGCTGGTTTGTGTTGGCTGATTTGTTTTTACCAGCCCTGCAAAGCACGCGGCAAAGTATTGGCGATATCGCCAAATTGATGGTGCAAGGCAGCCTCGCCATTGTGGGTTTGGTGGCTGCTTTCTTTTTTGTTATAGCTTTAGCCGATGTGCTTTACCAGCGCTGGGAACACGCCAAATCCATGAAAATGTCGATCAAAGAAGTGCGCGATGAGCATAAAGAATCTGAAGGCGACCCCATGCTTAAAGCCAAAATCCGCCAAATTCAAATGGAACAGGCTCAAAATCGTATGATGGCCGATGTGCCCAAGGCTGATGTGGTGATTACCAACCCCACGCACTTTGCTGTGGCGCTCAAATACGACCAATTTGGCAATGGTGCGCCCAAAGTTATCGCTAAGGGTAAAGATCTTATTGCCCAGAAAATCAAGGCCTTAGCCAAAGAAAACGATATTCCTATTCGCGAAAACAAACTTTTGGCGCGTTCCTTGTTTAAGGAAGTTGAGATTGGTTATGAAATCCCCGAACAGCTCTTTGAAGCTGTAGCCGTGATTCTAGCTGAAATCTATAAGCTCAGGAGATGAAACGCATGCTCGCACAAGCAACATTAACATTGCAGCGTATGGGGAAACACGTCGACGTGATGTTGGCTGTTGGTGTTCTTCTTATCCTGATGATTATGATTGTGCCCTTGCCTACATGGGTGATGGATGCGCTGCTGGCCGTCAATATTGCGGTGGGCATGTTGATTCTTTTGACTTCGCTGTTTGTACTCAAACCATTGGATTTTTCCATTTTTCCAACCCTTTTATTATTAACCACGTTATTCCGCTTGTCGCTGAATGTGGCGACCACCCGTTTAATTTTATTGCATGGCCAAGAAGGCACTGCCGCTGCCGGGCATGTGATTGAAGGTTTTGGTCAGTTTGTTGTTGGCGGCAACGCGGTGGTGGGTCTTATCATCTTTATCGTATTGGTGTTGATTAACTTTGTGGTAATTACCAAGGGTTCAACGCGTATTGCTGAAGTGGCAGCGCGCTTCACCTTGGATGCCATGCCCGGCAAACAAATGGCCATCGATGCCGATTTGAATGCAGGTATGATTAGCGAAGAACAAGCCCGCAAACGCCGCTCGGATGTGGCTAGGGAAGCCGAGTTTTACGGCTCCATGGACGGTGCAGCGAAATTTGTGCGTGGTGATGCGGTGGCTGGTTTGATTATCACGGCCATCAATCTTATTGCCGGTTTGATTATCGGCACCGCTCAGCAAGGCATGAATATGGGCGATGCGATTAATGTGTACAGTATTTTGACAGTAGGTGATGGTCTGGTGTCACAAATTCCGGCGCTTATTATTTCGACGGCTGCAGGCATTGTGATTACCCGCGCAGGTAGTGGCGATACCATGTCCGCTGAAATTTCGGGTCAATTCGCCGCCCATCCCAAAGTGCACTACATTGCCGCTGCCGCCATGTTTTTTATGGCTTTGGTGCCTGGGCTTCCATTTGTGCCATTTATGCTGCTTGCCATGGGTTTGGGCGCTACAGGTTGGTATTTGCAAACAGCGGAACCGGCCGTGGATGCTGAAGCAGCGCTGGAAGCTGAGGTGCTGGCTGCCAATCAAGTGGAAGAAGAAAAGCCCATGTCGGACTTGTTGCTCGTTGATCCCATTCGTTTGGAAGTGGGTTATGGTCTGATTGATATGGTGGATAGCGCTGGTGATGGCAATTTGCTGGAACGCTTACAAACCGTGCGCCGTCAAATTGCCCAAGAAATTGGCTTTGTGCTGCCGCCTGTTCATATCAAAGATAATTTACAATTGGGTGTGGGTGATTACCGGGTATTAATTCGAGGCGCAGAAGTAGGGCGCAGTGAAATTCGCCCGCGCAATTTATTGGCGCTGGAAGGACAAGTTTCTGGGGGGCATGTGGAAGGTGTAGCCACTGAAGAACCGGCATTTGGCTTGCCAGCTTTGTGGATTACCCAAGATAAGCGTCAACAAGCTGAGCTTGCAGGTTATACCGTCGTAGAACCTGTGACGGTGGTGGTTACTCATATCACCGAAATTTTACGCAACCATGCTGCCGATATTTTGGATAGGGCTCAGATTCGTGAAATGGTCGATATGCTTAGCGAGCGTTATCCTAAAGTAATCGACGATATCGTGCCTGGGCAAGTATCGTACAGCTTGTTGCAAAATGTCTTGCAACGCCTTCTTACCGAATGGGTGCCTATTCGTGATTTACTGCTGATTATTGAGACCATCGCTGATGGTTTAGCTGAGCAACGTGATGTGATGGGTTTGGTGGAAAAAGTTCGCCTCAAATTGGGTCGCAGCCTGATGCAGCGGCATTTGGATGCCAATCATGATTTGGCGGTGTTTACCGTTGAATCCAGCCTGGAACAAATCATGAATGAGCGCTTGCTGCAATCTCCGCAAGGCAACACCAATTTGCCGCTGGAGTTTAACCAATGGCAACGCTTCTTAACCCGCTTCTCTGAATTGGCAGCGATGCAACAGGCCGACAGCCCTGTATTGCTCACCACACCTGCGCTGCGCCCTTATTTGGCCATGGCATTGGGTAAAGCCATGCCAAGGGTGGCTGTAATTTCCGTGGCTGAAATTCCATCGCGGGTACAAGTGCGCACCTTAGCCAAATTGAGTTTACACGATGCAAATTAAAGTATTCACAGCCACAAGATTGCACGAAGCCTTGGCGATGGTGCGCCAAGCATTTGGTCCAGATGCCGTGATACTTGATCGCATTGAAAACAAAACGGCAACGGGTGCCAAAGAATGGCGCGTGCATGCTGCCCTTGATATCGATATGCCCGAGAGCAAGCCGCAAAAAGTGGCCGCTCAAGATTTGAGTGCCAGTAAGCTTGAAGCTTCGATGAAACGCTTGGAGCGCATTGCCGCGAGTCTGGGTAATCGTGATGGCGAGCAGTATCGCCAATCCTTGAGTAAACCCAGTGTGCAAGATGCTTATGATCACTTGCTGTCCATGGGTTTATCACCAGTGATTGCTTATGAAATGGCTGAAGATTACGCCCAGCAAAAACCGGTGATGATGGCGAGCTTGTTTTGGTCAGAGCCGATTGTGGTGCAGAAAAAACGCAGTGTGGTGTTGCTCACTGGCCCAAGCGGGGCAGGCAAAACCCTGCTTATTGCCAAGCTGGCTACGCACTACAGCCTCAAAGGTATCAAGGTGCATTTGATGACCACCGATACCAACCGTATGGGTGGCAGCGATGTGTTGCGCTCGTATGCCGCAATTTTGGGTGTGCCCTTTTCAGTGATTCGTAATGAACAAGATGCCAAGACTGCCAAGACTAGCAGTAAATCGGCACAGCTTGTGCTTATAGACAGTGAAGGTTGGAACAACCGCCACGCCTCAGGACTTCGTAATCAAATGGAGCTTTGGCAAACACTGGCTTGCACGCATCGTATTTTGTTGCTGCCAGCGAGCATGGATGAAAGTGATGGCCTTCAAATGTTAAAGCAGGCGCAGGGAGCACATATGACGCAAATCGCCTTTAGTAAACTCGATGAGACTTTGCGTCCAGGTAAAATTGTGAACTGGGCAGAGGCTTCGGGCATGGCGATGTCGTATTGCAGCTTTGGCCCTGAAGTGCCTGAGCAAATGGGCTGGTTAACACCCACGGCGCTGACGGCTTTGTTGGTGAAACACTATCGCCAGCAGTTGGCCGATATTGAGGGGGAGAGTTTTTCATGAGCATGGGTAAAGAAATGCCGAAAGTGATTGCTGTCTCCAGCGGCAAAGGCGGTGTGGGCAAAACATTCATTTCAGTACACATGGCAGCCTACGCAGCAGATAAGGGGCAGCGGGTGTTGTTGCTTGATGCCGATTTGGGTTTGGCCAATGTGGATGTGATGTTGGGGCTGCAATCCAAGGGCAGCGTGCTGGATATGGTGCGCGGCGAAAAATCGCTCAAAGATTTGTTGGTGCATTGTGATGCTGGTTTTGATGTGTTGCCTGGTGGCAGCGGTTTGTATGAGCTCACCGCTTTGGATGCCACCCAGCAGCAAGTGATGATGGATGAGATGCGTCAAGTTTCCAGCGATTATGATTTGGTGATTATCGATGCGGCAGCGGGCATTGGTGATAATGTGTTGTACTTTGTTTCGGCATCGGAAATGGCATTGGTGGTACTCACCCCAGACCCAACCTCGCTTACTGATGCGTATGCGCTGATTAAAGTCTTGTCGCGCCAGCGTAATGTGCGCCGATTTATGGTGGTAGTGAATCAAGCCGATGCCTTTGATGCACAAGTGACCTTTCGTCGTTTGTTATCGGTTGCCGATCGATATTTGGATGTACATTTGGATTATGTGGGTCATTTGCCATACACCACCGATGTTCGCCGCACCATTCAAAGCCAATCCCTGCTCAAAGCTCAAGATGCGCCGCTGACGCGCCAAGCGTTGGATACCTTATACGAAGCCACGCTTTCTCGGCCAAGAAATCCAAGCCGCAATGGCGGCTTACAATTTTTCTGGGAACACAGCTTAAATGAGGGCATGAACGTTACGCCCGCTGAAAGTAAAGGGGGTGTTTGATGTCTATTAAACAAGCCTTGATTTCCGGCGGCATTTTCGGAGCTACCATCGCTTTTGCTGTGGGCATGTTTCAGAATTTCACCTTTGCTGACATTATTTTTCGCATGTTTATCCTCGGTTTGGCGGGGGCATGGATTGGCTGGATGCTGGCATGGCTAAATGGGATGTTGCCAACATCTAAAGATCGCAAGGAACATCATTCATGACAGCGCATGCTTATGAAGAGCATGCGATATTGAATAATCCTGATGCTTTGCTCAAAGAATATCTGCCGATGATTCGTTATCACGCCGACCAACTGATGCGGCGCACCCCAGCTTCCATTGAGCTTGATGATATGATTGATGCAGGTGTGCTTGGTTTGCTGGATGGAGCCCAGCGCTTTGATGCAAGTAAGGAAGTGATGTTCAAAACCTTCGCTGCCTATCGCGTACGCGGAGCAATGATTGATTACCTCAGAGCCTTTGATTGGATGCCAAGGGGTTTGCGCGATACGTCCAAATCCTTGCAAGGTGCTTTTCAGGAGCTAGAGCAAAAGTATGGCCGGCCAGCGGAAGAGGCTGAAATTGCTGCATTTTTAGAGCTTGATTTGGAATCTTATCGCCAAAAACTTGATCAAGTGCGCTCGATGTCGGTGGTCTATTTTGATGATTTGCCATCGGTGCGTGGTGACGATGATGATTTGCATATTCTCGATGTGATGGCGGGAAGCCATGAGCTTGGTCCAGAATATCAAACCGAAGTGGGTCAATTTATTGGCAATCTCGCCGATGCCATTGCTAAATTACCCAAACGTGAAGCTGTGTTGATTAGCCTTTATTATTATGAAGAGCTGACCATGAAAGAGGTGGCCTTGGTGCTCGACCTTACCGAATCACGGGTATCGCAATTGCATAGCCAAATGGTGACGCGTTTACGCGGCTACCTTAAATTGGATATGGGCCTGTAAAGGGGGGGGGGATCATGGATATGCCTTTGTTGAATATGTTATTGGATGGTCTGATGGTGCTTGCTTTGGTGGGTCTGTGGTGGATGTGGGCGCAGCAAGCCAAGCAACGCAAACGTGTGGAAATATTACTCGAACAAGCCACGGCAGAATTACAGGAATCTACACGATTACTCACGCTGGTGATGCAAAAGTTTCCAGAAGTAACGCAAGTTGAGGAAAAGAAAACGGTGATGCAGCAGACACAAAAAAATGCGGATGACACAGAAGCGCATATTCAGCGCATGAATGCCCAAGATAAAGCGGCGACACAAAATGTGGCCGCCATCAAAGCCAAGCTGAAAAGCCAAACTCATATCAATCAAAATAGCCCAAGTGATAGCACGAATTTCTCGGCGCAAATCATGCGTTTGCAACGCGAAGGTAAAGATGCCCAAGCCATTGCCGATACGCTGGCCGTGCCTGTGGCACAAGTGCGTTTGATGCTGCTGTTGCAAGCCCCCAAGGTGTAAATAAACCATGACCAGCTTCCTCAATGCGGCCTTGCCCCTGCTGTTGCAGGTCAACCGCGCTGAAGGTGGCTCTGCCTTGCCATGGCCCAATGGTAGCTTGCTCACAGGAAAAATTTTACCCATGACCGATGCAGCTGGGGCTTTGTTGGTGCTTGGTAATTATCGCGTGCGCATCGAAGTGCCGCCGAATACACCCATGGGTCATGTGTGGGTGCAGCTTTTACAACGCGAATTGCCTGGTCAGTTCCGGCTGTTAAGTGATAGGCAGGCTGTGCAGTTGCTGATGGATATGCTGCAGCAACAAGGCGGTAAGCTTGATGCCCTTAAATCAGCACCTGAGCAGCAAGCGGGCAAACAAGCCAATCCCAACGCTGCTTTGCCCCAAAGCGCTGGTGCTGAATGGCAAAAGCTCAATTTGGATACGTTGCCCTTTGCTAGCGTAGTGCATGACGACAGGCTGACGCTATTTGATGAAGAGCAGGGTAATACGCGCGGCATCATTCAAAAAGATGAAGATGAATCGGGCTTTATGCTTCATGGGCGTGTGGATTTGGATACCCTCGGTGCGATGGCCTTTGCCCTTGAAGGACGCGAGGGCCAACCCTGGCGACTGACGCTGCATACCCAAGATAAACAACTTAAACAAAATATTGAGGCTGAATTTCTTGCATGGCTGCAAACGCAGCGTGAAAACTCGAATGCACATGTGGTCGGCGTTGTTCAAGATTTTTTACCATCCAACCTAGGCTCAGGCTCAAGCTTTAGTGGCTGAAATGATGAAGACTGTAACGCCTTAAGACACACCCGCAGAATTTTGCGGTAAATAGGGTTGGATTTCTTGCCACATGGCATCAAGCACATGCTCTTGTTCATGCATAAATAAAGTCGCTTGAGCATGCAGGGCTTTTAAGGCTTCAGGCTGTTGTAATAGCTTGGAAATGCTTGCTTCTAGGGCATCAGCATTTTCCACAACAATGGCAGCATCGTGGGCTTGCATGGCATCCATCACGGCACGGAAGTTTTGCACGTACGGCCCTGTAATCACGCCGCGACCACAAATTGCTGCTTCAAGCGGGTTATGACCGCCCACATTCACCAAACTGCCACCAATAAAAGCAATATCCGCAATCGTGTACAGCCCACCCAACACACCCATGGCATCAACCAGCACCACAGCATCTTTCTCGCTGCGTTTTTGTACATAACGACTAAAGGGAATGGCGTTGCTTTTGAGTAAATCACCCACAGCAGCAAAACGCTCAGGATGGCGGGGCACAATCAGGGTGAGTAAATCAGGGCATGTGTGCAGCCATGTAGGCAAGCTTTTGATGATTTGGGCTTCTTCATCATCATGGGTGCTGGCCAGAATCAAAATGGGGCGCTTGCCTGTGGGGTCGATATGCTCACGGATGATGGCGGCATCCACGTCAGGTGTTTGCACTGCAAATTTTAAATTGCCAACGGTTTTGATGTTAGCAGCTGTCACACCAATGGCGGCAAGGCGCTCGGCATCCAAGTCACTTTGAGCTAGAAATAGTGCAACATTGGACAACCATCGGCCCCAAAGTTTGCGAGTGGAAAAATATTTGGGGAATGAGCGATCGGAAATACGCGTGTTGACCCCAACGACAGAAATATGGCGCTTTTTGCAGCCTTTGAGCATGCCCGGCCAAAATTCGGTTTCACACAATAAAAGCAGAGATGGGCGCAGCTTGTTAATCAAGCGCGAGATGAAAAAAGGTAAATCCCATGGTAACCAGCTTTGGCTGATGCTGCTGCCAAACAAGCGCTGTGCATGGGCAAAACCAGTACGCGTCACCACAGTCAGGTGCACGCCATGGCCTGCAGCAAGCAATTTGCGAATCAATGGGGCAATGGATGAGACTTCGCCCACCGAACAAGCATGTACCCATACTTTCCCCGGCGCGACCTCGGGCAGGTCGAAAGCAAATTGCTGTCGCCATTTCGAAGGGATGCGTTTTTGGTCGGAAGCTGTATCAGCTGGGTTCATTGGTGCTCACAAAGCATAAAAATCATCACGTGAACAGGGTATCATTCAAGAAGGGTGTGACAAGCTGCAACACCTTCGAAATTAGAAATAACAAAAAATTGACACTTCTTACCATCACCCCGAACCTCATGTTGCTGCAAATGCAGTAAAAAATAATGAGGAAAGGGGTAAGAAATGAGCAATATAGGAAACCTGCAATTAAAGAAAGATAAAGGAAATAGGTATGCATCGCTTCATATAGAAAGGGAAGATGAATATGAACTTGCCTGGTATTATATGGAAGGTGCACCAAGACCTTGTTTCACTCCAGATCTTCTGGAAGGCATCCTGCAATGGTATGATGATGTAAAAAAATTACCTGAAAATGATAGTGTGAGATACATTGTTGCAGCATCAAAAACAGAAGGTGCTTTTAACCTGGGTGGCGATCTTGGGCTATTTATGTCTTTGATTCAAAATCAGGATAAAGCTGGTCTGATGAAATATGCTACAGCTTGTATTGATGTGCTTTATCATACTTATTCATCATTGGGTGACAGGGTCACTACCATTTCTTTGGTTCAGGGTGATGCTTTGGGTGGTGGATTTGAGGGTGCGTTGTCGAGCAATGTGCTCATCGCTGAGCGAAGTGCGAAGATGGGGATGCCTGAAATTTTGTTCAACCTGTTTCCCGGAATGGGAGCATACAGCTTGTTATCGCGAAAGGTTGGAGAGATACAGGCTGAGAAGATGATTATGAGCGGGAAGCTATATTCCGCTGAAGACATGTATGAACTTGGTTTGGTTGATGTGTTGGTTGAAGACGGCCAGGGGCAGCAAGCAGTTTATGATTATATCAAAAAGGAAAATAGAGCCAGCAATGGCATACGGGCGTTCCGAAAGGCTAAGCGCCATTGTAATCCAATCACATATGCAGAGCTTAATCATATCACATCAGATTGGGTGGATGCCGCGCTCAATCTTACTGAAAAAGATTTGCGTATGATGGAGCGTTTGGTAAAACGTCAATCGGCTAAAGTTACGCAAAGCTGATGTCATAAATCCAGGCGTTTATGTATGTAAGCGCTGAACTCTTTTTCACTTTGGGCCAATGCGCTTTGGATGTCTTGAATGCCCTTACTCATGATTTCAGGTGTAAGCTCAGTCATTCCTTGAAGGTGGGCGCATATTTCATTTACGGCTGCGGCGCCAACGGCGCCGGAGCTTCCTTCCAATGCATGGCAAATCAATGCGTATTCAACCGGATTGTTGTCTTTATAAGCTTTGACCAACTGATTGCTTCGCTCCTGGCTTGTTGTGATAAATTTTGTAATGAGATTTTCAACAAACTTTTCCTTTTTTGAAATAGCAGCCAACTTATCAAGAACCATGGTGTCTGTAGTGCCAGACTTCATTGTGGGCTGCTCATCTGAATTGACATGTTGCAACGTATCGTTCTGACTACTGTGCGTAATATGATGTGTTAATCGGTCTATGGTTTGTTCAATTTTCTGCTTCTCAATGGGTTTAGTTAAGTATGCATCAGCACCTGCATCCAGGCATTCCTGGATATTTGTAGAAAGGGCATCAGCTGATAGCATCACAATAGGTAAACGTGTTTCAGGTTTCAGGAAGCGGTAAGCTTTTAACACTTCTAAACCAGACAAATGTGGCATATTGATATCCAGAAATGCGATATCAAAGTCTTCATCGTTGTCTGTGAGTGTATCCAGCGCTTGTTCACCATTATCAACCAATACGACTTTATGCCCCATGAGCTCCAGAAATTCACGAATAACCACTTGATTCACTTCATTATCTTCGGCCACCATAATCAAAAGACTTTTCAGCTTATCTTGTTTCTGATGCAACGTGGAAACAGCAGTGACACCATCAGTGTATAGATTACCATGGCATATCTCGTGGATGGCATTGAATAAAAGTGATTCATTGATGGGTTGTGTTAATACAGATGAGAAGCCCAGATGTAAGAGTTCATGCTCATGCTCTTTACTTGCATTGCGGGTGATGAGAATAAAGCCAATGCTTTCGTATCTCTCTTCATTGCAGATGTTTTTAATGAATTGACTGGCAGGCATGCCAAGTAAATCTTCTTCTAAGATTGCCAGATCAAAAGGATGATTTTGCTGATGCGCCTCTAATAAAGATGAGAGCAGTCCAATAACATTTTCGGTGTTTTGCTGTTGTTGTCCCCATCGCTGCAAAGGTATTTTTATGGAGTCAGTGTGCTCAGGCCTAAGCATTGTAAGAATGCGAGCATTTTGAAATGAGCTTTTTGCAATTGTCTCTTTGCTTAACTTTTCTTGTAATTTGAAAGGTAATTCAAACCAAAAGGTGGAGCCTTTACCCAATTCGCTATCTAAGCCCAGTTTTCCGCCCAGGGCAGTAATGAGTTCTTTTGCAATCGTTGTGCCCAGCCCAGTACCACCATATTCTCTGGTCACTGAGGCATCCGCTTGTACGAAGCTATCAAAAATTTTATGCTGAGCCTCAGTCGATAAGCCAATACCTGTATCTATGATGGAGAATAGTAAGGTTACTGTGTTATCTGTTTGGATGCTGGATATTTCAACTGTTAGCTCTACTCGTCCTTCAGCAGTAAATTTCAGGGCATTGCTAAGAAAGTTGAGAAGCACTTGCCGAATATGCAGTTCATCACCAATGAGCCTGAAAGGAACTTCGGGGGCAACGTGTGCTGAAAGTGACAATCCTTTCTTATCGGCCTGGTTTTTAAAAACCTGAATTGTAGTGGTGACAAGTTGATGTAAATCAAAGGGCTTAGCCTCGGTGGTCAGCTTGCCTGCTTCAATTTTTGATATATCAAGTACATTTTCGATAAGCGCTAAAAGGGTTTTTCCTGATAACGCAATAAGGTCGGCGTATTTCTGCTGCTTTTTAGAAAGTGAGGTCATGTGTAGTAAAGTTGTAACGCCAATAATGCCATTTAAAGGGGTTCGGAGTTCATGGCTCATGTGAGCAAGGAATTGTGATTTAGCTTTACTGGCTTGTTCTGCTTTCTCTATTGCAAGATGTAACTGCTTTAGCAAGCTAGACATGTAAACAGGTAGAATTGCTAAGCAAAGTAACAACGTAAAGCCAATCCAGAAATGCTGCGACCAGTATGAACCAGAGATGAGTACCAGTGAAGCGCCAAGCAGGGAAGCGATAGTCGTGATGTTTAAGTATTTTGGTCCATACCGGAACCCATTACCGATGATCACCCACAAGTAGACAAAAAGAGCCAATATGCCTGCTTCATCAGCTAAATATAATACTGCTGATGTCATTCCTACATCACCAAAGATACCGACAAGCCTTCTGATAGGATTTACCATTGGAGAAACGAGAATCCACACTAATATCGAAATGGCTACAGCCAGATATGCTATTGTTAAAAAGAATACGATCGCGTGGTCAATCGCTAAAAAAATGATAACTACAGCAATAGTAAGAAAGATTCTTACCATGGCTTGTTTGTGCTCACTATCAGGCCTGTTCCTCAGTCTTCCCTGAACGGCCTTTAGCTTAGCTTTTAGAAAGCCCGATTTACTGATTTCTACGGTTTGCATGTCTGAAACGTAACACAAGCAAAAGTGGCTTTCATGTAAGAATTCACATGAGGGGATGAGACGGTGGATGAATACATGAAGTTATGTGCTTGCATGGCAAGATTTCAGCAAGGGGAATGCCAAGTTTTTACTTAAAACATCCCCAATTGTAATTTGGCTTCATCGCTCATCATTGATCTGTCCCATGCCGGGTCGAACACGAGGTCAACGTGTACTTCGGTGACATTTTCAACATCCAGTGTTTTGGCGCGCACGTCATCGACGATAAATGGGCCCATGCCGCAGCCAGGGGCGGTGAGGGTCATGGTGATTTCTACTGCATTGCCGCCTTCGTCTGTGTCGACAACGAACACATCGTACACCAAGCCCAAATCGACAATGTTGACTGGGATTTCAGGGTCGTAACAGGTGCGTAATGCTTTCCAAATATCGTCTTCATCGACGGGGCCATTGGCAGTTTTGACTTCTTCAGCTTTTGCATCAGCAGCGTCGATTTTATCGCCAAGGCCAAGTGCATCAGCATCTTTGCCTTCTATGCGAGCAAGGTTGCCATTCACACTCACAGTGTATGTGCCTCCCAGCTCCTGGGTGATGGCGACTTGCGCACCTTCAGGGATAATCACAGGTGTGCCCAAGGGAATTAAAATCGCATCGATGTCGCGGTTGGTGGTAATCATTTGTCCTGTTGCCATTTCTAATGGTCTCCCTCCACCCATGGATGGGTGGCAAACTGTAAGTTTGTTTGAAATGGGAAATGACACTTTTCCATTTCATTTAAAGCAAAAAACATGGATGTTGCATTGCGTTTCAACAATTACTCAGTCCTTACGGGTTCAGCTTTATCTTCAATAGCTGCTTTGAGTGTGTGCCAGCATAAGGTGGCGCATTTGATACGAGATGGAAATTCTTTGACGCCAGATAACACAGCGAGCTTGCCCAAGGCATCTTCATCGGGGGCTTCTTCCATATCGGCAGTGGCCATATGATGGAATGCTGCAAACAAGCGCTCGAACTCTGCCACGGGTTTACCCTTGAGTGCTTCGGTCATCAATGAGGCCGAGGCTGTGGAAATCGAGCAGCCCTGGCCTTCAAATTTAATGGCTTCGATGATGTTATCAGCATTGATTTGCAGATAAATATGCAGCTGATCGCCACACAAAGGGTTGTAACCTTCTGCATCATGGTTGCATGGGTCGAGCTTGCCGAAATTGCGCGGGCTCTTGGTGTGATCAATAATCACTTGTTGGTATAAATCACCTAAACTAAACATTATGCAAACATATCCCGTGCTTTGGTGAGGGCTGCAAAAAGAGCATCCACTTCAGCTTCTGTATTATAAATCGAAAACGAGGCGCGCGCTGTGGCAGGCACCTTATAAAATTGCATCACTGGCATAGCGCAATGATGCCCTGCGCGAATGGCCACGCCTTCACGATCAAGGATGGTGCCCAAATCATGGGGGTGCACGCCATCAAGTACAAACGAGAGCACACAAGCTTTGTCTTTGGCGGTGCCAATTTGGCGTAAGCCTGTAAAAGCTTGAGCAAGTTTGGTGGCATAAGCCAATAGCTCTTTCTCGCGCTTTTCAATGGCTTCAAAACCAATGCTTTGAATGTATTTTATAGCAGCGCCAAAACCAATCACACCTGCGATATTGGGGGTGCCCGCTTCAAACTTATGGGGTAAATCGTTGTATTGGGTTTTTTCAAAGGTGACCATCAAAATCATATCGCCGCCGCCTTGGTAAGGAGGCATAGCTTCTAAGATGGCTTGCTTGGCAATCAATACACCCACACCGGTAGGGCCATACATTTTATGCGCGGAGGTGACATAAAAATCGATGTCCAACGCTTGCATGTCCACAGGCACATGGGCGGCAGCTTGCGCCCCATCAATCAACACTTTGGCGCCCACGGCATGGGCTTGTGCAATCATGGTTGCAATCGGGTTGATAGTGCCCAGGGCATTGGACATATGCACAATGCCCACGAGCTTGGTGCGCTCAGACAACAAATTAGCATAAGTTTCCAAATCCAGCTCGCCAGCTTCATTCATGGGAATCACTTTTAGCGTGGCGCCAGAGCGCTCACAAAGCATTTGCCAAGGCACGATGTTGGAGTGGTGCTCCATATGCGAAATCAAAATTTCATCACCAGCTTGCACATTGGCGCTGCCCCAGGCTGAAGCCACCAGATTGATGCTGTCGGTGGTGCCGCGCGTGAAAATCACTTCTTTGGTGGAAGCGGCATGAAAGAAGCTGCGAATGGTGTCGCGGGTCGCTTCGTAATCTTTGGTGGCGCGTTCAGAAAGCGTATGCACACCGCGATGAATATTGGCGTTATCTTTCTCGTAATAATGACGCAGTGTATCAATCACGATTTGAGGCTTTTGCGTGGTGGCGGCGTTGTCTAAGTAAACAAGGGGTTTACCATAGATTTCTTGATGTAAAATCGGAAAATCAGCGCGAATGGATGCAAGATCAAAAGTCATATTAGGCCAATAGCTCCTCTAATTCTTCGCCATGGGGAAGCTTGGCAAATGCTGCTTGCTCCACATAACGACGCACCACTTCATTGCGCATAGAAGCCAACACTGCATCAGCAAAGGCAAAGGTCAGCAATTCTTGTGCGGATTCTTCAGAGATGCCGCGTGAGCGAAGATAAAACAATTGTTTATCATCAAGCTGACCAACGGTTGCACCATGGGCACATTTGACATCATCGTTGTAAATTTCTAATTCAGGCTTGGTATCAATTTGCGCATGTTTAGAGAGTAAAAGGTTGCCATTGGATTGTGCTGAATCGGTTTTGATGGCGCCTTCATGAACCACCACTTTGCCGTTAAATACGCCGTGTGAGCGACCATCCAAGACTGTGCGATAATTCTCATGGCTGGTGCAATGCGGAGCTGTGTGGTCAATACGGGTGTGATGATCCACATGCTGGCGACCTGCCAACACATACAAACCATTGAGCGAGCATGATGCGCCTTGCTCAGCCAAATTGACCACGATATCAGCGCGAGTAAGCGCTCCGCCCAATTCTACTGCATGCATTTGGTAGTTGGAGTCTTGATATTGTTTTACTTCAACGCGGCCAATATGCGATTGCTTGCTGCCTTCTTGTTGTAAGCGGTAATGCTTACATTGAGCGCCTGTGCCGAGGATAAAGTTGGTCGACACATTGCTCAGGCCAGCATTGTCATCCACACCCAAGTAGTGCTCAATGATTTCAGCTTCTGCAAACGCTTCAAAATAGATGCCGTGGCGAAGTGTGATGTTTTGATTGCTGATATGCTTGATATATAAAGGTTTATCCAGCTTGGTATTGGCTTTGATGCAAATCGCAGCGCCATCTGCCGCGTTGGCCGCATTCAGGGCCAAAAAGCCGTTAAACAAAGGCTCCTCACCGCTTAGCGTAAATAAATCAGTCAGCTTATGATTCTCTTCTGCCAATAGTGATGCAACGGAAGTGATATCCACACCTTGTGGTAGCGAAGACAATGCTTCTACAAACGCGCCGTTGTTGAAGACCAATACATAGGCATCAAGGTTTTGAATACCAAGTGTTGTGGTTGGTGTTTGGATGGTTTGAGCAGTTGATTGCGTTTGCGCCATATCTGAAAGATGTGACACATCAGTATATTTCCAATGTTCATTGCGCTTTGTCGGCAAGCCAGCTTGCGCAAACAACGTTTTTGCGTGTTGGCGTTGGGTGGCTACATTCATGCTGCGTTTGCCTCTTCAGTCAGCAACCAATCGTAACCGCGATCTTCAAGCTCAAGGGCCAATGATTTATCACCAGTTTTCAACACTTTGCCGCCAGCCAATACATGCACAAAATCAGGCTCAATATAGTTAAGCAGGCGTTGGTAATGGGTGACCATCACAATGGCGTTATCTTTCGAGCGCAAGGTGTTGACACCGCCAGCAACAATGCGCAAGGCATCAATATCAAGGCCAGAATCAGTTTCATCTAAAATTGCCAATGAAGGCTCAAGCACTGCCATTTGGAAGATTTCATTGCGTTTTTTCTCACCACCAGAAAAACCTTCATTGACCGAACGGCTCAAGAATGAGGGATCAAGTTGCACAACTTTGGCTTTTTCTTTGACCATTTTCATGAAATCAAAAGCATCCAATTCTTCTTCGCCGAAATGTTTACGTTTGGCATTGAGACCAGCTTTGAGCAAATACGTGTTGTTTACGCCTGGGATTTCTACGGGGTATTGAAACGCAAGAAACACACCTTCCCAAGCCCGTTCTTCTGGTGATAGCGCAAGTAAATCTTTGCCCTTATAAATCACAGAGCCTGAGGTGATTTCATAACCATCGCGGCCAGCAATCACATTTGAGAGCGTGGACTTGCCCGAGCCATTGGGGCCCATGATGGCATGCACTTCGCCTGCATGAATCGTCAGGTTGATGCCTTTGAGAATTTCTTTGCCATCGACAGAGGCATGTAAATCTTTAATTACTAACATAGTTTAAATCCTTATAACCTTGGCCTTATGACCGTGGGTCTATTTATCCTACTGAGCCTTCGAGGCTAACTTCCATCAAACGGTTGGCTTCCACGGCAAATTCCATGGGCAACACATCAAACACATCCTTACAAAAACCATTCACAATCATGTTCACAGCATCTTCTTCAGATAAGCCGCGTTGCTGACAATAAAACAATTGGTCTTCACCAATTTTTGAAGTGGTGGCTTCATGCTCCAATTTGGCGGTGGGGTTTTTTACTTCCACATAGGGGAAAGTGTGCGCACCGCATTTATCGCCAAGAAGAAGCGAGTCACATTGCGTATAATTGCGCGCGCCCTCTGCATCTTTACCGATACGCACCAAACCGCGATAGGATTGGCTGGCGCGGCCTGCTGAAATACCTTTGGAGATAATGGTGCTGGTGGTGTTTTTACCAATATGAATCATCTTGGTGCCGGTATCGGCTTGTTGGCAATTGGTGGTCACAGCCACCGAGTAAAACTCGCCTACCGAATCATCGCCTTTAAGCACGCAGCTTGGGTATTTCCAAGTGATCGCTGAGCCAGTTTCCACTTGTGTCCAAGAGATTTTAGAACGTTTTCCACGGCATTCGCCACGTTTGGTCACGAAATTATAAATGCCGCCCACGCCATTTTCATCGCCTGGATACCAGTTTTGCACAGTCGCGTATTTGATTTGCGCATCATCCAACGCCACCAGCTCGACCACGGCAGCATGAAGCTGATTTTCATCACGCATGGGCGCTGTACAGCCCTCGAGGTAAGACACATACGCACCTTCTTCGGCAATGATAAGTGTGCGTTCAAATTGGCCAGTGTTCATGGCATTGATACGGAAATAGGTCGATAGCTCCATCGGGCAGCGCACGCCTTTGGGGATAAAGACGAATGAACCGTCAGTGAATACCGCTGAGTTGAGCGCAGCAAAGAAGTTATCGCCTTGTGGTACCACAGAGCCCAAGTATTGTTTGACCAATTCGGGATATTCTTGCACCGCTTCAGAAATCGGCATGAAAATCACGCCTGCATCTTTGAGTTTACCTTTGAATGTGGTGGCCACCGATACCGAATCGAATACGGCATCCACTGCGATGTTTTGCACGCCAGCAAGGAAGGCTTGTTCGCGCAAAGGGATGCCCAATTTTTCGTAGGTTTCAAGTAATTTGGGATCCACATCATCCAATGATTCTGGGCCATCTTTTTTCGATTTTGGCGCAGAATAATAAGAAATGGCATTGTAATCGGTAGATTTAAAATCCACTGCCGCCCATGTGGGCTCGCTCATCGTCAACCAGTGACGATATGCTTCCAAACGCCAGTCAAGCAGCCATTGGGGTTCGTCTTTTTTGGCTGAGATAGCGCGAATTACATCTTCATTTAAGCCTGGAGGAAAAGTATCGGAATCAATGTCCGTCACAAATCCGGCATTGTATTCACGCTCAGCAAATTGTTCTTTAATTTCAGCATTGCTAGCCATAATTATAACGCTCCAGTTGTTTCGTGTGCGCTGTTTCGTGGCGTTGCTTCCATACGAATTGGCACAACTTTCTGCATGGTGAAAATCGGGGTGAATCCATCGTTAACCATATCTTTGAGGGTGATGTTTTGCAGAGCATCGCGCATGGCTTGATTGATTTTTAACCAATTCTTGCGGGTGCCACACACATCACTTTGGCCGCAAGCTTTTTCACCGCTGATTTCACAATCGGTGAGGGCTACATAACCTTCAAGACATTGAATCAGCTCGCGCACAGTGATGCTTTCGGGGGTGCGTTGCAGGCGGTAACCACCGTTCACGCCGCGCACTGATTCCACCATATTGGCTTGAATCAAAGCGGTCATGACTTTGCGCACCGTGGTTTGCGGGATATGGGTGATAGTGGACAAATCTGGTGCACGTTGCACAGCGGTTGCGTCTTTTGCCAATTCTGACATCAGTAATACACCGTAATCTGTCATTTTTGATAAGCGTAACACCAGTCATTTCCCCCGTTCGTTTTTGCGTAACTGTCATCTATTATCTGAATGTGGAGCACTTTAGTCAAGTTTATGCTTTGGGCAAGGTTGATTTCTGGTGAAGATTTTAAGGTTATTAGGTTGTCATGTTAGTTTTATTACTTTTGTGCGCACAAAAGTAATACATAAATCCGCAGGACAGCGGATTTAGGCGCACGTAGTGCGGGGCTTGCCCTGAGCGCCATGGATGGAGCGAATCAAAAACCGCCCCTTACACAGTTGCGTATTTCCTCCACTTACAAGTAGAAAAAGGGCGCGTGTTACAGCGCATTTTTCTTTTTCTGCCTGACGTTCCGGCGCAGCTGTAACAAGTGGAAGCAATCGCTACAAAAAACTTTGCGTACTCGGTGGTTCAAAAAGAAAAAATATTCCATACTTGTTTGGCAGTGACAGCGCAAAGGGTTATGCTGATGCGGAATTGATTTTAGTAGGACATTTGGAGGCTTTATGTTGAAAGGTAAGATGGTGATTGGTCAATCGGGTGGGCCTACTGCAGTGATTAACCAATCCTTGGTAGGTGCGATTTTGGCAGCCCGCGAGCAGGGCGTGATTACGGGTATTTTGGGCGCGCGTCATGGCATCGCTGGCATTATGAAAGAAGATTTTATTGATTTGAGCACCCAGCCGCTTTCGCAATTGGAAGAAATCGCTGCAACGCCAGCGGCGGCTTTGGGTTCAGTGCGCCTCAAACCCGGCAAGGAAGAATGCGAAAAAGTGTTTGAAGTGTTTAAAAAGAATGATGTGCGCTTTTTCTTTTATGTTGGCGGTAATGATTCGGCGGAAACAGCCCACATCATTTCGGAAATGGCCAAAGAGGCCAATTACGATTTCTGCACCGTGCATATCCCCAAAACCATTGATAATGATTTGCGCGTTACAGACCACTGCCCAGGCTTTGCTTCAGCAGCCCGCTTTGTGGCTTTGGCCTTTATGGGTGATGATAGAGATAACGCCGCATTATCAGGTGTGAAAATCAATGTGGTCATGGGCCGCGATGCTGGCTTTTTAACAGCTGCTTCAGCCCTTGCTCGCCAAGAAGAAGGCGATGGGCCTCACTTGATTTATGTGCCTGAACGAACCTTTAGCACCGAGCAATTTAAAAAAGATGTGGCTGAAAAAATACAGCAATACGGTCGCTGTGTGGTGGCTGTATCTGAAGGAGTTGTCGACGCTGAAGGCCATCCGATTGCCACAAGTGGTGAGAAAGATTCTCACGGTAATTTGCAGCTTTCAGGTACGGGTGCTTTGGGTGATGCTTTATCAGCCATCGTCAAACAAGCTTTGCCAAAAGCACGTGTGCGTGCCGATACCTTTGGTTATTTGCAACGCAGTTTTCCAACGATCGTCTCTGAAGTGGATGCCAAAGAAGCGCGTGAAGTGGGTTTCTTTGCTGTGAAACATGCAGCGACAACGGCTGAAAATGGCTCCGTAGCTATTCGCCGTTTAAGCAACGTACCTTATCGCAGTGAATACTTCATGACGCCGCTTTCAACTGTGGCGCGCGAAGCAACTTCACTCAGTGATGCTTATATCAGCAGCAAAGGCAATGATGTCACGCAAGCTTGGCTTGATTATATCCGCCCATTGGTGGGTGATTTGCCGAAGATTGGTCGCTTCTAAACGAAAGTGAGTTGCTCTTTAAGTATAGCGGGCATTAACCCGCTATATTTTTTTGTAGGTTGTCGAAAGATTTAAAGCATGTGGAGTTTTTAACGTGATCAAGTATCAAACTGAATTTGAAGGCTATTTAAAAGGCGCCAAGCTCAATAACAATGAGAGCGTGGACACGGTGATCAAAACCTTACACAGCGTGTCCAAACATTTGGGCTTTAATATCAGCACCAAAAACTTGGGCTCTAATGAAGATGTCAAGGCATATACCAAGCAGCTCACCCAAGCTAAAAAACTGCCACCTCAAGCGCTAAAACAATTTACAGCGGCCATGCAGCATTATGTGAATATGGTGAATGGTTTATAAGCTTTGTGCACTGAGCTGTGCTGTGAATTCGGATAAAGCAAAGCAGGTGGGTGTATAAATTGTTGAGATATCAGTGAGTAAGCCTTGCATGATTTCCTTGTTCAGTTGCGTCCGTTCAGCCTTTACACAAATATCACTGATTTTTCTTGCGCCAATGGCATCCGAACTTCCTTTTAGGGTATGAGCTGCGGTATAAAACGCATCGGTATTGTTATCATGCATAGCCTTCTTCATTTGCGAAAGTAATTCTGCACTATGTGATAAATACTCAGCAATCACTGATTCAACAAATGAAGTGGACGGTGTGAGGTGTTGCAGCTCAGAAAGAATATGTTCATCAATCAAGTTTTGCCCGCTTTCGATTGTCTCCGCCTTTGCTTGTGTAATAGGCTGTCCCGCCAAGACTTGCACCATGATAGCGTTCAGTTTATTCATCTCGATAGGTTTGGTGAGATAGGCATTGGCACCTGCTGCTAAGCATTGGCTAATGCTGGTAGAGCGCGCATCTGCTGAGATCATGATGATGGGCAGATGAGTGCCTTTTTCCTTGGCTCGAAAGGCTTCAACAACTTCGATGCCCGAACGAAGTGGCATATTGATGTCCAGAATAGCCAAATCAAACGGGTTGCTACTCTCAAGACTAGATTCAAGACATTGTAAGGCGCTTTCGCCATCATGTTTAAGTGTAACGTCATGTCCTGCAAGGCCGAGTATTTCCTCAATGACCATTTGGTTTACACGATTATCTTCGGCGACAAAGATGTTGAGGTGCATCAGCGGATGTTGCTCATCAGTGGTTTTTTCCATGGTGTTTAAACTGGGGAATTGTTGATTCGTCACTTGCAGCGGCAGCGTAAAGGTGACTGTGGTTCCGTGAGCAACTTTGCTTTGGACTTCGATGCTACCACCCATGGCCAAAATCAATGATTTTGCAATGGTTGTGCCAAGGTCCGTGCCGCCATATTGGCGGGTGATGCTGGAATCTGCTTGGGTGAAACCATCAAAATAAACCGCCAAGGCTTCTTCGGACATGCCGATGCCCGTATCTTGAATTTGGAATTGAACTTGTGCAGTTGCTTCATCGTTTTGAACCAGTGAGATGCGCAGTGACACGCTGCCATGGTGCGTGAATTTCACGGCATTGCTGAGGAAGTTCATAAGGATTTTTCGTAAGTTTGATTCATCGCTAACAACCAGTTCAGGCAGCCCATTGGCGATATCTAGTTGCAGTAAAATGCCTTTGCTTTTGGCTTGGGTTTCAAATGTAAGTAAGGTATTTTCAATAGCATCACGCAAATGAAAGGGACTCAATTCAATGGTGATTTTTCCAGCTTCAATCTTTGAAAAATCCAACACATCATCCACGAGCATCAGCAATGTTTTCCCTGATGAATGAATCACATTGGCATATTCACGCTCTTTTTCGCCCAAGTCGCGTTGAAAAAGAAGTTCACTCACAGCAATAATACCATTGAGTGGTGTGCGCAATTCATGGCTCATATTGGCGAGGAATTCAGATTTGGCTTTGCTGGCTTGTTCTGCTTTGCGCGTGGCATTTTGCAATTGCTTTAATAAGCTGACCATGTACAGCGGTAAAACAGCTAAACACAGTAAGAAAACAAAACTTACCCAAATATATTGTGACCAAAACCCACCCAACCCCAAAGCCAGTGATGCACCAATGATGGAAGTGATGGTTGAAACCTTTAGATATTTGACGCCATAGCGAAAGCCATTACCAATGATGACCCAAAGATAAACGAATAAGGAAAGTATACTGGCTTCTTCAGCAATATATAACACAGATGAAGTCATGACCGCATCGCCAACAATGCCGATGTATTTTCGAATGTCTGATGGTTCTGGCGATACGAGAATGGATATGAATATGCCAGAAGAGATAAAAAGGTAAGCGATGGTCAGAAAGAAAATGATTTGTTGGTCTAAGCTGAAAAAAGTGACCAAGAAAATTGCAGTAAGCAATATGCGAATGCCTGCTTGTTGGTGCTCAGTATCCTTTCGCTGCGATAAGCTAAGCTTCATCTTGGATAGGAAGCGATTCATTGTATGTAGTATCGGCGTTTCATAGGGGCGGCAAGCATAGGAATGTGCATGGCATATGTCACTTCACCAAAAATCAGTGTATAGCAAACATCTTACAAATGTTCCCTATCTTTCTTAGGCAGCTTAGCCACTACGAGTTGATAAGAATCGTTAATCATTTTCTCAATCAAATCTTCGGGTACATCGCAATTGAGGGTTACCGAGTTCCAATGCTCTTTATTCATATGATAAGCAGGGGTGACGCCTTCAAACATGGAGCGGTAAATAATGGCTTCATCAGGGTCGCACTTGAGATTAATGCCTATGCTGCCCATCAAAGCAAACATCTTACCCTTCACTTTATACACCGCTGCATCAGGGCCAAACGGATAGCTTTTCTCTGCACCTTTTTTGGCAAGTACTAATGCTTCGATAGTGGGGTTGGGCTGAAAATTCATGGGTTGAGCTTAGCGCAAGCGGAAACGAATCGGAACTCTGAGTAATACAGGTACAGGATTACCGTTGGTGTTGGCGGGAATGAATGTGCTGCCCTGGATGGCGGCGATGGCAGCTTGGTCGAAGAGGTCGCCTGCGGATTGGATGACTTTGACGGTGCGCACCACGCCTTTGGCATCGACCAAGGCTTCGATAAGCACGGTGCCTTCTTTGCCTTGTTGTTTCATGTATTCAGGATAAACGGGGGCTTGTCTATGTACAAACCTTGGCAGACTGGACACTTCAAAAATCGGTACGGGCGTGGGCAAGACTTCTTCGACCACTTCCTCAACAATAGGCTCTTCAATCACTTCTTCTACTGGTGTTTCAACTGGCGGCTCAATGGGCTCGGCTACAGATAACTCAGGCTTTTTGATGATTTTTTTCTTGAGCGGTTCTTTGGGCTTAGGTTTGGGTGGAACTTTTTTGATGGGTTCTGGCTTTGGCTCCACTTTTTGCGGCTCTTGCCATGCCATAAACTCCACGGTTAGCACCGCAGGATTGTCCATAACCACTTTTTTGCTGAGGGTGGTCAGCGAGAAAAACAGCAAGAAATTCAGCAAGCTGCCGAGCACAATGGCTTGTAGCCAAGTGTTGGGGAAAGGCATAGTTACTGGATGGGTTCGGATGCGATGCCCACGCGTTTTGCGCCTGCGCTTTTGCATGCATCCATCAGGCTAATCAGCGATTGGGTTTTGGCATTTTTATCGACCTGCAGCATCACGGCGGTGTCGGGAGAGGCGTTAAGTTGCTCTTTGACCAAGCGGGACACATCACTCATCTCAATGGTTTGGTTTTGATACAACACGCCACCATCCTGGTTGAGGGTGAAGAGGATGCGCTTCATTTGTAGGGAATCGGAATATTCCGATTCGGGCTTCTCAATCTCCATGCCACGATTGTCGGGGAAGACGGTGGTGACCATAAAAAAGATAAGCAGCAAAAACACCACATCAATCAGCGGTGCCATGGTGATTTCAGGTTTGCCGCCACGCACTTTGGGTATGGAGAGCTCGGTGCTACCCAGTTGGGGTTTCATCATTTCACTCATGACTTAAAACTTTGCCTTGCTCAGCACCACTTGCAGACTTTGTTCAGTAGCGGCAAGCACCATTTGCAAGCGTTGCACCAACAGGTGATGAAAGAAAATCACAGGGATAGCAATCACCAAACCGCTGGCGGTGGTGAGCAGAGCCTGGGAAATACCAAAGGCCATTTCTTGGGGATTACCTGTGCCGTGCAGGGCAATCACTTCGAACACATTAATCATGCCCGTCACCGTGCCAAGCAGACCGAGCATGGGTAGCAAAGTGCCCAACACGGCGATGGTGGGAAGCAGCCCATCAAGCCGAGGTAGCATTTCTGAGAGCAGGGCATTCATTTGTTTGGTTAAATCATCTTTGTTGCCTGCTTCTTCCCAATGGATTTGCCTGAGCACTGAGCGAGCAGGGCTCTCAGTGCGAAAGTTAGCTGCACTGTTTTGGTCTTTGAGGTGGGCATAACTTTCATCGTGAAAGCTTAGCTGATCAGCTTCAGCAGCTTTGGCCCAGCGGTGTATTTGAATGGCGCGCTCAATCAGCATAATGATGGCGACACCCGCAGCGAAGAAAATGACCCACATAACGGGGCCGCCTTTATCCATCAAGGTGTTAAAGCTTGTGAAAATGTACATGTAAACTCCTAGAATTCAGCTTCAATGCCGAAAAAAGGTAAAAATAAATCATTCGATACAACGGTGGGGTTATTGTAGTTGGAGAAATCATCTTCGTAATCATAACCCGACACATTTTGGCGGAAAGTGACATTTTGAATATCAAACACATATTTCATTTTCCATGTGTCGTACAAAACATCTTTACTAAAGCGAACATCCAATTTGCCGTACACCGGTAGTCGGCCACTGTTGTAGCCACCGTACACTGGCAACCAGCGGCCTGTGCCAGCTTCTTGCACACGGCCAACCACAGGTGTGTAAGGCTGACCAGAGTGAAGCTGGAGCTTGATGCCCCAATCCCAATCCGAATCGTTGCCATTCTCATCGGTAAATGGCTGCCCCCATACAGCAGTAAGTGTGTGTGGCTGATCGCCTGAAAATACAGATTTGACGCCAGTGTTTAAATTGGTGCGCTTGGAGCGGGCATAGGAATAACTTAACCAGCCCATGGTTCTGTTTTCATATTTGCGCTTGAGAAACATATCCAAGCCATAGGCAGTGCCAGAGCCTTGGTTGAGGTAATTGTTGGGCGGGCTCGCTCCTTCAATGCCCACCACCAAATCACGCATGGGCTTGTGATACCCCTCAACTTTGACACTCCAAATGTCATTGAGCTTTTGCTCAATACCGAGAATATGATGCTCAGCGCGAATGAATCTCAGCTCAGGGTTACCAAAATCAGCAAGCAATTCGAAACCACGCGGCAATTGGAAATAATCGCCCCAGCTGGCAAGGAATAGGGTGTCGTCCGTCCATTGGTATTCAGCGCTTACACGTGGGCTAAAGTCGCCTTGTGCATAAAGGGGAGCATTTGCGCCTTGGTCGGCGCTGATGTCGGTGTAGCGAAGGCCAACTGCTGTTTTCCACTTGTCATTCCATTGGTGTTGGTATTTGGCATAGGGTGCGACAGCGGTAGCGCTAAGCGTGCGTTTTACTTTGTATTTGGGTTGCGATGTAAAGCCGCCGGGATTGGGCGGCGCATTGGGGTCGGGTGGTGCGGAGATATAGAGCTCAATGGGTAAGTCTAAGCGGCCTGTATCTAGGCCAAATGTTGCAGTGCTCGTATCGTTGATTTGCCAGTCCAGCGATGGTTCGAAAAAGTAGTTTGTACTTACAATATCGGTGAAGTACGGATTGCCATAGGGGTCGGCACCGATTTGGAAATACTGTGAGTTGGTGTTAACGCCTGCGGTAATGTGCTGGCTGATATCATCATTCCACTGTTGCTCCCAATTAAAACCCAGCGTTTGTGATTTGATATCAAAGCCCAAGGTGCCCACAGTTTCGGGGTCGGTGACGATGGTTTCATTGATCACGATTTGTAATTGGTCGCGGGCAGTAAAATATTGTAAATCAAAATAACCCTTATCGGTTTCATGGCGGTATAAAGCTTGGGCATCATAAAATTTGGGCACTTGCAGGATAACATTGCCCGTGTCGCCACCTGCGAGTTTGGTCAGCGCGGCGGGAGAAAAGAGTAAGTCCAGATAGCTACGTCTTGCCGCTATATAAAAACTATCATCACTATTGGCCTCGCCCAGCGGACCTTCAACAAGAAATGATGATTCGTAGGTGCCAAGGTGCAAATTAGTGTGGATTCTATCTTTTTCGGGTGCACGGAGTTTGATGTCGATGGCACCACCCAAGAAATCGCCGTATTCCACAGGAAAACCACCTAAGAAAACGTTGAAGTCTTTGACCAATGCTGGGTTAATTACCGATTGCGTGCCGCCCCAATGGTAGAGGTAACCCACGGGTAAATTGTTGGCTTGGTAAGTGTTTTCCTGAGGTGCACTACCGCGCATATACACTTGTCCAGTAGAGCTGCCATTGGTAGTGACCACGCCGGGCAGGGTTTGCAACACTTTGATGGGATCGCCCTGACTGCCAGGTGCATTGCGCAATTCTTGGGTGTTGAGTACCACTTTTGAAACCTTCTCCACTGTGCGGTCTTCAACCACTTCCAAACCTTCAAGCTCAGCGAGGTTGGGAATAAGATAAACAGTGAGTTTTTCAGTGCCTGCAATTACGTTTTGTTCAAGGGTGTTGTAGCCTGGATTGAGCACTTTGATGCTATCGAGTGTGTTGGCATCAACAGATTGGAGGAACTCAAACAAAACCTTGCCTTCCTTGCCTGTGATTTCATAAACACCGTTGTTTTTCAACACCACCGTTGCGCCATCAACGGCATCGCCTGTACCTTTTTGGAGGACGGTGACCTGTAATGATGCCGCCCAAGCAGGGCTCAAACAAAACAATGATAAAGCGGCTGACCAACATAGATTTTGCAGTCGTAACGTCATATTCCAATCACGCTCCTATGATTTTTCTATGCCTTGCAAAGCGCTTGCGGGTATGGCGCTAAAAACACTTGTGAGCCAAGATAATCATGGCTGAGTCGAACCACATACGATTTAAGCAGAAGTTGCAAGGTTGCCAGTGTGATGCGGTCGTCTCGGTATTCTTCAACTGCATCAAGAAACAATGTTTTTTCAGCTGGTGATAAACCATCAGAAATCCAGCCATAGCCATGATACAAGGCATTGATGATATTACTTTGTTTGGGTTGCCCAGCCAGCGTGCGGCGAAATTGGGCGGCATAAGCATTCATCAATTCTTGCAATGATAGACCATCATTGTTGCTGGCAATGCGCCCACATTGGCGCATCAAATCTTGGTGGTAGCACATCAACATCAACTTATGGCTGGCATGGAATTTGGTGATGGCAGCCACGCTTGGGTTGGCTTCAAGTTCGCGCAATCTCGCCAGTGAGAATATGCGCATCAAAAAAGCTTCGCGAAGATGAAAGTCAAACATTCTTCCTTCATCTTCTATGGCAGCATCAGGAAAGTATGTTTTTGCAGCCTGGGCATACAGGCCCACGCCAGGTTCAGAGGCGCTACCTTTGCCATCATCAACATACACTTTAACGCGCTCTGGGCCGCATGATGGCGAGCGGCTTTTGAGCAAAAAGCCATCGATGTCTTGCATGTTTGTCATGGTTTTATCGATATAGCTGTTCATTTTATCGGTGACATCATCGCCAGTGGCAGGTTGTACCAATCGCGGTGAGCCTGAGGCATCCTGGACCAATCGCACGGGTTTACGGGGTGTGCCAAGGCCGATATCAGCTTCTGGGCATACGGTGATAAATTCAACAAAGGGTTGGATAAGCGCGGTGAATTCATTTTTGGCCAATTGGGCATTGTAACGGCAGGCTTCAAAGCCTAGGCAACGGCTAACAACAATACGGGGTTTAAAGCTTGGGTTCATATGATCTCCGGGGCAAATTGAATGGCGTTTTGGTACATAGTTTTGGCATGCGCTGCGGCCTGTTTGTGTTCCACGATGGGCAATGGATGCAAGCTAGCATCGCCGCGTTTGTACCAGTGTAGCAAGTCTTGTGCTGAAACATGCGCCAAGTGAGGCATCCATGCGCGAATATAGGCACCCTCGGCGTCAAAGCGCTCTTGCTGACGCCATGGGTTAAAAATGCGAAACCAAGGCTGGGCATCACAGCCTGTGGATGCTGCCCACTGCCAGTTGCCGTTGTTTAAAGCTGGGTCGTAGTCTACGAGGTGACGCGCAAACCATGCTTCTCCCCAGCGCCAATCGATATGCAAATCTTTGACCAAAAACGAGGCGGTAATCATACGCACCCGATTGTGCATGGTGCCTGTTTGCTGCAGTTGACGCATACCTGCATCCACAATCAAAAAGCCAGTGTTACCCTGACACCAAGCGGCAAATTTATCTTTATCATTTTCCCAAGAAATATGTGAAAAACGCGTATCAAAAGCTTGTCCAAACACATGCGGTGAGTGAAAGGCGATATGGGAAAAGAAATCCCGCCAATACAGCTGGCGAAGTAGGGGGTGGTCTTGCCCCAAATATTGGAAAATAGCTTGATACACTTCGCGCACCGAAACGGTACCAAATTTAAGATGCGCTGATAAATGCGAGGTGGCATCTAAGGTTGGAAAATCGCGCTGCTGGTCATAATCAGCCAAACCCTCAAGCATATCCAATAAGCCCAAAGCCACGCTGCGCCCGGCATGCGTGGCTTGGTGGGTATTTTGAATATGATTGATGGTGTTTAAATTTTCCTGCCACGCTTCTGCGGGCATGGCTTCTAGAAAGCGTTGAATATCAACAGATTGTGGCGTTGCTACAGGCAGCTTGCAACAAGCCTTAAAAAAGGCTGTGAATACTTTGTAGGGTTGGCCGCTACCATTACGAATGGCTTCGGGTGGATTGAGTAAGGCATCATCCAACCAAAAACATGGTGTTTGCTGGGCACTTAAAGCTTCATGGATGCTTTTATCCCTTATGCGAGCAAAGGGTGTGTAATCGCGGTTGATAAACACAGCATCGAAACTCTGGTTTTTGACGATTTCAGGTATAACCACAGCAGGATCACCTGCAAATACATGTAAACCAGAGCCCAAACTTCCCAACTCTTGATGTATATCAATCAGGGATTGCTGCATAAAAGCCAGCGCAGGCCCGCTTTGCCATTTGTGTTTATGCAACTGCTTGGGATCAAGCACAAAACAAATGCTTACTTTCTCACTTTTTAAGCAAGCTTGTATGATGGCGGTGTGGTCGTGTATTCGTAAATCACGACGCAGCACGACTAGGCTGTGTTTTAACATGGGGTATTAGTTGCGGATATTGGTGATGGTCGCTGTTTGTTGTTGGCGCGTCACCGCTTTGGCCACATCATGCATAAACAATTCGGATTGATTGCTGTTCATGGTGTAAGGGTCAAAATAACCATGGTCGCTATATTTTTTGACGATGGGGTTTTGTTGTTTACCCAAGGAAATTTGCCCCATGCTCCATTGGCCAAAGATGCGGAAATCGACATGTTCATAACGCAGCAATACGCAATCAGTATGTCTGTCATCTTTGCCGATGCGGGTGTAGGCCTCATTCACCGCATTTCTATCGCCCTCAAGGCACTGCATGAAAAAGTGTTCAGTATAAATCAAGGCACCGCTCAGATTGCCCATTTGATTATTGTGTTTGGATACCGACATGATTTGCGACACTTCACTGATGCCAATATTTTTGGCTGGGCGACTGGCATAAATTAAACGTACCAACATAAGCTTATTCCTCAGTTGCGATGGCTGTCACGATAGCGTGAAGCAGTCTTTTATCATCGGGTGTGACATTGCTTGGGAATGTGGCGATAAGTTTGCCGTCCCTGCCAATCAAGTATTTATGAAAATTCCATTGCGGGGCTATGCCAGCTTCATTGCTTAGGGCTTTGTAAAATGGTGAGGCTTGTCCTTCTTTCACTGATGTTTTTTCAAACATGGGGAACTCTACGCCATAGGTAAGTCTGCAAAATTGCTGCACCTTGGCTTCGCTGCCTGGCTCCTGGCCGCCAAAATCATTGGATGGGAAACCCAGTACAGCAAAACCTTGGCCTTTAAGGTTACTGTATAACTTTTCTAAACCTTCATATTGCGGGGTATAGCCGCATTTGCTGGCGGTGTTGACCACCAATAGCACCTGGTTTTTGTAGGTTTGGCAAAGGTGGACTTTATTGTTGTCGTTGAGCGTGCGTACTTCATAATCTAGCAGCGGGGCGCAGTTGCTGCTTTTGGCGTCAGCTGCATGTGCTGCTGCCGCGTATAAGCTGAGCATAAGTATCAATAATGAGTTGAAAATTCGCATAAAAACCTCCTGTGATTGACGGAGTATACATTCTTGTATAACTTTTGTACAACTAAAGATGATGCGGCGCAATCAGAATGGCCATTCACACAGCTTGCGTTGCTGCTGCTTGAGACGTTTGGAAAGTGAAATACAGGCAAACTTGAGGAATATCCGATGACACAACATGAAAAACCCAGCGTATGGCTGATTGATCAAGATGAGGATTCCTTAGCTTTTTTACAACGCTGTTTGGCCGCGAATGCCGAGGTGCAGGTGCGGTGTTTGACCCAGTCGGAATCGTTGCGTTATGAGCTGGCCCAGTGTCAGCCCATGGCCTGCATCATCAATCATTATGCCAACGATGCATCAACGCTGGATAAGATTACGCTACTTGAGCAGTTAAGCCCTGCCACATCATTGATTGTGCTTACCGCACCAGGGCTTGCCCATCAGCAAATACAAGCCTGGATGCAGCAAATGCAAAACATGCCCATCATTGTCGATAAACCGCTTCGCCCTGATTATTTGTACCAGCTGGTGCATGAAATGGCGGTGTCTTGGGTGGCCAAAACGCATATGCAGCAGCGACTTGAGCATTTGAGCCTGACCCAGCCTTCTAGCCGCTGGTTGGAAAAGACTGCCGATATGCAGCCAGGGGAAGCCGTGCTTGCTGAAATGACGGTGTTGATTACCGATATTCGTCATTCCACCCAGCGTATTGTTTCGCAATCGCCTGAATTTTATTTGCGCGAACTTAACCATTGGCTGGCGTTGCAAACGCGTATTGTTTATGCCTTTGAAGGTTCAGTGATTAAATATACGGGTGATGGTTTGTTGGCGATTTTTGAAGGCGGGGCCAAGCATGTCTTGGCCATGAAATGCGCCCAACAAATCATCAAAGAAAAGGAAAAGACGGATTTGGATACTGGCATCGGTATTGCTGAAGGGTTAGTGATGGGCGGCTTGCTGGGCACAGATTTGCGTTATCAATTTGATGTGATTGGCCAGGCTGTGCATATGGCAGCGCGTTTATGCGCCAAAGCTGAGGCATGGCAGGCGGTGGTTCAGAGCAAATGTTTGGCGCAAGTTGATCTGGATAAGATGTTTGGCAAACAAGCGGCGCTTATGGATTTGCGCGGCTTTGCTGATGGTATAGATGTGTATATCATCAAAGAAAATTCCTAGAAAAACAGGCTATCATCGCTACAAGGAGAAAACCCATGTTAAACCTACAATGGACGGATGCGCAGGTTAGCACCATCATCGACCAATCCTTGATTTATCAATGTGCTTGCCCGGCGCAAGTGTGCAAAGAAATCATCGGGTTGCGCCAAATTTATGCCTACCAAAAGGGGTGTATCAATCAAACCGATACCGATGAATTGGTGCATCAACGTATTGCCGATGATGTGGCCAAGGCACATGCGATCATGGAAGACTGTTTGCATGCCATTTTAGAGCTTGAAGGCTGGGATATGCAGACCTTAACCATGCCCGAAGATTTGAAAAAGTTGGTGCTGAAAGGATGAGGCTACTTGCCTTTTTTGGTGTATTGCTTCTTTCATCGTGCGTGAGTTTGCCTACGGGTGTGACGCCTGTTCAGGATTTTTCGCTGCAACGTTATCTCGGCACTTGGTATGAAGTGGCAAGATTAGACCACAGCTTTGAGCGCGGATTATCGCACGTGACTGCAACCTATAGCTTGCGTGAAGATGGCGGCGTGCGCGTGATTAATCGCGGCTATTCGGCAGAAGATAAGGTTTGGGAAGAGGCTGAAGGCAAAGCCTACTTTGTGCGCCAGGCTGATGAAGGTTATTTAAAAGTATCGTTCTTTGGCCCATTTTATGGGGCATATATTATTTTTAGCTTGGATAAGGACTACGCTTATTCCTTTGTTTCAGGGCCAGATACCGATTATTTGTGGCTGCTGAGCCGCACGCCAGAGGTGAGCGAAAGCGTGAAAGCCGACTTTATCAACCAAGCTGCTGCTTTGGGCTTTGATACATCGGCTTTGATTTTTCCCAATCAGTTGAACCCGCCTAAACCTTAATGCTTGCCTTTAAGCCTTGGCTGGCTGCCAGGTATGTGAAAAATCGATCCCAATCCCACTGTTTTCCTGGGTCCCATTTGCGCGAGGGGGCAATATCTTGATGACCGACTATACGCTCGGGCTGAATCTGGGCGTAAAGACGCATCAGGCTTTTACATAAGCGGGCAGTTTGCTGGTATTGACGCTGTGTAAAGGGTTTGCGCTCATCACCAACCATCTCAATGCCAATGGCATAGTCATTGCAATTCTCGCGCCCCAGCCAAGTCGATTCGCCAGCATGCCAGGCGCGTTGGTTGGTGTTAACAAATTGGGTGATGTCGCCATTTCTGGCCACGACAAAATGGGCAGAAACGTGGACACCTTCTAAGTCTTGAAAGCTGGGGTGAACTTGGCAATCGAGTTTGTTTAAAAATAAATCGCGGATGTGGTCAGGCTGAAATTTGCCGTCGGGCAATGAAATCGCGTGCAGCACAATCAAATCAATATCCGTGCCTTTGGGGCGTTGGTTGCAATTTGGAGAAGCTAAAAAGGGTATTTTTTTTAGCATGTTAAGCTACTGCATATTGCCCACAAACGTGGCGTTGAATTCACTCTCAGTCATCATCACAGGGTCGACTGCGCCCATGTCCTGGATGTTTTTCCATAAAATTTCGGCTTCGCTCTCAATCAATGGCGGGAAGACAAATCTGAAGGTGGGAATCACTTTGCTTTGTTTGTGATAGACAAATGGTTTGCCAATCTTGCGCAGGTTTTCTTGGTGTTGATTGGCATAATCATCAATAAAGAATCGGCCCAAGCCTAACATATATGAGCCATCACTTTGGCGCAGGATATCGATGGTATCCATATTTCCCCAATCTTTTACAGCTTCTTTGGCTTCGGCATACGATACAAAACGGCGGGGGTCATCAAACACATGCAACATCACAGATTCTTTGCGGTTGAGCATAATCGCTTCGATATTTTTTTCTTTGAGTTGGTTGGCAAAACTTTCCACAGCTTTGTTCCACACCATACGTCTTGTGTATACGCGCCAGCGTTCGGTTTTTACGCCATCAATATCTAAGCGCTCGGGCAGCCATGCCCGCACGTCGGCTTGTTGCAACACTGCAGGCGCTGGAAACCAAGTGGTCCAAGCCAGCCATGCCAGGGCAATAGTGGCAGCCATGCCGATAATATTTTTGATGTTCATTTAAAGTGACCTTGCGCCAACATCAAGATGCCTTTGAGGGTAAGGAAGGGGTCAACGGCGCTCACCTTGGGCATATCGGCAATCAAACGCGAAGATAAACCGCCCGTGGCAATGACTGGGGCATCAGCAAAGCCTGGCTCAGCTTGTAAGCGTTTGATAATGCCGTTTAACCCATCCACTGCCGACCAATACACCCCAGCTTGCATGCTGCTGATGGTATCGCGGCCAATCAGGGTTTTGACAGGGGCAATGGCGACTTCTGGCAATTTGGCGGCGCGTTTGCTCAAAGCTTGCAGCGAGACTTCAATGCCCGGAATAATTAAGCCGCCTACGTAATGCCCTTCTTTGGAAATCACATCAAAGGTGGTGGCGGTGCCACAATCAAGCACAATTGCTGGCGCGCCAAACAAGGCGCGTGCGGCGACGGCATTGGCAATACGATCAGCGCCCACTTCCCTTGGATTTTTGTAATCAATGGCCATGCCTGTTTTCACCTCGGCAGTACCAACAAAAGCAGGGGTTAAATCGCAGGTTTGAATGCACGCATCGCGCAAAATCTCATCTAAGTGCGGTACTACACTGGCAATCATGATGCCGTGGAGGTTTTTCGGGTCGTGGCCAAATTGGGAGAACAAGCCAAACATTTGCCAGCTGAGCTCATCTGAAGTGAGCTGATGATTGCTTGATAAGCGCCAATGCGCACACAATGTCTCACCTTCATAAAGGCCAAATACCATTTGGGTGTTGCCCACATCAATCGTGAGAAAGCGCGCTGTTGTATTCATTGTTTAGGATTCCATAACTGTAACATCGCCAGCAATGATACGTTGTTCTGCGCCATTGACCAACAAGCGTAATGCCCCATCTTCGGCTAAACCTATGGCCAGCCCTTCGATATAGCCTTGACCATCATACACGCGCACCATGGCTTGTGATGCCACATGCGCTCGCCACCAGGCATTGCGCACTGGGGCAAAGCCTTGGTCGTATAAAATATCAAGCCAGCGATTCAGACTTTGCAGGAATGTGTTTAATACTTTGTTGCTATCGACCTTATGATTGCTCACCGATTCCAAATCAGTAACCGGCTGGTTGATATCTTCTGGCCAGCCTTGTTTGGGCTTTGAGATATTAATGCCAATACCAAGCACAACAGTGGGGGGCGCACCTTTAGTGCAACGCATTTCGGTTAAAATCCCTGATATCTTTTGGCCTTGTACCAACAAATCATTGGGCCATTTGATGCCGATGTGTGGGTTGTACATGGCCAGTGTCTCTTGCAGCGCCACAGCAGTTAAAAGCGATAATTGCGACAATTGCTCAATCTTGAGTTTCGGGCGTAGCAACACTGAAAAAGCCAAAGCATGTTCCAAAGTATGCCAAGTTCTACCCAAGCGGCCTTTGCCAGCGGTTTGCCTCTTCGCCACAATCACTTCGCCTTCGTTGGCGCCAGCTTCAGCCTGGCGCAAAGCTTCTTTGTTGGAAGAGTCTAGACTGTCGAAATGCTGAATATTAAAATGGATGAGCATAAGGGGTAGTCCACCATAAAGCATGGGATAGACCAAGGTATTAATTTAAGCGTGACGCATCTGAAAAGGCGTTCAAAACCGATGATCTGTTTTTGGTATTAAGAACATGCCTACCCCCCCCTGCTATAGAGAGGTAATCATGATTGCCGGTTTATTTCGCATTGCAGTTCAAGCTTATCCAAAGGGCTAACCACAGCCCCAAGGTTTTGTTGCAACACATGGGTATAAATTTCAGTGGTTTTGACATCGGCATGACCCAGCAACTTCTGCACTACCCGGATATTGGTTCCCGATTCAAGTAAATGTGTTGCGAAAGAGTGGCGCAAGGTGTGAGTCGTTACTCGCTTATTGATATTCGCCTTCTGTTTTGCTGAGCGGATTGCTTTTTGTAAACCTGATTCATTCACGTGGTGGCGTCGCGTTTCTCCTGATTGCGGGTCAACCGACAATACTTTAGAAGGAAAAACATATTGCCATTCCCACGATTTTGGCGCATTCGGATATTTCTTCGCCAAAGCACCTGGCAACCACACATTCGCATTTCCCTCACTTAAATCCTTTTCAAATAACTTCTTCACACCTTGCAAGTGTACTCTCAATTTCTCCCGTATTGAAACTGGTAACAATGTAGTTCTATCTTTCTCACCCTTGCCTGCACGAACCGTTAAGTAACCCTTGTCAAAATCAATATTCTGAACACGCAAACGCAACAATTCCATCAGGCGCAAGCCACCGCCATACATCATACCTGCCATCAGTCCTGACTCATCGCTCATGCCAGCCAATAAACGAACAACCTCATTTTGACTTAAAACCACAGGTAAACGCACGGGTTTCCTAGAGCGAACAGGAGCGATATCATCGGCAAAAGGTAAATCAAGAACCTGCTTATATAAAAACAGCAATGCGTTAAATGCCTGATTTTGTGTGGATACTGCAAAATTCTTATTAACAGCAAGATGGCTTAAATAAGCTTCGATTTCTGACTTTCCCATATCCTTTGGGTGCATTTTATTGTGAAAAAAGATGAAACCTTTAATCCAGCGCACATAAGCCTCTTCCGTGCGTTTACCATAATGATGATAACGCAAAACTTCACGCACCTGGTCCATCAAGCGAGGCGCAGTTGGCCGAAATGTGGATTTTTGATTGACCTTATTCTGATATGAAGACAAAGTACCTCCAAAGTCCTTGTTTGCACCTTAATATGCAATATTAAGGAAATCAAGGGCGTATATAGGAGCGTAATACATGGACAATCAAGTACACGTATTACCAAGTTATGCGTCTTGGGAGATTCAGTGCCATGAATGGATATAGCATTTCTACGAACCTCGCAGATATGGATATTGCTGTGATTCATGGCTGTATCTCCAATTCGTATTGGGCAAAGGGAATTCCGATAAGCGTGCTTGAGAAAGCTATAAGCAATTCCCTTTGTTTTGGCGTCTTTACTGATTCTGGCCAGCAAGTTGGGTTTGCGCGTCTGATTACTGACTCAGCTACTTTTGCGTATTTAGCTGATGTTTTTATTCTAGAGGCCCATCGAGGAAAAGGGCTTTCCAAGTGGCTTATGGAAAATGTAATTGCTCATCCTGACCTTCAGGGTTTAAGACGTATTACCCTTTCAACTAAAGATGCTCATGGTTTATACGAAAAATATGGGTTTAAGCCATTGGCAAACCCACAAACATTCATGGAAGCCTGGAAGCCAGATGTGTATCAAAACGCATAACAAACAAATCATGTCGCCAGCAAGCTGGCTGGGACGTCAAAAAGCTAAACGAAAAGAGGGGTCAAGGCTTGATTCGCGGATTCCGAGGCTTTTTCAATTAAATATAAGAGAAGATTACGGAAAAGGTGTCAGGTCTTGAATCTTGAATGCAAATGATATGCTAAAATCAATCGAGTCTGACCCCTTTGATTCTCAGTTGGCCGAAATGTGGATTTTTGATTGACCTTATTCTGATATGAAGACAAAGTACCTCCAAAGTCCTTGTTTGCACCTTAATATGCAATATCAAGGAAATCAAGGGCGTATATAGGAGCGTAATACATGGACAATCAAGTACACGTATTACCAAGTTAGGTGCTCACATGAATAAGCCAATCGTCACAAATTTTGTATTGCGCCCTGGCGTAACCAATCCATCACTCTGGTATCCAGAACGCCCACCCAAGGCGCAATGGGACAAAATCCGGAAGGTGGTATTGGAACGAGATAACCACACATGCATTTCATGCGGACATCGCGCATTGAAATACATGAATGTCCATCACATCGAAGATAGTGGAGAAAACGTTCCGGAAAATCTCGTCACTATGTGCGTCGCATGTCACGCGGTGCTGCATATCGGAAGGAACCTCGACCTTAAAGTTATTGAAATATGGGAATCTCCCTTTTCACAGGTTGAAATAGTTCAAAAAACTAGGACCGCAGTACAGCAAGGTCTTGCTCTTGCAGACATAAACAAACAATTCAAGCTCAAAAAAGGGCCGCACGCTCCCGACTCCCTCCTTTACGCAAACGAGTTAGTCCATGAAATAGGGCAGGAACCACGGGCTTATTTGGCTGAGCCGTTGTGCGCAGTTTTTGTAAATCTAAACCGGTGGCAAATTGAATAACGCACCTAACCTGTCAGTCGAGAGGGACGCCGCAAAAGCGCGGCGCCCCTCACTTTTACGTTATATGCCTGAATCAGCAATGGAGTAATAAATGAAAACCGATGCAAACTTTTCAAACTGTAGGAAGTATCGGTATGCATTATGGAGGATCTGGGATGAATCAAAACCATATGCAATGTTTATAGGCTTAAATCCATCAACGGCTGATGAAACAGAAAATGATCCAACGATAAATCGATGTATAAACTACTCAAAAGACTGGGGCTATGGTGGTTTATGTATGGTAAACCTGTTTGCATTTCGCGCAACTGCACCAAGTGACATGATGGCATCAAATGAACCTATTGGTTCAGATAATGATGAATGGATCAAAAACCTGGGAACAGAAGCAGGGGTTATTATTGCAGCTTGGGGGAATAATGGCTCATATTTGGAGCGCTCCAAAGAGGTCAGGCAAATGATTCCAGATTTAATGTGCCTAAAAATCAATAAATCAGGTGAACCAGCACATCCTTTATATCAACCAGGTACAGCAAAGCCAATAAAATGGGCATATAACAATGCAAATTAACTCGGACGCCTACAGTCGCTGCGCTCCTTTCGGCTCCGGTTATTTGCGGCGTTATGTTTAAAAGCTAAATGATGGAATCAGCATGGAAATAAAAGATTTAGCAGGACTTAGTGATCCTCTCAAAAAACTGATCGAGGTAGTTTCTACTGGTGTCGGCGCATTAAGTAAACCATATCTAATTAGAAAAACTGCCGATGCAAAAGCCTATGAGATAGAAAAAATCGCTCAAGCCATCAAGGATAACCAGAACGATTTAAAGAGCATTGGGTTTAAAGAGGAAAAATTAAGTCTAATGTCACTAGATGACAACTCTCTTAAATCAGAGCTCTCACTAGAAGATAGAGCACAACAAAGAATAGAATTTAAAGAACAAAAACAACAGAGAAACATTGAAAGTATCACGCAAAAAGCAGCCGAAAGTTTAGAGCCTGAGAATTCCGTATCTGATGAACCTGTGGATGAAGATTGGACTTCGAGGTTTTTTAACTATGCCGAAGATATATCAAGTGAAGAGATGCAAGGTCTTTGGGGGAGGATTCTTGCAGGAGAAATAAAAAAACCAAAATCGTACTCACTTAGAACGTTGGATATTTTAAGGAACTTGTCAACAGAAGAAGCAGAAGTCTTCATTAAGTTTGGCTCCCTTGCTATTCAGTCCGGGGGAATAGCCTTCCTTTTAAACTTCAAGAATGAAAAGCTTCTTGAAGAAGAGTACCAATTGAAATTTAATGAAAGACTTTTGCTAGAAGAGTTAGGGCTACTTGCTGCAAACGATCTGCAATATACTATTCTAAAAACAGATAACGCATCAAGACAAGTTGTATTTAAAATTGGTCGGGCAGTTGTCATTCACGAAAAATTAAAAGAGAAGCCTGAACAACAACTGCAAGTTCTTGTTTTTACAAAAATTGGCCATGAACTTTTACAGCTAGTTAGTAATAGCCCTAAGAAAGAGTACTTACAGTTGTTAGCAACAAAGCTTAATCGAAATAACGGTACAGTTAAATATGCGAGCATTATTGAAGAGCTATCAAATGGTCAAATTAGACACACGCCTCTGATAGATGTCCCTTTAGAAAGAGGGTAGAGTAGAGGACAGGC
>DCPU01000010.1 GCA_002323245.1 Mariprofundus sp. UBA1536 | reverse complement strand
TGCACTTGGTACTTGAATCCGCGAACTTTTAAAGAAAGCAAATATCATAGTTACGAATAAGCTGGGCTTTTTGTCTTCGTCACTCACCGGCCACCTCCTATGCTTGTAGGCTAGAAACTTAGATGAACAATTTCTTTTCAGCCAGCAAGCACGAACAGTATGTCCTTGTTTTGCGAATTTATGCGCTATTTGATATTGCGTAGCAGACCAAATACAAACATGCTGCAACGTGCATTTAGGGGAAAATGGAGGGCATGATGAGCCGAAGTATATTTATTAACCTGGCCACCAAGGATGTGGCCGCCAGTAAGAGGCTTTTTGAAGGTATTGGCTTTGCGATTAACCCCAAATATAGCAACGATGACTGTATTTGCGTGGAGGTTGCTCAAAATATCGCTGTGTTGCTGATTTCTGAACAACATTTCAAACACTTTACACCTAAACACATCGCCAACTCACAAGACAGCGCTGAAACACTTCTTTGCATCGGTTGCGAGAGCCGCGATGAAGTGGATGCCATGGTCGCCAAGGCAATATTATTCGGCGCGAAAGTGTCGCGTGAAGCCGAAGACCACGGCATGATGTACAGCCGTTGGTTCGATGATTATGAAGGACGATCTTGGGAGCTTGCTTATATAGAACCCCCTGAGTCATCACAGAAATTTGCCAAATAGTTTAATGGCTGGATCATAGGAGGAAAAATATGAAAACGTATGCAAAAAATATGGTTTGTCTTTGGTATGATGGTAAAGCTGAAGAGGCGGCTAGGTTTTATGCCGATACCTTTCCAGATTCCTTTGTGAGCGCTGTGCACCGCGCGCCCGGCGATTACCCCTCTGGCAAGCAAGGCGATGTGCTTACCGTAGAATTCACAGTGATGGGCATCCCTTGCATAGGGCTCAACGGCGGGCCTGCATTTACACACGATGAAGCATTCTCATTTCAGGTGACCACGAATGACCAAGCCGAAACCGATCGGTATTGGCAAGCTATTGTGGGCAACGGTGGTCAGGAAAGTGCTTGTGGATGGTGTAAAGATAAATGGGGCGTATCTTGGCAAATCACACCCATCGCCCTCATCGAGGCCATCACCGATGCTGATGCTGATGCTGCCAAACGCGCTTTCGATGCCATGATGGAGATGTGCAAAATCGACATTGCAGCCATCAATGCTGCGCATCGGGGTTAATATTTTTCATTCTCTCACGCAGCGAAGAAGAGTGAATGAAAATGAAAGGCAGGAGAAAAAATGAAACAAAAAGGAACCCTGACCTTTGTCTGTGGTAAGATGGGAGCAGGAAAGTCGACGATTTCTAAGGTATTAGCCGCTGAGAAAAATGCAGTTCTTCTTTCTGAAGATGAATGGCTCAGAATGCTTTATCCGGAGCAAATCCAGAGCTTTGATGACTACATAAAATACTCAAAAATTATCAAGCCGCTGGTGAAATCACATGTGCAAAACATCTTACTAACAGGGAGTAATGAGGTTCTGGATTTTCCAGCGAATACGAAAAAACAAAGAAGCTGGTTCAAACAATTAAGTGATGAAGTTGGCTGTGGGCATGTGCTTGTGTATCTCAACCTCAGCGACGAACAATGCTTGGTTCGCATTGCCAAACGCCGCACTGAACAGCCAGAGCGAGCACATTTTGACACTAAGACAGTATTTCATCATGTGAGCGCATACTTTGAAGCGCTTTCGCTTGATGAAGACCTCAACATCGTAGATGCAGCAGAAATGCGTATCTAAACCATGACCTTGAAGCGATATATGCATCAGCTTTTTATTGCCCTTCTGGTCGTATTACTGGCAAGCCCAGTGTGGGCCGCTGCGGCCAATCCTCTTCCTGTGTCAACTGCATCAGCGGAACAAAAAATGCGGAGTCTGCTACTGGCTTCAAACTGCTGGATAACCTACTCAAAGAGGTGAATGACCAGCTTCAATCATTAAGTGAGAAAATTGTAGGCTTCACCGAAGAAATCGACACCTTCTTTATCAATGATGACCAAGAAAAGCGCATCAACTATACCCATATCCAACTGGGTTATCGCTACACTCATTATAAAAATCAAGCCCATACCCATGAGCCTGTGTTTAGTGCCCGTATCCACCTGCCCCGCACCCAAAACCGATTGACCTTAGAAGTGAGCAACAATAATCCTTTTACTGCCAGCAATGAAACGGCAACGAACAACACCAATGCCCCCGTGGCCACCGACCCTGCCCAAATCAATCAAGCCATTGATTTGGGGCTGGGATATGTACGCGATATTGCTTCGCTGTTTAACGCCAAAGTAACAGCTGGTCTGAAATTACAATCCGACAAAATCAATGTGTTTGCCAATCTGCAATTTTATCGCTCATTCTATTATGAAAAGTGGTCAATGCGCCTTTCTGAAGAGCTGTATCGTGACAATATCATTTTTAATCGCTCCACCTCGCAATTGCTCTTTGAGCGGACCATGGCTGAAAACCTACTCTTTCGCTCCATCACCAAAAACATTTACTACTACGACCTCGGCTACTCCCAAAACCATCAAACATTTTCCCTGCTCAATCAGCTCAGCGATCACGATGCCATGATTTATCAGCTGGGCGGCATGTGGGAGAAGCCGCTAGATTTACTCAATTACGAGCTGGATAATTATTATGCTTTGGTGCGATACAGCCGCAAAATTTATCGGGATTGGTTGTTTATGGAAATCGCCCCGCAAGTGCAGTTTTTAAAGGTTGATAATTTTCGGGTAAACCCGCTAATTTCGCTGCAATTCAGCGCCTTTTTTGGCAACAATTAATGCGTTTGCCTCCCTTCAACAAGGAAAACACACGGAGTAACCATGAGTAAACACCGTATTTCCACAACTGCATTTGCGAAGATTTACCCCTTATATATTCAAAAAGCAGAGCGAAAAAACCGAACACGTGATGAAGTGAACCAAATCATCTGTTGGTTGACGGGTTATACGCAAATAAGCTTAGACCTACAAATTGAGCAAGAAGTAGACATGCAAACCTTCTTCGATCAAGCACCTGCCATGCATGCCAATACAGCACTTATCACTGGCGTGGTCTGCGGCGTTCGCGTAGAGGATGTCGATGACCCATTTATGCAGAAAATTCGCTTTCTCGACAAGCTGATTGATGAAATGGCCAAAGGAAAAACCATGGCAAAAATTTTACGAACACAAGGAGCACAAGATGAATATCAACGGTAATACCATTCTGATCACAGGCGGCACCAGCGGAATCGGCTTTGAAATGGCCAAACAATTGTTGGCGCTTGGCAACACTGTCGTGATTACAGGGCGCAGCGAAGAAAGGTTGGCAGTTGCCAAAGCTGAACTCGGCGCAGCACACACCATCGTTTGTGATGCAGCTAACCCCGATGATATACAGCGTCTTCACAAGCATATGACTTTGAATTTTCCTAACCTCAATATGCTAATCAACAACGCTGGCATCATGCACAAAATCAATCTGCAAAATCACGATTATGATGCGCATGGCTTAACCCAAGAAATCGATACCAATGTCAAAGGCCCGATCTGGTTGTGTGATACTTTTCTGCCTTTGCTCAAAAGAAATAGACATGCGGCAATCGTGAATGTGACATCGGGTTTGGCTTTTGTGCCGCTGCCGATTTCACCCATCTATTGCGCCACCAAAGCTGCGCTTCATTTTTATTCTTTATCCCTCCGCGAGCAACTTCGTAACACCAACGTCCAAGTGTTTGAGCTGGCGCCACCTGCAACACAAACCACCCTAGTTGATACCTTTGATACTGAAGAAATGAAGGGTATATCCTTTATGAGCACAGAAGATTTGGTGAAAAGCTTTATCCAGGGTGTTGAGCGTAATGTTTATGAAATCTGCCCAGGACAATCGGCGCAGTTGCGTTTTATGAGCCGCTTTTTCCCTAAATTTATCTTAAAACAACTCAGCATTAGCGTGGATGGTATGCATCAAAAAGCTGTGAAGTAGGTCTATTCCATTTCGTTTGCTGCATTGGGCAACCAAAGCGGCGCTCCGCCTGCTGCTAAGTAAGTCAGATAAATACGCACATCAAATTCAAGCTGGTGATATGTTGGCTCCATATGGCAGCACAGCTTATAAAAGGCTTTGTTGTGTTCATGTTCTTTGATATGCGCCAACTCGTGCACTACAATCATACTCAAAAAATCCAAGGGCATATTTTTAAATAAGGCTGCCACCTGAATTTCCTGCTTGGCTTTAAGTTTGGCACCATGCTTGGATGACTTGCTGGTGTGAATACCCAGTGCATGGTGGGTGATGTGTAACTTGCTATCATAGCCCACCCTATTCAGCTGATTTGCATGACGAAGATATGTATTTTTTATATCCTTCACATAATCATAAAGCGTTTTATCGCTGCGGATATCGTGCGCCAAGGGATACCTTTTCAACATTAGATCGGCAAATTGATGCTCAGCAATCAAAGCTATTATCGGCCGAGTTAATACATCGGGATACCCTGCAAGGTAGTTCGGAGCTGGTTTTGGGCGCATTGCGCATGCTAACCCTAGCCATGCTTACCACCAAGCACCCAACAAAGCGCCTACAAGCTAAAACACAACAATTCACTGATTTGCCTGGCATGTTTAAATTGAAGTATGAAATGCAAGTTGTGCCTAAATCACACACTTTAGTTTACCCAGGGGCTTGACACATCATAATTCAATAATATGTTCACATGCTGTTTTAATGAAGTAGGGGATTGAATCTAGGGGGAAAAATGTCAAAAATTGTAATTTTAGGTGCAGGGATTTCCGGCCACACAGCCGCGCGATACCTCAACAAATGGCTGGGCAAAAATCATGAAATCATCGTGGTGTCACCCAATGCGAAATGGAACTGGATTCCATCGAATATATGGGTTGGCGTCGGCGAAATGACCGAAGACGAAGTAACTTTCGACCTTGCTGAAATCTACAAAAAAACACATGTGGATTTTCGACAAGCCAAAGCCTTGTCGCTCAATCCCGAAGGTAGCACCGAAAGCGACAAACCTTTTGTGACCGTTGAATACACCATTGAAGGCCGCGCCGGCGAAGTCGAAAACATCGAATATGATTATCTTATCAACGCTACGGGTCCAAAACTCAATTTCGCAGCCACCAACGGCTTAGGCCCAGAACACGGCCACACCGTTTCGGTTTGCACGGCATCACATGCACTTGAAGCCAACGAAAAACTACAAGGCCATATTACAGATATGAAAGCTGGCGAACACCGGACTTTTGTTATCGGCACAGGCCACGGTATGTGCACCTGCCAAGGTGCAGCATTTGAATACATCTACAATGTGGATCATATCCTTCGCGAAGAAGGCGTGCGTCATATGGCACGAATCGTTTGGCTCAGTAATGAATACGAGCTTGGCGATTTCGGCATGGGCGGCGTGCATATTGAGCGCGGTGGTTATATCACCAATGCTAAAACCTTTGCTGAATCATTGATGGTAGAGCGTGGCATTGAGTGGATTACCCGTGCACATGTGAGCAAAGTCGAAGCTGGTAAAATTCACTATGAAATCATGGATGGCTCGCAACATGTGCAAGAATTTGACTTCTCCATGTTGATTCCACCCTTTGCTGGCGTTGGCTTAAAAACCTACGACAAAGCTGGCGAAGATATCACCAGCGAAACCTTTGCACCCAATGGCTTTATGAAGGTGGATGCCGACTATACACCGCGCCCATACGCTGAATGGAGCGCTAAAGATTGGCCGCGCACCTATCAAACACCAAAATACAAAAACATCTTTGCTATCGGCATTGCTTTTGCCCCACCGCATTTGATCAGTAAACCCATGCAAAATGCCAATGGTATCGCTATCAACCCTACCCCGCCGCGCACGGGTATGCCTTCTGCATCCATGGCTGTCGCCGTTGCCAAAAGCGTGCGTGATATGGTCAATGGCGCTGAACAACCTACCCATACTGCATCCATGGCGGAAATGGGCGCTGCTTGTGTAGCCTCCACGGGTGCGCATCACCTCAACGGTACAGCAGTGACCATGACTGTGTTCCCCGTAGTGCCTGATTTTGAGAAATACCCTGATTATGGCCGTGATATGGAGCTCACGACTGGGGAAGTGGGCCTAGCTGGACATTGGATGAAAAACCTATTGCATCACACCTTTATCTACCAAGCCAAAATGAAATTTGGCTGGTCGGTGCTACCTGATTAAGTCACCCCATAGACATATATAGATCAAAGAAATTTAAGGAGAACAACATGGCAGTTAAGCCCACCAACAAAGAGCCTTATCAACAAGCGTATTACCCACCAACACCAACAGGTTGGACGCGCTATATGCGCACCTTCCTACCTTGGCAGGCTTTTCGCTTTCTGGTTATCAATTTCAAAATGTTAAAATTGATGTCCAAATCGCACCACTAAGAAATAAGTCACACTACAAAGGGTCAGTGGTTTATTGTTTTGCCAACATGGCGACAATAAACCGCTGGCCTTTTTTTATGGTGCTGGTTTACTCCATCCCACCAACAGCTAGTTTCAAGCCTGATTCCACCACTACCTTCGAGGCTTAAATGCAAATCACCGAATTAACAGCAGGGCTACTTCAGTATATCCAACAATCCCCTACTCCATTTCATGCTGTGCAAACCATGGTGGTCATGTTGGAGCAAGCAGGCTTTTCACAATTAAACGAAAGTGATGCTTGGCAGATGAAAAAGCAACCCATCCAAGGGCGTTATTTTGTAACGCGCAATGACTCTTCTTTGATTGCCTTTTCGATTCATCAACCTGTATTGGAAAATGGTATACGTATGGTGGGCGCTCATACCGACAGCCCATGCTTGAAGGTAAAACCAAATCCTGAAATTTTTAATAATCAATACATGCAGCTTGGTGTGGAAGTGTATGGTGGCGCGCTGCTCAACCCCTGGTTTGATCGCGATTTATCCTTGGCTGGCCGCGTCAGCTTCCTTGATGACAAGCAACAATTGCAACACAAGCTTATCAACTTTAACAAAGCTATTGCCATTATCCCAAGCCTTGCCATTCACCTTGATCGCGAAGCCAACGATAGCCATAGTATCAATAAACAAACGGATTTGCCGCCAGTGCTCATGAATGCAATCATTCATGATGCAGCTCCGCCTGTCAGCTTTGCCAATCTTTTATTGCAGCAACTCAACACCGAACACAAACAAGCAAACGCCACTGAAATCCTTGATTATGAATTGAGCTTTTATGATGTGCAGCCACCTGCCATTGTTGGTCTCAACGATGATTTTATCGCCGCTGCCCGTCTGGATAATTTGCTGAGTTGTTATATTGGTCTTCAAGCGCTTCTTGATAACCAAGGTGAGCAAAACACCTTACTCGTTTGCACTGATCACGAAGAAGTCGGCAGTGCCTCTACTTCTGGTGCTCAGGGCACATTCTTAAAATCGGTGCTTTCGCGCTTGTGCAACAATGAAGAAGATTTGGCACGATTTATGGCCGCCAGCTTGATGGTTTCCGCCGATAACGCCCATGCCATTCACCCCAATTTTGTCTCTAAACACGATAACAACCATGGCCCCATCATCAACGATGGCCCTGTGATTAAAACCAATGCTAATCAGCGTTATGCCACCAACAGCGAGAGCAGCGCTTTATTCAAACTATGCTGTAAACAAGCATCCGTGCCCGTGCAATCTTTTGTGGCGCGTTCTGATTTGGCCTGCGGCAGTACCATTGGCCCCATCGCTGCCAACACTTTAGGCGTACGCACCATTGATATTGGCGTGCCCACATTTGCCATGCATTCCATTCGTGAACTTGCTGGTCAAAAAGACGTGACTTACCTGTATACGGCACTCAAGCAGTATTTCGCAACGCTAAATCTATAATTAGAACATCATAATAATTTTTTGCGCAAATCATCCATCTAGATGTTATAAATCGTTCATGTAAATGATTTCATAATCTGGTTTTGGCATTGCATTTTTTCTTGAAAATACTACATTCCACCGCCCTTTGGTGATGCCAAAGGTGGATACCTTATTGGAGTTACACATTCGTTATGAGCATTGAAGACCAAATTGCTGGATTCCGCAGTCGCGCAGAAGATTATACGCAGCGACTCGATTCGTTGCGGAGGTCACTTTGACCTTGAAAACAAGGTTGAAGAACTAAAAGAACTCAATGCTCAGGCTGAAGACCCCACCATCTGGGATAAGCCCGAAGAAGCGCAAAAGCTGATGCAAAAGAAGACCAGCTTAGAGCGCAATATCAATGGCTTTAACAAAACCAAAACAACACTCGAAGACGCTTCTTTTTTATTCGAAATGGGCATGGACGAGAATGATCAAGATTCCAAATTGGAAGCTGTATCAGAAATTGATAAGGTTTTAAAAGACATCGAAGCCTTCGAGCTGGCGCAAATGCTGGGTGGCGAGACTGACATCGAATCTGCATTTTTGGACATCAATGCTGGATCTGGCGGCACCGAAGCTCAAGATTGGGCAGAAATGTTATTGCGCATGTATTTGCGCTGGGCTGAGCGAAAGGGTTTTAAAACCGAACTTATCGAGTGCACCGCTGGTGAAGAAGCTGGCATCAAATCAGCCACTGTTTCCATCAAAGGTGAATATGCTTACGGCTTTTTAAAGGCTGAAATTGGCGTGCATCGTTTGGTGCGCAAATCACCCTACGATTCCGGCAATCGCCGTCATACTTCATTTTCCTCTGTGTTTGCCTTCCCCGATATTCAGCGGGAAATTGATATTGATATCAATCCAGCCGATGTGCGTGTGGACACCTACCGTGCTTCAGGTTCGGGTGGACAGCACATCAACAAAACCGATTCTGCTGTGCGTATGACCCATGAACCAACAGGTGTGGTGGTGCAATGCCAGAGCGATCGCTCGCAACACAAAAACCGTGATGCATGTTGGAAGATGCTTAAAGCACGTTTGTATGAACGCGAAGTAGAGGCGCGCCAATCGGAAAAACAAGCATTGGAAGACACCAAAACTGATATCGGTTGGGGTCATCAAATCCGCTCTTATGTGCTTGATCAATCACGCATCAAAGATTTACGTACGGGTATGGAAACAAGCAACACACAGGCTTTTTTGGATGGTGATATCGATAGTTTTATATCGGCCAAACTCATGGGCATAACACGGGATGGCATTCAAGATGACGATTGATTCAGAAGAAACCTTTGCACCACAATTTGAAGCAGAAGACTACGACGAAAATTACCGTTGTGGTTTGGTGGCCCTACTGGGTCGTCCCAATGTGGGCAAGTCTACGCTGCTGAATAAAATCATCGGCTCAAAAGTAGCTATCGTTACACCCAAGCCGCAAACCACGCGTCATCGCATCTTAGGCATTCATAGTGATGAGCATCAGCAAATCGTGTTTGTGGATACACCAGGCATTCACCGTGGCAATCAGCAACTCAACCGCAATATGGTGAAAGTAGCATATACTGCTGCTGAAGAAGCCGATGTATTGTGCATCATGCAAGATGCTTCCAAACCCATGGATCGCGGCACCATTGCGCTGATTGAACGTTTTGCCGATGGCCGCTTACCACAACCACGGATTCATGTGTTGAACAAAATTGACCAGTCCAATAAAGACCGATTACTGCCTCGTATTTTGGAAATTCAGCAACTCGACCCAACCGCTACTGCCTTTGTGCCGATTTCGGCGAAGAAAGGTTTGCAAGTGGATGGTTTGGTCAAAGAAATCAGCAAACACCTACCAAAGCGTCAACCCATGTATGACCCCGAATGGTTCACCGACCAAAGCCAGCGCCAATTGGCTGCTGAATATGTGCGTGAACAAGTATTCCTCTCTATGTATCAAGAAATTCCATTTCAAACTGCAGTTGAGATTGAGGAGTTCACCGAATTGGAAAATAAAATTGAAATTGCTGCTGTGATTATTGTGGGCAGCGAACGCCATAAACCAATGATTATTGGCAAAGATGGCGCGCTGATGAAACACATCGGCATCAAGACCCGCGAAGGCCTTGAAGAGTTACTCGGATGCCAAGTAAACCTTAAACTTTGGGTCAAAGTACAGGTTGATTGGTTTGATAAACCCCATTTACTTCAAGAGTTGGGTTTATAATTTAATCCATGTCGGAGTTGCAAGACAACGCCCTGCTTCTTCGCCTCATCCCATTTAGCGATTCATCCCTGATTGCCCATCTACTCACTGAACACCACGGACGCATTTGCGTGCTTGCCAGAGGTGCGAGACGCATAAAAAGTCCGTTTCGCGCTTCACTATTGCAACTGCAGCAACTTAACATTCGCTGGAAAGAGCCGCGCACAGGCACCATGGGCACACTGCTTGAATCAACCCGCCTAAAATCCTTAGTTGATGAAAAACAATCATTATCAGGGCAATCATTATTAGCCAAAGCATCCACTCTTTTCCCTGATGGCGTGAGCCAAGGTTATCATGAATTGTTTGATGCTTTTACCTTACTGCAAAATCGCCCTGAAGATAGTGGCTTGAATGCTGCTTGTTGGCAGTTATTTGAAGATGCTGGCCTCGTAGGTGATTTAGAGTCGTGCTGGCATTGTGGTGAATCGATTGCAATACTTCCCCTTTCTTACTGGTTCAATGGTCACCTGCTGTGCGACAAATGCTCAAATAAACATGGCATGGCTATTTCGTTGGGATTAAAAAAAGCGATACGCGAACACATGAAAAATCCAAACTGCAAATTAAGCAGGGAACAAACCATGTCTTGGTCGCATATGATTAAACAGGTTGAGCAGTTTCATAAGCACTAATTTACATAGGCCTAAAGCCCATAAAATGCACAAACAAAAAAGGCGAGCAATGCTCGCCTTTTTAGATTCATTTGGTTCTAAATATTAGATGCCACCACCAGTGCCACCACCAGCACCACCAGCACCACCAGCAATAAGAGCTGCCACCAAAGCTTCTAATTTTGCAATACTCGCTTGCAAATCAGCAACTACAGCCATATCTGCGGGTGTACCCGCTGGGCCTTGTGGACCTGTTGCACCAACCGGACCTTGGGGGCCAGTCAATCCGATTGGACCTTGCGGACCTGTTGCACCAACCGGACCTTGCGGGCCAGTCAAACCGATAGGACCTTGCGGACCTGCAACACCTTGTGGGCCT
>DCPU01000025.1 GCA_002323245.1 Mariprofundus sp. UBA1536 | reverse complement strand
CTTGCGCGCCATCAACACCGTTGGTGCCATTGATACCATCTGGACCTGCTGGGCCTTGTGGACCTGCGATAGCAGCAACATCATGAATAGTGGTTTCAAAATTAACTACCACTACATCATTATGATCGCCTTTTCTGTTTTTAGATGAAACAGTTAACAAATAATCACCATCAGCAATGCCTTGTGGCAACCATGCAGCAATATAATTTGCATCAGAAACAATAATGTTTACCGGATAATCACCCATTGTAACTTTTAGATTGCGCGTACCGAAATTGCTGCCATAGATATACATCTCTCCGCTGGCATAGTTATAGTTTACATGCGATACAACTGCGTTTGCAGACGATGAAGATGAATATTCTTTATCATCGTTGTAATCATGGTCACTCGCAGTTGCTACTGCAGAAAGACCTGTTAACGCTAAAGAAAGAGCAACAAATTCAACGAATTGTTTAGCTTTAATGTTCAACATTACTTTTCCCCCCTAGGAAATTTTTTGGGAATTTATTTTTCGGTTCTTAAATGTCAAGTAAAATAAGCGTTTATCGCTTCTTTTCAATCAACAATCACCAACCATTTTGTCATATAATATTCAACTATCAGAATGAAGATATGATGTGCATCACAATTTATCTTGGTGAAAGTACCACAGGTTTTTATTCTACAATGTAGGTTGTAGCATCTATTTCAATACTACGCCCTCTTTCGTTCATACATTACCAGCTTACCGTAAGTGTAGGGGTGAGTTGTGTTCCGTTCACTGAAATGGCCACTGTATCAGAGCCTGTCAATGTGCCATGCGTAAATATAAGGCTATACGTGCCATCACCATGATCCTTCACAGTACCAATCGTACTGGTACCCGAAGGCGTAACTTGGAAGCTAGCCACAACTTTCAAGCCTGCACCAAGAATTGCATTCCCACCATCTCTGGGTATGACAGAAATTTCAGTGGAGCCACTAGGCCCGCTGATCAGTGTGAACTGCGTTGGAGAGGAGTATATATCAGCAACCACAGGAGCCACTACAGCATGATGAAATCCCATATCAAGCATATCCGCACCAGCACCATCCATAACCCCAACTTCGGCATACGGGTGTGATACGATAAATGGCGCTGCCGAAGCCAACATTGACCCATTGTTGATACCCACTGCGTTATTCAAAAGATACCAGTTTGCATCAAATGGAGATGCTGCAGGTGGTGAGAACTGCGCCCCAAGGCCAACCAATGTGTTATCCGATGTCGCATTATAACTCTCAGACAGCACTGCATTAGGATCAATGAACGCATTGAAATGACCAGCATTCGAATCGGTATTAAATACAATAAAGTTATCCGTTGCAGTAACAGTCGCGTAAGCATCGACAACAAGCCCAGCAGGCACAGTGACACCTAGCGAGATATTGTCTGCTATGGTATTGCTATAAAGCTGAACAGTTGGCCCCGTTAAGTTAGCAATATCACTCTTCACATGAACTGCACCACCCGTTGCTAGTATGTTACCTGAGGTGTTTTCAACGATAAGGTTGTTTTGCACCAACACATTCGATGGCGTCAAACCTGAAATCATATCAACCAAAACTGCTTGGTTAAGAGACCCACGAATCAAATTGTTTTCAATCGTGGCGCCATTCGGTGCATTGATGACATGCACACCCACTGCATTATTCACAAATATATTATTTGAAATGGTTGTTGCCCCTGCAGCCCAAGAGAGCAAGGTTCCGCCTAGTGATATACCACTGCTACTATTGCGGAGAATATTATTGGAATATGTGCCCCCTGCTCCCGTCGTGACAAGTATCGCAGGCTGCAAATAGCTATCCACCACAAAGCCCTGGAATGTTGGGTTGGCTCCAGCACCTGTCACCTGAATCGCTTCGTGCGTTGCAGTGTATTTTGTCATTCTATTGCTGCCTGTGAACACCAATGCATTCGTTCCTGTCGACCCATCGATGGTAAGCCCTTGTCCTCCACCTACACCCCAATGGTCAATCTGAAGATTGTTGATGGTTTGCGTGAGTGGTGAAGCGGTCCCTGATATAAACGACCATCCGAGATTAGAATCATAAATTGTAACATCTGACATAGGGATTGAGTCGCGAATATTCCACTGCGAACTATATCGATCCACCAGCCACTGGATTTGACCGCTACTGCCAGCCGCATAGGTAGGCCACATGCCTTCACCTCGAAGCGGGGAGCCTGTTGAGCCAGCGGCAGCGCCCCCATATGCATCATCATTAATAGATGTGAACACAACAGGATTACCGTTGCTGCCCAAAATGTTTAATATGCCCCCTGAATTTACAGATAATACACCAGCTTGACGCTTAATAACGGCGCCTGCGTAAATATCCATCTGAACACCCGATGGGATACTGATATTATTGGTTTGCACCCATTGCGACCCTACTCCAAGCGGGTTAGCAATAAGGGTAGTATATGGTTCATAGAGCGAAGTTATACTAATAGCCACACTATACGGATCAACATTTGCCCCCATATTGGGTGCGGCAAACCCAACTGGTATTGTCTGATTGGAGACAGAGACTGCTACAGGTGCATTTGTAATCGTACTTCCTGCCAATGATGGGTTTGCTGGCCCAAAAGTGGATCCTGAAAGATTGACAGCTGAAGTCGTGGCACCATCAAACGTATTCCCTGAGAAAGTACCGCTTGCTCCATTTGATGCAAATAAACTGTGTTGACCGCCTGAGATAGTCATATTGGAAATAATCGGTTGAGCTCCAACACCAGATAACGACACACCGCTGAATGTGCCCGAGACACCTGATATCAACGACCCGTTAATGTTTGGAGTAGCGAAGTTTCCTGTACTAGCATTTGAAGCACTTACAATGATGCCGTGGCCACCTGGATTGATGATTTGCAGTCCCGTTACGGTTCCGCCAACAGTCGCTCCATCCGTAGCTGCGTCATATTCAATGCCGCCCATTAACGAATCCCTAATTGTAAGATTAGCAAATGTAGGTGTAGAGCCTGATGTGCCCAAAGTAGTGAGTAACACAGCGCGAATGAGCGACCGTCCTGCATAGCGCACTTCAGTGTTTAACAAAGAGCCAGATGATCCACCAGCAAATTTGATTTGATTCCAATCCCCTGCCGCACCAACCGTTGCACCATTGTGGTTTGAATCTCCAATAATGGAATCATCATTGATTGATGTTAGGTAAACAGGGCTTCCAACTGCTCCATAAACATCAAAACTTGCTGCGTTATTGACTGTGACACTGGTTGCGGGGTCAAATTTAACCACCACCCCAGCATCAATTTGAAGACGACAGCCATTGGCAATGGAAACACTGGATTGGACCCAATAAGGTGAACCATAGATATCCCAAGTCGTGTTGCAATTTCCATTCACAGTGCTTATAGCTGCATCCACGCCTGCTATCATTGTTGGACCTTCATCAATACGGATATCATCAGCATACATACCCGAAGACTGAATGCTACTTCCCTCCGAACGGAACGCCAGACGTGTTTGAATCTGTTGACCATTATAAGGACTCAAATTAAAGACAGCAAGCTGGTAGCCTTGAAGCTCTTCCCAAGCAGGTAAATTCACATCATTAAGCTGATTACCGTCATAGGGTGTGATATACGGATCAATGACTGTCCAGATATTACCAACCAATACTTCAACGTTGGTACCATGGTAATTGGTATAGGATGTGGTCGACCATAAACGCATCGACAATGTTGGATTGGTCGCTGATGTCAAATCTAGCATAGGTAAGTAGAGATACTCATGTGCGTTTTTAGGGTAATTACCTGCCAAATTCGTTGCCCAAACATATGGGTCTGTCGTAATGCCCGATGTAGCACTCGGACCGCTGGTGGGAATACCATATTGCCAAAGTGTGCCATCAGTAGCCGCATAAACATCCAATGATCCAGCAGTGGACGACAACGTAATTGAACCTGCAAAGCCAGCTGCAGGATTTAATGGTAGTGTATCTGCACCATCTGCGGTGCCATCACTATCGGTATCGGCTATAAACGGATCTGTGCCTGTACTGTTCCACTCACTCAATACCCCATTAATACCATCACTATCCAAATCGCTTGTCTCTTCATCAATACGGATATCATCAACATACATACCCAAAGACTGAATGCTGCTTCCCTCAGAACGGAAGGCTAGGCGTACCTGAACCTGCTGACCTGCGTAAGCCGTCAAATCAAATGCTGCCAATTGGTAAACTTGCTCTGTTGAAGTCCAACCCAGCTCTTCCCAAGCAGGCAGATTCACATCATTGAGCTGTCCGCCATCATATGGTGTGATATATGGATCAATGACTGTCCAAACACTACCAACCAATACTTCAACATTGGTACCATGGTAATTGGTATAGGACGTGGTCGACCATAATCGCATCGATAGCGTTGGATTAGTCGCAGCTGTCAAATCAAGTACTGGTAGATATAAGTATTCAGCGGCGTTCTGATTATAATTGCCTGCTAAATTCGTTGCCCAAACATATGGATCAGCCGTGATGCCAGAAGTAGCATTTGGTCCACTAATGGGAACACCGTATTGCCATAAACTGCCTAACGTTGATGAGTAGCTATCCAACACACCACCACTCACAATATTTGCATTTCCAAGAATGCTGACGTTTACATTGAGAATTGAAACTGCGCCATAAGGATCGACAACGCGAACATCAAATGAATCGTTTCCAACATAATGAGTATTCCCGATATAGCTTACATTCCCATAGGCATCTACTGTCGCAAGGCCATTTGTTGCTGCGGTGTATATGTCCCATGAAAACGTATCACCATTGGGGTCAGATGCTGTAGCAGCAAAATTTGCATAAGTATCTACCAGCGTTGAAAAACTGTATGGATTCGTTGGCGAATTGATGATTGGCGGAGAATTAACTGCAATTGCACTTACACTCACATCCAATAAGTCATTGGCTACACCATCCACGACTAACAATTGGAAGTTATCGGTTGTTGTGCCCGCATTCGCCGTATAAGAAAATACAGCAGCGTATGTATTAATACTCACTGGCCCAGTAAGCACACCGTTTAAACCAGCATAACTATAAACGCTAAAAGTAAGCGTATCCAAGACATCAGGGTCATAAGCTTGCACATAAACATCAAATGGAATTTGCTGACTTGCCGTAATCGAAGCCCCTACGCCAGGCGTAGCTGTATGATCTATAGGCGCAGTAAACAACGGTGAGGTATTCACATGAATAACATTGATTACAAATGTTCCAGAAATTGCCAAGGATGCACCATCTGTGACGCTAAATCCAAAGCTCCCTACCCCTGCGCCAAAAGTGCCCGTCACTGGTGGCAGATAGGTCAGAAGCCCTGCATTGATGTCTGCTTGCGTAAATGTACTCGATAAAACTAGAGGCACACTACTCAAACGCAGTTGCCCAGCAGCAGGAATAGAAGTCACCGTAAAAATAAGCTCAGCAGCAGTATTATCGACATCAGCAGCGTAAAGATCAGCGGAGGCAATAGTGATTGCAGCAGCATTTTCATAGGCGTCTATAGGAAGGTTCACTTGCACACTAGGTGCATCATTCACCGGAGAAACTGTTAAATTCACGATTTGCGTGACCGGCGCTGAATAACCATCACTTACCTGAACGCTAAACGAATCAGCACCAGCATAATTTAAGAAGCCTTGGTAGGTTACTAGCCCGTAAGTATCAACCGATGCTGAACCTGATGTAGCAGATGATGAAAGTGAAAATGAATACGTATCCCCATCAACATCGCTCACTGACATGGTGAAAGTACTAGAAACATCTTCAGTGACTACAATAGTATAAGGATTTGTCGTTGGGAACGTAATCGATGGTTGTGCATGATTCACTGTCACCGTTGCCGCATTCACAGTCGAATTGGCATAGTCATCCACAACACTAAAGTTGACGGTTGTGACACCAAACGGGAATAGAATCGAAGGTGCATCATTACTCACGGTCAAACTTCCAGATACCAAATCAGTAGCATATGTATCAATATTTAAAAAAGCTTGGATAGCTGAGTTCGAGCTTGGAACACCCCCATTTTGGGTAGCAGTCAATGTAATGTTTGGTGAAACCACCAATAGTGGGGAAACAGTATCTTGTACAATCACATTTTGATTCTTTGTCGTCGCAAGGCCTGCAAAGTCAGTCGCAGTCCAAGTCACGGTTGTTGTCCCAATAGCAAATGGACCAGTATTACTTACTAAAACACTGGCAACACCATAAGTATCCGTCACTGCTGGCGTAACGAATAAATGTGGTGTAGTCACACCCGACGCCTCAACATAAATATCCGCTAAGTTTGCAAGCGTAAATGCAGGTGCAATGGTGTCTTGCACGATGACATTACGTGCAGCTTGTATCGCCGCATTACCTGCAGCATCAATATAATCATAAGTAACAACATATGTTGATAAGATACTTGTATTCACTGAAGCACCTGCAACTATGGCAGATCCTGAACCGTCCACAGCATCAGCAAATGTTGCACCCAACTCCGTATACGTTCCACCGACTTCAACATAAACATCTGCAGAACCGTTTAATGTAATCACAGGCAGCGTTGTGTCGCGCACAACAACATTACGCGTAACCTGTACCGCAGCATTACCTGCACCATCTGTGTAATCATAAGTAATAACATAAGTTGAGGGGATAGCTGTGTTCACAGTACCAGCAGCAACTGCAACGCCTGAACCATCCACAATATCTGCGAACGTGGCACCCTGCTCCGTATACGTTCCACCTGCTTCAACGTAAACATCTGACGAACCCGTTAATGTAACCACAGGCGCCGTCGTATCTTGCACGATAACATTCCGTGTTACTTGACCTGCCACATTACCTGCAGCATCAGTATAATCATAAGTAACGATATACGTTGAAGGGATGGCTGTATTCACCGCACCAGCAACACTGGCAGATCCTGTTCCATCGACAACATCAGCAAATGTCGCACCGAGCTCGGTATATGTTGCACCTGCTTCAACATAAACATCTACCGAACCCGACAACGTAATCACGGGCACTATCGTATCTTGCACAATAACATTGCGCGTAAGTTGTACTGCAGAGTTACCTGCCCCGTCAGTGTAATCATAAGTGATTACGTACGTTGCTGGTATAGCTGCATTTACACTACCCGCAACAATGGCAGCGCCAGTTCCATCAGCAACATCAGTAAATGTGGCACCCAGTTCGGTATAAGTTGTACCTGCTTCAACATAAACATCTATCGAACCCGACAACGTAATCACGGGCACTGTCGTATCCTGCACAATAACATTGCGCGTAAGTTGTACTGCGGAGTTACCTGCAACATCCATATAATCATAAGTAACCACATACGTTGATGGTACAGCTGTATTAACTATAGCACCGGCAACAATGGCAGATCCTGTACCATCAACTGCATCAACAAATGTTGCACCGAGCTCAGCATATGTTGCACCTGCCTCTACATAAACATCGGCAGACCCGGTTAATGTAAGCTCAGGCACCGTAGTGTCTTGCACAATGACATTTTGATTATTCGTTGCAGTTAAACCAGCAAGGTCAGTCGCTGTCCAGGTCACTAATGTTGCTCCAATGCTAAATGGACCAGAATTACTCACCACAACACCTGCAACACCATAAGTATCCGTCACTACTGGCGTGGTGAATGCATAGGGTGTGGTCACACCCGCCGCTTCCACATAAATATCGGTTAAGTTTGCCAGTGTAAATGCTGGTGGGATGCTGTCCTGCACATTCACTGAGCGCGTAACTTGTGCCGCAGCATTGCCAGAACCATCTGTATAATTATATGTAAGATTATAAGTGCCAGGAACAGAGGTGTTCACTGAACCAACAGCTAAAACAGCACCAGACCCATCAATCAAATCGCTAAAGCTTGCTCCGGCATCTACATAACTTTGACCCAACTCGACTGTATAAGAGTCGCTTCCAGCCAAAGTAATGAAAGGAGCAGTCGTATCTTGCACAATAATATTTTGATTTTTCGTTGAAGTTAAGCCGGTAAAGTCAGTTGCTGTCCAAGTCACTGTTGTTGTCCCCATGCTAAAAGGACCAGTATTGCTTACGACAACACTTGCAATGCCATAGGTATCCGTAACAACTGGGGTGACGAATGCATAAGGCGTAATCACACCCACTGCCTCAACATAAATATCGGTTAAATTTGTAAGTGTAAAAACGGGCGCTGTCGTATCTTGTACATGAACAGTACGAACCACTGTTGCTGCAACATTTCCAGAAGTATCAGTATAGTTATAAGTCACGCTATAGGCGCCCGGTTGGTTTGTATTTATCGTGCTAATTCCAACAAGCGAAACATTCGTTGCATCAATATTATCGGTGACTGTGGCATTCGCATCGGTATAAACCGCACCTGCCTCAAGCGTTACTGTTGAAGCACCATTGAGCACAATAACGGGCAAGGTTTGATCAACCACATTGATATCAATCGATGCGACAATGGTTGCGTCTTGGTCTGGATTAACAATAGGGTCAATACGAGCAGTCAACGTTTGTATGCCTATTTGATTTGGTGCGATCCAGACGTTCCCCGATATGGATCCAACAGTAGCAGACCAAATGACAGGAGAGGCAGCAGTTGAAGACACACCTCCCACAGTGGATGATAAGACCACACTGGCACCAGCAGCGACTTGAGCCGCGTTTGAAGAAACATCAATCACCAGACTCATCACCACAGGCACAACAACAGACTTCCCTGTCAAATTGATAGTCTTACTACCTTGATACAAGCGAGTGCCTGCAGCATTGTTCTCTGCAAAGGCAACAACTTCGAAGCGTACGTTATCACCGTTGGTGACTTGAATAGTAATATCAAAGTTCGGTTTGTTGGCAACAAATGGGCCGAAGGTTTTTGCGCCTGATTTATCAAAAGCTTGGACAGAAATAGAACTTACATTATCTGGAATAATTCCAGCGCCTTGTAAGTCTCTGGATTGGTTAGCATGACCAAATTGAATCGTAACATTTGTTAAGCCTTGTTGCATTGCTGCACCCTGCTGCTCAGTTACATCTGAACATGCCGCAAAAAAAAGACTTAAAAGAGCAAGTAATAACCAACGCACCATCCTACAACCCCTCCGCAAAGGCTTTTACCTTTAAACATGTAACCCTTCTATCTGTTCGCTACAATCACCACGCAGTATGGCATAATTTTCCGATAGGCCACTTTACAATCGCACTTATTTAGTGAGCACTGCTTTCATTTTGACTGAAAATTGCCTCATTTCTTCACTCATCAGTTGATTCAACTTCGGCATCACGGACGGGTCTGCCCGATGAATCAAATTCATTGCAGCTTTATCTAACACCAATAAATCTAATGAGTTGGCAGCCCGCACAGTGTAAGCATATTTCGTACCATTCTCAGCTCTTGCCTCACCCAACACTTCATTATCACGGCGAATTTCCAAAATCACTTGGTTTTTCTCATCCCCCACGCAAATTTCAGCTTCACCTGATAAAATAATATAAAAACATGTCGCAGCATCGCCAGCTTGAAAAATAATATCGTCACGTTTGGCTTCTCTGATTTTAAGGGATTCGGCAATAATGTCGCGAGATGCATCAGAGATATGACCAAAAGCATCGTGACCAAAAATAAAACTTTTCAGAAGTCGAGCTTGCATGAGCGCATAAATGCGTTGTTTCAATTCATCATCAGCCTCCAAAACTTGTTGCACAGCATTTAAATCAACGCGAATAACTGTGGATGGTTCTGCGGCATAAACCGAAGCAAACCTGGTTTTGCCTCTTAATGCTCCATACTCACCAAACAACTGACCTACACCGAGTTCGGCGATATTCTGCATTTGGCCGTCATGCAGACGCGCAACACGGAATAAACCTTTGGAGATAAAGTATAAATCGTGGGGTGTATCTCCGGCATGCATCATTTCCACACCCTCACCAATCTTCATTACTCGTGCCGATTGGTTGATGACGCGAAGACTTAACGGACTTAATCCCTGTAGAATGGGAAACTTTTCAGCATTGAGCTCATCATGCATGACATTATGGTTAACGCCAGAGAGCTCCAAAAAACCTTCATCGTTAATTTTTGACATCAATACCACCCATTTGAATCTTTATCACAGATATAGCTTAGTTGGTCTTGAGCATATCCTCAAGGCTGTTTTGGTCAAACTTAAAGCGGAAGCGCATAAATATGCCCTCACGAGAATATTCGGCTGCTGCAAAATCTTGGTCGTAGAAACCTGTAAAATTATAACCCCAGCTCAACCAGAAGTTATCAAACACATTAAAGCCTACAGCCACACCTAGGCCAGATTGGGTGTTGTTCAAATGACGTACGCGCAATGTAGAAGCATGCGTTGTGATGTCCCAATCTTCGTTAAAATCATAAATGAGCTCCAATCCAACCAAGTCAGTGAGTCCAGACCATACGCCTGTGGCAATTTTCTCATCTGAAAACTTGATGCCATGGTTAAAGCGCACTTGCCAAGCAGCTTGCGATTGCCAATTGGCAGTCAGATTATTTATATAACGTTGGCTACTGTAGTTCACCAACCCACCGGATTGTTCATTGCGGCGCACATCAAAGCGATCGAGTAGCACCAATCTATCATAGCTTGGTCGCCAAGCTGCGCGCAATGATGCATCTGAAGAAAGGGTGGTCGTTGCTGATGCGAGCGAATCTTTTTGCCAAAGCATGGTCAATTGCATAGCCAACGCATCCATCGGCGAACCCTGCAAACCAAGGCTTGCGCCGCGATGTGTGCTCACATCACTGGTACGGTATTCAGCGCGGTTGGTCCAAACCCAATCGGATGGTCGATAGTCAGCACCAATCGAATATGCAGTAAAACCCTCACCACCAGTTGCAACTGGCGCATTGATGTTCAAAGCAGTTGGCGCAGACGAGGCAACGACTGAAGTGCGATCCAAACTGGCGCTAAAGCTCAGCGCTTCAGAAATTTTCCAAGTTTGCAACAAACCTACGTTGGCAAAACTACGGTCTCCATCTTCAGCCAATTGCTGCTCATAACTTGCGCTCATTTGCGCACCATTCCAAGGTTGGGTATTGATGCCCAAACGTGTTGAGGAAGTGTCTTGTGCTTGGCCTTTGGTCCATTCTTGTGAAGCAATTAGACTTGTATTGGCGGTCACCCGATATTCAGCGCCCAGCAATGAACGGGTTGGGAAATCCACGCCATTGTTATTCGATAAGGCTTGTTCATGGTTAGCGCGCACCGTCAAACGATCACTCACTTCTTTACTCGCACCGACACTTGCCAGGGCAGAGCTATTATTGTTACCCGCCCCATCAAGATCTTTGTTGCCGCGCAGGCCAGCATTCAGTGTAAAGTCTTCAACAATAGTATTATAACTAACGCTAGCCATATCGCGGGTTGCGCCAGTATTTACAGTTTGTTGGCGGAACAATTCAGCGTTGATGCTATCTTCTGTATTCAAACGCCAAACGCCATCCGCACCCAATTTACGCATGGAATTCTCGCTGCCCAATTGTTGACCCAAACCAAAGTTATCGTCTTGTTGGCGCGCATACACTTTACCTGTCAATTCCTCGGCAGTAATGAGCGTTTCAACTTTCCATGCTTGGGCGGCAATACCGCTATTACTGCTTTGCGCCACTTCAGCTTTAAATTCCACATTATCATTCACTTGCAAGGTTGCATCAGCACCGCTCAAGGTATTGCTAACGCCTAGCTGCCCTTCAGAAACAAAGGTTCCACCCACTTCCAAATTTTCAGTTGGTTTAACATAAATACGGCCACCGGCAGTGGTAAACTGGTCGGTTTTATCATCCGCCTCATATTCAACACGAATCATAATTGGGTTGAGTTGACCATCTTTACTTAACACAGGCTGCTTAAACCAAACTGTGCCAGTGATATAATCAATGTCATAATCCAGATGACGTGTGAGTTGCGTTGATTGCAGAATCACTTCGCTCTTGAATCGGTCCACAGTTTCAATACGAATCACATCTGTATTTTGAATGATATTATTACGGCTTAAATGATACAAACCGCTAGTACCGTTACCTCGAATATCATCGCGCACCATAGTTTGGCTGGTTTGCGTCGCAAATGCTGTGAAACCAATCGCGTCTTCATGCAGCTCAGCTTTCACGCCAGTAAACACACGTGAGTAACGCGTGAGCTCCGTGGTGGATAGGCCTGTGTTAAAATCACCAAACAAAGCATAGAACGTATCGCGCTCAATTTTCACATAAAGCTTACGGCTGCTGCTTGCATCAAATTGCTGCAAGGTATTATCACCATAAACGGTATACATCACATTCGGATCAATATCTCCAAAACGGCTTTGTTGTTCAGCAGTAGTTGTTGCTCTGGTGTCATAGGCCATGGTCATGAGGAAGTCGCCGGTGATTTGACCTTTGGCAAAGAATGCCAATTGCCCATCTTGGTAGAAGCCATCTTGGTTACTTGGATTGGTTATAGGCTGCGTCGCTCCAGCAAGCTTATTAAAGCCAACTGTACCCTCACCAAAACCCACCATAATCCACTCACGCATTTCAGGTTTCACATACAATTCAATACTTTCTTGCACGTTGTTATAGCCCAACACTACGCGGTGTGTACCACTCACGGTGACGGGGTCTAAGCTTACCCAACCATCAGCATCTACAGTAATGTTTTGCGCTACTTCAGTCGCAAGTAGTGGTAAGCGTAAATCATTCGATTGTTTAAGGTCGCCGCCCATTTGGGACAATTCCATACCACCATTGATTTTCACGCCTTGGCTATCGGTAATCGCTAATTTAAAGCGAACTGGCGAAATTCCATCTGCTATATTCTCAGCAGTTTCCACAAGTTTAATTTTCGCCACTTCGCCAGTACGGAACACTTTTACCACTTCGTCAAAGCGCACATTGCCAAAGGTATCCAATCCGCGCAGGCGCAATTCATGCTCGCCAGCTTTGCCAAAATCAATACCAATATATGTATAAGTAGTTAAGCCAGTTTTTCCATCTTCGCCTTGGAAACCAATGCGATCTTTGGGTATAACTTTACCATCAAGCAACAGTTCCGCATTGAGTTTACTATCCATCACCGCACGAACAGCTGAAACAGCATAAGGTAGGCTCATACCATCTGCTGGCGAGAGAATACCCGTTTCTTTTTGCAGCTTGACTGACAAATTAATTGACGCCTCATCATTCCAGCTACCCACTGCTTGGCCATCAGCTTCTGCCAAACGATCTTGTAGTGCAGTTGAGAAATCATGGCTTATTTTATCGGCGATAACTTTTAGCACCACGCGGCGATTCATTTCACGACCTTGCGGCGTATCGTTGCTGGCAATGGGCTCTAATGCACCTTTACCAACAGCTTCAACCAACCCTTCTTCAAGCTGCAACTGGGTTTTAATATAATTGGCAATAAATTGAGCCCGTGATTCAGAAAGCGCTTTATTATCGGCAAACTCGTGACGATTTTGCGGGGCAATACGAATATTATCGGTATGACCTTCAACGGTTAACTTGCGTACCACCAAACCATCAAGTGCATGGGTAAGCATTTCAAGTTGTTCCACATCATCTTCTGGGATAAAGGCTTTACGCGAATCAAATTTAATGTGCAACGTAAATGAACGCTCACTGCGTTTCTCATGCAAGGTATCTTTGATGCCCAGCTTAGCCAGGCCAGTGCGGCCTCGCTCTGTACCAGCGGATTCAAAGCGGGCATAAGCAATCGCTTCTTTTAGACCATCTTCACCGCCACCACGCATGGCCAAACGAATAGTTTGCGAAGTTATACTTGGATTGAGCGACCAAACAAGTCCTGCTGGGGTCAAGGTTGGCTCAACGGCCGCGCCACCGACGGTTGCTGTTTTAGGCACGTAAATCCAACCCGCAGGCAGTGTGTAAAAACCATCGAGTTTTTGCAGCTGCACATCACCTGTATGGCTCACCACCACGTCGGCCCAAACCAAACCATCTTTTTCGGCAAGTGAATGCACCACTTTCACGGGGGTGGCTTCGGGAGGCCTACTGACCACACGGAAATTGGCGCGCACCAAACCACCACCACTGACTTCAGCAAACTGAGAATAATGGTTGTTTGCAAAACGTGTTTGTTTCAAACCCACAGCTTCATAACGCTGACTTAAAGTCACCCTATCCATTTGCACCACATGCGTGCCAGGTTTTACCCCATCAAAATGATAGCGACCTTTCTCATCGGTCACATTGCTGCGGCCATCTTGCATATATACACGCACACCGGCTAAGCCAAGCTCACCTTCGTCTTGTAGCTCATTCATATTCTCATCAATAAATACTGTGCCGACAATAAAACCAAGGCTGCGAATCAAATCCTCACGAATCGTAACGCTGGCTTTTGATGTGTTGGAAGACACTGTAGTGCCACCCATAATGCCCGATGCAAAGGCGATATTATCATTAAGACCAACTGAAGCATTCGCACCTACAACCGTCACATAGGATAAAGTGGATGTGGTTGAGGCAGCTAAAGTGCCCAATGAGAAAATCAAATCACGGCCATTGGCTGCAATGCTTGGATCAGCCAATGCAACCCCATCAAGTGTAGCTGAGCCGGCTTGATAACGGAGACTCATTGGCAAAGTATCAGAAACTGTTGTAGCCGCAGAAATAGCTGAGGCGTGCACGTTTTCAACTTGAATTTGATAATGCACGCGATCACCAATGGCCGCTGTAGGCGTTGTGGTTGTTTTGCGCACAAACAAATTAGCCCCTGAGCCATCAAGCGGAATATCGATATGCAGCGCAGGACCAGCGGAAATCGTGAAGATCTCACCATAAGAGCCCAGCACCATCGAGAACGGGCCTGTTGGTAAAGCTTGGATACTCGCCACAGTCGCTTGGGATGGGAATGCAAACCCTGCTGGTGGCGTCACCTCAATACGATAATTGCCTGGATTCATAAATGGGAAGCGGTATTCACCTGGGCCAAAGTTATAAACAGCGCCAGAAGCATCTGTTGCTGTGCCACCTGAAGTGAGCGTACTTGGGTAAAGGCTTACAGCATCATCACCAAATACAGTAGCGGGCAAGCCTGTGGTTACATTTATAATTTGCACCGTCGCGCCATTGATAAGTGCACCACTTGCTGCATCAAAAATAACACCAAATGGATCCACAAGGGCTGCAGAGGCCACGGTTGGGATGGGATCCAAACCATCGGTGTAAGTCGCTTCAATTATGGAGCGCTCACTCACTGATAGCGTGCCGTTCATAGGCACATTGGCGTTCGAACGCGCTGAGGCAATGCCACCTATAAACACGCCAGTGTTGGCGCCTGTTTCGGTTAAAACAATCGTTTCAGAATCGCCACTGATACTGTCCACAAGCGTAATGGTCACAGTTTCAATGGTTAAAACATTGGTATTTTGGTCGCCATCAGCAACCTGAACATAAATCCGTTGGCCTGCATGATAAACATCTGCAGGAATATAACTGTTGGTCGCCGTATCAAGGTGTTTAAATGAAATCACTGCCGGCGTACGTAAAGGTGTAACAATCACTGTATTGGAGGTAACAGTAGTATTGCTGGTTGTAAGTGTTGCAGTACTTGTAATTTGTTGACCGGGTAAAAAAGCAGCATGCGCCGCTGTCGCGCTGAGTAGAAGAGCAAAGCCCAACAACCCAGCACGACGAACAGCAGGCGCCAAAACAACACTGCCAAAGCAGTATTGTTTCAAACGCGAGCCGAAACGGCGAAAGCTTTTAATCACTTGCTAGAATGCCTTAATCGACAGTTACTTGGAAAAGTACAGTCGCAGCAGTACCAGCATTGATAGTTCCAGCAGCAGCACCCGGGCTATTGATGGTCAAACCACCATTGGCGGCAGTAAGTTTCAATGTTGAAAGCGCGCCATCCACAACTGCAGCACCATTCAACTGCGTTGAATTGGACACATACGTGGTAAAAGCAGGCACTTCATCCACCAACACACTGCCAGTTGCATTGCTTGCGCCAGTCGCTTCAGTGGCAACCAAACGATATTCCAAAACATCGCCCGATTTTGCTGTTACGCCAGTGGTCGCAAATGTCGCTACACCTTGGGTAACATTACGAACACTTTTAACCAAAGTTACATTGGCAGAAAGCACAGTTGTAATGGTTTCATTACCAGCACCAGCACTGGTTAGATAAGTCACTACAGCAGGAGCGACGCCTTGGGTAGTTGCAGTGGTAATTGCTGTAAGGTTTACAGTATGCGTACCATTGATACCTGGTGTGTTTGGCGTAGATGCAGCAACAGTAACTGTTACTGTTTGCAACTCACCCACATGTGTACCTGCAGGTGCTGCACCAATCGCCAAGGGCTCGACCACAGTAATCACAGTTGGCACTTCAGGCGTGGTTACAGCGCCAGTGGTTGATGCAACCGTACCCGGTACGATACCGCCTGGTGCGATAGTGAAAATAGTGCCACCGACATTAATTTTATCGCCAGCAACCAAGTTCAATTCTGAACCTGCTGGGATAACAATCGTGTTGGCAACAGTATTGGTTTGGCTGGTGATTGAACCACCCAAAGTTACAGTTGCAGGAACCGTAAGTGTTGGTGCACCAGCAACATTCACATCTGTCGATGCGCCTGAAAGGTTAAACACATCACTACCGTTTGCATTGTTGGTAATGGTGTAAACATAAGTCGCCGTTTGACCACCATTCACGGATTGTGCCACTGAGTTCACCGCAATCGTTGGTGCCGCTGCGATTGTTTTCACCGACACATCCACAGAAGCTGTGACAGTACCGCCAGCAAAGGTCAGCGTTGCAGCATTATGAATGCTTGCCCCACCTGCAGTAATCACAGCATGCGCTGTACCACCTGCAGCCATAAGCAGCAAAGATGCCGATGCTGCTAGCAATGCTTTTTTAATTATATTTTTCATCCTGTTTCTCCTTAGCTAAAAAACTTTTTAGCTTTGCTTTTGATGTGGGTGAATCACCACCCACATCGCCAGCTTTAAGCTTTGTTATCAGTCAATAGTGACTTGATAATAAAGCGCAGTTGTTGCGCCACCTGCTAAGGTGCCGACATTTAGTGTTGCTGTATTTGCAGTTGTATCACCGAAGTCATAACCATCAGCCACCGCTTCAACCAAAACATCAGTTAAAGTTGTTGCTGCTAAAGCATATGTAGTTGCTGTTGGATCAGACTTAGCAGATGCCGCAACATATGTTGTATATGCAGGCATTGGGTCGGTGACAATGACGCTTGTTGCATTACCGGCTCCTGAGTTGGTTACTGTAATACGATAGGTCAGCGTAGACCCTGGAGCACCTGAGCCAGAAGCTGCAAATGTCGCACCACCATCAGTGCTCACTTCTTTTGTTACAGAAAGGCTAGGACCACTGAATGTGCTCGTAGTTATATCCGTTGCGGGAACACCTGTGGGTGCAGAGTTACTATCCACAGACAAAGTTGTAGTGATAGTCCCTGAACCTGTACCAGTCACAGTACCAGTCACAGCAACAGTAAATGTTTGTTGCTCAGCAGCCAACAAACCAACATCAGCGCCAGTTAGTGCTGGCGCCGTATTAGAACCAGCCGCATTGGCAATCAAAACAATTACTGTCGGTGTTTCTGCAGCTGTTGTACCCGCAACACCATCAGCAGGTGTGTTGGTGTGCGAAGCCGCTGTACCAGGTGTTACTGTACTAACCGCATAATCCACACCGTTAATCACCAAAATATCACCTGGAGCGATACTCGTTTCAGAACCTGCTGGGATTTGAATGGTATCCCCAGCAGTTACCGCTGAAATCACAGATGAGCCCAAAGTTACTGTAGCGACCGAAGGCGTAGAGCTACCAGATGTGTTTGAATTCACATCAGCTGTCGTGATGTCGTAGGTATCCGAACCATTCGCATTTGCAGTAATGGCATAGGTGTATGTCACCGTACCACCAGATGTGGTGGTTTGGTCAACTGGTGCACTCAGCGTAGGCACTGCAACAACAAGGTTTACAGTCACAGAAGATGAAGCTGTTTCTGCATACGCCGTCACACCCGATGCATCTTTATAGTCAACGGTCACTACGTTCAAAATCGTAGCGCCCGCACCAGTGTTGGCAGATGCAGCTTGCGGCAATGCCACAGCCAAACCAACAACCAGAGCAAGTGATGCGATATGCAGCAACCCCTGTTTAGTTTTTGAAATGAAATTCATTTTCATTCTCCTTTTTTATCCACCCGTAGGTGCTTTTTATTCGCCCGAAGGCTTGTTGTTAAAACTGCGTCCCTCACACAGCGGGAGTTAGGTGCGAGCCAAATTCAGCTCACAAAACTGCTAGCGGCCATTCATGGTGGCCCCTCTCGAATCGAAAACGTTGTATTGTTGGGTAAACAAACCGCATGCATGATGATTTGCCTTAATTCACGCGAACGCGGAAACCAGCCACGCCACTCTTGCCAGCATCCACTTTGCTTACAGTCCAACGAATATGGGTATATTCCTCAGGTGAAGCTGCACGCTTGATTTGTTTGCCAGCAACATTCACTTCATAACTCAACAAGCTTGGTTTTTTGTAGGTTTTACCACCATCGATGGAAAATTCGATATCAGCGCCTGGGCCAAACGCAGAACCAGCAACATAAACTGTGTTGGCAGGAACAGGATCTTTCAGAGCCACACCTGTTGCACTTTGATCACCTTTGTTCTCGTAGTGCAGCGAATACACCAACACATCACCAGGCAATACATCTTCAGCAGCCACTAGCTTCTCAACTTGCTTATCGCCCTTTTCCACATAAATCACTTTCTCAGCAGTGATTTCAACTTTCACATCTGGTGCGGCCATCGCCAATCCAGGCATCGCTAGCAGCGTTAATATCCACAAATATTTCATTTTCACTCCTCCGTTTTCTTTGTTGTTTTTTCCTGCTTCGTTCTTGGTCATCATTTCTGTTTCTCCTTGCCTGATTGTCTTTTTTAAGCCCGCAAAAAATATCAAAACAGGCTTCACATCCAACATCACTTCAAACTTGCTCAACCGCATTTTCATTCCTGTGCTGCAAAAGGCTTAATCCTTTCGCCAACAAAACTACCTATCTTACTACCAGAAAAAGGAAGCAAAATCAGGGCATAACCCATGGTTTTTAAAAAAACTGCGCTGCGCATATTAATAAACGCGTAACATTTCACCTAAAAAATATCCCCCAAAAACAGCATAAAAAGCAGCGAGAAAAAGATACTTTTCCTCAAACAAATCAAATTGTTACGCTTATTATTCTCCTTTTCCTTTTGCCCCATTTCTCCCCCGGGAATCGGTCTCACAATCTTCAAATCTGAAAAAATTGTGATGTAAATCACTATGTAATCTAACAATTTCAAGCACTTAGCTCAATTTATCAAAAGGATTAATCCTTTTACTAAAATGAAATTTACGCTGGCTTTTTTTGGCTTTTTACTGAGGCTGCGCTCATGAAGAAAATCTTGATTGTTGATGACCATCCGCTCTTTCGCGAAAGCTTAAGTGGCATGCTCTGCAAACGCAGTCCGTGGCCAGAAGAGCCCAGTGTTTTCTTAGCTGAGAATGCAAGCCAAGCTTTGAATATCATTGATGATAACGAGCACTTCGATTTGATTCTATCCGACATTGACATGCCGGGTATGGATGGGCTTTTACTTTTACAGCAATTGGTCAATGTGCAGCCCCATGCTGCCATCATCATGATTTCTGGTTCTGAGAGCCATCTGGATATTCAAAAAGCGCTACAACTCGGCGCCAAGGGTTTTATCCAAAAAAACTCTGAGTCTTCAGTCATAGTTGCTGCGATTCAATTGGTACTTGCTGGCGGCACATATATACCACCCCTCTTCCTACAAGCACCAATGCAAAACAATGCTGTCGTGATGGACAGCTCACCACTGACTGAGCGCCAAATGGAAATTTTAGCTTTCCTCAAAGAAGGCATGCAAAACAAACTCATCGCCCACACCCTTGATTTAAGTGAGGCCACAGTAAAAGTTCATGTGCGCCACATTTTCTCAGTATTGGGTGTAAAAAACAGAACACAGGCTGTTCAAAAAGCTATTCGTCTAGGCATTTTATGATCATTGCAGTGATTATTTTATTGCTACTTATGGCTCTTGGTTTTGCATTTTACCGCATCCAAACCCTGCAAATCGCCAATCAAAAGCTAAGTGCTGAAGCTGAGGAACTCATCGCCTCCAGCAAAAAAAGTAGCGCTAAGAAAACGCATTTCTTGGCCACCGCCAGCCATGACTTACAGCAACCCCACCAAGCGCTTGGTTTATTTCTGGCATCATTGAACACTGAAACACTGGATTTGGAAAATACCCGCATCATCAATAAAGCCAAAGATGCCCACGAAACCACCTCGCGCCTGCTCAACCAGCTTTTGGATATTTCTCGTTTGGACATTGCTGAAAAACCACAACTGCAAACCATAGCACTTCACGAATTAGTGCATGCCATCGGCATGAAATTTTTGCCCGTTGCTGCCTGTTATGGCGTGGAGCTTAGGATTCGCCAACGTGATGCTTATGCCAAAACAGATGCCATCATGTTAGAGCGCATGATTACCAATATTCTCCTGAATGCTTTTCGTCATGCCAGGCACAGCAATATATTGTTATCCATGCGAAAAATAACCATAGATGACAATCAAAAGTGGCGCATTGAAATCTACGATTCAGGCACTGGCATACCCCACGATAAACAGGAAGTGATTTTCCAAGAATTCACCAAATTGAGCAAATCTGAACTCTCGCCAAGTGGTTTAGGTTTGGGGTTGGCTATTGTCCAACGTCTGAGCAATTTGCTTAATCATCCTATTGGCTTACGCTCTGAACTTGGTCGAGGCTCTTGCTTTTATATTCAGCTTGATGCCCATGAAAAATCACAAGAGCAGTCCGCTCCAATCCCTATCAGCGATAGTGTCATTCGCCAGCGTTTAAAAGTGGCGGTTATTAACGAAAATGAAATGCTTAGCGATAGCCTTCACACCCTACTTTCCTCGTGGGGATGCCAAGTCAAAACCTACCCATCGTCATACAAAGCCTTACAAGAAATACAAGAATCATCTTGGCGACCCGATGCAATTATTGTCGATGGTACATTGAGTACCACGCCAATTGATTTAACTGACATCGCCGAAATTCGTGCCTTATCACGCCAAGGTATGGCCATGGTGATGATTGTCGAAAAAACCAACAACATTTATGTCAAACAAGTACAAGATTTTGGCTTTGCAGTCATGGCCAGCCCTATTGATGCCAAGCTGCTACGAGAACTATTGGGAGAACGTCTGTAATGGATATTTCAGAACGCGATCAACAAGACATATTGGATGCTGAGCACGCAGCGCTAGAAAAGCAGCTTTCATCGCTACACACCACCGAACTGGCTGAAATCTTAATGGCCAGCAAAAACGATACTGAGCGTTTGAAAATCATCTCTGCTATGCCAGATGAGCAGGTCGGCGAGACCTTGCTTGAGCTGCCTGAACGCATGCAAGAATCGGTATTATCCAAGCTTAATGCCAGTGAAATTGAGAGCGTAGTTGAGCATTTGGATTCAGATGATGCTGCCGATATCCTGCAATCAGTAAGCGCAGAAATTGCTGAGCAAGTCATCAGTGGCCTAGACCCCGAAGACAGGCGCGGCATTGAAACTTTGATGCTACATGATGAAGAATCTGCAGGCGGTTTGATGCAGGCCGAGCTCTTTAAAGTGCGCGACGACTGGAAAGCACGAAAAGTGCTCAAAGTGTTACGCCGCTGGGGCCAAACCATTGAAAACTTAAACTATATTTACGCTGTAAATCAACATGACAGACTAACTGGCGTGATTCAATTGCACACCCTGCTTTTCTGCAATCTCGATGATGAAGTTTGGCGCATTGCCGATGCTGATTTTCCACGTGTGAGCGTGGATGAAGACCAAGAAGAAGTGGCGCGTATGTTTGAGAAATATGACAAATTGGCCCTTCCCGTGGTGGATAAACATGGTGTTTTGGTTGGGCGCATCACTGCCGATGATATCATCGACGTTGTGCATGAAGAAGCCACTGAGGATATGTTTCGTCTTGCCGGTCTTTCTGATCAAGACGATCTCTCTGAACCTGTGGGTATCACCGCCTACCGTCGTGGTATTTGGCTAACTTTCAATCTCATTACGGCCATCTTGGCCTCTGTGGTCATTTCACAATTTGAAGCCACCCTGCAACAAATTGTGGCACTGGCCGTATTGATGCCCATCGTCGCTAGCATGGGCGGCATTGCTGGCACACAAACACTCACCGTGATGGTGCGCGGCATCGCCCTTGGCCGCATTACCTTTAGCAATGCGAAGCGCACCTTATTACGGGAGGTCTCGGTAAGTTTGGTCACAGGCTTAGGTTTTGCCTTGTTGATTGGTGTGATTGCTAGGTTTTGGTTTCCTGCCTATGGTAATACGTTGGGATTGATCATTGCCGCCGCCATTATGCTCAATCTTATCGCTGCAGGGCTAGCAGGCGCATTGATACCACTCACCCTGCAACGCTTGGATATCGACCCAGCGCTTGCTAGCGGCACCATCTTAACCACAGTTACGGATGTGGTTGGCTTTCTCGCCTTTTTGGGGCTGGCTACGGTTTTCTTACTCTAAACTTAGGATTTACCCAACAGCAGTTCAATTTCGCTGGAGGTAAAGCCAGCTTCAGCACGGGCTTCAAGGTTGTATGGCCCATACATACCTTTGGGAAAATAGGTTTGCAGCAGCTTGAAAAACGTAGATTCAGGCGAAAGGTTCTGCTGTTTACAAAGGTAATGAAACCAAAAGGTACCCATGGCCACGTGGCCAATCTCATCGGCAAAAATAATATCCAAAAGTGTGGCTGCATGGTGATCGCCAGCTTGGCGCAGTTTTTCTTGAATGCCTGGGGTTACATCCAAACCTCTAGCCTCAAGCACCCTGGGCACCAAGGCCATACGTTCAAGCACATCATGCGCTGTTTTTTCAGCCATATCCCATAAACCCTCATGGGCAGGATAATCACCATATTCAGCACCTAAAAAACGTAAATGCGCGCGAATCAACTCAAAATGATAAGCTTCTTCATCGGCAATTTTTAACCAATCTTCGTAAAACTTACTGGGCATACCATCAAACCGCTGGGCGGCATCCAAGGCAAGGTTGATGGCATTAAATTCGATATGGGCGATGGCATGCATCATAATCGCGCGCCCTTCATTGTGACCAAACCCGCGTTTTGGCACATCTTTGGGCTTCACCAACTGGGGCTTTTCGGGAATACCTTTCGCATCCACATCTATAGCTGCTCCAAAGTTTTCTAGCGAGCATTTTTTCTCACGCATGGCAATGGCTAAAGCGCGCGTGAGCTTAAGTTTTTCATCGACATCACAAGTGCGCAACGCGACGCGCACTGCGTCAAAGTAACAAATTTCTTGGTGCACCAAACCTCCAGCTTCAAAAGGGAAAACTCTGCTTGTGACTATAAAGGCATACCGTCACACTACGCGCATGATTCTCGCCAAGCATAACCCAATTGACCACGCCCAACGAGAAAAAGAACGTGCGTTTGCCTTGGCAGCTTTAGTACAAGCGGCTTGTTTGGTTGAGCGTTTGGCTCAATCAGGCAAGGTCGATGAGACTTACTTCAAACAATCTTTTGATGCTTTATTGGATAAGAATTATATAGCCGAACGCAGCTTTTATCATGGCGCTACCAAACTCAAAAGCTTGCTGCGCGGCCATGAAATAAGCTATGCAAAAAATATTTTATCCCATGCCTCCACCCTTATCGCTATTGAAAAACAACTTCATAAAGATCCGCATATGCTCAGCACCATTGCTGATGGCATGAGCCGCATACACAAACAAGCTCAGTATTTTGGCAGCCCTTACCACACCAATATTATCGCTGCAGTGTCGCATCTTTACGGCGAAACCATCAGCACCCGCAACCCAAGAGTTATTGTGCGCGGCAAACCTGAATTTCTTAAACAAGCGCACAACACCGACCGTATTCGTTGCCTTCTTTTTTCCGGTATACGTGCGGCATCAGCATGGCGCACCAATGGTGGCAACACCTTCCGTCTTGTGTTTGGTCGCAAAAAAATCATCCAACATCTCAAAAGCAATCAACATGGCCTGTAAACGCATTATGGGCATAGACCCAGGCTCGCGAAAAGCAGGCGTGGGCATCATTGATGTGGATGGAAATCGGGTGCGCCATGTGTATCATCAGGTGATTCGCTGTGGCACGGGTGAGTTTACAGAGCGTTTGGGCATTTTATTCAAAGAATTAAGCCATATTATTGGTGAGTACCAGCCTCAGTTTGTGTCAATTGAAGACGTATTTGTGTCTAAGAATGTTAGTTCCGCACTCAAATTAGGCCAAGCCAGAGGCGCGCTGATAGCCGCGTGTTGCCATGCGGATTTGGATATTACTGCTTACTCACCCACGCAGATTAAACAAGCCGTGGTTGGTCATGGTCGGGCTGATAAGCTACAAATTCAGCATATGATTAAAGTGCTACTGCGCCCTCCGCTTCCACTTGCCGAAGATGCTGCCGATGCCTTGGCTGCAGCCTTGTGTCATGCCCATCACCTGCCATTGCATAAAAAATTAAGCAAGCAAGCTTAGCATCCTATTTTTGTGCATAAAATTCCACGGAATCAAGCATTTATTCGCCTTGACATTCAAGCGCCAACACCAAGAATCCGCAAACACTGTGCCTATCAGTGGTTGATAGCTTGGGAGAATCATTGGACGACTTAAATCGGCAGCCTAATAAGATTGGTGACGTCACCAAACTCGGCCCTTACACCATCACTTCGCGTTTGGGTCAGGGCGGCATGGGCATTGTATATGAAGCCATGGATGACAATCTTGGCCGTAAAGTTGCAATCAAAGTGTTGCACCCGCACTTGCTGCGTCATGAAAACCTTAAAGCCAGGTTCCGCCGCGAAGCAAGGAGGCATGCTAAACTCATGCATCCCAATATCGTCACCCTACTCTCTTTGTATGAAGATGAAGAACATATGGCCTTGGTCATGGAGATGGTTGAAGGCATCGACCTTAAAGCCTACCTCAAAAAGAACCCTCAACTTTCGTTAGAAATTAAACTCAACATTGCCCTTGATATCCTTTCAGGTCTTGAAGCGCCCCACCAATTTGGCATGGTGCACAGAGACTTAAAACCCGCCAATGTGTTGGTTTCCAATCAAGGTGAAGTCAAACTGTTGGACTTCGGCTTGGCCAAACCCGAAGAAGGGGAAGATGACCTAACCCAAAGCGGTGCAACTGTTGGTTCGTTTCGTTATATGTCGCCCGAGCAAATTCTCAACCAAGCTATCGACTCACGCACCGATTTGTATGCGTTTGGTATTTTGCTGTATTTCATGTTGGTGGGAAAGCTACCCTTTGACGCTACAAGCAACGGCGGCGAGTTTGAAATCATGGAAAAACAGGTGCGCGAACCTGCGCCTACACCATGTGTTGAGAATCCAGACATCCCGACTGAAATATCGGATTTAATTCTAAGCCTGCTTGAGAAAAACAAAAACAATCGCCCGCGTGATGCCGCCACTGTGCGCAGCATTATCAAAAACATTCGCACCAATATTCGCGAGCGCCGCAAACACCCCAAGCATGAGAACAAACAACCAGTCCGCACCCCAGGCCGCGCGCCCAGCAATGCTGAAGTCGCCCAGCAATGGATTCATCTGGCCAAACGCAAGCTCAAAACAATTTTCGAGCCGATATCACCTAAACTGAGCAAACAAAATAAACACTTGGCCGCATTGGCCTTGTTTTTTATCATGCTTGGCTCCGCTGTGATTACGCTTATGAACAAAGCTGAAGAAACAGCCTTGCAAACCCAAGCAGCCAGTATCGTGCCGCCACACAAAGCGCCTAGTATCAAATTGGAAGAACAACCTACGCAGCATGAAGTTCAATCAATGGCCAAGAGTGAGGCGCCAATCATCACGCCTGAACCAGCAACAACAGCGCCTAAAAAAGAAGTGAAACCTACACCTGTAAAAGAAGCACCAAAACCAGCTTCTAAACCTGCTGTGGTAAGCAAACCCACTCTGGTAGCGGTGGCTAAACCAAAGCAACCACCAATCATTTATGCACCCGATCAAACTGCGCATCAAGTCAAACGCAATGATGGTAGTTTAGTTGCCAATAATGAAAAAGATGAATTTTCAGGCGCTTCACATATTTTCTTTCCCGAATTGGCCAATAAGGGCTTTTTCACTTCCTTCAAGAAAGGTGAGAGCACTATCAGCTTTGAAACACCAGTCACCCTTTCCAAAATCATTATTCAACGTGCCAGTGTAGGACAACTGGACTTCAAGCACGGGTATATTTATCTCGAAGCCAGAGATGCTGATTCTGGCGAATGGGTTCGCTTGTTTGAACGCGAAGATGATGATGTGGACGTGGCTGTGACCATCAGCAATGTTTCCCGCAAGGTTAAACATATCTCCACCATTCGTTTATTATTCAAAACTGTTGAGCCTATCACGATTGGCCCGATTGATTTGTTGCTATAAGTACGGCTGTTTGCAGTGAAGGCAACTATTGAAGGCAATGTAGATACAGTCTTGCCCGGCGGTGAAGGACTCGTTCGTCATCATGAGGGCAATGTCTTGGTGCCCAATGTGTTGGTTGGTGAATTGGTAAGCTGCCAAATCCACGATAAAAAACGCGGTACCTTTCGTGGCACTGTAATTCAGGTTTTAACACCAAGCCCTGACCGCATCAAACCAGCCTGCAAAGTCGCCGATAGTTGTGGTGGTTGTGCTTTTCAATACATGGCGCCTAGCCAACAAAGCATTTGCAAAACCGACTGGGTAACGCAAAACTTCAGCGCTTTTATCGACACACAAACAACAATCATACCCATCCAAAGTCAGCAACAAACCTTTGCGGGCAGGCGTCGCGCACGCTGGTTTATGCAAGATGGCAAACTTGGCTTTTACAAACGCTTCAGCCATGAACTTGTTCACACCGATACTTGCTTTGCCCTACATCAAGATTTGGATGCCTTACGCAATCAAATTGAAGCCAAGCTTTCAGAATTACCAACAAATATTCATAGCATTCAAGCTGTGATGCTTGATGATGGTTTCCACATCATATTGGAATCTCTAGATGCCAAACCCGAACAACTTAATACCCCAAACATCAAGGAGGCACTTTGGTGGTGGAAGGTTATTAATACGCCATCCATCAAGGCCCTCAACACCCCACATCCTTTGTTTGATGTGGTTGCTCTTTCTCCATTTAAAAAGCAAAACATCGCTATCCAAATTGGTCCTCTTGATTTCATCCAAGGACACCAGGAAGGCAATCAAACGTTAATTTCGCAAATCTTGGATTGGTGCCAACACTCGCGCCGCGTTGTCGATTTATTTTCAGGCTGCGGCAATTTATCGCTGCCTATCGCTGCTGCCTTTGGCGTCAAAGTCATTGGTGCGGAAGTGAATCCCAGCAGCGTGAAAGCTGCCAATGCTAACGCCAAGCGCCTGAAATTGGATGCAAACTACAACATCATCAACTTGTTTGGAAAATTTGATATCAGCGAATTAATTGGTGCCGATACACTGATTATCGACCCACCACGCACAGGCGCCAAAGCGGTGGCCAAGCTCATCAAACACCTTTATCCGTTACAAATCATCATGGTCAATTGTGACCCGGCATCGGGCGCGCGTGATGCCAAAGCCTTGGCTGATGCTGGTTTTAAACTCAAAGCCTTACGCCCACTCGATTTATTCCCCTACGCAGGTCATGTCGAGTCTGTGAGCTTGTGGGTATGTTAAAGTTGGGCTTTATTTTTGCTGCCTTACTGCTCAGCGCTTGCCAAAATCAACCGCCCGCAACCAACACCTTGCGCATTGGCCTAGCCACCGCACCGATTAGCCTAGACCCCAGATTTGCTACAGATGCTGCCTCATATCGTATTCAAGAGCTGATGCATTGCAGCTTAGTTTCCCTTGGCGAAGATTTTTTACCACGCCCTAACCTCGCCAAAACTTGGCACCAGTTAGACCCCTATACTTGGTCGTTTACACTGCGTGAAGATGTGTTTTTTCATAATGGTAGCAAGGTCATAGCACATGATGTAGCAGCCACCATCTATGGAATTTTAGACCCCAATGTCGCCAGCCCGCTCAAAGCTGGTTTCGCAGCTGTTCAAAGCATTGATGTAAAAGATAACACCCACCTTACCCTGCACCTGAATCAAGCCGATGCTTCCTTACTCACCCGCCTTAATATCGGCATCCTTCCCGCATCGTGGGCAGCCCAGCCTCACCGCGCCAAAGCCACTATGGGATGCGGGGCTTACAAACTTGATGATTGGAACAACACTACCCTCGCCCTTAGCGCAGCCACATCACAAAACCATATTCAAAACATTCGCATTCAAACCATCAAAGACCCTGTCACCCGCGTCTTAAAGTTGGTGCGCGGGGAAATTGATTTTACACAAAACGATTTGCCGCCGCATCTTTTGCCATGGCTCAAAAAGCAAAATGGCATCACCATTACATCCCAGCCCTCCACCACCTTCTCCTATTTGGGTTTAAATTTAGAAGACCCCATACTTCAAAATCAGCAGGTGCGCCGCGCACTGGCACTATCGCTGGATAGAGACCTACTCAAAAAAGCCTTGTTTGGCGATTCACCAACACTAGGGGAAAGCATTCTCACGCCCAAACATTGGGCCGCCACAACGCTTCCAACAACCTCATTTGATAGCAAAAAAGCTGAGCAACTACTAGATTTAGCCGGTTTTCCGCGCGATGCCAACGGTATTCGTTTCAGCATCAATTATCGCACCAGCACCAACCCCACCCGTTTGCGATTGGTGACTGCCATTGCCGATAGCTGGCAGAAAATCGGTGTGGATGTATCGATAGAGTCGCTGGAATGGGGCGGCTTTTATGCCCGTATCAAACGCGGTGATTTTCAGGTGTTTTCCCTCTCATGGGTTGGCATCACTGATCCGGATATTTACAGATGGATTTTACATAGCGATATGATGCCGCCCAAAGGCTCCAACCGTGGCCACTACAGCAACAAGCAAGTCGATGTCTGGCTTGATGAAGCCGCAACCAGTGCTGATATCACGGCGAGAAAAAAACTTTACGCTAATATTCAGCAACAAATGCATGATGATGTTGTTTATATCCCTTTGTGGTTTGACGCGGTTGTCGCTGTAAATGGCCCGCGTTTACAGGGTTTTATTCCACGCAATGATGGAAGCCTATTGCCCTTACTCAGCGCCCATCTGCAATAAGTTATGACCACCGATATTTACCAAGCCATGTTTAAGCCCATCATTGCTATTGATGGCATCGGCAGCGTTAGCGCCAAAAAGCTTGAGAAACTTGGCGTGTCTTGCTTGGGTCACTTGCTGCTACACCTACCCAAAACATGGGTGGATGATCGCATCATCACCCCAATAGCAAAACTTATCCCCAAACAAGAAGCGAGAGTACAAGGCGTGGTTCACCAACGCCGCAGCTCAGGCTTTGGTCGCAAAGCCACGGTTTTTATCACGCTCGTAGATGAAGATGGCCATCAATTGGCCATGAGTTTTTTCCATGCCAACTACATGATGAGCGATGCGCGCTTACAAGAAGGCCAAACTATCACTGTGCGCGGCACCCCAGATTTATGGGGCAACAAGTGGCAAATGGCGCACCCGGATTGGTGCACTGCAGAGCGTTTTAACCCCGGCTGGGTTGCTGTGTATGCATCACTAGCTGGCTTTCATGGCAAACGCCTAGCCACTTGGATTGAAAAGGCGCTGCAGTTGATACCCAGCAGCGCCAGCAGCCCGCTTGATGCTTTGCTGCCGAATCTGCCATCGCTGTATTTAGCCTTACTCACCATCCATCGCAGCCAAATCGCGCCCGATTCCCCTGCCAAACAACAAGCATTGCTGCGCTTACAACTGGAAGAGCTGCTTCTCTATTTCAATATCATGCAGCAGCAACGCAAGCTGGCTGAAGAAGCAACTATGCCTTTGGCTGGCTCAGATTTAGAAACCCAATTTATCAAAGCGCTTCCCTTTGCCCTCACCCCTGCCCAAACCCAAGTTTGGCAAGACATCAATACTGATTTGGCTTCTGGAAAACGCATGCACCGCCTCTTGCAAGGCGATGTAGGCGCAGGCAAAACATGGATTGCAGCGCTAGGCATGGTGCGTTGCGCTACCCACGGCTTACAAAGCGCCATCATGGCGCCCACCGAAGTATTGGCCACCCAACATGCCATTACCCTAAGGGAATTACTCACACCATTTGGTATTTCTGTTGGCCTGCTTACCGGCAGCACCAAAAAAAGCGAGCGCAAAACTATGCTCAAACAATTGGCCGAAGGCAGCCTGCAGGTATTGGTTGGCACCCACGCGCTGATTTCACCTGATGTGATATTTCATCATTTGGCGCTGGCTATGGTTGATGAACAACATCGTTTTGGAGTGCAACAGCGCTGGGCGCTTAGTGAGAAAAAGGCCGCGGGTGAAAACAATGCCGTTCACCTACTGGCCATGACGGCCACGCCCATTCCCCGCTCGCTGGCATTGGCCCTTTATGGTGATATGCAATTAAGTGTGATGAAGGGGCTACCACCAGGTCGCAAACCCATTGAAACACGGGTTATTCCTGTAGATAAAATCCCAGCCTTAAATGATGGTATTGCTCGCATGTTACACGAAGGTGGCAGGGTGTATTGGGTGGTACCACGTATTGATGACGATGAGGATATGACCCATGTGGAAGCTAGGGTTGATGCTTTGAAAGAACGTTTCCCCAAGGAAAATATCATCGGTTTGCACGGCAGAATGAAAGCCAAAGAAAAGCAGGCTTCATTATCAGCTTTTGTGCATGGTGATTGCCGAATTTTGGTATCGACCACTGTAATTGAAGTGGGCGTAAATGTGCCTGAAGCGCGGGTGATGGTGATTGAACATGCCGATGTCTATGGCCTAGCCCAGCTGCATCAGCTGCGTGGCCGCGTAGGCAGGTCGTCCATGCAAAGTTATTGTATGCTGCTTCCATCAAAAACATCCGCGCCCACTGCCATCAGCAGGCTACAATTAATGACCACCTGTTTTGATGGCTTAGAATTAGCTGAAGCTGATCTACAGCAGCGTGGTAGCGGTGATGTCATTGGCACCCGTCAAAGCGGTGAAGCTGGATTTAAATTGATTGATCCAGCCAGTGATGCAAATGTAATTCGTCAGTGGTATGAGCATGAAGCCATTATCAAGTTAGGCATGGCACCAGCGTTGATGGTGAAGTTTTGGCGACCATTGGCTGATGAAGTGGACTAAGTTTAAGTTTTTGCTTATTTAAGGTGGTGTTGAACTCGGGGCATGTTTGCGAAGCACTTCTTTCCCCTGTTCCGACATGCCTTCCCAAACTATACGCTTTTCTTCTTCGGATAATACGCTCTCAGCAATTTTCCCTAAAATGTCGACTTTTCCATCAAAAGACATGCCCTTGTAGAAACTAATAACAGAAACAAGCAAAATTGATGCTACAAAAGCTACCACAATAACGATGCGTTTATGCTTACGGCGCAACCTTTTTGGTCTTGTTCCTCTATCCCAGCTCATTCGCCCCCCAAGTCATTTAAAACCCAAGGCTTATCATAACAACATTAGCAAGGCAAAAAAAAGCCGCTGCACAAGTTTGGCTACAACGGCTTCTTGATTTTTAGTTATGCGGCTTGTTCTTTGGCTACTTCTGCGCGTATTTCATCCATGTCCAAAGCTTTCACTTGGCCAATCAAGTCTTGCAACGCAGCTTTTGGCAAGGCGCCAGCTTGTGAAAAAACCACAATATTCTCGCGAATAATCATCAAGGTTGGAATGGAGCGGATATTAAATTGTGCGCCCAATTCTTGTTCATCTTCAGTGTTTACCTTAGCGAACAAAACATCTTCATGCTCTGCAGATACCGCTTCATAGGTAGGGCCAAAAGCTTTGCATGGGCCACACCATGGTGCCCAGAAATCAATCATCGTGATATCGCTGCTTGTTACTTTTTCTTCAAAATTATTTTTGTTTAAATCAACAGTTGCCATGACCAGCTCCTATGCAATAAATTTTCGTTATTATATTAGAATATCATGATATGTAAAGTTTTTACTTTTTCGGCGCTAAATCTATCAGTTGCCTTACTTTGCCAATGCGTTGATTCAGTTCATCCAAAGCGTTATCAGCCCTATCTCCCCCAAAACGAAGCCAGCAATACATTTTTGCCAAAGGTATAAGTTCACTTTGTTCAATGCGGCAGAGCCAATCTTGCAGCAATTCACCAGGCAAACGCGGTGCAAACCTAGCACTTAGTTCTGCTTCCAATTGCGGCCACTCCGAAATAATTTTGACCTGTCCATCCTTGCCCTTTTTGCCCTCATCCTCAATTTCAACGCGGCGAAGTGTGCGCCAAGCCAACAGCGAAAATAGCAATAATAACAATGTATACCAAATCCAATTCGCGATTTTATCATCATTGTAGCGCCATTGTTGATATTCAAATTTAAGACTTGAAAACCAATCATTGATGGGTTGCAGCCATGATTGTGAAACACTTTCCAAAGCCAACCAGTCCGGCGGTGTAGCATCAAGGGTATTCCATTTACCATCGATATAAGCAATTGCCCAAGCATGGGCATCGCGGCCACGCACCACGTACATCTCACCATCTTTTTCATTCACAGCATAACCCAACACATACCGCGCCGGCATGCCCGCAGCTCGCAACAATAAGGTAGCCGCTGTAGCAAAATACTCACAATGGCCAGCTTTGCTGACCCATAAGAAATCGCTTAATTTCTCAGCTGACGATTGATTAAGGCCAGGCTTATTGGCGGGATTATCTTCCCAGGAAAGATAAGTGAAGTTTTGATACAAATACTGATGAATGGTTTGAACCACAGCATTCGCACCTTGGTTTTGGTAGATGCGTTGCAGCTGCAATTGCGTGGCCACCTGCCCAATCACTTCTTGCTCAGCTTTAGCCACAAACAAATCAGCTTTATCAGGTACAGCTTGTAATGAACCATCCCCAGCATACAAAACATCGTAGGCAAGAAATGGGCGTTTCACCAAAGCTTTGACGCGGCCGCCTGCACCAACTGAGAGGTACGTGGCTACCAAGCCATCTAGAGCCAGTGCATTGCTTGGCAGCGCCAAATCAGCTTCTCCACCTTGGGATTGCTGAAAAATACGCACGCGCTGCTGCTCAACATGTTCCACACCTTGCTGCAATAGCCAAAGTCTTTGTTCATTGTCGATAGACACTTCAGAACCCGAACCTACAAACCAATCATTGTTGGTATAATGTTGATAACTTTTTAAGCTCAGCAATTTGGGCGGCAATGCACCCGTTGCAGGCTTCACACGCAGCACAATATCATCAGATAACTTTTCCCTGCCAACTTCTCCCATGCTGGAATATTGACTGGCTTGATCATATCGCCCTTGCAGCCAAGCATTCATGCCATCGGTGAGTCGTTGCTGCATATCCAGCATCAGCAGATGCACGCCAAATGCCAGCGAAACCACGACCACAAACATCAAACCTGCGGCTATTAATTGTTGAAGGTAAAACTGACCACGCTGCAACAGCAACCAAACCCACATCACTGCTATCACCGCCACAAAATAAATTTGATTGTCTGCCTTAAGCGCACCTGCACTGAACAGGCACAACAAGACGAACGGCCAAGTGACATCCATCCACTGTGTCTCACCTTCCGATTTACGTCGCCAGATGTAGAACGTAGCCAGCGGTATCTTTTGTTTTTGGCTCATACTTTGGGCGACTAGCAACGGAAACAACACCAGCGGCAACATCTGTATGGTGGGGTAAGTGATACGCAATACCGCATCATCCAGCCAATACCAAGCGGCAATAGCCAGCACCGCCAACACACCCAAATCACCAAATTGGTAATACGAGCGCAGGGTTAATGTTTTTTTCGGTAAGAATAACAACAAAGCCACTAGCCCAAACCCCATTAGTACAGCCAGCAACAATGTTCCCACCTGCCAGCCCCAAAAAAGCAGGCAAGTCAGCAAGAGTATTTGTGGGGCCCTTATCACGATACCAGCGCTCTTAAATCTTCGTTGATAAACCCCTGACGTAAAACCCGCACACCCTCAGACTGCACAAGCTCACTGCTCGCTAACGATGGTGTAATCACATAAACAACAACCTCTATGCCTTGCTGCCTAAGCTCTTCTACCCAAGCTTGGCGACGTTCATCCCAAATCAGTGTGAGCAGCACGCAGCTATGGATAAACGCTTGCTGCAACCACACACGCTCTTGCAAGCGCAAAAAACTTTCTTCGCCATACAAATCAATCGATGCCAACACCTCAAGCACAGCCTGGGATTGGCCAGAACCTGCTTGCATGCTTAAAGGCGGCGTCGCATTTGGCTGTGTCGTTTCTTGCGGCGCAAACAGCACATCCAGCACCCCATCGCTGGTGTGCAGGGCTTCGACAAAACCAGCCGCCACCGACACCAATTCTTCAAACAGAAGGCTTAGCTCACTGCTGGCTGCATTATCGATAATCAATGTTTGGCGGGCAAAAAATTCATTCTCAAATTCTTTAACCAAGGGCTTTTCGCCTCTGGCCAAACTGGCCCAGTGGATATGCCGGGGTGAATCACCTGGCCTATATTCTCGCATGCGAAAGAAAGCTTCCGAATCGCCAACATCGGCTGAAATGCTGTGCCCCACTTGCTCATCTTTGCTGTTTCCTTGTGAAATTAATGCATGTGGCACCGCATACACTTTGGGCAACACCAAGACCGATTGAGGCAAGTGATGATTTTGATTGTTGTACACCAAACCCAGCGGATCAGGGACGGAAGTACGCAGCGTTTCAAAATGCAGATAACCACGTTTTTCTGGTCGCCATTGCAGCATCACCGCTTGTGTTTCACCTGCATCAATCTTTTCACAGCTTTGGGCTTGAATCTCACCGCCCGTAAGCCATCTCTGCAGCCAAACAAAACGATAAAACCCCGTTTTTCTATCATACCAATTGCGTTTTTCTTCCAAGGGTTCGGGCACAGTCAAAAACTGGTGCACACTGGGATACTGGCGGGACAACACATCCATCACCTTCACATCATACATTGGCTTAAGTTCTAAATTATGCAGATGAACAGCATACGAAACCTCTTGCCCAACTTGGGCCAAAGCTGGCAACAACCGCTTGATTTGCAGCGGCTGAGATTTGCTCAAGCTGCGCACCCATACGGTAACCAATGCCACCAACAATACCGCCAGCAACACGGCGAACATTTGGTAAATATCTGATTTTTTGATATTGGCACCAAACACTAGAGTGAGTAATACCGCTGCCAGCAACCATCTGCCCAAAAAGCTAAATCTGGCCTCAAACTTATCGCCCCAAAACATCACCCGGGCAAAACCAAACAAACGCCAACGCATATGCCGCTGGTACAAACGCTCTTTTACATGTGTGAACCAATGCATATTAGGATCAGCGCGGCACTTGCACCTGCTGCAAAATATCTGCGACTACGCTAGCGGCAGTCTGCCCTGCATATTTGGCTTGCGAAGCCAGTTGTAAACGGTGGGCAATCACAGGTTCTGCCACTTCCTGCACATGTTCTGGCCGCACAAAGTCTTCACCATCCAGCAACGCCAAAGCCTGGCACACACGCATCAACGCAATGGATGCCCTGGGACCTGCCCCAATCAAGACGCCTTGGGCAGTGCGCGTAGCTTGCACGATGCCCACGATATAAGCCTTGATATCTTCATGCACAAACACATCACGCACAGCTTTCTGCAGCTGCAATACTTCATCCAGGCTTACGCATGCTTGCACATCATCCAGCGGATGATGATTTTGCTGAGCTGAAAGCATTTTTACTTCTTGGGCCTGCCCCACATAACCCAAACCAAAACGCATCATAAACCTATCCATCTGCGCTTCAGGCAAAGGATAGGTGCCATGCAACTCAATTGGATTTTGCGTGGCCATCACAAAAAATGGCGCGGTAAGTAATCGCGTTTTCCCTTCCACACTCACCTGCGCCTCACTCATGGCTTCAAGCAGCGCCGATTGCGTGCGCGGGCTGGCTCGATTGATTTCATCAGCCAATAAAATATGCGTAAACACAGGCCCTGGGCGAAATTCAAAACTTTGTTGCGCTTGATTAAAAATGGACACGCCCAAAATATCGCTGGGCAATAAATCGGGCGTAAATTGAATGCGCTTAAAATGTGCAGATACCGATTTGGCTAAGGTTTTGGCCAAGGTAGTTTTGCCTGTACCCGGTAAGTCCTCAAGTAAGACATGACCACCCGCTGCAAAACAGGCCAGCAACCAGCGAATCGATGCATTTTCATGGGTGATTACTTTTTCAATATTATCTTCAATCTTTTTTAAAACATTCAACATGCATCACTCCAAAGGGCATAAAAGATTCTTTAGTGTTAATCTTGCTGATGAAACGATTATGAAGCCAATTGCCGCAGAGCTTTATCCGCATTGCGTAGATTGTCGCTAATTTCGCGGCCAAGGCATAGCAGCAAACGCACGCCAAGGTCGCTATGTTTCTTACTCAACTCCTTAAAAGCATCGTGATGCAACACAGCCACATCACCGCTCACCGTCATCCGCCCATCAGCAGAGCGCGAGCCTGGCCGCAAAAATGCCAACTCACCCACCATCATGCCTGGGCCAAAAATAGCCAAACGCATTTTCTTTTTACCCGGTACAGGTAACAACACTTCCACTTCACCAGAAATAATCACAAACAGCTCAGCGCCTTTATCACCAGCTTTAAACAAATAATCGCCAGCTTTGCACTTTCGTGTTTCAAAATATGAGCTAAGCAGAGCCTTGTCTTTTTTATCCAAATCTTGCATCAACTCCGATGCTTCAAGCGGCAAGCTGTTGCCTTCTGAGACCGTTAAAGTATTTAGGTTTTGCAGCAGCGCCGTTTCGGCATATTCAAGCGCTCTATCCACATCAGCGAAGGTCAGAAGCCGCACATTATCATGATAAGCCACCAGCCGCTCATGGCGGTGCCCTTCTCGTTTCACCAAGCCCATACTTTTGGGCACCTGTGCCAGAAGCAGACGGCCACCTCGGTGAAACATCATCCCACTCATATGCTCAATCAAACGCAGCGCAGTTAAATCCACTTGCCCAACATTACGCATATCCAAAATGATATAGCGCGCCTGCTTTAAATCGGCGTCCATGGTATCAAAGAGCCTGTCGGTGGTACCAAAAAACAAAGTGCCTTTTAAGTCATAACCAACAATGCTTTGCCCATGTGCTTCCAAGCTTACAATTTCAGCTTTGGGGCGACGACGAATGGATTTTCGCTCCATCACCGTCCAACGCCGCTGCACCACTGCCGATTGCACTTGCGCGCGGATAAACTCAATCACCGCCAAGACCACACCCAGCCCCACTGCCACCATCAAGTCATACGATACGGTTACAGCCGTCACAATCAGGGCAATGCTGCCATCCACCCGCGCTTGTGGCGATTTTAGCCACCTTAGAATGTCCTGATCAAGCATGCCAAAAATCGCCACATGCAAAATAATGCCCGCAAACACACTAATCGGCAGAATCGCTGCTACTGGGCCCATAAACAAAATAAGTAACACCATACTGATGCCAGTCACCAAACCTGCCCAAATGCGCCCGCCGCTTTGGATAGCCACAAGCGTTGAACCCGTGGTGCCAGCACCTGCCATACCACCAGCAAAAGCGCTGAGCGCATGGCCTGCGCCCTGCCCTATCAACTCCCGCCTTGCATCGTGGCGACTGCCTGTAGACACATCCGCTACTACTGAGGTGAGCAAGGTATCCAATGACGCTAATACGGCCAACGCTAGCGCCGAACTTGCCATCAATAACCAAGGCAATTGCCCTACGGCGCTAAAATCAAAGCCCATATTCAAATCAGTAATTCTGGGCAGGCTGCCTACCACCCAATGCGTGGGCATGTCCTTGTTTTGCAGCAGCGATAACAGATGAAACACCACTGTGCCAATGATTAAGCCGAGCACCGTCCCTGGTATTTTTTTAATGAAACGTGGCAACCAAATCATGCTGGCCAGCGTGACGCCTGCTGCTACAAAAGGAATCCAACCGCCATCGACCAAAGCGAGCGACTTCTCTCCGCCCATCACCGAATTGGTTTGCGATAAAATCATGAGGATAGCCGAGCCAGTCATAAAGCCCGAAACCACGGGGTAAGGAATAAATTTGATTAAGTGGCCAAGTTTAAAGCCGCCAATCAATATTTGGAAAATACCAGAAAGTCCGACGGTCAGAAGAGTTGCTGTAATTAATGCATCACCGGTTAATCCCGTTGCCGCCAGGGCAGCGATAGCGCCGGCAAGTAAGACCAGTGTCGGCCCCGTGGGTGCAGTCACCAAACCTGATGTGCCGCGAAATAAACCGGACACCACACACAAGCATGCCGCCGCGACCAAACCCGACATGGCAGCTGCTGCTGGGTCATGGGTATACGGCGACCAGAGCGTAATGCCAAATGCCATAGCTTGCGGTAAAACCAATGCTGATGCTGATAATCCTCCCCATACATCACCCATTCGCATGATTACACCTCCCTAGTCTGCACATCTGTCTATCATTTACTGATGTAGTTGCATCCTCATCATGAAGAATTTTCTCTGAAAAACCAATAAAAGCAAAGATTGATAAGCTTCATAAATCTAGACGTTACGATATGTCATCACACTCCTCACTCAGCTTCTCGATATTCTGATGAAAGGATTATGCAACAATTGGATATCGCAAACGAATCCATTTGTAGATTTCCAAAACCACGAGAATGGAGATGGCTACCCCCAAAAGCTGCAACCAATGGGCAAACGAAACTGGCGTGATCGCCAACACATCACTTAACCAAGGCGTGTACATGGCCGCGATATGAATCAACTGCGCCGCCAGTGTGCCAAACAATAACACCGGATTGCGCAATGGATTATGCCTGAAAATCGAGCGCGTCTCAGATCTGCAATTAAACACATGCATGTTTTCAAACAGCACCATCAGCAATAATGTACTATTACGCGCAGCATCCACCGATAGCCCTTTCGCCAATAACATTTGAAAAATGACAAAGGCCGACACCCCAATCACCAACGCAGCGATAAGCACCTGCTCAATCATCAAACGGTTAAAAATAGGCTCTTTGGGTGAGCGTGGTTTTTTCTTGAGCTCATCACCTTCTTGCGGCTCAAAGGCCAAAGCCACATCCTGAATGCCATTGGTGACCAAATTCAGCCAAAGTAGATGCACGGCCAACAACGGAATGGGCTGAGAAAATACCAAGCTGAGCGTAAACAACACCAATTCAGCGGCACCAGTTGAAATTAAAAGTAATATCACCTTACGCACATTGGCATAAGCCACCCGCCCTTCTTCTACACCTGCAACAATAGAATCAAATTTATCATCTGTGATAATGATGCTCGCCGTTTCCCGCGCTACATCAGTGCCTGATTTTCCCATGGCCACTCCCACTTGGGCAGCGCGTAACGCCGGCGCATCATTGGCGCCATCTCCACTGACCGCTACGAAATGACCATTACGTTGCAACGACTCAACAATTTGTAATTTTTGTTGCGGTTCTACGCGGGCAAAGACTCTGCCCTGAAGGGTAAGCTGATCCAAAGCCGCATCACTATCCGCGCGGCGCAAATCCAAGCCTGTGACGACTTGATTCTCATCCTGAGCTAAACCTATGACTTTTGCGATGGCAAAGGCAGTGGCGGGGTGATCACCTGTTATCATGGCCACTTCAATGCCAGCTGTGCGGCAGGAGGCCACAGCAGATTTGGCTTCAGGGCGCAGCGGATCAATAATACCGACCAAACCAAGTAAGGTAAGCCCTTGTAAATGCTCTTCTTCCAGCGCGATATAACCTTGCCCCTGCGTCGCTCCTGAAGCGAGCAAAATAACGCGATACCCTTGCCCTGCTAACACCTTGGTCTGCGCTTGAATAAACGCAACATCCATTGGCACTTCGCCAGTTAATGTGACCATGCTACTGCACATGGGCAGTAATTTCTCCATTGCTCCCTTTACAAAAATATGAGCGACGCCATCCACTTGATTTAAACTTGCTGAATACAAGCGCTCTGATTCAAAAGGAATGTCTGCCAATTCTGGGCAAGCATTCACCACATCAGCCTTGATTACCCCAGCTTTATGTGCCATCACCAGCATTGCCACATCGACCATATCGCCATGATAGGCCCAGCCTTCGCCGCGTTTACCAAAGAAACCCTCATTACTAAGCACAGCAGCACGACAGATTTGCTCCAAAACGAGGGCTTGCTCTGCTGATAATGCTTGGCCTTGATACGTAACTTTGCCTTCCGCAGTGATGCCCTCACCCGACACATCGAATGTTGTTGCGTCAGGCAACACGATTTTATTCACGGTCAGTTGGTTGACAGTAAGCGTGCCGGTTTTGTCGGTGGCGATAAATGTGCATGAGCCCAGCGACTCCACAGCCACCAAACGGCGAATAATCACGCCGCGTTTGGCCATGCGGCGCATACCTATGGCCAGCGCCACTGTTAGCGCCACTGGCAATCCTTCTGGAATAGCAGACACAGCTAGCGCAACAGATAAAAGAAAGATTTCTGCCAATGGCGCGCCTTGATAAAACAATACCGATGCCATCAATAAAGCAGCCCCACCAACAAATATAGCAATACGACGGGTAAACACTTCCATGCGCACCAACAGGGGCGCTTTGGGCGCTGGCTTGTTGAGCACTTCTTCAGCAATACGGCCAAGTTCGGTGGCAAAGCCAATTGATGTGACCACACCCTGCCCTCTGCCGCTGGCAACCAATGTGCCAGCAAAAGCCATGTTCTTTCGATCGCCAATGGAGGATGTTTCCTCGGAAGTAGATTCCGCATCTTTTTTAGCCGCTTCCGATTCACCCGTGAGCAATGATTCATCCACAGCAAAGGCATGCGTATTCAACAAGCGAATATCTGCAGGCACCCGATCGCCAGACTCTAAAAAGATGATATCACCAGGCACCAATTTTCTAGCATTGATTTCGTATGTTTCACCATCGCGCTGCACCTTGCACAGCGAGGAAATTAAAGCATGCAAAGCAGCTGCAGAGCGCTGGGCTGAAAACTCTTGAATGGTGCCAATCAAGGCATTAATCAGCAGCACTGCCGTAATAAAACCAGCATCAGACCATTCATCGATGGCAACGGATAATATCGCTGCCGCAATAAGCACATAAATCAAAGGGCTAGCAAATTGGCTGAGTATGATGGCAAACACGGAAGCAGGCTTACTCTTGGGCAACTCATTAAAGCCAAAGATTTCACGCCTAGCGCCGGCATCCGCTTGGCTTAAACCATGTTGTGAAGTTTTAAGCGCCCCCAATACATCAGAGCCTGTCTGCACATGCGGATTATTGAGATTATAATCATCCTGCATGGTGCCTCCCCTTTTTGTGGTCGAACGAGACCAACGATAAAAGCTAGCTTACACCTTCTACACCAAAAGCCAGCATCACGGCTAACATCGGTGCACCTGAATTGATACGCCCATCTTTGACCATGGCCATCGCTTCTTGGCGAGATACCCAAAATCTACGGATATCTTCGTGCTCATCATCCTTGCCACCACCATCGTGCACAGGTCTATCCTTATCCACATAACCCAAATACAAATAAATGCATTCCGATGAACCACCCGGCGTGGCGTAGTATTTGCCAAGATAAACCACTTCTGAGGGTGCGTAGCCTGATTCTTCAACAGCCTCGCGCCGAATCGCTTCTTCGCGGCTTTCACCCGCATCGACAATGCCAGCCACCACCTCAATCAACCATGGATTGTCATCGCGCATCGCAGGCCCAATGCGAAATTGCTCAATAAGCAATACTTCATCATGGTTTTTATCGTAGAGCACAGCCGCAGCCGCATCGCCGCGCTCCAGTAATTCGCGGCGAATGGTAAGCTCTCCGCCATCAAATTTATCGTGGCTTAAATCAAAACCCTCCATCTTGAAAAAGCCCTGATGCAATACTTCACGCTTGAGAATCTTATATTTCATCTGACTCATTTTTACTCTCCAACCACATGTAACAACACCCGCCGCTGCATGGATGCAAATCGATGTTCATATACGTACACAGCCTGCCAAATGCCCAAAGCGGCTTGACCGTTTACAACAGGAATAGTCAGCGATACTTGCGTCAATGTCGTGCGAATGTGGGCGGACATATCATCAATGCCCTCATCCACATGCAAAAAATCAGGGTGCCCATCCTGAACCAACTTACCCATAAATGTTTCCAGATCAGTAAGCACATCCGGATCGGCATTTTCCTGAATAATGAGCGAGCAGCTGGTGTGTTGCACATACACCGTCATCACTCCCGTCTGAACACCTGTTCCACGAAGCCAACTTTGAATTTGAGAAGTAATATTCGTCATCCCGCGACCGCGACACGATACGTTTAAAGATGTTTGCGCTTGTTTCATCAGCCAAGCATGAACCAGACCCACGAAGTCCTCAATACGAAAATCAGCAATGAAAATTTTTTGTTGCTATCTTTTTGCGCACCAACGCTTAAAGCACTTTGATATGAATAAATGCCCGCACCAGCGGATTGAGGAACAATGGGACTCACCCTAAGCCGCAATATGCATGCAAAGTCGCCTACTCCCACCTGAAATTACAGACATAAAAAGAGTCGCAATATCTGGATGCGCGAAATCATTTACGACCATAGCTGTGCCACAAGTACCCTATTGCCATATTAATCTGCCATACCACACAACGATGCATAAGCTGATAAATTCGGATACCTAAATCCGCGAATCAAGCCCTTGACCCCGAGCGCTGACCCCGAGCGTGCAACACAGAACTTAAACCCTTACTTCAAACTAAATGTCATTTGTATGAATTGACCCGAAGCTTGATGCTTATTTAGCATACCACTTATATAATATGGATTCAGCTGGTTTATTTCTAAAAGACTGTGATAAATTTGGAAAACTATCTTTTGGCAATAAGATATCTACATACCAAGATGTATCCGCCACAACTGAATCAACCGTTAAAAAATTTTGCTGATTAATCGCTTCTAGCATGGCCTCATAAGCAATGGCCTGAACTGAAAAATCTATTTGGACATTATTTTGCATACAACCTGAAACACAAAAACCATCTTCAATCCAACCATCCCTGAGATAGTACCGATGTGATTGAGCCTGCATTTTCCATAGTATTGGCTTTTTATTCGTCCCCATCATATTTGAATACCAACTCATAGCAGTGAGATACTTTTGCTTCATCATTGAAACAGTTGGGTTTGAATTTTCGTTACTTGCAATGTGGTTAGCCGCTGTAAGATCTCCGATATAGACATCTATTTCTTTTAAGATTAAGGCACTTGCATCCACATTATTAAATAACGTATTTGTTTGCCCATACATAATTTTTCCCGAATAAACAGCGCGAACTTGCTGAGCAGCTGTCACCATTTTAGAAATAAAAAGCATTTCCATAGCCGGGGACCAAGTTGGCCAATACAAATATCCATAATCCAATTGAAATGCTGCTACTCCGTTTTGCTCAGCAACTACCGCTCGTCCAACAATGTAGGTGATATAAGCATCTAGAAATTTAGTAACCTCAGCTAACGTTGGGTTTGCTGACCATACAACATTATTAACATCTGTTTCGACAACCTGTCGGTATTCGTAAATTTGAACTCCTACTTTATTGGCTTCGCCAACTATCCAAGCCATCTCAGTGTCTGAAATAGACCAACTTGCTGAAGGTAGTATTTGCCAAGTTAGAGCGGTGAAATCTGCTACTTGTGTATCTCGAAAAACACCAACCTGATCAACACCCATTTTCTTTAGCCTTGCAAGTGTTGAGATGAAAGCTGTGTGTAAGTCTCCTGTGCAACCTGCATTTGTTGCTGGGTTGGTTATGCCATATTGCCAATAATCTTTAACATTTGCGCCACGCTTGATATTTACAGGTAAAGGCGCGCCAATAACATCTGGAAAAGGGAATGCCCCGAGATATGAGGCCGGATAAGCAATGGTTTTAGGATTAGTGGTACAATAAGGATCTACTACGGATAGGTTAAAAGATGTCGGGGTTTGATAAAATTTAGGGTAAGGAATAGCTGTGAAATCTGAAGGTACAGCCATCATATTAGTAAATGGTATTCCACTCGTTGGATTGCCAAACGACCACAAGAAATGATCGCTATCCATGTTTATGTTACCATTGGAAGAAACAACAATTCCATCAAGCATTGTTATAATACTAGGTGAAGTTGGTAAATTAGAATAATGAGAGTAGGAGATTTGATCCCCAAGATTATGGGTAACTACACCTGTACTTGGAGTTCCTGCTGCACCAGAATTAGCAATAGTTGATAATATCGGGGCAGCAGGCACTACGGGGGCTGATGAATCTTTACCACAGCTTGGTATCATGAATAAAATAAAAGCCATAGATATTGCAGTGCTTATTCTTGATAAATTCATATTAACACTCCGGATTACGGTGACAGTTTACTAAATACACTTAATTATCCCCCTGCACTACTTTTGGTCCACGTTTCTGTGGTTTCAAATCCTTTCCTACCATACCTGAAACTCTGATCATCCAATCATCATCACGCTGACATTCGTTGATTCCTGTACTAAAAACCAACAAAGCTAAAGATACAAGGTCTTGCAATCATGCATATTGGTATTATTTTGCTGCGCCCACACGTTCCGAAAGTTCCAAGGACACAATACTTCGAAGTTCCAGGGACACAATACTTAAGCATTAGCAATCGCATTATTTAGATTAGAAGTTCCAGGGACACAATAGAAGTTCCAGGGACACAATACTTAACCATTAGCAATCGCATTATTTAGATTAAATTTTTCAACATGTTACGAGACTAGGGTGCGCCGTGGACGATATTTTTTAGTGCCTCATTTGGCTCAATCGCTCGCCAACGCCTGTGCATCCACAACCATTGCTCCGGATGCCCTTTAATCACTGCATCAAAAGTTTCACAAGCTGCGGTCATCACAGCCACACCATCATGCTCTTTATCGCCAGTAGCTACTGGTGCAGGAATACGCCAAAACTTCAGCGTAAATTGAAAAGCGTTGCCTTCGCGCACTAAAGCCATACCGACCATCGGTGTTTGATTACGCGCCACAAATGGCGCTGGCAGATTCGTGGTGCTGGATAAATGTCCCAAAAAAGGCACAAGAATACCATTACCTGCGCCCATATGCTGATCTATGGCAACAATAATGCAGTGGTTGTTTTTTAACGCTGATAACAGCCAGCGTAGTCCGGCTTTGCGCGAATACAAATGGGTATTAAAACGCGTTCTCGATTCCAGTGTGAAAGCATCAAAAGGCGCTTGGTTGAGTGGGCGATATATAGTGGAAGTTTCATAACCCAGCATGGACGGCAACAGCCCCATCAATTCCCAATTGCTAAAGTGGGCAGCCATCAAAAACACGCCTTTGTTTTCAGCCAATGCCTCTTGAAGTATATCTTCGCCCTCTACTGAAACGACATCCAGCAGCTTTTCTTTGCTGAAGGTGAATACCCTAGGGATTTCCAACACAGTTTTACCATTTTGCTTAAATGCTGCCTTGGCCAACCTGATACGTTCAACACGCGGCTTTTCAGGAAAGATGCGCGCTAAATTGCGCAACGTTATCGCACGATGCCGTTTATCGAGATAGTAATAGGCCAAACCAAGGGTTGCGCCCAAAGCTGACAATATCGGCATAGGCAACAAACCGAGCGTGGAGAAAAGAGCATGAGTCCACTTTGGGGCTGGTTTTACTTCATGATCCGTCATCAGTCTTGTATCGAAGTGGCCTCATCAATCAACATGACGGGGATATCATCACGAATGGGGTATTCAAGCTTACATTTATCACAAACCAAACCCGTTTTTTTATCGTTGTAATGAATGCCGCCTTTGCATTGCGGGCAAGCCAAAATATCAAACAAACCTTGGTCAATCATGCGAATCACACTCCATTTTAGAAAATTTCAGAAACGTTTTATTGCTATAAAAATACGGAATGTGGCGAGTATAGCCATGCCTAGCTCATATTTCACCAACTCCATGATTGCAGCGGGGGTTTGCCTGCCTATACTTGCCGCAGTTTTCATTTCTTATCAAACCAAATTCAACATAAGGACAGGTGAAGTCATGACCGAATTTATTTCGCAAGGCGGCGTGGTGATGTATATCCTCATCGCTACTTCCCTGCTTTCACTCACGATTATTTTTGAGCGTGCGTGGAGCTTACGCGCATCGGTGGTGGTGCCCGTTAAACAAATCAAAGCCGTAGAAGATGCTGTGCGCGCTGGCAATGCTGATGAAGCGCTGGAATTATGCAAAGGCAACAACACAGCCATGAGTCGCATTTTGTGGGTAGCATTGAAAAACCGAGGTGTACAACGCGGCGTGATGAAAGAAATTTTGGAAGAAGTTGGTCGCCAGGAAGTTGCGCATTTAGAGCGCTTTGTGGGCATTTTAGCGCTCACCGCTGCTATTGCTCCGCTGCTTGGCTTGCTTGGCACCGTGATTGGTATGATTGAAGTATTTCAAGTGATTTCCGTAGAAGGCGTGGGCAAAGCTGATGTTTTAGCAGGCGGCATTTCTAAAGCGCTGAACACCACGGCTGTAGGCATGGCAGTCGCTATTCCAACATTGGTGGCTTACCGCTTCTTTGAAGCAAAGGTCAACCAATTCGTAGTGGATATTGAACACAATGCTTTGTATTTCGTCGATTTGCTGAAAGGCGAACGTGAATGAATCTTCGCGGCGATAAAAAGCGCGGCGATTTGCTGATTGATTTAACACCCATGATTGATGTGGTGTTTTTGATGCTTATCTTCTTCATGGTTTCCACCAGTTTTACGGCCAACAACAGCCTTAAGCTGGAATTACCACAAAGCAAAGCTCAGGCCGCAGTCAAAGAAGAAGCCCAAGTGACCATCAGCATTGATGCTCAAGGGCAGTTGTATGTACAAGATGAACGCGTGGAAGATGGCGATTTGCGTCGCCGTATCTTAAACGTCAGCAAAGGCGACCCGAATATGCGGGTGGTACTGCGCGCCGATGCCGACACTAAACACAAACGTGTGGTGTATGCGATGGATACAGTGCGAGAGTTGGGAATGGGCAAAATAGGTATTGCAACAATGCCAAGAGGTGGCGAGTAATGGCGCGAATCGTGCAGAAATTTGGTGGGACATCCGTAGGCTCTATCGAGCGAATCCGTGAGACCGCTAAAATCGTATTAAAAGAAATTGAAAACGGTTCTGAAGTTGCCGTAGTGGTATCGGCCATGAGCGGTGAAACGAATCGTTTACTGGCTATGGCCAACAGCATGAGCGAAAATGCAAGTCCGCGTGAAGTCGATGCTTTGGTGGCTACCGGAGAGCAAATCTCTGCTGCCCTGCTGGCCATTGAACTGAACAACTTGGGTGTAAACTCCCTATCATTCAGCGGCGGGCAAGCTGGCTTTAAAACTGAAGGAAGTTATGCCAAAGCACGCATCAAAGGTGTGGATGGTGATCACCTTATCGCCCACATGATCAACGGTACGGTGCCAGTTGTTACAGGTTTCCAAGGCGTGGATATCGCTGGTAACGTCACCACATTAGGCCGCGGTGGCTCGGATACTTCGGCAGTGGCACTGGCCATCGCCTTAAAAGCGGATTGTTGTGATATTTATACCGATGTGGATGGTATTTACACCACCGACCCACGCATTGAGCCAAAAGCCAGTAAAATGGATACCATCAGTTATGAAGAGATGCTCGAATTTGCATCATTGGGCGCGAAAGTGTTGCAAACACGCAGTGTGGAATTGGCCATGCGTTACAATATGCCCGTTCATTTGCGCTCAAGCTTTAATTTAATTCCAGGCACCATGGTCACAGGAGAGGATTCTACAATGGAACGTGCAGAAATTTCAGGTGTTGCTTACAACCGCGATGAAGCAAAAGTCACTATCAAAGGCATTCCCGATCAACCCGGCATCGCCGCAGCAGTATTTGGTCCTGTAGCAGCAGCTGATATCAATGTGGATGTGATTGTGCAAAACATTAGTGAAGATGGTTTTACCGACCTTACCTTCACTGTACCAAGCGCTGATTTCAAACCGACCATGAAGTTACTCGAATCTTTGGCTAAACAACTCAACGCCCGTGAAATCAAAGGCGATACTGGCGTAGCTAAAGTGTCCATCATTGGTGTTGGCATGCGCTCACATACAGGCGTGGCCAAGAAAATGTTTGAAGTATTGGCCAAGGAAAACATCAACATCCAAATGATTACCACCAGTGAAATCAAAGTGACTGTGGTGATGGATGAAAAATATGTAGAGCTTGCAGTTCGCTCTTTACATGATGCGTTTGGCTTGGCCCAAGCTGCCTAAATAACAAACTAGTTCGCGCTTAATCGCGCAGCAATCCCGAAAATGATGTGGCCGCAATATCCCATTCATGGATATTGTTGGCGGCATCAGCATGCACCCACGCCGTTTTTGCGCCTGCCTCTTTTGCAGCCGTTAAATTATTTGGCATATCATCAACCACCAACACATCCCTACCCTCAACTTGCTCTTTCTCAAAAAGCTGTAACAAGGTGCTCACATTTGGTTTAGGCTGATATTGGTTAAAACGAATATCATAAATTTCTGCAAAATGATGCTGTACACCCAGCACTTCTAAGATTTTTTCAGCATGCTCGCGTGTGCCATTGGTATGAATCACCTTTCTTACAGGAATTTGCGCTAAAGTCTGAGCCAATGTTGCATTGGGCATCAATAACTCATGGGCAGCAATATCATGAGCCTCAAGCAAAAAAGTTTCCGCATCTTGGCCGTGATGTAACATCAATCCGCGCAAAGTTGACCCATACTGCCGCCAATATTTCACCCGCATTGCATTAGCTTGGTCAAAATCCAATTTTAACTCACGCTGTATATAAGCATTCATGCGTGCATCCATACGTGAAAAAACACCGTTATCGGCTGCATACAGGGTGTTATCCAAATCGATAACAGCCAGCTTAAATGGGATTTGCCTAATCATGGTCACAGTCTAAATGCCTTTGCCAAACTTGCCAAATCCATACAAATCATAAGGATACGATACTCGTTAAAAACATGGTGGGTGGGTCAATGTCGTTTTTCAGCCGATTAAAAAAAGGATTAAGCAAAAGCCGAGATAGTCTGGCGCAAATTTTGCCCAAATCAGGCAGCAAAATCGATGCAAACACATGGATGGATATTGAAGACGGTTTGATTATGGCCGATGTGGGTGCGCCACTGGCTGCGCGATATATTGAGAGCTGTAAAAAAGCAGCTGATCCTATGGATAAATTGCGCGAGATGATGCTTACTACCCTTCGCCAGAACACGCAAATGAATCAACCTGAAAAAATCCCTTTTGTCTTGCTGGTGGCTGGCGTGAATGGCACGGGAAAAACTACCACCATTGGCAAGTTAGCGCATCAGTATGGAGCTGAAGGTAAAAAAGTTTTGGTGGGCGCTGCCGACACCTTTCGTGCTGCGGCTGTTGAACAATTGGCAGTTTGGGTAACACGCGCTGGCGCCGATATTGTGAAACAAGCCGAAGGTTCAGATCCAGCATCCGTTGCTTTTGATACGATTTCTCGAGGCATCGCCAAGGGGTATGATGTGGTCATTATCGACACAGCAGGACGTGTGCAAACCGATACCAGCCTGATGAACGAGTTGGCCAAAGTGTATCGGGTGATGAACAAGGCCCTTGCTGGCGCGCCGCATGAAGTTTGGCATGTTGTCGATGGCGGCACAGGGCAAAATGCTGTGGTGCAGGTGGAGAAATTTAAAGAAATCATCCACACCACCGGCCTGATTGTGACCAAGCTTGATGGCACAGGAAAAGGCGGCATTTTACTGCAATTGTGTGAGCGCTTTAAGCTTCCCGTTCGTTTTGTTGGCGTGGGTGAGAATCTTGAAGATTTGATGCCTTTTCATGCTGAAAACTATGTCAACAGCTTACTTCCAGAAGCAAGTCTAGCAGAACCCCAACCAACCGAATCGGCCTAATTTATTTCAAGCAGCAATCACCCCATGCCGAATGGCCAAACGGGTAATATACGATAAATTATCAGCATGAAGCTTTTTCATCACATTGGTTCTATGCACGCCCACTGTTTTAGGGCTTAAATGCAGCAGCGATGAAATATCATTCACTGAGCGGCCATCAGCCAGCGCCGAAAACACCTCAAACTCCCGCGGACTCAGAATATCAATAGCATCCTCACTGCCCGTCAGTGATGACACGGCCAAATCCTGTGCCAGCGATGGCTCAATATATGAGCGACCGCGGTCGATAAGACGCACAGCTTTAATCAACTCTTCGGGGTCGCTGCGTTTGGTGAGAAAACCCTTAATGCCAAGTTTTAAGGCCCGCGCCACAAAGGTACGGCTCTCATGCATAGTCAGCATCATTATTTTGGCTTGGGGGTCGTATTCTAAAATATGGCGCGCTGCAGGCAGCCCGCCCATGCCTGGCATGGAAATATCCATAATGATGATATCCGCAGGCGATTTTCGATAGGATCGATAAGCATCCTCACCTGTCTCTGCTTCTTGGCAGACCCGAATGTCCAGGGTGCTTTCAAGCAACTGCCGAAAGCCCATGCGTACCATAGGATGATCATCCACCAGCATCACTCTGATGACTTCGATGGCCATTTAAAAATCCAAAGGAAACAAACACGTGAGCACCACTTGCTGGCCAGCGTTTTCAAAATGAATTTCGCCACCCCATGCTTGAACGCGTTGTTTGATACCAAACAAACCCACACTACTGCGTTTGCGTTGTAATAAGCTATCCAGCGCTGCATCGAGCGCTTGACCATTATTGGAGACTTCTAGCTTAAGCCTATTCCCATCTTTGCGCAGCAACACTTTGGCCATTTTAGCTTGGCCATGACGCACAGCATTGGTGAGCGCCTCTTGCACAATACGATAAATCGCCAATTCCAAATCAGCTTTCATGCTCTGTTCTGTAGTTTCCACATCACCATCCAATTCCAACGATGTAGTTAGCTGCAACTGCTCATGATTTAAAAGCACCAAATCCTCTAGCGCAGCAATCAGCCCTAACTTATCCAGTGTACTTGGCCTTAAGCGCTGCAGCATATGATGCATTTGCGTGAACATACCATCGGTAAGTTCCACGATGGTTTGCGCCACAGGGTGCGTTTGTCGGCCTTCACTTTGGCGGATCATCAGTTGCGCAGCAGTGCGAATAGCTGTGAGTTGCTGGCCCATTTCATTGTGCAAAGCATAAGCGATTTCACGGCGTTCTTGCTCAAGCATCTCAAAGTTTTGACGCAATTCTTGGCTGTCTCGTTGGGTTTGTTTGTCTACATTCATGTATCCACCTAATCCCACGCTCTGGAGGGGGTTGTAATTTATATCATCTAAGCAACACTTGTGCCGAGATGGATGATGGGATATATTCATTCAAAAGCGGAGCGTGATACCATGTCAGTAACTATGAGCGAAAGTGCAGCAGCAAAAATTTCATCTTTGATGGCAACCGAAGAAAACAAAAATCTAAAACTTCGGATTTTTGTATCTGGTGGTGGCTGCTCAGGCTTTGAATATGGTTTTACTTTTGATGATGAAGTCAAAGAAAACGACACTGTCGTTGAAAGCTTTGGTGTGCCACTTTTGGTCGACCAAATGAGTATGGGTATGCTCAATGGCTCGGAAGTAGATTATCAAACCTCACTTCAAGGCGAATCATTTGTCATTAAAAACCCTAACGCAGCATCCACCTGCGGTTGCGGTAAATCATTCACCCCTGCTGATGCAGGTGCAGGTTGTGGCCACGCTTCAGCTGAATACTAAGCCAACCTCTTTTAGCCCCTTTACTTTTTTATGAGCTTTGCCATTGAAGTTAATCAACTTCAAAAAACCTATACCAATGGAAAAACCGCACTTTCGGGCGTGAGTTTGGCTGTGCCTGAGGGCTCATTCTTTTCCTTACTTGGCCCAAATGGTGCAGGCAAATCCACGCTGATTAACATCCTTGCAGATACCGTCAAACCCACATCAGGCTCTGTGCAGTTTTTGGGTCACGATTTATTTTCAGAGCGTGCGTGGTGCAAACGCCGTTTGGGTGTGGTGCCACAAGAGGTCGCTTTTGACCCATTCTTTGCCCCTCGCGATATTTTAAAAATCACATCTGGCTTATACGGCGTCAAACCCGACAAAGTCTGGATTGAAGAATTGCTCGAACGGCTAGAACTTACTCAACACGCCGGCAAAAATTCACGCCAACTTTCTGGCGGCATGCGGCGGCGATTATTGGTGGCACAAGCTTTGGTACACAAGCCCAAAATCATTATTCTTGATGAACCTACTGCTGGTGTAGATGTAGAACTACGCAAACGCTTGTGGGATTTTATGCGCGAGCTCAACCGCAATGGCTCCACCATTTTGCTGACCACCCACTACCTCGAAGAAGCTGAAGAATTGTGTAATCAAGTGGCCATTATTGATAAAGGCCAAGTGTTGACCAGCCAATCCATGACCTCTTTACTCAACAGTGTCGGAAGTTCGACCTTAGCCTTGGGTTATCATAGTCCGCTTCATATAACCGCTGAGCAACATATCACGCTTGAAGATTTCTCACCGCGAGTTGATGGCAACGCATTGTTATTAACACTGAAAAAAGACACTGCTGGCAACAGCAACTTTAATGATGCCTACCAAGCCGCCATCAGCTGCTTTGGTGCCTCTTCAACGGTGTCGATTGAAGATGAAGATTTGGAAGATGTATTCCTACGTCTCACCAATAACCCGGCCGAGGTGCAAGCATGAACTGGTACGGCTGCTATACCCTTTTTACTCGTGAAGTGCGCAGGTTTTTAAATGTGAACATGCAAACCATTGTTGCGCCTGCCCTTACAGCCGTGATGTATTTGATTGTGTTTAGTTATGCCATGGGTGATAGGCAAGTCCCTGGCATGGAAGTGGATTATTTTAATTTCTTGATTCCTGGCCTGGTGATGATGGCCATGCTACAAAATGCTTTTGCCAACACTTCCAGTTCTATCATGGTCGGCAAGCTGATGAATGTGCAGATTATTTTGATGATGGCACCATTATCTGCTTTAGAATTAATTGTCGCCTTTTTATCAGCCGCAGTTGTGCGCGCAGTGATTGTCGGTGTGGTGTTATTATTGGTTTTGGTGCCCTTTACCCACATCCCCATTGGCAATATTGGCTTTATCTTATTTTACGGCATTTGCGGCAGCATCATCATGGGCGCGATGGGTTTGATTGGCGGCATGTGGTCGAAAACTTTTGATGATATGGCATTGCTCAACAATTTTATTATCATGCCGCTCACCTTTTTATCAGGCGTATTTTATTCGGTGAAACAACTCCCCGAAATGTGGCAATCCGTGAACCATTGGAACCCATTTTTCTATCTTATCGATGGCTTCCGCTTTGGCTTCTTAGGCGTTGGTGACACCGACCCCTACAAGGCAATGTCTATCGTATTGATTGCCACACTGATTTCCATTGCCGCCTGCCTCAAGCTCTGGTCTTTGGGCTGGCGTTTAAAAGAATAAGCTTTTAAACATCGACCTATCAAAGCTCCAATATTTGACATGTAAAAACCTAACTCACAAGATGTACCGCATAACAGTACATCATCAAGGTGGGTGTCATGGAAAGTATCAGTGTTAATAAATTTCGCGACAACATAAAATCGCTTGTAGAGCAAGTGGTTACAGACCATTTACCGCTTAAAGTGACCCGAAGAAGTGGTGATGATTTTATCGTCATCAGTGCCGATGATTGGGAGCGCGAGCAAGAAACATTACATGTTCTGCAAAATTCCGACCTCATGAAACAAATTGCCGCATCTTCAGCTACACATACAAAAAACAGTGGTTACAAGCCAAGTGACAGAGAAATGAATGAGATCACTGGTCTTTGAGGGTAGCACTTGGGCGGCATACGAAGCACTAAGGCTTAAAGATAAAAAACTGCATACATCGCTGTGCAGAATTTTAAAAGAATTGCTTCGTGAAGACCCAAGCAAAGGAACAGGCAAACCTGAACCACTCAAACATAATCTCTCAGGTCTTTGGTCGCGCCGCATCAGCCAAAAAGACCGTATCATTTACAAATATGACAACGACTACATCTACATTTTCGCTATCGGCGGGCATTACGATCAACTTTAAGTTTGAATTTCCCCATTATTATTTGGGGCTATAATAACAAATTATTCTTAACTCACTTGATACAGAGGGTACTTAAGAAAAGCCTTAAAGCCAATCAGGAAATGAATCTAATATTTCAGCCGCTTTTTGGGCTTCTTTACTTTCAATAAAAGACCTCAGTCCAACTATCAATGGTCCGTTAGGCTTTAGTAAAAATGCATTTATAGGTGCAGGTGCAGGTGCACGCCTCTTATCGACTTTAATGTATGCAACGTAACCAGCAAAATTGACTTGGATGAAATTAACATGTCCAAATCTCTGCTGATGAGGGTCCATCATTATATTTGAGCCGATTTCATCATTGTATCTAGTTAGAATTACTGAAAACTCATCTTGAGACCTTGGGTCTGGATTTGGTGAGCCGCTGATATATTTCCTTAATTGCTCACGATACCCCCCAATCTTAACTCGCGAAAATATAGGCCGTTCTGATACTGAAACTCTCCATAGCAGACTCATGAAAAACAACTTCAAAAGTGAATAGTTAACATCTACCAACCGATAAGCTTTTTTCTCCCCATTTGAGTTCTTTATAAAAAATTTTTCTTTATACTCTTGTAATAGCAACTTATGAGCATAATCGTCCCATCCTGAAAAAGATGCCTCGCAGCTATCACAAATTATTCGATCGTACTCACCTAAAGGGACCTTTTTTGGGTAAGGCGAATTTCTACTATAAACCTTCACAACACTACCCTCTGAATACATATTTTTAAACATGCTCAAAGGAATTATATGAGATTTTACAAGCTTCCTATCTTGGAGACATAACTTACACTTGGGCAAATCCACTCCCTATTCTCCAAAATAAATTAAACCACATTGTTACCAGCGGCAAAACCTGATGACCAAGCCCATTGGAAATTGAAGCCGCCCAAATGGCCGGTCACATCAACAACTTCACCAATAAAATATAAGCCTTGTTGGGATTTGGCTTCCATGGTTTTTGAATCCAAATCACGGGTATCGACCCCGCCTACGGTGACCTCTGCGGTGCGATAGCACTCAGTGCTGCCGGGTTTGATACGCCATGCGTGCAAGAAGTTTGCTATAACATCCATATCTTTATCAGAGAGCGACTGCATCTTTTGTTGCAGTGGCAAGCTTTCTGCAAACAAAGCCACCAAACGTTTGGGTAAGATGCTTGAAAGCACTGTGGACACTTGTGCTAGCGGTTGCTCCAACTTCTTTTCCGATAAAAACAAAGCGGCGTTTATCTGCGGCAAGACATCGACAAGCAATGAATCACCTGGCGTCCAATACGAGGAAATTTGCAGTATGGCTGGGCCTGATAATCCTCTGTGGGTAAAGAGCATGGCTTCTTTAAAAATGGGGCTGCGCTTTTTATCGGCAATCGATACCGACACAGGAATGGCAATGCCTGCCAAAGCCAAAAAGTCTTCTTTTTCTCTGCCGCTAAAGGTGAAAGGCACCAAACCTGGACGCGGGGTGACGATGCGTAAGCCAAATTGTTTGGCGATGTTGTGTCCCCAACCTGTAGCACCCATTTTGGGAATAGATAATGCGCCCGTAGCTACAACTAGCGCACTTGCTTGAATGTTTAGCGCCTCACCTTGTTTGGAAACAAACAAATGATATGCATCTTCATGAGAGAGGCTGAGCACCTCAGTTTCTAACCAGAGCTGAACACCCACTTCAGCACAAGCGGAGAGCAGCATATCAATAACTGCTTGCGCCGAAACATCACAAAAGAGCTGCCCATGTTCACGCTCATGAAAAGTGATGCCGGAATCTTCCACCCAGCGAATAAAATCATCTGCGGTGTAACCTGCCAATGCTGATTTACAGAAATGGGGGTTTTCGCTTAAATAATTTTCAGCTTTAACAAAACGATTGGTAAAATTGCAGCGGCCGCCGCCTGAAATACGAATCTTCTCCGCAGCCTTTTTCGCCTTATCTAACACCAACACCGATTTACCGCGTTTGGCCGCAGTGGCCGCGCACATCAAACCCGCTGCGCCTGCCCCTACAATCACCACATCATAAACCAGATTCGTATTCATCTGCCTATAGTTGAAAAACATCATTTGATTTGCAAATTTTATTCGCAAATGCGTATAGGCTTACGATTATTGTCTATATATTCGGAGCCAAGATGGCTATGATTACGCCCTATCATTTTTTAAGCGAAACAATGGAGTGCAACGTTTATGACAGATTCCTCAGTAAACATGAATACGGCAGAAAACGAGGCAGCTCGCCAGCCTTATCCGAATTCAAAGAAGGTATACATTCAAGGCTCTCGCCCGGACATTCGTGTGCCGATGCGCGAAATCAGTTTGTCACCTACCACTACCTCTGCAGGTATCGAAGAAAACCACCCCATTTTAGTTTACGATACATCTGGTCCGTACACTGACCCTGAAGTCACACTGGATTTGAAAAAAGGGCTTCCTGATGTGCGCACGACATGGATTGAAGAGCGCGATGACACCGCGTTTTTGACCGGATTATCTTCCAAATACGGCAATGAGCGCCGTGATGACGAAAGCATTAATCACCTTCGCTTTGAGCACCTCAAACAACCACGTAAAGCCAAAGTCGGCAAAAACGTAACGCAAATGCATTACGCTCGCCAAGGCATCATTACCCCAGAAATGGAATATGTGGCGATTCGTGAAAACCAACGCCGTGAACATTTGCGTGAAATTACCAAACAACACCCAGGCCAATCCTTTGGTGCCAGCATTCCCCGTGTCATTACTGGTGAATTTGTGCGCGAAGAAATCGCCCGTGGCCGCGCTATTATTCCAGCCAATATCAACCATCCTGAATTGGAGCCAATGATTATCGGCCGCAATTTCTTGGTCAAAATCAATGGTAATATCGGCAACTCAGCTTTGGGCTCCTCCATTGAAGAAGAAGTAGATAAAATGACATGGGCAACCCGTTGGGGTGCCGACACCATCATGGATTTATCCACAGGCAAAAACATTCACGAAACCCGCGAATGGATTATCCGCAATGCGGCAGTGCCTATTGGCACCGTGCCAATTTACCAAGCTTTGGAAAAAGTGAATGGCATTGCTGAAGACTTAACATGGGAAGTCTTCCGCGACACTTTGATTGAGCAAGCAGAACAAGGCGTGGATTACTTCACCATCCACTCTGGCGTATTGCTGCGTTATGTGCCGCTTACAGCCAATCGTTTGGCTGGCATCGTATCGCGTGGCGGCTCTATTATGGCCAAATGGTGCTTATCGCATCATAAAGAAAACTTCCTCTACACCCATTTTGAAGACATTTGCCAAATCATGAAAGCCTACGATGTATCCTTTTCATTGGGTGATGGCTTGCGCCCCGGCGCAATTGCTGATGCCAATGATGCGGCGCAATTGGGCGAGCTTAAAACCTTGGGCGAACTCACTCAAATCGCATGGAAACATGATGTGCAAGTGATGATTGAAGGCCCAGGCCATGTGCCTATGCAAATGATCAAAGAAAACATGGATTTGCAACTTGAATATTGTGATGAAGCGCCTTTCTACACCTTAGGCCCCCTCACCACAGATATTGCACCAGGTTATGACCATATCACTTCTGGTATCGGCGCCGCCCAGATCGGTTGGTATGGCTGCGCTATGCTTTGTTATGTAACGCCTAAAGAACATTTGGGTCTGCCTAACCGTGACGATGTGAAAACTGGCGTGATTACATACAAAATTGCAGCCCACGCTGCTGATTTGGCCAAAGGCCATCCCGGTTGTCAGCAACGCGATGATGCGTTGTCCAAGGCTCGCTTTGAATTCCGCTGGGAAGATCAGTTTAATTTATCATTAGACCCTGACACAGCTCGCTCATTCCACGATGAAACATTGCCAAAGGAATCTGCCAAAGTGGCGCATTTCTGCTCCATGTGCGGCCCGAAATTCTGCTCGATGAAAATCACCCAAGATGTACGTGATTATGCAGCAGAACATGGCATTGAAGCCATGAATGCCATCGAAGCTGGTATGTACGAGCAATCGGAAACATTCAAAGAAAAAGGCAGCGAGATTTACCACAAAGCCTAAGTCTTAAAGCACCACAAAAAAGCCAGCCTTGGTGAAACCTTAGGGTGGCTTTTTTTATGCTTTATTTTCACCGCGAAGGACGCGAAGTTACGCTAAGGATTTCAATGGGAATCCCCCCTTGTTTCTTTGGTACCTGAAGGAAAAACACCAAAGTTTAAGGGGCGGTTTTGATTCAAGGCGTTTTGATTCAATGCATCTTGCCTTTCAGGGCAAGCCCCGCACTTCGTGCGCCCAAAAGTGGCGTCATCCACCATGAACGAACGTACTACAGTTCGTGCGCTCCAAACCAACTATCTGCCGAAGCAATATCCGCAATCAAAGGCACATCCAATGTCACCGCAGCTTCCATCACGTCTTTAATCAACTTCGAAACCCGTTCCACATCAGCATCGGGGCATTCCACAATCAATTCATCATGCACCTGCATAATCAATGAAGCTTTTGGCTCTTCTGCTTTGAGGCGTTTTTGCAAATGAATCATCGCGACTTTAATGATGTCTGCAGCTGAACCCTGCAACGGTGCATTGATGGCGGTGCGCTCTGCATAAGCTTGCATCATTTTGTTGCTACTGTTGATATCGTGCACAAACACCCAATGCCCAAGCAGCGTTTCCACGTAACCTTGCTTACGGGCTTTTTCCAGGGTGATATCCATAAATGTTTGCACGCTTGGGTATTGCGCAAAATAGGCTTCAATAAAGGCTTTGGCTTCGCCACGGCTAACATTGAGCTGCTTGGCCAAACCAAACGCACTCATGCCATATAAAATACCAAAATTCACAGCCTTAGCCCGACGGCGCATTTCACCGCTTACTTCTTCCAGCGGAATCTGATTCACAGCTGCAGCAGTGGCAGCATGAATATCCAGGCCATCAGCAAATGCTTTTTTAAGCACTGCATCACCTGAAAAATGCGCCATCAAACGCAATTCAATTTGCGAGTAATCGGCAGCAATAAGCTTGTGTCCCGCTTCAGCGACAAACGCTTTGCGAATCTCACGGCCTTCGGTGCTGCGAATAGGAATGTTTTGTAGGTTAGGATTGGTCGAAGACAAACGGCCAGTGGTGGTTACCGCTTGATTGTAAGATGTATGCACCCGTTTGGTTTTGTTGTTAATTATTTTTTGCAGGGCATCGGTGTAAGTCGATTTCAATTTCGATAAACCGCGCGATTCCACAATCAAACTCGGCACTTCATGCTCTTCCGCCAATTTTTCCAACACATCTTGCCCTGTTGCCCACTGACCCGACTTGGTTTTTTTACCACCCTCTAGACCCAAGGTTTCAAAGAGCAATACACCCAACTGCTTGGGCGAGCGCACATTAAAATCTTCGCCTGCAGCCAAATAAATTTGCTTCTCCAAGGTTTCAATGCGTTCACCAAATACTTTGGAGAGTGTGGCCAGTTGCGCCGCATCCACATATGCCCCAACCCACTCCATATCGGCCAACACCAAAGACAATGGTAACTCAATCTCGTCATGACGCACCAAGCGCCCATTGGCTTCTGCTAGCAACTTGGCGCACAAGCGCAACGTCACTTCTGCATCTTCTGCTGCATAAATGGCTGCTTGCGGCACGTCCACCAAATCAAAAGTAATTTGTTTCACGCCTTTGCCTGCCACGTCCTCAAAAGGGATACATTGATGGTTAAGGTATTTCAGCGCCAATTTATCCATGCCCACGGCTTGACCTGGCTCAAGCACATAAGCAAGCAGCATGGTGTCGTATGCAATGCCAGCAAGCTGGATATCTTCAGTGCGTAGAATTTGTAAATCGTATTTGGCGTGTTGCAAACATTTACGATGCTTTTCACTTTCCAAGACAGGTTTCAGAGCGTTTAGTACCAACTCTTTGGCCAACTGCTTGGGCGATTCGCTGAGCAAATCAGCAGCGCGATGACCCACGGGCACATACCAGCCTTCGCCAGCCTTGACCGAAAAAGATAAACCCACCAAAGCTGCATCGTGCACATTTAGCGAAGTGGTTTCGGTATCCACAGCGATCAAGTCAGCTTCTTCCAAAGCGCTAATCAATTGCGCCAATTTCTCCTCATCATCCACTACATACGTCACCAGCCCTTTTGCAGAGCTTGGTTCTCCCAAATCAGCAACTTCATGGTCCACATGGTCACTGGCCTCATCTTCAAGCACATCTGGTGCAGTTGCGGTAACATCAGAAATCGATGCATCGGCAAACTCGGCAGTGAGCCTGCGAAACTCCAGTTCTGCAAACAGTTTGGTTAACACTTCACGGTTGGGTTGTTGCACAATCAAATCATCAAGGGTGATAGGCAGCGGCGTTTGCTCATCCAAAGCCACCAAGTTGTAAGACAAACGGGCTATCTCGGCAAATTCAATGAGATTTTCTCGGCGTTTATTTTGTTTGATTTCATGGGCATGCGTTAAGATGCCTTCCAAATCACCATACGCATTCAAAAGTTCCACTGCTGTTTTCGGACCAATGCCTGGCACACCCGGAATATTGTCAGCAGAATCACCGGAGAGCGCCAACAAGTCTTGAATACGATCAGGGCCAACACCCCATTTCTCCATCACTTCGTCCGCGCCATATTCTTTGCGGCGCATGGTATCGAGCATCCAAATCTTATCGCCCACCAACTGCATCAAATCTTTATCGGTGGAGACAATGGTCACATCCCAACCTTTGGCCTCAGCTTGCCTGGCTAATGTAGCAATCACATCATCGGCCTCATAATTTTCCACACACACACGCGGCAAATTAAAACCATCAGTTACATCAAACACATACTGCCACTGTGCTGCCAAATCCTCAGGCATGGGCGGCCGATGGGCTTTGTATTCGGCATACATTGCATTACGAAAAGTTCCACCTTTAGGGTCAAAGACCACAGCCACATGCGTGGGCTTCAAATCCTTAATAATCCCGCGCACCATTTGCACATACCCAAACACCGCATTGGTCGGCTGGCCTTTGGAGTTGCTCAGATTGTGTTTAACGGCATGAAATGCCCGAAACACATAGTTGGGGCCATCGATAAGAACTAAATGCGGCATGGGGCATCCTTGGGATAATGAAGTGTTCCAATGATGTGGTTATCTACGTATTGGTCAACGGTTCAATTTATACATATTTTAAACCGCGAAGGACGCGAAGTTTCGCAAAGTATTTAGCGAAGGGGCAACCCTCCCCCTGTTATAGCTATGCCGCAGTCTTGCCTATTGAAAATGGATAGGCGCAGTAACACGCGCCCATTTTCAATAGGCAAAGCGCAGGAAATTCATAGCTATTGAGGGGCAGCTTTTTGGTTCGTTTTGATGCCGCGTTTGATAAATTACTGCTTAAACGTGCGATAAACACTTTATATGCTGATTACACAATGTGAAACGTGGTTTCAGAATCAGCTTCATGCTAGCTCAGCTTACCAGTTCCAAATCAACAGTTCACCAGTGTTTTTGCCTTGGCTGCCTTTAGGCAATGTGTAGGTAATCTTCAGCTCTTTTATTAATCAAGTCGCCATTGATATCATTGAGTACTTCACACTTGGATTTAACCTTTGCAAATAGCAGCGCTGCAGCACCACAGACGGCTCCAATGTGTGTTTGGGGAATATAGGCAGGATATCTTTCACTAAACGACCTTTGCCGCCTATCCAGGGTATTTATCATGATAAAAATGCGCTGATTTGCGGCGCGATCGCTGCAGCCAACGCCGCACCATTTTCATCGGTGTAGATTCGCGCTTTGCCATTGATAATCCTATCCCAGGTGAGTTTATTACTTGCGCTCATCGCTGCATACACATCTTCTCCCATTGGCACTTTCGCGAAAATCGATAAATGCGCCAGCGCTGCAAGCTCACGGGCCGTTGATTCATCACAACGAACGACTGAGATCGTTTCGGCGCCAAGCCGAATAGTGTCAAGCTTGGCAATCGTTAGCTTTACAAAGTTGCCTTCATCATCAAATTGTTTCAACGATGCCGGCGCTTCTGCCAACAACGCTACTGTCTCGTTTGAGTACGTCGCTATATCATACATCACTCATGCCCTCGCTTCTGCTTCGGATAGCTCGAAGTCATATATTTTAAAATTGATGAAGCCGTTAAACCCATCCCCGATTTTTATCGGTCCGGATGGCAGGGCATTGTGCTGACCCACTGGAACGTCACGCACTTTCCTGCCATCCAGGTAACACCGGACGCTTGATTGCCCCTGCGTAACAATAAGCTTGTGCACGCGTCGCGCAGTTAGCCCTGTAACTGCTTGACTAACAAAAAAGGCACACGAACCAAGAATCACCCACAGATTGCCACCGCGCAACTCAATGAAGTTTTTATCGTCTAAATAACTACCAAGTTTTAGCAGGAATTGACTATCAGGCACCAGAGCGTCGACACTAAACTCAATCACAAATGAACACGGTGCACCACTAATTAGCACATTCCCAGCTTGCTTTAGGCTCATAAAGCCATCTGAAGCTCTGGTTGATGTGAGTATATCAGAATCGTTCGGGATATATGATGATGTGTATGCTTTAGGCTCGACACCGACGCCGGTCACATATGCAGAGGTCGCAACATTATCATCAGACATAATCTTCAAACGGATTGCGCCTGATGGGGAAGATAAAAACTCTGTAACCACGGTGACGGCATGGTGGTCTCTTGTGATTCGCTCAGGAGATTCTGAGCTAACCAGCGCCATGTTAATCTTCCACTTCCCCGGACCAGCAATTGCTCCATTCTCCAGCCTAATGCTGCCAGTCGGGCTCGTTATTGAATCTTGCATTAAGTAGAGCGATGGTTCATGCCTTTCCATAAAATTGGATGACGCTATATCCTGGAACACATCACTATCCCCCATACCAGAAGACAAGCCACTGACAAGCTGCATAGTTTTACCCGCAAATGGCGCAGGCACAGCACTTGCATCAACTGTAGCTACACCACGCTTAACCCAGGGGGCTGTGTCAAGGTCTTCACTACGGCGAATCAAGTTCGTCGAGCCAATGGACTCGTGCCGAAGCATTATTCTTCCATTCTGGGCGCGCGCATAGCGCGGCTCATTGGGGGCTGCGACTTTATCTAATCCGTCGAGAGGATCCATATAAACTGCGCCTGATGCGCGTTCAAAAGTCAATTTACCACTGTATTTCCCCTCAGGGCGCGCGGCATAGATAAACCCATCTGTAAGCGGCGCATCTCCGCCTGACACAGTGCGAACATAAATATACGTGGGGGCGCTAGCATGCACGACAAAAGAGCCAACGCTATCAATATACCATAGGCCAGATACATCACCAGCAACAGTGCCGTCAATTTTGTATTGATCGTATCCCGCAGCGGCATGCGTAAGCGTTACCAATGTCGGCTGAATGTCTGCACTTGGATAAGGATCAATCATTGATCGTTTGCCGGTAATTTCAGTCATTGGACTAGCCACATTGCTTACCAGCCCAAGCAATCCTCTGTCTTTATCGACTTCAAAGAGCGCAGCACCCCCGCTGAGCAATTTAAATGCATCAAGACCGAGGGCTGACAAATCGGCCTCAGCACCTGCGCCGATGGATGTCGCCAGAGTAGTGTTGTTGGCAACAAGAAGACCGAGAAGGTTAATTAAGCCCTGGTCGGTCATAATTTCATTGGTATTGATGCGCGTAGCATACAGCTTATGCAGCTTCTGGCTGGTGAGCTGATTGAGCATGTCCTCAATCGTTTGGAGGTCAGATTGGAGGTCAGCTTTGAGTTTTTTGGGTGATGGTGCCGGGCTGCCGTGTGCTGGAGTTTCGAGTTGAATAGCCATTAGATAAGCTCCTGAAATGCGTAGCCATTGGCCACGCTGAGATTTGCATTTTGAAGATGAATGCCTTTAAGCGGGTCGGCTTCGGAAATGATAACCAAAGCGCCGGCACCACCGGCGCCACTGGCACCAGTACGAAACTGATAGGTTTCAAAGTTGTTGCAGCCATCTACATCCATTTCCAAACGGGCTGAATTGATAGCTTTCGCTAGAGAGCCAGTGCCGCCCGCGAGGTTAATGTCACCCTCGCAGACAACCCGACGCGCCACGATTAGCAGGCCAGCACCGCCCTCACCCGGAGCTAGGGCCTGAAGCTGCACATTCGGCTGCAAGGCACCAGGTCTAAAGAACGCGAAACCATTCGTAATTGCCCAGCGCGCGGCCACACCGCGACGACCTGCAGTTTGGTTATCGATACCATCGGCTCCTCTGCCCCCACGTGCACCAGCCAAAGAAAGGTTAGGAACACCTGCCAAAGCGGTGACCTTGCCTGTGTTATCCTTACGCTTTGCAACGATATCAAAAGCGCCTGCATTGGGATTGTAGCTGCCTGGTGCCACGCGGCCGCGCTTGACCGCACCCCATTCACCAGTTGCTGCTTTGAGCACACAATAACCCAGCGGGTATTTGAATGAGTAATGTCGCTCACCGCGTTCATATACAGTGCGCCATTGGCCATCTGTGCCAGCTGCGCCCACAGAAGCATAACCATCATACTGGCCGCCACGACCTACCCCGTTGATCGTCGTGCTTGGCGGTATATAAATCTCACCAGAGCAGAATACTCTGACCGAGCCAGCCAGGGTCCAGGTGCCAGACATTGTATAAACATTGCCGTCACCGCTAGGGATGAACCAGTCACCTGCGGTAAGGGCCATGCCGTTGCCGCCTGGGTTGATGAGCACCAGATTGCGCGCTGCAGGCACATCCACATTGTCCAGGCCATCCAAAAAAGCACTATCGGCATAAATGGATTCATATTTAAACCTTGGAACCACATAACCACGTTCTGTTTGCGAAATCAGGGTGAAATCAACAGATAAACTTGAGGGGTTAAACTTGCGCTCAAGGATCTCAAAACACTGATTTAAGTCCTGGCCAGTGAGCGGGTCATGTTCTGGCAGGCGCACACGCAAATCATCACCAATATTATAAACCGCCATCATAGGCAGGGCTTTGACCGTGATAAAACGCGGCGGGCTGGCGTAGCGTTGCAATGTGCGGGCGGTACGAATAAAAGCAGCTTTGACTGCGTCTTTGTTGCTCGATATCAAGCCTGGCGCTTCGAGCTTATAGTGCCGGCCTTTGCCGTGCTTTTCTGAAGCCGCACTATCGAAGAACACAGGGTTGCGGCGCAATTCCCCGCCGATACGAGGGACCCGGTCATAGCTTAGGGTGCCTGTACTCATCAACGTGCCATCGCGCAGCAGTTCCAAATCGCCCCAGCTAATGACCGTATCCAAATCCAATACTCTGTTTTCGTAATTGCCCTGTGATGCCTGATCCGGCACTGGCTGCTGGGAGATGTCTTTTTTGGCCAACAAGCCAAGGCGGCCATCACCCTGGGCAAACATGCGCAAACCCATTGGTTGAAAGATGTATTGCTCAATATAGGTCTTGGCAACTACACCTTCAGTAAACAAATGTTCTTCGCTTGGTCTGATATCAGTGGCAGCAAGGTCGGTGGCTGCGATTTGGTCTTGCACGGCGCTCCAACCTTGTAAATTGATATGATGCTCAACGCTCATGCCAGCATGCCAATGATCCGGCAAAAAGAAGGACGGGACAGAAGGCACCCATTCAAGATAAGATTGATTAGCTACAACCAGCGTGTAATCCCATTTATTCCCTTCGGTGCCAGGCGCAGGGCTCCAGAAATATGGCGCAACAGGCGTGGGATCTGATACTGGGGCGGGAGAACCAGCAGGCAGAGAAACAACTGCTCGATCCTGATACCATCCGCCGCCCCAGTTTCCCCAATAATGATAGGCATAAACATCTCGATAGGCAATTTCGTAATAACCTGCCGCAGCAGGCTTAAATCCTGATAACAATTGCATGGCAATATCAATTTGATTGCCGATTAAATACGGCAGCTCCTTGACATTTGTTTCTGCATCATGGGGTGCTGCGGTGGTGCCAAAGGCATGGCGCACTAAATTGTTAAACGTCAGTATATGTCCATCAAGGCTCAGGACAGGGGCTTCTGTCACCTTGATGGCTTCGTCATCGACCAGCAATGCCGATGATCCCGCTACAAAAGGGAATCCACCATCCGGAAAACGAACCACTGACAGCGATGTGCTTACATCATCAATATTAACTGCCAATAGCCCCTCATGGCCAACCATGACTTTTTCACGCGCTGCGCGCTGCACATCTTTGGTCTCGATGACATACACGCCGTTTAACTTTCTGACATTGCAGATTTGTTGACGCTCAAGCTTGAGCTTGTCATCCCATGAATCGCCCAAATCAAGGATATACATATCGCAAAGCTGACGATTAAGCCCGTATCCTGCTTCGTCACACGCTTTGATGATATCCGAGACCCATTGCTCAACATCCGGAAGCGGGATAGTCATACCGCTGATGCTGGATACACCCGAAGCATCATCAATGCTTTGCCCCAGCGATGAAATTTTACGTGCATCCAAATTGGCGTACCAGCGCTCAGGTGGTGGTAAGGCAGCTACGGCACCGTCCACAAAAGCTTCGCGTGGGTGGGTTGAGAAGTAGAAGTCATTTTTGCCGGCCACATTTTTACCGTTGGTGAATAACATCTCGAATACTAGCGCGACCTCACGCGATGGTGAGGCGTTGTGCTCTTTTTGAACTTCAGTCAGCTCAATCATCAGAGGTCACCTGGCGCTGTGATCGCCGGTACATTGCGCGCAACCTGACCAGCAGCAAGCGGCCAAAGTTCGTAGGTAAAATCAAACATCTCTTGTTTTTTCAACCGTTTTTCAGGGTAAATGCGCTTGGCAATCATCATCTGAAAGTTATCAGGATCATCATCGTAATCTTCATACCATTGGACCACACCCGCTCGTGAAAGGTGATTGTTCAGCGCCCTAAATACTTCATAATCGTTGGAAAAGTTTGGGTCACGTCGGCGCGCAATGCCTTGCAATGTAATCCGCTCACCTTCGCTGAGCCCGAGACTAATCACCTGGGTAAATTCCGATGGGGTGCGGTTGACCGCGCGGTTGTCATCACGCACGCGGTCTTTGCTCTGGTAGCCCATATCCAAATAGATATCGATAGCACTACCGGTAGGCACCAATGGTGAGTCAGCCGTGGCCAAATCTTTATAGAAATCGATGCCATCATATGGCGAGCGAATGGCTTGCGGCACTTTGTTGATATATCGAATAAGCCCAAACATTACGCTGCCCTCAATACTTGTGCCTGAGCACTATCGGGTGGGAATGGGATAGCATCATTGTTGATTACTGCGCGCTTAAACGCATCCATGCCGCCATTGGCCATCCAGTCTGGCCCATACTGGTCAAGTAGTTGCTGAGGTACGACTGAATTGCTAAAGTCGAAGTATTGCACCAATGGCTGCGGAGCCTGCTCACGAATCGGCAGGCCTGTGCCTGGATTAACGGCAACTGTGGCTTGGGCCTCTCCAGAACCGCCACCTGCTGAGATGGTGGGCACAGATACTGCGCCACTGCCGCCATTGAATTGTTGAGCGTCGATCACTTGTGTGTTGGCCATACCAGCTAAGGTGATGGCTGTGGCTGCAACCGGGCCAGCGATTGGGCCAAGTGTAGAGATTGCTTTAGTGGCGCCAAGCGCAGTATGGATCACATTTTCTGAGTGGGCGGCAAACTTACCCGCTTCAAAGAGCTTACGGTTTTCGCTGGACATCAAGCCAGATAGCGCTCCGAAAGTTGCGGCTGAAAAACCTAATTTTTGTTGCCCTGACCATTTTTCCCAATCTACTGACGCCTTAGAGAAGGCTTGGATGTTACCAAGCATGGCCTTTTGATCTACTTTTTGATTCTTGCTGAACGCCTGGCTGAGCTGACCTTTGAAAGAGTAGGCTGCGGTTTCAGCCGCAACAAGCCCCTCTAATCCCTCTAATGCGCGGGCCGATTCTTCATCCGCAATGACGCCAAGCTGATCTGCAGTGGCTTGCGCCCGGCTGATTCTTGCGTCGGCATAGAATTGTTCAAGCGTATTCGTCCAATTATGCTGATCGATAAGACGCTGACGTTCATCCTCCATCGCCCTCAAATCAGCATCAAGGCGCATCAAGGCGCGGCCTTCATCCGTTGCTGCATTTTCAGCAGCGGCCTGGTTTATTCTGGCATACTTCGCTGCCTGTAAGCCCACCACCTTATCGCTGGCCGATTTGGCAACCATGAGTTGATTGTCCCAGGTGGTATCAAGCCAAGATTGATACGCTGATTCCAGCGCTTGAACTTCCGCAGAGCCTTCGCCGTGCGTATCTACAAGCTTTTGCCAGGTTTCAGAATATTTATTGCTGGTTTTTGTAAACGCATCGTCAAACGCAGTGGTCAGATCGTTGGTTAATGCTCTGGCATCATCCAGGGATTTCTTAGCCAAGGCGGGGTCAAGCGGTTTTACTTCGGGCGATTCTTGTGATGCGGGTTTATCATTGGCTGATTCTGGAGTTACTTTAGCTCTGCGAAGCTTCTTCAGCGCAGCCAAAAACTTCAAGACCTTCGCATCAAATTCATCAGCGGTCATTTTGCCCGCAAACTCATCCATGCTTAGACCTAAAGAAGCCAGTTCTGCTTTGGCTGGGCGCAAGACCTCGTTAAACATCTTCATCGATGTGGCATGGCTTCGTGCTGATGCAGCGGCGGCATTTTGACCTGCCGCATACGCTTCCAGGCCAATCTTGCCCGCCTCAAATACTACAAGAGCAGACGCCGACGGAACGAGGGTTCTCAATAAACCTGCAGCTGAAGCTTTTGCTACATCCAAAGCGCCCGCGTAACCTAATGCGGCGGCCCTTCCAGCTACAAATCGGGTGGTGATGGCAGCTGCGCCGAATGCCAGCTCTGGCAGAAAATTGGACATTGAGCCAACAGCGCCTATCGTTTTAGTTGAGATATCATAATAAGCTGTCAACGCTGGTGTTAGTGCCTTACCAAATGCACTCGCAGCATCTTCAGTGGCTTTATTGGCGCGTGCTTGTGCGCCTTGCAAGCCGTTGGATGCCTTTTCAGCGTTGCCCAATTGCACTGCTGTTTCGCGAATGATGCCATTGTATTCCGCTTGTCGTTTTTGGGCGATGGTGAGGTCATGAACAGATATGCCGATTTGTGCAGCATATTCTTTCCACATCACAGATACGTTTTTGGTTACGCCGGCATTATCAACCAGTATGCTGTTTTCATGTTTGATACCTTCTGTAGCAGATACAATCGCCTCGCCAAACGTTAATGACGCCTGGCGGCCAAACGCTGCTGAATCGCGAAAGCGATTGATGAGCTCTGTTGATTCTTGAAGACTAAAGCCTCTACTGAGTAGATTTTGTAATGCCTTTGCAGATTCTGCATTAGTCATCATGCCATCAGAAGACAGCTTGAGTGAGGCAACCAAGCTGCCTTCGATATCTGCACCTGTATGTTTTGCAATTGATGCGAGCCCTAAAATGGCAGATTGGCTGCGTATCACAGCAGCTTCCGCCGTATTGATGCCTTGCTTGATCCCATAAAAGACCACACCAACTGAGACGAGCCTGGCCACGCTACCACCAAGGGACGATGTAGCTTGGCCGGCGCTTTTTATTTCATGGCTCAGCTCGGCAACTCTGTTCCTTGCCGCCTGTGATGCTCGCGCCAAGTCGGAAGCTGATGTAGTCCCCGAAACTGCCAGACGCTTGTAAGATGCCTGGACAAGTTTTATCTCACGGTTGATATCTTGGGTACTGCGAATGTCCAGGGCTTTGAATGCTGCTGTTTTCTTTGCGTAATCAGCCTGGGCAAGCGACATCTTCCTGAATGATTGCTTGGCAGCTTCACCAGCGCCTGAAGCTGAGCCTGTGAGCTTATCAAAATCAGCAGCGCTGGTCTTGATTTCACCGCGAAGACCAGAGCCATCACCTGAAAAGGTAATCCCAACTTTTATGTCTTTGCCATTGCTCATGATTTGTGCCAAGCCTCCAAGGCTGCTGATTCCAACGTGCGGATACGATCAAAGGCATCCGCCTTATCTTTGGCTCGACGCAACCGCATCACTGCTTCCAGCGCGGTATAATCAAGCCCTGTTCTCTCGCTTATAAACCCCATGTTTGTTGCCATCAGGCGATAGCGCCATTGGGTAGAAGCATCAAGAAAGATAAGTAGCGCCTCCCAGTTTTCTGGGAACACCTCGAAATCGTGCTCCTGCGTTTGCTCCTGCCGGTATTGAGCAATCACATCAGCAGGCGCCCCCATGCTTTCCAAATCTTCAATCACTGTGTCGTCACCGCCGCTATGACGTGGGTTCACCCAATATTTTGCGGCGTCTTTTAGTTTTTTGCGGGTGCCCCGGCGATGACCTGTTCATCATAGGTCTTCCAAATCGCCATTTCGGCGCGCTCATCTTCACAAAGCAACGCGAAGTTCTTTTTGCTAAACGCGACTGCATCACCATTTACATCATTGACCAGATCCCAATCGATGACCACACGGTTCAGGATGTCCGATACCAGATCGGTTTCAGCCCATTTTTTACGCGACTCAATGTGGAAGAGCAACCTGATCTTATGCTCTTCAACATTACCGTCATCGACAGGCACACGAATGATGACTGGCCACCAAACTTTTCGTTCTTTTTGCAATACAAACGCCATGATTTATCTCCTTATTTCTTATTTGAATGTGAATTTCAGGTCGTTGTCATCGCCGCCGTCAGAAGGCAAGAACACCAGTGGAATGGTTAAGTTGGCAATACCCTCAGACTCACCAAGCTCAGGCTTTAAGCGCTGCACGCGGGGACCATCGATACGGATGATTTGCCCTGCGGATAAGCCGTTTTCAAAGACCAGAACTTCGGGGTCGCCATAAGCAGAGGAAAAGAAATCTTTGGTGGCCAGCGTTGGTTCCTGGATGGTAATGGAGCCTGTGATTGCGCGCTCGGTGATGTCCACCGATTCATAGTTCACCAGTGGACGATGCACAGCTTTGATGCCACTATCGATATCCAGCTTCTCCAGAATGGCAGCATAACCACCCAAGGTGAATGTAGTGTTTTGTTTGTTGACAGGCGGAATCGGCACAGCGGTAAAACCCGTGAAATTAAAGTCAGCTGGCATTGGGTGTGATGTTGGGTCTGTATATAAACCAATGAGTGACACACTTAAGATACCATCACTTTTTCCGGAAACAGTAAACTTCCACGCGCCGCGCACACCAAGCAATCGATGACGAATGCCCGCTGTCGCGCCGCCCCGAAAGAGATAGACCGTAGCGCTTTCTTCACCATCAGAAACCAGCTTATATTGACGATGGGTACTGGCTACCGTGAACCCGGCAAATCCAATCGCACGCATGATCGGGTCGATAGCCGGCATGCCGCCCGCTGCGCCCGCACCACGAAGGCGCACGTCAAAACTAAGCGTGACCCGCTTGTTGATCAATGTTTTGAAAAATGCGCCAGAGCTGCCAGGGCGAACGTGCGGGCGTTCGATTTCGTCGCCATCCAGGGCGCCCAGCTTTACATTTTCGACCAACATGGCGTTGAGGGCAGCTGTTGGTAGCTTATCGCTGCCGTACATCGTTTCGACCGCAACCGCGATTCCCATTCGTTTTGCTTTAAACATCATAAGCTCCTTTTACTTCTTTTTGGCAGCGGGGGCTTGACTTGCGGCCACCGCCTCCTCTTCTAATCGGGTGGTTTTATCACTGACATGGGGCGCCGCTTTGGTGTGCTCCAATTTGATTTTTTGGCCCTTTTCATCAATTTCATAGCTTCCGCCAAGTCTTCCCATGATGCTCTCCTTACGATTCGTTGGTATGTGTTGTTGCAAATTTATCGCGCCAAAATACCGCGCTATTGGCCACATGAAACAATGACCCGCCTTCGAATTGACATAGATCGAAAGCGGCGTTTGGCGCCCAGCCGACCAGCGCTGTCATTGATGCCAGGCGAATGTTGCGCAAGCTCTCTGCAATGGCTTTTTCGCCATGTTGATCTGATACATCTTTGACCGCACACACCACTGCGAAATGACTGATGATTTTCTGGGTAATCACTTGTGTGCTCGATGTGCTGGTGCGTGCATCTTCAGCCAACGGCATCACAAACGCTGTCGGCATCTGGCGCACACCTTGCTTCATTGCACTGCCCAATTCGGCTGCGCCCTCAACTGCAACCAACCCTGGCACGTTTGCTTTTAAGCGCGCCACTACGTCGGTGATTTGTAAAATCTCAATGCTCATCAGAAGCCCTTCAAGCTCGTGCGATCAAACACACGTGTCTGGCTTGTCATGCGCACATCCAACGATGTTGAATCGGCTGTTGGTGAGGAAGCTTCGCCCCAATTCGCTTTCCCCTCGCCAATGCGATCAAGTAGCGCGTGGGCAGCCTTCACATCTTCTTTGACTGCGTCGGGTTTATCCATGCCTCGGCGGCTGTATAAAATGCCGATAGCCAGGAGTGATGACAAGCTGGTAGCAAGCGCAGGCACCGGATTAAGCGGCACAGCGAAGCGGTTAGAAATTCGGGCATTGATATCGGCATCAGCAGATGCAATGGCTTTGGCGATGACAGCGGGGTCGGCGATACCGTCTTTGTTATCATCGGAGAGCTGGATGATATATTGTTCGTCGTGCGCATCAATAAGATCAGCATAAGTTGCATACGGCATCGCGTTGATTCTCCTTAAAAGACTGCTGGTAAAAAAGGGGCGAAGCGAGCCCCGCCCCTTTTACTCAGCTCATTTTGCTTCGTTTCTTAGACTGCTAACAATGCGGCATCACGCTCTGAAGCAGTTACGGGATATCCCAGAGCGTTTGATAGCGCTGCTGTAGTCGGCACACCTGCAGCTTGTGTCCATAGTGCTGCATTCGTTTGATCTAACTGGGCCACTGCTGCCACAATCGCTGCACTCAAATCCACATCGCTTACAGGCCTGATAGCCTCAGATGATGGTGCCTGAGATCCAGATTTCACGATAGATACGCCTTCAGCATCATCTGATTCAAGCTGTGCTACCTGCGCTGATGTCAGCTCCAGCTCATGCTCACCGTGTCTGAAGTGACCAAGCTCAGGGAGTGACAAACCATTCGATGGTGCAATAAAAACCTTAATTTTTGCCATGATTCACCCCCCCTATTGACCGGTTAAATGATCGATCAATGCAAGCTTGGCTGTACCTTTCCATGTGTTGGTTGCACCAGATGCATCTCGATCGTTGGTAAGTAAGATGTTTGCGGCTTCGAAATTACCCTCACCAACAATCAGCTTCATACCTTTAACACCAAGTGGCGTACCGTCGACGCGCTTGAGCCCGGACAACGCTAAGCGCGCTGCTTTGTATGTGCTGCCATTAAGCGCCTGGCGAGATCCGTAAACCAATTGAGGCAAACCATACCCAACAGCTACACGCGCTTCGACGCCGTACATAAATTTCTTTTGCATGAATACATTGGGAGATTCAGGGTCAGTTGCACTTACAAAGTGGTAAGGTTCACGCTCCTGAAAAATGATGGGTTGAACCGGGCGGGAATCATCTACCAGAAACCAGGGCTCCCCACTGCCCAGGGTGGCAGGTCGGTTGGCATAGGTACCATCACTGTTATCCACCCCGTTTACAGGATGATTCACGCTGAAAAATGGTACACCATCAAAGCTTTTGCCAGTGGTGAAACCTGCAATCAATGCTGGCCATACCAGTTCATCCGGATGGCGCGCCCCTGCATCACCAAGGTTGGCCATCAATGGATTGTAAACTCCCAACTGATCATCACTAAAGTCATTGCGGTCGACACCCACCGTCAATTCAAAGTCTTCATTGCGCAGGAAGTAGCCATGCGCCATGAGATTATGAACAACCTTGTCGCCTAGCCATTTTCGGATACCTGGCAATTGCCCAAGCCACTTGTAATCGTTGGCTGATGTGTTGCTCGGCACCTTCATGGCGATAACAGTGAATGTTTGCACAACTTTATCAAACGCGCCCTGAAATAAGGTTTTGAATGATGTTTGCGCTGCTTGCAGCGTCGCGGCATTAATCATGATGCCCGCACCGGCGATGGCCAGCGCATCAAGAGCCACATCAAGCTCCAATGGCGCGAATGCATAAGCCGGGGAAGCCCCCGCCGCAAAAGCAATCACAGAAAGCGCAAAGGCACCTGTGTAGATACTAATCATTTTGAGTATTTTCATCGTTCGTTCTCCGGTTTATCTTTATTTTGTTACTTGATTTCAACCCAAACCCCATCGGTATCGATATCGATGACCTTGCCCGCAGGGATGGAGTTGGTTGTTATTTTTGCCACAGTGCCGTCATCTTCGACGTAAGCTGTGCCGTAAATATCGGCGTTTCCGAGTGGCTGGGTGGCACTGTTGGCAAAGCGGAATACGCCACGTTTTACAGTGACCGTTTTTTCGCCTGCGATGCCAGCTGAGTTATCGACGGCTGCTTCGGCACGGCCAATCACTTTTAAACCTGGCGCGTTCGCTGCGGAGGAGGCATTACCACCTGCGCTCACAGCCACCATTGAGCCAGCAAATACGCGAGCTCCGCCTGCGGCTGGCCGCGACACCAAAGCGCCTTCGCGCTCAGGTGTGTTTACATCTTTAGTTAATGCCATGATTCACCCCCATAGCTTTTGTTTTCTTGAAATCGTCATGGTTGATGTCCAGCTGGGCACACATCGCCACTTCTTCAGCGGTCAAAGCGTTAGCAGCTGTGTGCGGGTGCTTTTCTTCGCCCAAAGGCACAGCTTTTGCGGCGTTGGCCACAAAATCCTTAAAGCCTTCAGGGTCTTTGCGACAATAGTTTGCCGCCCAATTTTTTGATGTCGGCGCAATCACGCCTTTAGCCAGCGCAGCGTTGACTTGCGCATCAACACGTTTGGATTCATTTTCACTGGTGATGATGAATAATTGATCACGCACCGTGTCAAACTCGCTCCGGGGCACAAAAGCGGTAAGATCTTGTTGCGCATTTGCGGACAGGGTTGTTAGTTGTAATTCAAGTTTATCCATCAAAACGATGAGGTTTTGATCCTGAGTATTTGCAGCATCAGGAGATTCGGAGCTCATGGCTTTGAGGCGTGCGATTGCCTTTTCCAGCTCAGCTAAGATTTCTTCTGGTGTCGCCAACTCGGGAAGGTTCAACATATACTTGAACCGTTCGAGTAGTTCGTCCATTTGGGATTCCTCCATATATTGTGCGTTTGCCACCGGCGTTAAATCGCCGAGGTTTGGGTAGTGGGTTAATGCAAACCCCTTGAGTGCATAAATTTCATTGGTGGACTTGTTCACCGAAAAAACGGGTGAGATATATCGATATTCTTTCTTGCGGATGGCGTTGGCCGCATCCGAAGTCCATTCCACCTCAGCCCAGATACCGTTGGCCTCGGCAGTAATCGATGATGGTTCAATCCATCCTGATGCAGGTGCTTTGGCACCGGTTTTGTCGGCGTTTATTGAAGCGTGGTGATAATCACCGGGAATGCGCACGGGATACGTTTTGGCATTGTCCAAAACGTTGGCTGCATTGTATTTCCATGCTCGACCATCCAGACCGACAACTTGAGCTTCTTCATTAACAGGAATGAGGTGGATGCGTTGCCTGTTCGAATCAATGGCAAGCGCGGATACATCGATTGAGCACACAACAACACCAACATCGATTTGCTGGTGGCTGTATTGTGCGTTGTGTGGTTGGTTGCGTTTCATGCAGCGAATGATGCATCTGCGGATTGGTTAATCCGCTGGACGGGTGTCCTGCTGTTGCAGGCTTCTTGTGAAATCTGTTTGGCGCGTGTCAGATCATGGCACTGTTATCTATCTTGTAATGCCGTTTCACACTGTGCATCAATCGCGTGCATCAATCGAGCAAGTGCAAAACCAGAAGATCAGAAATCGCAATGATGTCATCATTGCTTACACCAAGAAATGGACGGGCAGGAATATCTTTGCCTGGAAACATGCTTTCCGGTGATGTTGTGCCGCCAAATTGATGCATGGCACCATAGATTTTATTTGTACCAAATACCAGCGCATCAGATGAAGGCAACGAAACCATTGATTCCATCAGGTCGCCAGACTCAATCATCACCTTATCGGCATTCTTTTCTTTGCGGGACAAGGTTAGCTCGGACAATGGCTCCCAAGCGTTGCCTTCCGGATCCACCTGGTCTTCAAAACGCTGGGCAGTGGATTCAAGAAAATGCTCACCGATATCGGCAAATACCGCTGTCATATCACCGGTTTTATCCAACACCTGCGCAAAAAAGGATTGTAGCTCTTTATCATCAATCGTGACGTTGGTACTTGCGCCTGCCATGAAATGCTCCTACACTGCTTTAACTTGTTGCGTATGGTCGCTCCGCTTAGCTCCCAGATATACGCATACTCCTATTGACCGACTGATGCGGCAGTCGGTTTTTTTTATAACCCTCTTTTATATAGTCGAACACCACGTCGCATGCCTTCCACTTCTGCATCAAGCTCATCCAATGAAGAAAAATCACGCGCATAGGTTGTAACGCCAGCCCAGCCATCACGCCCATATTCAAAAACAGCAAACCCATCACGGCTACCATCAGCAATCTCAAATCTTGCAACATAACGCCTGCGTACCATTGCCTTACCAAGCGCATGATTCCATTCCATATTTGTCCAGATCTCATCCGGGTTGCGAATCGCTTCAGCTAACATCAACACATAAGGCTCACGCCCCCGCTTGGTGACCTTGAGCTTACCTTTGATATTACGAAAGAGGGCTGAGGATATCACCAGCGCCTCACCGGCCACATCATAGAAAACCACCGGCGCACCTTCAGCAGCTCCAAACTCAGATAGGAAGGCAGCAACATATTCATCATCGGATAATCCTTTCGCCAGTATCTTATCTTCAGCAAACACTCTCGGCTCAGGAAGCAGATCGCGAGCAGATGTCGCCGGGATCATTTTATCAAACCCGTGTGGTGGCTTACCCAGTGGTGTTGGCACATGGCTATGCATCCAGGCGCTACGCCCGGGGGCATAAGCAAAACCCGGGCTGATACCTTCGGGCACTTCAACAGCGCGCGGGTTCAGCCCGTTTTTGCCAACCTCAACCTGACGCAGTTTAATCACCGGGGCTTCCGACACGCTCAGCCCTCGGGCCTTGAGTCGCACATCGCTTAAACCCGTGACTGAGCAATTGCAACCCCAGCCATTTGGCGGGTAGTGGGTGAGCCAGAACGCATGGTTGGCGGGTAGCACAAGTTTATCCCATACCAGGTGCTGCGGCCTTGCATTTTGCGAAGCGATGGAATGATGGTATTGCCAATAAGGAAATTTCTGCAATTGCTCAAAGCGACCGGCATTATATGAGCTGCGCAGGTTGGTATGATAGATCACCTGTGTACGCCAGCCACGACTGCCGTTGTAGCTCCAGCCATGTGCTTTGACAGCCGCATCAAAGTCTTTCCGGAACTCTGTCAGCGTAGTGCCTTGTGCAATTGCCTTCTGAACTGCCGCTTGTAAATCTTCGACCAGCGCCATCTTATTTGCACCGGCTACGACAAAGGCGTGGTCATGATTGGCCTGCCAGATGTCAGTCCAGGTGCGGGTGGGCAGAGCCAGCTTATTCCTGAAAAAAGCGATTTGCGCATCAAAAGGCAGCGAACCGTACCCCAGGGCACCTTTTCTGCCGTTGGCATTCACCTTGTACTTTACATCAGCCATGAACGTGCTCTGAAACGGCGTTGCAACGCGTTTGAACCACTATCAAGGTATGAAGTGGGGTACTTGCCGCCAAAAGCCTGCTTAACTGCCGCCGTGGCGATTTATTCATCGCCATCGTTTATCACCTCATGTTGACCTACCAAATCAGCAGTAACGAAGGCTTTAGCCATCAGCTCGGTGAGTTTCGATGTATCCATATCGCCAAGCAGCTCAGGGATGCGCTCTGACAACTCTTCGAGTGTCTCCACCTCATCCATCAACTTACGCACCCGGTCGATCATGGCATCGGTGATCGGAGCAGCTTCAGCTTCGAGTTGTTCGGCCAGCTTATCCATAGAACGCGCTGCAGCGGCTAAAATAGTCTGCTGAGGAATACCTACTGTCTCCTGCGCATTGGCAGCCACAGCTGCGTCGAGCGTATTTGAATCGGCTCCGGTTATTGATCCAGCCGACATCTGAAGCACAGCATCACCAGCTTGCGGCTTGGGGATATTAAATTTCTTGTATAAGAAGTCCTGCCCGATGGGTAAGCCCATCCGGTGCAGACGCTCAGCATTGTCACCCAGCTCCTTTAAATCTTCAGGGTCTTCTATGAAAACGGTTATTTTTGGATAACGATCAACCGGCCCCATATTCAGATCAACTAAAGGTTTGCAGATATCTCTGGTTAAGGTTGCTCCCAGCTGACGAGCATCTGCTTTGAGAAGATCATCACGCACTTCACCATGCAGGTCGGCCTGACCTGAACCCAAACCACCGGACATGGCATCAGCGCTGGATGTCTGGCCGAGCACGCCCTTGCTCATCTGCTCATCACAAAAGCGCGCAAGGCGTTCGTATAAGTCTGTGCTGCCTGTCTTACCTCCTGCCTCAATAAACTCAATGCGCATAGAATCCGGAATGATAGCAGCTGCATCTGTGCCCATGCTGGCCACTGCATTGAGCAGGATATCCTTTTCATTCTCGCTGGCTGAGTTTGGATATTTGCCCACGCGCAAGGGCTGGGCATAGATTTCAGCAAAGGTTACCCAGTCCTTGAAATCATAATTCTTGAACAGATACATCCAGGCGCATGGGCGCAGAATACCACCACGCACGGCAATGCCGGCCTTGGCCTTGTGGATGTGTGTTATATATTTAAACGGCGTAAGCGGCTTACCATCGGCGTAGCCAGCATCAAGCAAACGCAGCTCCGACATGGACTCCTGATCAAAGCGGAACCATTTCGGCTCACGCCACTTCAAATCGGTGATGATGGCTTCCTGCTTATGAATGCCCCAGATGATTTCAGTAACCGAATAGCCTTTACCAATCGCATCAAGTATGCCCTCAAGCTTTTCAGGAAAAGCGGCAATGCTCCTCATATGATCTTTAACCAAATCTGTTGCTTTCTGCTCTGCTATGGTTGGTGAGTCGGGGGCTTCAACAATAATCTCAAGACCGGAAACTGCGCGTTTTCGTGTGCCCATGATTGAAATGAGATGCAGGTCTTTTTCTTCCATCTCCTCGAAAAGCTCGCACTGGGCATACGGGTTGCCCTGATCGGCCTGACGCAAAATACTTGCCAGCCCCTGCGGTGTGATGCCGCTGGATGGGTAGCTTGAAAAGACCTGACGAACCCCTCGCATGGATGGGGCAGACTCTTCCTCTTTTAAATTGTTTCGCTGAATGGGGCGGCCATGCGCATCAAATAATGTTACCACGTCAAGTCTCCTTTAATGCTTATCAATCATGCTCATCAATAGCCGCCGATGCCAAAGCGACCGGGTGTTTGGTGATCACCTGAATGGTCTGGCCGTGTTGAGCTTTGCTGATTGTCCGGCGAGCGGCTTACGCCCCGGTATTCCATTGGTGCCGCAGTATTGAAGCTTTTATTGTGAGCCAGCACCGCTGCAATCGCACTATCACCATGCCGTTGTCCAGCGCTATCCGTTTTACCTTTGGGTACGCGAGGCACGCCATTCACCATCTTAATTGCACGGTGATCTTCTAATATATCATCATGCTTAGGGATGGTGATTTCATGGTCTTCATAAGCAGCCTTATACCGAGGCATATTTTCGCGGTACCAGTTTTCAGTGAAGTGGACTTCATCAATCAGGTTTCCATACCTGTCAGTCGCAGCCTCAGCGATATAGTCACTTGATGGTCGATATTATCGGGTTGAACGATGCGAAAATCGTTATTACAAATTTTAGCGGCACTCATTTCTATATCCCTAAATGTGACGCCTTCTGGCGCGCGTGGATTCGTAAGATGATTATTGATGCTAAAGATAAGGATCAAGCTGAACTCGCTCGATTGTATGATTATTCAGATCGTCATATTCGCAGGATCAAGCGCCAAGCAAGGGTTGGTGAAAATCAGATGGACCTGTTCAACTCTTAAATTGTAACCTTGCTTTTTTAGTGCTTACAATTTGTTTCATATTTTGTAATGCCGTTTCAATCGTGCTTTAAATTTTCATTTTTTTATTCTTCCCCATCTTACTTTATTTTATCTTATCTCACATTATCCCATATTATTATCTCACCCTTAATCATCGTTTTTGGCTGCCCAAAAATGAACAACAATTATCATGTTATGAAAGGCTAGGTTAGTTTTTCTAGTGGCTAAGCTTTAGATACACATTAAATTTTTCATCAACAACTGCATACTGTGCAAAAAACCATTTTTTGATATCCGCCTGAGTGTGGATATTTTTAGTCCTTTCAATACCTGCTGGTAAATCTTTAAGTTCGAATGACAAGGTTTGTAAATCAATTGCTTTATGATACAGCTCTTTCTCAAGGTAATCAGCTACAGAGAAACTTAATAGCCACTTAGCTTCACGGGTTGCTGTTAAAAAATTATACACTTCATCATCTCTAGCTTTTCCATCCCGCATGATCGAGCTCAAAAGTGACTGAGTAGCACTGTATATAGAAAAACGTCTATCAAAGAGTTCAAGTTTCAGTCTGTTTTGAGCAAGTTTCCACTGCCTATAAGCTATAAAAGAACCTAATATGGCTATTGTCGGAGTTAATAATGCCGCGAGGTAGGTTGTCCAATGTGGAACTGAATTCAATTCATAACTCCCTCATTAAACAACCTGCTTAAAAATTAGCTTTCTAACACTCTACGAACCGCATCTTCAGTCGCATCAATGGTGACTGGAGAAGCAATGCCTTTCATGGCTGTGTCCGGGTCTTTTAGTCCATTGCCGGTAAGGGTACAAACAATGCTTTGACCAGACCTGAAGTAGCCAGCCTTGTTGAGCTTGATGATACCAGCTACAGAAGCTGCTGATGCAGGTTCGCAGAACACTCCTTCAAGACGCGCCAACATATCGTAGGCTTGCAATATTTCGTCATCTGTTACTGCATCAATACGGCCACCCGAAGAATCACGCGCATCTTCTGCTTGTTTCCATGAGGCAGGTTTACCAATACGAATGGCTGTAGCGATGGTTTCAGGATGATCCACTGGCGCACCATACACGATGGGCGCTGCACCATCAGCTTGGAAACCAAGCATTTTCGGCAAAGATTTGCTCAAGCCTTTCTCATGGTATTCCTTATAACCCTTCCAATACGCTGTGATATTACCTGCATTACCCACTGGCAGGGAGTGAAAATCAGGCGCAAAACCTAGCTCATCGACAATTTCAAATGCACCAGTTTTTTGACCTTCAATACGGTAAGGGTTGACGGAGTTTACCAGCGAAATAGAGCCATCAGCCGATACATCCCGCACAATCTGCAATGCATCATCAAAATTGCCTTTAATTTGAATCACCTTGGCACCATAACGCATACCTTGGCTCATTTTACCTAAAGCAATCTTACCATCAGGAATCAATACAAATGCTTCCATGCCACAGTTGGCTGCATAAGCCGCTGCAGAGGCAGAGGTGTTGCCTGTGGATGCGCAGATAATTTTACGGCTACCAGCATTGTACGCTTGGGTAACAGCCATGGTCATGCCGCGATCTTTAAATGAACCTGTTGGGTTCAAACCTTCGAATTTCAAATAAATATTCAATTCAGGATTAATAGCATTGCGTAAATTCAATGACTCATGCAGCGGGGTATTACCTTCATAAAGCGTAATAATCGAATCATCTTTGCCAATCGGCAGAAAAGCACGGTAGCGGTCGATGATTCCTTGGTAATAAGTCATGAATAAAATCCTCAATTTACGTAAATAAAGCCGTCGAAAGTATGATGCCTATTCATAGAACGGCAAGCATTTGTCTATATTAGGCTTTGGGGTATCCCAATTCCTTGTTGGGCACAATGGTTCGCTGCGGTGAAAAAGCTGCCATATCAAGCTTCGGTGACTCACCCAATATCCAAGATGCCATTACATTGGCTGTAATCGGCGCAAGCGCCACGCCATTACGGTAATGACCTGTGGCCACCCATAAACCACGCTTACCTTCAATGGGTCCTAAAAAAGGTAGGCCATCGGGGCTACCTGGGCGAAACCCCATCCATTGCCGCTCTATGGCGCAATCAGATAAACCCGGAACAAGCTTTAACACTGCTGAGAGTAAGCTGTGCACACCTTTGACCGTGTTACCCTCGCTAAAACCAACGTTTTCCATACTAGCGCCAACTAAAATTTTACCATCACGGCGTGGCACAAAATAGGCATCGTCATGTTTAACAATATGATTTAATGTATTTTCGGGGTTGGCTTGCACCAATACAATTTGCCCCTTCACTGGCAACACCGGCAAAGTAAAACCGCTTTGTTCAGCGAGCCCTTGGCTCCAACTACCTGCTGCAAACAATACAGCATCACCATCAATCATTGTACCGTCGAGCAAGAACACACCCATCACCTGACCTGATGAGTCTTCATTCAAGGCCACCACTTCAGCCTGCTCAATAATGGGAACCTCTAGTGATTGCAATAAAGCCTGAACTGCCTTTAACAACTCAGGATTGCGCACTTGATACACATCTGGCCAAAACAAAGCTTGGTTTAATTCTGTTGAAAGCGATGGTTCGTGTTGCCCAGCTTGCGTTGCTGAAAGTATCTCCAGTTGCCAATCAAAGGCTTTTGACCAGGACACAGCTTTTTCTTCATGGTTTTGCTTGTCATCAGCAAAGCAAGGGATAAGCAAGCCGCTTTTCATCCGCTGCATATCAATGCCTGTACTCGATTGCAGCTCCGCATCCAGATCATCATAAAGGGCAAGGCTGGTATTCACCAATGATGAAAATGAGTCGGGGTAAAGCCAAGGATGGATAGGACATAAAATCCCAGCCCCTGCCCATGAGGATTCTTTGCCAATACTGCCCTTCTCTAATACCACAACATCAGCACCTTGCTGCTTCAAGCGGCATGCGGTGAGTAAGCCAACAATACCTGCCCCAATGACGACAACTTTCATATTACCCCGTTTTGCCAGAAACGCTTTGTGCTGAAAGCCCATGATACAGCGCATCGGTGAAATACAAACCATGCGCTGGGGCAGTTTCGGCAGCAAGATTCCTATCTTTCTTCAACAATAATTCATGCAAATATTCAGGTTGCCACCTGCCCTTACCCACAGCCACCAAACTGCCCGCCAAATTTCGCACCATATGATATAAAAAGGCATCAGCGGCCACATCGATAATCACATCATCACCCTTTCTCGAAACTTGTAATTTCTTCAAATTACGGCTTGATGATTTGGACTGGCAACCTGAGGCGCGAAACGATGAAAAATCATGCTCTCCAAGCAGTGTCTTTGCCGCTAGGTTCATCACTTCCACATCCAAAGGCTTGGCCACCCACCAAGCATGGTTAGCGCGGATGACCGGCTTAAATGTTTTATTGATAATATGATATTGATAGCGACGCTCAAAACAATCGTAACGCGCTTGGAAATCTGAAGACACAGCTTGTACACCATGTACCATAACACCTTGGCTAAGGTGAAAATTCATACCTTGCAAATAGGCATGAGGCGAACGAAACCAGCGTTCTGCATCCACATCAGCATGGATGAGCATATGGGTAGCATGTACGCCTGCATCAGTTCTACCAGCAGTAGCCAAATTTGGTGATGAAAGCTCGCCTTCTATCTTAAACAAGGCCTCTTCAATAGCTTGCTGAACAGAATAGGCATTCTCTTGCCTTTGCCAGCCATGAAACAAACCGCCATCAAATTCCAGCACCATCACAATGCGCTGTTTAGGTAATGTTACAATTTCCATAACAAACCCCACCCCATGACACACATAAGTAAATACCAGGAGTCTTTCAGATTCATAAGAGCTACGCCTTCATTTTTCTGCGTCGGATTCGCCTGGTTCAGCTCCCAATCTTGCCATAAGGAAAAAGCTTGTTGTTTCGCATCACCAATTGTTACAACCAGCAACTGCGTTATTGTTTCTGGTAGCATGCGATAATTGTTGGTTTTTTTCCAATGAAGGACATATTCATTTACACGATTCATGGTAATGACCTGCAAACGCTGGAGCAAAAGCAGTTTAGGTTTAAAATATGAATCTGCCTTTGGCCAAAAGGACAGCATAAATAACCACTCATGTTTAGAAATGATTTTCAATAATAATGCCGCTGAAAAATACATAAGCAGCATATGCATACACAAATGAAGCCCCTGCATAAGTCCTTCATTGGTGATGGGAAAATAGAAACCCAATGATATATAAGTACCTGGCGTAAAAAAACTATGAAGCAAGAGAATGGGAAAAATAAGCCAAAGTAACAAAAAAACGCTTCGCTGAATAAACAAAGCCCCTTGTTGAGCGCTTAGAAGTAAAATCAGCGTTAGCACCATGAGGCTTGTAAGTTCCATCAGTGATGTTGCATTAACACTCCAAATGATAACGGAGAGCACAAACAATAAGCGAAACAACATCGTTTAGTTATTTCTTCTTATCATCCTCGTCTAGCAAACCATCCAGATCATTGAGTAAGTTTTCTAACTCAGAAGTTTCACTTCCAGCTTCAAACATTGGGTCATCAAAACCCTCACCAAGGCTTGCCATATCATTATGAATTTTACCCAGTTCATCTGTAGCACTAAATGGATCAGCCATTGGATCATCTTTGTCCATCATCAGTGTCGATTCGCTAAGCGCATCATCCAAGCTGGACAAATGTGCATCTTGTTGTTGCGCCTGCATGGCTTTGGTTAGCTTCTCTTGCTCCAGTTCACTTGTGCGATTGATAATGACTGTAGCTTCATAATTGGCGTCATTATGCTTTACTTCAACCGCAGGTGACTCATCACTATCTGAAACATCAAAATTAGCAAAGTCATTGTCTAAATCAGTGAGCATATCATCACCAAAATCGAAATCATCCAAGCCCAAATCATTTTCATCAGTGCTTATTGCATTTGATGCAGGTGTTTCACTTGGCGTCATATCGTCAAAGTTGATTTCACCAAAATCAACCATGCCAGTATCCATGATCTCATCAGGCTCCTCAAAAGCTGCGGCACCATCATTAGCATCCAAATCATCTAAATCCAAGTCTTCCACTATTGCAGATGCATCATCTACATCGACCACTTTCTCAGCCAACGACAATTCATCAACCTTCAAACCTACCATATCATCCAAACTGTCGTTGAGCCCATCATTCAACCATTCATCCGAAAGTTTTTCAGAGTCTGCATCCTTTAGTTGGCTGTTAGCTACAGCAAAAGGATCATCTGCTTCCATGTCCAATTCTACCATAGAAGCGTTGGCTTCTTCATCAGCGATACGTTGCGCTTTTTCTACTTCATAGTCGTTACGTTCGTCTTCAAAGCCATGTTCATCATGATGAAGCACAACGGTTTCATTGCCATCAGCAATCATCGTCGTGCCATCCAAATCAAAATCATCACCCATTTCAGAAATGGATAAATCATCATTATCAAAGTCTGAGGCAAAATCAGGCATATCGAAGTTCGACAAATCAATACTTTCATCATGTTGTGCTGTGCCAGCTACTGCTTCATCATCAAGCAGATCAGCAACATCGTTTTTTTCTTCGACAGCGTCCATACCACCAAACGAAGACATATCCATATTACTAAAGTCGATGGTTAAGTTTTCTAAATCTGAAGTATCCATGCCCGTGTCATGATTTAAGCTAGATAGATGCAAATCTTCGGATGCATCATCAGCTACAGCTACAGCATCGGCATCAATCTCAGCACCATCTACAACCAAATCAGCTACCGTATCGTTTTCATCTTCAATGTCAGCCATATCATCGAGACTAAAGTCCAAGCTTTCTAGACCAATACTTTCATCCATAGCTGAATGGGTTGCATCATCTTCGCCCTCAATAGCAAAGTCCTCATCAGATGAAGACGAAGCTTCTTCTTCAAGCAAATCATCTTCAATTGCAACGTCACTAGCGCTAGTACCTGCAGCGTCGGACAAATTCATATCGTCTAAGTCGTTAATATTAAAATCTAAGCTTTCTAGACCAATACTGTCTTCCATAGCAGCGTGAGATTCATCATCACTACTTTCAAAAGAGAGCTCATCTGCTACTGGTGCGTCAGACGCAGATGCATCAGTTTCAGTGGACGCATCGCCCATGTCTTCTAATTCACTGATATTAAAATCTAAACTCTCAAGACCAATGCTATCAACCATTGCATCTTCAACTTCATGTTCAGAAGTTAATTCATCCATGCCAAAATCAAAACTACCGGTGTCTAACTCGTCAGCAGGTGTTGCAAGCGGCTCATCGCTAGGCATAGAAAACGCCTCTCCGACTGTGGTAGCTTCTAAATCAAGAGCACTCTCGTCCGCATCTTGTTTATCCACATCAAAATCAGAAAAAGTAAAATCCAAGTCACCATCATCTGAAAGAGAAGAATCTGCAACGAGATTTTCTAATTCATCTTCAGAACCATTTTCTTCTGCTTTTAATTCAGTAGAAACATTAAAATCACCGAAATCAAAATCAAAGCCATCAGTACTTTCACTTTGTGCTTCAAAAAGTGCATCTGCATCAGCGCTTGTGGTTTCTTTTTCAGCGCCTGCTTCATGATTACCCATTTCGCTAAAATCAAAGTCAAAGTCATCGCTTACGGCTGAAGCGTCATCTTCCTCGACAGGTACGGTCTTATCTACACCAGAATCATCAAAGTTGATTTCCCCAAAATCAACCATGCCCGTATCGGTTAAAGCATCAGGTGCATTCAAATCAGCTAGACTCGTATTAGGACTTGATGCATCCATTTCTGGTGCTGCAACGTTTTCTCCAGCAATTGCATTTTCAAATGTAAGCAACGCCGCACCAGTTAAAACTGCTTTAGCAGCTGTGCTCAACTCTGCTGCGCCAGAATCATCACCTTTAGCAAGGCGAAGCTGAACCAATTTTGCATGCGCCAATGGATCTTCATTGTTAAGTTTGAGCGCCATTTTCACTTGTTTTTCGGCTTCATCTTCCATGCCGTAACGCAAATAAACATCAGCTTCTTCAAGGTAGTTTACACTTGGGTCTGGAATTTCATCTTGCTCTGGATTAAATGCTTCGATTTCGCCAGTGTCTTCATCGGTAAGCTCTGGAATATCATCAAGGCCTTGATCTTCAAATGGATCAAAAGAATCTTCTGATGTTTTTGGTGTTTCTTTATTTGCACTCGCTTCAGCATCGGCCATCGCCAAATCGAAATCATCTGCAGACATAATTTTCGTAGAAACAGAATCCTCATCAAAAGCTTCAATCGAGCCTGTCTCTTCCAAATCTTTATCTGCAGGGTGTTCGGGTTTGCGGCGCATCAACATCACAACAGCTGCCAATAGACCCAATACCAACAGACCTAAGCCTGCTAACACATACATCACCCAATCAGCTGCGCCTTGCGCTTGACCTGCATTGGCCTTGCTTTGCTCAAGTTCATTTTTCAAGCGTGAAATCATCAGTTCCAAACGCTTATTTTGGGCTTCAATGGCTGCAGAATCAGCTGGTGTTGCAGGTACTTGTGCAACTTTTTTCTCTAAATCAGCGGCTTTACTTTCTGCAGCATCCAAACGCTGCTGCATCTCAGCAAGCTTTTGCTGCACAGCCGACAAGCTACTCTCTTTCTCATTTAGCGCTTCAGCAAGCGCTTGCTTCTCTTCAGCCAGCACATTCAACGCTTCGTTATTTACAGGCTGTGCAGCTGGAGACATCACTTCATTATTTGCAGGCATCGCAGCAGGTGCTTTATTTTCTATTGCCGTTGGCGAAGCAGCAGCAGTAGGTGTTGCCTGTGCAGCAGTTGCCTGCCCCATACGAACACGACTGGTGTAGCGTGTTTTTTGAGCTTGTGCGATTGCTGCATACTTGCTTTGGCTTTGCATAGCGCGCCAAGTTTTGTCTTGGTCAGTTAAAGTTTGCATCGCTTGCGCATGAGAAATACGCGACACTTCAGCTGCTGTAGGAACGTTTAAATAAGTATTAGCCTTAATTAAATTGATGTTGTCTTTATCAAATTGCTCACGGTTTTTTTCATACAATGCAACCATAACTTGCTGGTTAGTAAATTGGTCATCAACACGCAAACGTTTGGCAACTGTGGTGATAGTATCGCCGAAAACCATAGGACCATAACGCGAAGTACGCGCCCATCCTTCATAAGCTTGGAAAGCAGGTTCAGCCACTGGTTCTTCAACATCCACATTCAGGGCATCCAGCTCGGCTTCCTCATCCAAATTTGGATACAACAAATCCACAGGGGCCTTGGCAATAAAAGCATTGGATGTTTCAGGAACAACAGTTGCCGATGAAATCGGAGGAGCCATTTGCACGGGCACTGATTTTTTATCAGCAGAAGCACCACGATTGGCAATTTCCAAGAAAACAGGAATTTTCTTGAAATGCGTGGAGCGGCCATAACGAACTTTCAGAACCACATTGAAAAAAGCTGCATCAATAGCAGCTTCAGAAGAAAGTACAGCGCGAGTGCCTCGCTCATCATCAACAATATCAACTCGAATCGCATTGAGAATTTGGTTACGGTAGACTTCTAATATGCGGTAGTCAGAGGTCCCGCCTAGTTCAACGGAAGTTTTAGCTAGGGTTTCACCAGCACCCAATTCAAGGGGCATTTCAGCATAAAATGGCTCACCCAAGTGGCTTGCCACATCCATTTGTCCAAATGATACTGCTGAAGCTGCTTGTGCACTAAAAAGGACAGTAAGTGAAAGCCCTATAAAAACATGCATGAACTTGTGAAGCATGCGTGCCCCCTCTTTTTTACTCATCTAAACACCAAAAAATTGATGTCTAACTAACGAATTAATATTTCTGCGATTTGTACTGCATTTAGAGCTGCACCTTTACGCACATTATCGGCCACGACCCATAAGTGCAAGGAATTAATATGAGAATTGTCATTTCGAATTCGGCTCACCCACACTGGGTCGGTGCCCGCAGCTTCCGATGGCATGGCATAATCTTCAGTGCTTGGATCATCAACAACGCAAACACCTTCAGCATCAGCCAAGATGTCACGCGCACGATCCGCATCCAATTCACCAGCAAAAGTGACATTTACCGCTTCTGAATGACCATAAAAAACTGGCACACGCACAGTAGTTGCAGTCACTGCAATGTCTGCTTCCATGATTTTGCGTGTTTCATCCATCATTTTACGCTCTTCTTTGGTATAACCATCGGCCATAAATTTATCAATTTGCGGCACCACGTTAAAAGCAATACGCGCAGGTAACACTTCTACTTCCGCAGGTTGACCGTTAAGCAATGCGCCGCTTTGTTTAGCTAGCTCCTGAATCGCTTTGGCTCCTGCGCCAGAAACAGCCTGATATGTCGATACATTGATACGCACAATAGGCACAGCATCATGCAAAGGTTTTAAAGCTACTACCATTTGAATGGTAGAGCAGTTGGGGTTGGCAATAATGCGATTCTGGCGCGCCATTTCCAGAGCATGTGGATTCACTTCTGGAACCACCAAAGCTATCTCTTCATCCATGCGAAATGCACTTGAGTTATCTACGACATAACAACCTGCTTCTGCAAATTTAGGAGCAAACTCTAATGAACGGTCACCACCTGCAGAAAACAAGGCGATATCAACGCCATGCGGGTCAAAAGTGGCCAAATCTTGCACCACCACACTCTTGCCATTAAAGGAAACAGTAGAGCCTGCGCTGCGGCTAGATGCCAGCGGAATAATTTTAGAAACTGGAAACTTACGCTCCGCTAAAATCTCCAGCATTGTCTCACCAACAGCTCCTGTAGCCCCAACAACAGCAACTACATAACCTTCTTTCTTTTCAGGCAAAAATCTTTCCATATTCAATTCTGAACTCATGCCAAAGCCTCCAAAGCTTTACAAACTGCATCACCCATCGCTGAGCAAGAAACGGGCGACTGCCCATCCGCCAAATCTACAGTGCGAACGCCTGCATCCAAGGTATTTTCAACTGCGCGCTCAACAGCCTCAGCCAAATCCACACGATTGAGCGAAAAACGTAACATCATCGCTACCGACAAAATCGTTGCCAAAGGATTAGCCTTATCTTGGCCAGCAATATCCGGCGCTGAACCATGAATAGGCTCATACATCGCAAACGACTCACCAATGGACGCCGATGGCAGCATACCAATTGAACCAGTCAACATCGAGGCCTCATCGGAAAGAATATCACCAAACAAATTGCCAGTGACAATCACATCAAATTGTTTGGGATTACGAATCAATTGCATGGCTGCGTTGTCCACATACATGTGCGATAGCTCAACATCTTTAAACTCATTTTGGTGCACTTCAGTAACAATTTCGCGCCACAGCTCGGACACTTCCAACACATTCGCTTTTTCAACACTGCACACTTTATTGCTGCGCAAGCGAGCAGCCACAAAAGCTTTACGCGCAATGCGGCGAATTTCACTTTCGCGATAACCCATGGTGTTAAAACCACGCCGCTCACCATCGACAATCTCAAAACCACGCGGCTGACCAAAATAGATGCCAGACACCAATTCGCGCACCACGAGTATATCCACACCCTGCACCACTTCTGGCTTCAGCGTGGAAGCATCCAACAATTGATTGTGCACTTTGGTTGGGCGATAGTTGGCAAACAAACCCAAATCTTCGCGTATACGTAACAGTCCTGCTTCAGGACGCAGAGGTTTATCCAATTTTTCCCATTTCGGGCCACCCACAGCACCAAGTAAAACCGCATCACTGGCTTTCACCAAAGCTTGCGTAGTCATTGGGTAGGGGTCTTGTTCAGCGTCATAACCCGCCCCACCGATATTGGCTTCTTGCCATGTGGCATTCAGATCAAATTTACGATTCAAGACATCAAGGACTTTGAGCGCCTCATTCACAATTTCAGGGCCAATACCATCACCGGGCAATACTGCAATTTTCAAAGTCATCCAACGCTCCTACTTGAATCTCAATTTTCGTGGGCGCGCATCTTATGACCATCGTCTCACAATCGCAAATATCATATTCTAAGCTTGATTGAAGCAAGCTAAACCGTATGATACCGAGCTTTACAATCTTAGCGCTTCAAATCTATTTTTTTATCGCCAAAACAAGAAAAAGAGTGAGGGAACCCACGATGGATGCATTGACCATTAGCCAAACCATCAGCGAAGGTAAATCTATCGCTGGCAAAGATTTTTCAGGTTTAAATCTAGCTGGCTTTGATTTTTCCGGCCAAGACCTCACTGGCTGCAACTTTAAAAACAGCAACCTTCAGGGCGCCAATTTAAGCAACACCAAACTCAACAACAGTGATTTACGCTTGGCCGACATGAGCAAAGCCAATCTTTTCAATGCCGACTTAACTGGCGCCAAGTTACGCCGCGCTAACCTTACTGGCAGTATTCGTATGGGCTGCACCGTCAAACGATCGGCATTAAAAGGCGCGTATATTGCTGGTAAAACAGCATATATTGAGGACGAAGCATGACGGCCAACCACAATGTCCGCGCCCTTCCTGGCGCCTTCCCACTCCACCAAGACAAAGACTATATCTCCGAAAGCGAATGGGTAATTTGGAAACTTTTATGCCGCCCACTGAGCAGCTTACCTGAAAACACACCCGAAGAGTTATCAGCAGCCACTGGCGGCCAAATCAGCGTCAAACGTTGTGATGAACTTATCCGCATCGCTAATATCAACACGCTTACAGGCATTGGCACTTGGATTTCTCGGCTTTTGGCAGAAACAGGGTTTGACGTGAATGAAGTATGCGACAAACCCGCTGAAGTGCTACTGGGTCAAGTCAACAATCGCCTTGGCTACGCTCTTTGTAATGAAGCAACTATTCGTGCTTTCTCAGACCTTCAACTTCAATGGCGCGGCGAAGAACAACAAGCCTCAAGGGAAGTTTAATGCCCATGAACGATAGAATTTTAATCACTGGCGGCGCTGGTTTCATCGGCTCAAATATTGCTGCCGCATTGCTTAAACGCATCAACACCGATGTGGTCATTGCAGATGATTTTTCTTCAGGCGACTGGCGCAACCTGATTCATGTTGATTGCGAAGTTCGTGCCGTTTTTTGTGATGATGCACAGCTATTGCAAGATATCGCCGCGGGACATTTTACCGCCATTTACCACGAAGCTGCCATCACCGACACCACCATCATGGATCAAAAACACATGATGAATGTTAATACGGATGCTTTTGCAGCCATCCTAGAAGCAAGCGCCAAAAGTGGCACTCGCGTGATTTACGCCTCATCTGCTGGCACTTATGGCAACTCCCCTGCCCCCAACAGCATCGGGACAGGTGAAGAGCCTGAAAACATTTACGGTTTCTCAAAATTGGTGATGGATAGAATTGCTGCACGCTGGTACGACAAACACAGCGCCCCCATTATTGGCCTGCGTTATTTTAATGTGTACGGGCCTGGTGAGCATCACAAAAACGAGCGCCAAGGCAATAAAACTGCCTCTATGATGTTGCAACTTCACCAACGCATTCAAGCTGGCGAGCCAGTTCGATTATTTAAATTTGGTGAACAAAAGCGTGATTTTGTTTACATTCGTGATGTGATTGGCGCCAACCTGGCGGCCTTGAATGCAAAACGCTCAGGCGTTTGCAATGTAGGCTCAGGCAAAGCACGCAGCTTTAACGATGTGATTGCCAACATCAATCGCATTTTGAATATCAATGTCGATGTGGATTACATCGATAACCCATTCACCTTTTATCAAAATCACACAGAAGCTGATTTAAAAGAAACATCAGCAATATTAAATTGGCAACCTGAGTGGAGTTTAGAACAAGGTATGGATGATTATTACGCCTCTCTAGCCAAGCATCATCGCGGCCCTGTGGAGACCATGTGCGCCGATTAATCCTCATTTGCATATGCCTCACACTTTTTACAGGCTGTATCAAACAAAAAATTCATCAAGGTAATGTGATTGATGAAGACAGTATCTGGATTATTCAGGAAGGTGATACCCGCTTTACTATCGAAAGCGAACTTGGCACACCTGCAATCAAAGACCCGGCTCACCCTGAGCGCTCTTTATACATTGACTACTTTTACGATGAAGAAACAAAAGAAAAATACACCCGTGGTGTAGAAGTGGTTTATGATGAAGCTTGGCGCGCCATCAGCATTCGCCGTTTTGGTTTTTAGGTCTATAAAACATGGCTATTAAAATCCCAGGGCGAAGATCCAATATCGCACTTATCACCTCTAGCTTTATCACCATCAGCGCTTTGGTCGTGATGATTGTTGGTCACTTGGTTGTAATTTTTTATGCTTTTGGCAAGCTCACTGATACCGATGCCCTAGAAGATTTGAGCACCTTTTTACCCATGCTTAACACCAACATGCTGTATGGTTTAGCAGTTTTGGCATTTGTGATTGATATCAAGATTTTCTTCAGCATCAGACAAGACAAACAAAAACGCATCAAACGATGAACTCAAACACTTTCTTTTTTAGCCATAGGACACATGCATGAACTGGACCCTCTCCAACCGAATTACGGCACTGCGCATTGTATTTGTGCCTTTGTTTGTGATTGCATTTTTCCTTCCTGAGCCTGTTTCCTATTACAGCACTGCCATTATTTTTGCGATTGCTGGTTGGTCCGACTGGTTTGATGGATATCTGGCGCGCACCCGCAATGAAGTCACATCATTTGGCAGGTTCCTAGACCCTGTTGCCGATAAGCTTCTGGTCACTACGGCATTGATTCTGTTGGTGCAAGGTGGTTATGCCAATGTCGTTTTGGTCGTCATTATTGTTAGCCGGGAAGTGATTGTGAGCGCCCTGCGCGAATGGATGGCTGAGCGCAATGTGATTGTGCATGTATCGCAAATGGGCAAATGGAAAACAGTGGTGCAAATGTGTGCCATTGAAGGTTTGTTGATTCATGTCGATGTCTATGGCTTTCCGATGCATGAAGCGGGCACCGTTTTACTTTGGTTGGCAACAGCATTAAGCGTTTGGTCAGGTTATGAATATATTAGAGGCGCGATACCTGAGTTTAAAAAAGGTTAAAGTCTAGAACTTAGCAACGCCAACAATTCATCGTGATGTAAAGCTATTGGATTGGTCGCAACACTTCCGCTACTGATACTGGCAATAATACGTTCAAAATCGTCAGCTTGAATACCATAAGCACTCAAACATGGCATTTGTAACTGCAGCTGCCACATCTCTAAAATACCCAACAACGATTGATGGGCTTCATTATCATCCAAACTCACATCATCCATGAGTAAACGACCCACACTGGCGTATTTTTTAAGCGCATCATTGCTCACATCTCGGACCAACATGGCTTTGATATTGATGCGCGTGGCTTCAAACAACAGCGTGCCGCAAACAACGCCATGGGGAATCGGAAAGAATGCACCCAAAGGCGAAGCCAACCCATGCACAGAACCAAGCCCCGCGTTGGCCAACGTCAAACCTGAAATGGATGAAGCATAAAGCATCGCTGCCCGTGCTTCGATATCTGTGCCATCATTAAATGCAGCCATCAATCCCTTGCTCACACTTTGTAAACCTGACCAAGCCAAAGCATCAGTCATGACACTGGCTTTGGGTGAAACATAACTTTCCAGCAGTTGTGTAAAAGCATCCATTCCACATGCAGCCGTGGTTGAAGCAGAACAAGAGACGGTAAACGCTGGGTCTAGAATAATATGTTTGGCCACCAAACTTTCATGGCGAAATGATTTCTTAAAGCCATTCTCGCCAACCACTGATAACACGGCATTTTTGCTGGTTTCCCCGCCCGTTCCAGCCGTCGTTGGCACAGCCACGAATGGTGTGGTAAAACCTTGAAATACTTCGCCGCGTCCTACCCCTTCAAGGTAAGCCATCACAGAGTCACCCGTTGGCAAAAGCCCAGCCACAACTTTTCCTGCATCCACAGCGCTACCGCCGCCAATCACCAATACGACATCAATGGATTCATAACGATATTTAGCCACCCAATCATCCACCATTTTCGGTGTAGGTTCTTGGTTGACGCGCTCACGAAAAATTACAAATTCTTGTTCTAATTTGGACCACAAAACTTGGCATAATGGTGATGCATCAAACGATGTTCCGCCCGAAATCAACAATACCCGCGAACCATAACTCGCAAGAATACCTGGCAGTATATCGCGTTTACCCACCCCAAAATGAATGAAGGGTGTAGCGGCGAAATCAAAAGGGTTAAGTTGCATATAATTTAACAATCCTTGTATGTGAAGCGCATAAACATCTGCTGTGATTCATTATCCAAATACAGCATTTGCAACTGCATAGGTTTTGCTTTTAATTCATCATCCAAAACACTGTGGAAGTTTTTGCCACCAAGAATCGTGAAATGTGAGGTGAGAAAAAGCTCATCCAAGCAGTCATCCACAAGCAGCGTGTGGTGCACTTTAGGTCCAGCAATCATATACGCGCTTTTAAATCCCAATTGAATCAATTGCGACTTGATAAATTGCCCTGTCACAGGCCCATCTGATTCGAGTACAGTCACACCAGCATCAGTAAGCTTTTCTATTTTTTCACGTTTTAATTGCTTGCTTGTAAAGACAAATACATTACGGTCATTTAATCCTTCTAAAGCCGGCAAAGGAATATCTAAACTATCCGATAAAATGACCACGTCTGGCTGCGCCTTTAAACCCTGCGCTTGCCGCCAAAGCTCAATATCCGCAAATTTCTCACCACTACCCACAGGCAGCAAATCTTGGGCTTTACCAACAGCCAACTGCCTGAAATAACGCGCTGAAGTGAGCATCACATCGCTTTGCCCAGCCAGCTCTTGATAAAGCCGCCAGTCGCGCGGATTGGCGATAGCTTTGGGCACAGCATACTCACCCATATGCTCATCAAACAAGGCAATGCGACCATCCAAACTACTGATATAATTGGCGTAGATAAACACTTCACCTTTGGCAGCCTGTTGATGCAAATTGAATTTCAGATAACAGCCTTCAAGTTTACATTCCGCGTTTTGCCCTAACGGGTATAGTTGTTGAAGCATCCCTTAGTGGGTTTGCGCGCGTTTGTACAAATAAGCCATCAAACCCAGCGTAGCCACATAGACTAGCATTTGAATACCGCTTGGTTCAGGGTCATATCCGACCAAAACATGCAACACACTGCCCATAAAGCTATCTTCAGTAAGTAACCATGAGCTATCCCAAACGGTATCAATAATTGGCGGTAACATATCCACCAACACCAAATTCATAGCAGCCTGCGAGGCCATGCCCGCAGCCAATAAGATGAGCAAAACACCCATCACACTAAACACATGTTTCATAGGAAGGCGTACCAAGCCCATATACAATAAAAAACCCAAAGCGCCGCCTGCAGCTAAACCCAACAAACCGCCAGTCAACATGCCAGCGCTATCTTGCCCAGTTTGCGCCGCACCAAAGAGGAAAAACACAGCCTCAGAGCCCTCACGCATCACCGCTGCAAACGATACAATCATCAAGCTGATAATCGGCACCGAACCCTCAGCCACAGACTCACCCACTTGGCGCAACTGCTTGCTCATCTCACGCCCATGTTTAGCCATCCAAATCACAGTCCAAGCCAACAGCAGCGCAGCGGTGAAGAGCACTACGGCGTTAAATACAAACTCACCCGCGCCTTCGATGCTGTTTTCCAAAGCTTCCATAAAAAAGGCCACCATCAGCGCGCCAAGCACACCCAAGCCAGCACCGGAAAGAATCCATGTCCTGCTCTTGCTCACGCCGCGCGTAGCAGCAAAAAGCAGGCCCAACACCATCGCCATTTCCAACACTTCACGAAAAACAATAATCAATGCTGATAACACTTACTTCTCTCCTGTCTTGCATGACTTACAAATGCCAAATAACAGCAATTGATGGTCTTGAATCTCAAAGCCATGTTCCCTTGCCACAATCTCTTGCAGCCGTTCTATTTCTGTTTTACAAAACTCTTCAATCATCCCGCACACCTGACACACCAAATGATCATGGTGGTCTTTGCTGGCGCGCTCATATCTTTTTTTATCTGCAAGTTGAATGGATTCAATCAAGCCAAGCTCGGCCAATGCCGCCAGTCCGCGATATACAGTGGCAATACCAATGGGATTGTTTCTTTCTTTTAAAGCTGTCGCCACTTCATCCGCATCCCAATGCTTATCGGATAAATTAATCACATCTAAAATGGCTTGGCGTTGTGTCGTTAACTTCTGCATGGGCAAATGATAATCATTATCAATATTAAAGTGCAAGTGTTTATATTAACGCTAAGAAAACTGAAGTTCACCATTTTATAAGATAAATTTACTAAACACTATTTAGCATTTCTGTTTCAAGCCTAAAACCGTGGTAAAATAGCTTGCCTTTGATAAGGTATCGCCAATACAAAATTTTCAAAATTGACCCGTTTGCAGGAGATTCCATTGAATAAAAGCTTTAACGCTCGCAGCACTCTTGAAGTTGCCGGCAATAAATATACTTACTACCAACTTAATGCCGCAGGCGATACGTCTCACCTCCCTTACTCCATTAAGATTTTGCTCGAAAATCTCTTGCGCCGCGAAGATGGTATTAATGTCACCCGCGAAGACATTTTGGCGATTGTAAACCGCAAAGCCGGCTCCAAAGAAACCCGCGAAATAGCTTATATGCCAGCGCGCGTTTTGATGCAGGATTTCACAGGCGTACCTGCAGTTGTGGATTTGGCGGCGATGCGTGATGCCATGGCCGATTTGGGCGGTGATCCATCGCGTATCAACCCGCTTGCGCCGGCCGAATTGGTAATTGACCACTCCGTGCAAGTCGATCACTTCGCCACCAACGAATCAGCAGCACAAAACACCGCCATTGAATTTGAGCGTAATGAAGAGCGTTATAAATTCCTCAAATGGGGTCAAAACGCCTTTGAAACCTTCAAAGTGGTACCTCCGGGAACGGGTATTGTGCATCAAGTAAACCTTGAAAACCTTGCCCGCACTGTGTTTGTCAACGCTGACAACGAGGCTTATCCTGACACCCTGATTGGCACCGATTCTCACACCACCATGATCAACGGCCTTGGTATTTTGGGCTGGGGCGTGGGCGGCATTGAAGCAGAAGCTGCTATGCTTGGTCAGCCAGTATCGATGTTGATTCCAACTGTGGTTGGCTTTGAGCTAACTGGCGAATTGCCTGAAGGCGCATTGGCAACTGATTTGGTACTCACCATTGTTGAAATCCTGCGTAAACACGGTGTGGTGGGTAAATTTGTGGAGTTCCATGGCTCTGGCTTGGATAAACTACCTCTCGCTGACCGCGCAACCATCGCCAATATGGCGCCTGAATACGGCGCAACCTGCGGCATTTTCCCCGTGGATGATGAAACCCTGAACTACCTCACCCTTACTGGTCGCGGTGATAAAAATGGTTTGGTCAGAGAATATTACAAAGCCCAAGGCATGTTCCGCGATGGTGGAAAAAACACAGCTGTGTATGATGAAAACCTGAGCCTGGATATGGGCACTGTGGTGCCTTCGATTTCTGGGCCAAAACGCCCGCAAGATCGTATTGTATTAACCGAAGCCAAAGCAGCCTTTGAGCGCGATGTTAAAACCATTAAAGCCGATGCCAAACTAAGCTCCAAGGCTGTGCAAACCACCATTAATGGCAAAGATGTCACCATCGATGATGGCGCCGTGGTGATTGCAGCGATTACCTCATGCACCAACACTTCCAACCCTACAGTGATGCTAGGCGCAGGCCTTGTGGCCAAAAAAGCTGCGGCTTTGGGCTTAACATCAGCACCATGGGTAAAAACATCATTGGGCCCTGGCTCATTGGTGGTAACAGAATATCTGGAAAAAGCAGCATTGATGGAGCCGCTTAAAGCGCTTGGTTTCCATGTGGTGGGTTATGGTTGCACCACTTGTATCGGCAACTCTGGCCCATTGCCTGCGGAAGTGTCTAAAGCAATCGCCGAAGGTGATTTGTCGGTGACTGCCGTGCTTTCGGGCAACCGTAACTTTGAAGGCCGCGTGCATGCAGAAGTGCGCATGAACTATTTGGCATCCCCACCATTGGTAGTGGCTTACGCCATTGCTGGCACTATGAACATTGATTTGTTCAATGACCCCATTGGCAAAAACAAAAAAGGTAAAGATGTGTTTCTCAAAGACATCTGGCCAACCCAAGATGAATTGGCAGAAGTGGTGCGCACTTGCGTAACCAAAGAGCAATTCACTTCATCGTATGCCGATGTCTTTAAAGGCGATACCAACTGGCAAGCATTGGCAGCACCAACAGGCTCACGCTTTGAGTGGAACGATGACTCCACCTACATCCAAAATCCGCCTTACTTCACTGGCATGGGCCATACCCCTGAGCCAGTGGCCGACATCCAAAATGCGCGCGTGTTGGCAGTATTGGGTGATTCAGTGACCACCGACCATATCTCACCAGCAGGTGCTATCAAAGCCAACTCACCAGCGGGCAAATACTTGCGTGAACACGGTGTGGAGCTAAAAGACTTCAACTCGTATGGTTCACGCCGTGGTAACCACGAAGTGATGATGCGCGGCACGTTTGCCAACATTCGTTTGCGCAACTTACTCGCTCCAAGCACCGAAGGCGGTGAAACCATTCACCAACCTACGCAACAAGCCATGAGTATTTACGATGCAGCTATGCAATATAAAGAAGATAACGTGCCAGCTATGATTTTGGCAGGTAAAGAATACGGCTCTGGCTCATCACGCGATTGGGCGGCCAAAGGCCCGATGTTGCTTGGTGTGCGCGCTGTGATTGCTGAATCCTACGAACGTATCCACCGCTCCAATTTGGTGGGCATGGGCATCTTGCCGCTACAATTCCTTGATGGTGAAAACCCAGAAGTGCTTGGTTTAACGGGTCAAGAATCATTCAATATCAACGGCTTGGGTGATGGCTCTGCCAAAACTGTTGGCATTGTGGCCACCGCCAAAGATGGCTCACGCAAAACCTTCACAGCCCACGTGCGCATTGATACGCCCAAAGAAGTGGAATACTACCAACACGGAGGCATTTTACGTTACGTACTGCGCCAAATGAGCAACAGCTAAAAAGAATATTGAACCGCGAAGGACGCGAAGTTTCGCAAAGAAAAGTTACTGTCTAAAAACTTTGCGTAACTTTGCGTCCCTTGGCGGTAAAAAGAATTGAAATACAAACGAAGGAAAGAACATGTCGAACATAGAACAATCCGTTAAAGATTTTGATGCAGCCAAGAAAATTATTCCGGGTGGCGTGAATTCGCCTGTGCGAGCCTTCAAAGGTGTGGGCGGCACGCCCCGCTTTTTTGATTCGGCCAAAGGCGCATATGTCACAGACGTAGATGGCAACACCTACATCGACTACGTGGGCTCTTGGGGGCCTATGATTTTGGGTCATGCCCACGATGCCGTGATTGCCGCGATTAAGGAAACAGCCGATAAAGGCGTATCTTTTGGCGCGCCATGCGAGCTTGAAATTGAACTGGCGCAGAAAGTAATTGATATGGTGCCATCGATTGAAGTGGTGCGCTTTGTTAGCTCTGGCACCGAAGCTACCATGAGCGCTTTGCGTTTGGCGCGTGGTTTCACGGGCCGCGATAAATTCATCAAATTTGATGGTGGTTACCATGGTCATGCTGATGGCTTTTTGGTGAAAGCGGGCTCAGGCGCTGCCACTTTTGGCGAGCCTGATTCTGCGGGTGTACCCAATGATTATGCCAAACTAACCTTAACTGCTCCCTTCCAGGATATTGATGAAGTTAAACATCTCTTCGCAGCCAATAAAGGCGAAATCGCCTGCATTATTGTTGAACCTGTTCCTGGTAATACTGGGGTGATGGATTTGTATTCCACAGGCTTCTTGCAACAACTGCGCGATATTTGTGATGCCGAAGGCGCTTTGCTGATTTTTGATGAAGTGATGTGTGGTTTCCGCGTGGCTGCCGGCGGCGCACAATCATTGTTTAACATCAAACCCGATTTGACCTGCTTGGGCAAAATCATCGGCGGCGGCATGCCTGTGGGCGCTTATGGTGGCCGCGAAGATATCATGCGTAAAATCTCGCCTGATGGCCCTGTGTATCAAGCTGGCACGCTATCTGGCAATCCTTTGGCGATGCGCGCAGGCCTTGAAACACTGAGCCGCTTGCAAGATCCAAAACTTTATGAAGCGCTGGAAATCAAATCCAAACGTTTGTTTGAAGGTTTATTGGCTGGTTGCAAAGAAGCTGGTGTAGCTGCCACGGGCAACCGCTTTGGTTCGATGTTTACCATCTTCTTCACTGATTTGGATAAGGTAAGCTGCTGCTCGGATGTCAGCGGTTTCTGTGATTTACCATTCTTTGGCAAATTCTTTAATGCCATGCTTGATGAAGGTGTGTATCTCGCGCCAAGCCAATATGAAGCTGCGTTTGTATCGGCTGCTCATACCGATGCCGATATTGATAACACCATTGCTGCTGCCAAACGTGTATTGGCCAAACTTACAGCATGAGTTTGTTAGATAGCATCACCTTCAACGAAGCTGGCCTTGTGCCAGCTATCGCTCAAGATGCCATCACAGGCCGCGTATTGATGATGGCCTGGATGAATGAAGAAGCTGTGTTGCACACGCTTAACACTGGTTTTGCGCATTATTATTCTCGTTCACGCCAGAAGCAGTGGAAAAAAGGTGAGTCTTCTGGGCATGTGCAAGAAGTGAAGGAAATGTATCTTGATTGTGATGGCGACACGCTGCTGCTCAAAATAAAGCAGACTGGCCCAGCTTGTCACACCAATCGCGCTTCTTGTTTTTATCAACAAAAACAAGATAGTACATGGGTAACCATTGAGGAGCCTCTCAAATGAGCAAAGCTTTGAGCAACGATGATATACTCAAGCAGCTTCATGCTGTTTTGGAATCCCGCAAGTTAGAATCCGCGGACACATCGTATGTGGCCTCACTATTTACCAAACCAGACAAGATGCTGGAAAAAGTGGGTGAAGAAGCCATTGAAACCATTATCGCTGCCAAAAATGGCGATAAAGAACACATCATTTATGAAACTGCCGACTTGTGGTTTCACACCATGATTATGTTGGCGCATCACAACCTAAGCAGCGATGATGTATTGCAGGAGCTTGCGCGCCGCTTTGGCGTATCTGGCCATGATGAAAAAGCTTCTCGCGGCAAATGAGGCCTTTGTCCATGGCGACCCTGATTCGCTGGTTCTAATTCATCATGAATGAATTTGATCTCAACATTCATGACACAGCCAGCAACAGCACTATGGCGTTGCGTGAGCTGTGTGATTTTCATCCTGATGACCCCACCTTGCATATACAATTGGCCGAAAAACTTGAGCAATCGGGGCATGAAATCGGATCCATTTATGCTGCCCGCAAAGCTTATGAAATTCTAAGTCATGAAAAAAATAACCAAGCCAAAGACCTAGTAGAAAAATTTGGCGAAGAAATTCTGGCCGATAATTTAAGCCCTTATGTGACGAACAATTATTTACCACTGGCTAAACATTTTGGCTTACTTGGTACACGCAAACGTAAAGTTCAGCTTAAAGAGGGTGAAGCGCTTTTCCATAAAGATGAAGATGCCGATTTCATATATCTCATTTTAGAGGGTGAAATCACCATCAACATCAAGTCGGGCGGTCATTTCCGTATGCTGAATTATCTACGCAGCGGCGCTGTTGTGGGTGAAAGCGCCATGCAGACGAACCAAACTCGCTCTGCCACAGCTCTTGCCAACGTCGATTGCACCCTGCTGCGTTTCTCGCCAGCAGAATTTGCCGCTGCTATCGCCACTGATACCGAGTTAAATTTAAATTTTAATAAAGAAGCCTTGATTCGCCGTCATTTGACAGCGCTATCTTCTGCCGATCTTTTTGCCAGATTACGCATTGATCTTCGCTTTATCATTGCCAAGCGCTCATGGGCAGAAACCTGCACTCCGCATGAAGTCATCAAGCGCCCCAACAAACATATGAACCACGTTGCATTACTTATCCAAGGCTCCGTGCGTATCATCGTGGAAACTGAGGTTGGTGGAGTGTATTGCGGCCGCTTAAAAACGGGTGATTTGGTGGGTGCCCAACGGTTTGTCGAAGATGAGCCATCGCCCATGGCGTTTATTGCTGAAACCGAATGCATATTCATCTGCATGGACTATGCAGTCATTGAGGACTTGGTTGAACTATCATCATGGTTCAAACACAAACTCACTGAAACGAACGAGCAATTTAACTCCCAAGTCAGCCGCACACTAACGCTGCAAAAAATCGGCAGATAAGCCAAACCCATTTCAGCCCCATCCCAAAAACATCATTTAACATCTATCATCAAGGCCTTAGTTATGGCATATTATCGTAAACCGTTACCGCATGCTTTCACCCAACTGATAAAGGAGAAAATTATGTTAAATGTATCCTTAGACAAAACTTTAGGCATCGCTACCCTCACTCCCGATGGCGAACTTACATCGGAAGACTTTGAAGCTGCCGCCAAAATCATTGATCCCTATATCGATGAATATGAGCTACTCAACGGCATCATCATCTACACCAAAGATTTCCCAAGTTGGGATTCCTTCACCGCTATGCTCAAACACTTTAAATTTGTGCGCGATCATCACAACAAGGTCACCCATGTCGCTTTGGTCACCGATTCTAAACTTGGTGCATTGGGTGAACATTTAGCCACCCATTTTGTCGCCGCAAAAATTAAACATTTTGCCTTTAACGATTCCTTGCATGCCCAAGACTGGATATTGCATACCAAGCATCCATGACGATAACTACCCTGCCCAGCGCTTTATATAAACAAGGTATTTTCGACAGCATCCAAGCCAAACTTAGCCAAGATATTATCGTCGCCGCTGAAGCTGTAAAAATCGCCAGAGACACAGCCACCCACAAAGATTGCTTGGGCTCAAGCAAATACGAAACCATGGGTACCGAAGCATCCTATTTGGCCCAAGGCCAAGGTGTTCGCCTGCTCGAGCTTGAGCGAGCGCTGGCCTACTTTAAGCAGTTGGCGCTTATTGCAAACAAATCAGCCTCGCTGGGCGCTATCGTTTGTTTAGAAAGCGAAGAAGGCATACAACAAACCTTTTGTTTGGCTGCTGATTCTGGTGGCTTGCAAGTGGTGTTTGCGCAGCAAACCATCACTGTGATCACGCCCCAATCACCCATGGGCAGAGCCATGTTTGGCAAAGCTGCGGGTGATTCCTTCACCCTTACCATTGCAGGCAAAACCTTAAGTTATGAACTATTGATGGTATATTGATTTGGCTGAAGTTTCCGTTTGGCATATATATATGATTCGCTGCAAAGGCGGCTTTCTTTACACAGGCATCACCACCGATGTGGCGCGGCGTTTTGCAGAACATGAAGCTGGCAAAGGCGCCAAGTATCTGCGCGGTAAAGCCCCGCTTACTTTGGTATTTCAAACAGATATTGGCAGCCGATCCGATGCCCTCAAGCTAGAAGCTTGGCTAAAAAAACAGACCAAACCCTTCAAAGAAAACATCATCACCCACGGCTTGCAACCGATTCAAGATTTATTGCAATAACCAAGGCTCAAATAACGACCTGGTATCGATGCGCTCATCCACTGGTAATATTTCGCACGACTTGGCGATATCGGGGTGTTTACAAGCAAAAAGGTATTGCGCATATCGCGCGTGTTCTTCGGAATAATAAGGTCCAAACAAGTCCATCTCTACGTGCAAAACATATTGACACATAACACACCATCCCTGAATCCAACATTCGCTGCTCATCAGCTTGTCACAGTTATATCTATCGCTGAAACCAAGAGGTTATTTAATTTTTCTTCGCAATGATTTTCTACTCTTTTTTACCTGTTCTGGCCTTTTAAGCATGCTACATACTTAGCTGACATTTACTCTTTTTCCTGCATATTATATCTGATAGTAAAATCTGTTTGGATTGCATAGATTGGCTTTTCTTCGTGGTGTCTTTGTTATCACAACGCGGACTGAATCAATGAGGTTTTATGTCTACCCTGCGCGTTCGTTATCAAACCATGGAATTTGGCAACACTGATATCCACCTGCGCACCTTGCGCGACAATCAGGAATTTTCTGATGATGAACAAATTGCTGAAAATTTGGGTATTTCTTCTGCCACATGGCCGCTGTTTGGCATTGTTTGGCCATCGGGTGAAGTGCTGGCGCATTTGATGATGGATTATGCCATTGAGGGCAAACGTATCCTTGAGCTGGGCTGCGGCATCGCCCTTTCCAGCCATGTACTCAATCATCGTCATGCCGACATCACCGCCACCGATTACCATCCTGAAACACAAAACTTCTTGAATATGAATAGTGCTTTAAACCAACAAAACATCATTCCTTATACCCGCATTGGCTGGGCCGATGAAAAGAGCGATTTGGGTGAGTTTGATTTGATCATTGGCAGCGATGTGCTTTATGAGCGAGGCCATGCCGAGATGCTATCGGAATTTATCAACCAACATGCCAAAGCCCAATGCGAAGTGATTTTGGTGGATCCGGGCCGAGGTCATCATGCGCGGTTTAGCAAACTGATGGTCAAACTTGGCTTTTCACACACGCAAATTAGGCCATTGGATATCTCCTATCTGCGCCTGCCCTTCCCCAAAGGTCATGTGCTCACCTACAAGCGTTAAAGCGAACTGCACTTTTGCGGCAAAGACGCTAGTGTTTCCTGCGCAAGCTTGATTCACCCCAACATACAACCATAAGGACTTCAAATATGAGCGATTGTTTATTTTGCAAAATTAGCCAAGGCGATATTCCTTCCAAAGCCGTGTTTGAAGATGATGTGGTGTTTGCCTTTTTTGATATTCATCCTAAAGCGCCCACCCATGTGTTGGTGATTCCCAAACAACATTTCGACACCCTTGCCGATATACAGGAGCCTGCCTTGCTCGGCGAATTAATGGCGCGCGTGAATATGATTGCCAATGATGTGTTAAAGCTTGAGGCAGGTTATCGCGTGGTGATTAATGTGCGCGAAGGTGGCGGACAGGAAGTGTTCCATGTTCACTTCCATATTCTCGGCGGCAAAAAGCTTCTTTTTTAAGCGAACCCCATGGCCAGACGTAAATCATCCGAACTCAAACATATCCAACTGGATATCAGCAAAATTCTTGGCAAAGAACGTTTGCAGATTTTATCCAGTATGGGTTTGTTGCGCCGCAATTGGCATGAAATTGTAGGGCCAATGATGGCGGACCGCTGCGAGCCTATTGCCATTGAGCCACAAAGTGATGGCTCTTTGGGATTGCTCATTGCGGTGAATCACCCTGTGATTGCCCAGCATATTCGCTTATTGCATGAAGAGATTCGTAAAGCCTGTTTTGCCCAGTGTAAACTTCAGGGGTTAACCAAGGTATGGACCAAGGTGCAAGCAGGTGCTGGCATCAAAGCCATTCAAAAAGAGCAGCATATCAATGTTGTCAACTGCGGTGATTTACGCAGACTTGCCGAAAGCTTGCAAGATGTTGAGGATAAGGCGCTCAGACGCGTGATGTTTCAAGCTTTCACCGCACAATTGACGTACCACTCATACTTCAAAAGTAAGATATCAGAGGAAACAAACACATGAAAAAAGCAGTACTATTCAGTTTTATCGCTATTTTTTTAGCGACCACATCTTTTGCAACCCATTCTGAAGCCAAACGTTTCGGTGGCGGCATGAGCTTTGGTAAATCAATGAGCCCGCCAAAAAACATGAGCAAACCTAGCCCACAACAAGGCTTGAGCAGCAAACCCGTTGCCAAACCTGGCGCAGCTACACCAAGCAGAGCTGGTGGCATGATGGGTATTCTGGGCGGCCTAGCGATGGGCGGTTTATTGGGCGCTTTGTTCTTTGGCGGTGCTTTTGAAGGCATCAACTTTATGGACATTCTCTTGTTTGCTGGCATTGGTTTTGCCATTTTCTGGTTTATGCGCCGCGCAGCAGCCTCTAGGCAACAACCAGCCCATGCAGGCCACGCCCGTTATGAGCAACCCAGCCAAGCACCATTTGGTCAACCCACGCAAAGCGCACCTTCCCATGAATCTTTCTTGGGCGGTGAGCAAACCAGCACGGCTATCGAAAAGCCTATCATCAATGAAGCACAATTCCTGGGTGCAGCACGTGATATTTTTATGCGCATGCAAGCCAGCTGGGATAGCAAAAACATCGACGATATCCGTGCTTTTTCCAGCACAGAAGTGGCCAACCATATCCAAGCTGAAATGAATGAGCTTGGAGATAAAACGACCAACACCGAAGTGGGTATGCTCAATGCTGAGATTTCTGACAGCTGGATTGAGTCGGATATGGAATGGGTGGCCGTGCATTTCACAGCCATGCTTAAAGAAGAAACCTTTGATGCAGCAGGCGCTACCATTGAAAGCAGCAGCACAGAAGCCAATGAGTTCTGGATTTTCCAACATCAGCCCAACAGCGAAGACCCCACTTGGTATCTCGCTGGTATTCAACAAAGTTAATCAAGGATTAGACCGCACTATGAACATTGCAAAAATGATGCAACAAGCCAAAAAGATGCAAGACAATATGAAACAAATGCAAGCTGAATTGGCCAATATCGAAGCCACTGGTGAAGCTGGTGGTGGTTTGGTCAAAGCTGTGGTTACTGGCCATCATCAAGTGCGCAGCATTGACATTGACCCAAGCCTCTTCACTGATGACGACAAATCATTGCTCGAAGATTTGGTTGCAGCGGCCGTGAATGCCGGCATGCAAAAAATTGAAGAAACCACCAAAGCCAAACAAAAAGATATGATGTCTGGCATGTCGCTACCACCTGGTTTCTCACTTTGATGCAGCATCTTTCTGGCATGCCAGAGCCTTTAGCGCGTTTGGTGGAACAACTCAGCGCCTTTCAAGGCATTGGCCCAAAAACAGCCATGCGTTTGGCGCTGAATATGTTGGCCCAACCTGCCAGTGATGTGCGCAATCTTTCACACTCTCTGCAGCATCTGCATGAGCAAGTGAAGTTTTGCCACACCTGCGGCGGATTTGCCACCGAATCGCATTGCGCGATTTGCGATAACATCAAACGCCAGCACGATGTGGTCTGTATTGTTGAGCAGCCGGTGGATGTATTGATGCTTGAGCGCGGCCATTATCGCGGCAGTTATCATGTGTTGCATGGCCGCTTAAGCCCAGTCGATGGTGTTGGCCCCGACCATCTGCGATTTAGCGCACTGGACAAACGTATTGCTGCTGGAAATATACGCGAGTTAATTTTGGCAACCAGCGCCACTGTGGATGGTGAAGCAACCGCTCACTTTATCTCACGCCGCTACGGGCATCATGAAATTCAGGTATCGCGTATTTCGCGAGGTGTGCCTGAAGGCGGGGAATTGGAATATTTGGATGAATACACCTTATCCAGAGCCTTGGAGCAACGTGTACTTTGGGACCACGACCGCGCCAGCAATATGTAAGGCCATAACAGTTGGACAAGAAACACCGAATTTTTAAGCGTTACAAGGAAAGATACGAATGAAAACGAATTTTGCAGATCGAGAAGGACTGATTTGGTTTGACGGCGAAATGGTGCCGTGGCGCGATGCCAAAATTCATGTGCTCACCCACACCCTGCATTATGGCATGGGTGTATTTGAAGGCGTTCGTGCTTATGACGCAGAAGGTGGCACCGCCATTTTCCGTCTTAAAGAACATACCGACCGTTTGTTCAATTCCGCAAAAATCATGAATATGGAGATGCCTTACTCCAAAGATGAAATCAATCAGGCTCAACTATATGCAGTGAAAATGAATCATTTGGATTCCGCTTACCTACGCCCGATGGCCTTTTATGGCTCCGAAGGCATGGGCTTGCGCGCTGATGGTTTGAAAACCCACATCATCGTTGCCGCTTGGAACTGGGGCGCATATTTGGGTAAAGATGCACTCGAACACGGTATTCGTATCCGCACATCTTCATTTACACGTCATCACCCCAATATCGCCATGTGCAAAGCCAAAGCCAATGGCAACTACATCAACTCCATGCTCGCCCTCTCCGATGCATTGCGCGATGGTTATGATGAAGCATTGCTTTTGGATGTTGATGGCTTTGTGGCTGAAGGCAGCGGCGAAAACTTCTTTATGGTTCGCAATGGCGTTATCTACACCCCAGAATTGACCAGCGCCCTTGATGGCATCACCCGCGCCACAGTCATTCAACTGGCCAAAGAAGAAGGTTATGAAGTGGTGGAAAAACGCATCACCCGTGATGAAGTATATATTGCTGATGAGGCTTTCTTTACAGGCACCGCTGCTGAAGTGACGCCAATCCGTGAACTTGATCGTCGCACCATTGGTAGCGGCTCACGCGGCCCCATCACCGAAGTATTGCAACGCAAATACTTTGATGTGGTCCATGGCCGCAGCGAAGCGCACACCGATTGGTTGGCGCGTGTCTAATTCTTCTGATCGGGAGCTGGTGTATTCCAGCGAAGTAGGATTTGTCGCCAAATCCTCACAACCCAATCCGAAGCAAAGCAAAAAAAAGAAACAGCAACCCCCTGCTGGCAATGCCATTAAAAACATCGCCAAGCAGGGCGTTCGCATCCAGCGCGAAAGCAAAGGGCGCGGCGGGAAGAATGTTTGTGTCATTACTGGCCTAAACCTTGATGAACCTACTTTGAAACAACTCTGCAAAGTGCTTAAAGCCCAGCTGGGCACAGGCGGTGCCATCAAAGATGGCAATATTGAAATCCAAGGCGATCACCGTGAAAAAATTCTCGCAGTATTAGCCAAACAAGGCATACAAGCCAAATTGTCGGGCGGTTAATGTTTGAAAATCTTCCTGCTCGTTTTTATCAATTTATTCATCCCCGCCTATATCTGGAATCATGACATATTTTTATGGATCAATGGCCTTAACTCACCCATAGCCGATAATATCCTTGGTCTTATCGGTGGCTTTGGCGATGGTTTGGTTGTCACCTTACTCCTTGCTATGCTGATGCTGTTTCACCTTCGTTTGGGTTTAGCTGCTCTGATGGCCACTGCCCTCTCGGGTTTGTTTGCACAAATCCTCAAACGTTTGTTTGATATGCCAAGGCCACCGGCTGTATTTGAAAACATTCATATTCTTGGCCAATCATTAACCTCACACAGCTTTCCCTCTGGCCATGCCACCTCTTGCGGTGTGATGGCCTTGGTAGCGCTACTATTATGGAAATACGATAAACGTCTTGCTTGGGTTGTAAGTAGCTTATTTGTCATAGCCGCCTATAGCCGCATGTATGTTGGTGTTCATTTTCCGCTGGATGTGGTGGTTGGTTTTGGCCTTGGTGTTGGATGCATGCACTATAGCCATCAAATCTCTAAAGCTTGGAACGTTGAGGCTTGGCTGCTGAGCAGCTGGTCGTGGAAACTTCCTGGACTGCTCTTGCTGATAGCTGCTGTTTTGCTTGGCACAGGCTATCAAGTGCAACCCAACACTGCACAACCGCTGGCTTTGTTGTTGCCCATCACTGCCTTATTCACCCTGATGTTCGCTTGGAAGAAGAAGCTGTTATGAGTGACACCAAAGTCCACTTTGAAACATTAAGCCAAGCCGACCGCATCACGGGCATTGCCCAATTGCTTTTGCGCCGCAAGCGCTTAACCCCGCATGTGTTGATTCTATGCCCCAATGTGGATTTCCAAAAAGAATTGGATGAAAAGCTTTGGAGTATCACGCCCGAATCCTTTATCCCCCATGCTATTGCCGGCGTTGATAAAGAAAAAAATGCCCGCCAGCCCATTTTACTCAGCTGCGATATCAACCGCGACAATGCACCTGAAGTGTTAATCAATGGTGGTTTGGAAGTGCCTACGGAACTTGATGGTTTCAGTCATATTGTTGATTTTGTCGATGCTTGGGATGAATTCCTCAAACAAGCTTCGCGCGAGCGTTTTCGCACTTACCGCCAACTGGGCATTGAGCCCACATATATTCCAGGCAAAGCCAGCACTAGCGAATCATAACACCTTATCTTCAATCACGGTCGCTTCATCTGTACCCGCATCACTTTTCACAACCTTAACACTTTCTTCATCCTGCCCTTCTGCTTTACTTTCAACAGTAGATATGGTTGTAAAGCTTTGCAAGGCCACTAGGCCTTTGAGCATCTGTTTGGCCATCCTGCGTGTATCTTTGACAAGCTCGACCGTATTGACCACATGCCGAACAGCAATATCCCCTGCCGTGCCAGCATGCATCAACATCATTTTCAGTGCTTCATATTTGGCATCCAGTTCAAGCAAATAGGCTTCACGGTGTTCCGCTTCAAATAAGAGATGCTTATCGTTATCAATGCACAGCGACAACACCACAAACTTTCGATAATCGCTTAACGCTGCCTGGATATTCGGTGTTAAGGCTGGCGGGCCTTCGCTTTGTTGCTCATCCACATTGCGCGATAAATCAGCCACCTCCACAAAATAACGGATAGCGGTCAAAGCATGGGAAAAGGATGGCGATAAATATTCAGGCAAAGCCACCTGGCGCAAACGCACAATAAAGCCACCAATGGCATCGGCTAATTTCATCACAATATATAAATCTTTACGCAAACGCATGCTCACACTTGCTTCGGTGCTGATAGCATCTGCCGACATACCGCCAACCAACACAGCTACCCTTTGCAATTCCTTGCCCAGCGCCACATGCGCCAATTCGGGTGTATCCACCAGTGTCAAATCCAAATGCCTTGGGTTGGACTCATCATCTTCAGCACGATGAAACAAGGTTTCAAGATATACCACCATTCGCGCTGTCAGCGGCCACATCAACAGCACACCAAGCAGATTAAATAGGGTATGAAACAGAGCGAGCATGGTGGCCACATGACTAGAGCCACCATCAAGCCAAACACCAAGATAACTGATACACCACAACCACAACGGCAATGTGAGCAAAGCAACAGCGCCTGTAATCAAATTAAAGATCACATGGGAAGCCGCCACGCGTTTGGCATTGGGCGTGGCGCCGATAGCTGCAAGCATCGCTGTGGAGGTGGTGCCCAAATTGGTACCAATCACCATTGCTGCTGCTGCTTCAATGGGAATCCATCCGCTGCCAGCAGCAGTGAGTGTTAAGGCCATAGCTGCACTGGATGATTGCATCAGCAGTGTCATCACAAAACCTGTGCCCAAGAACAACAGCTCATTCATCAGCCCTGTGCCAGCAAGCGCAGCCAAATCAAAGGAAGACTCAATTCCAGTGAATGCTGATTTAAGGAAATCGATACCCAAAAACAACACCCCAAAACCAGTAAAGGCCAAGCCTAGCGCCGAATGCCTTTCATTTTTGGCGAACAATTTGAGAAACATGCCCACACCAATCGCTGGCAAAGCCATGGCTTGGATGTTGATATGAAAGCCCAGCAAGGCCACCAGCCAGCCAGTCATGGTAGTACCAACATTGGAGCCATAAATCACACGCACAGCTTGCCCCAGCTTGAGTAAACCTGCATTGACAAAACCAATTGTCGCTACCGTCACCGCACTAGAGGATTGCACCAGTGAGGTAATCAAGACACCTGAAAACACAGCACGAATCGGCGTCTTGGTGGAATGCTCAAGAATATGACGAAGTGCTTTACCCGCTGCCATTTTCAGGCCATCGGTCATCAAATGCATGCCCAGCAAAAACATACCGATTCCACCAAAGAGGGTAATGATTGTATCGTAATTCATGGGTTTCCTTTTAATCTACAACGCGTCTTCGCCAAGTATATTTAACTATCGCGAGGATAAGATTTGCCTTTATCCAAGCTTTCCAATTAATCATTGTATTACGACTCTAGGAGAAGCATCATTACACAGCAACAATGTTTGTTTTCCTCGCAAAAAAAAAACGTTGAAACCGAACAAGATAAGGGGGCACAACCATGCTGGCTGCGGATATTATGACCACCAAGCTAATAAGCATTCCAGAGGCGGCTTCCGTGCAAGAAGCCATCACGCTATGCAAAAGCTCACCACTTCACGATTTCCCGATTATCAATGAAGCTGGCGTATTGATTGGAGAAGTCAGCCCCCACTCCATCTTACGCATAGCCGTGCCTTCATATGCCAATGATCAACTATTTGCCGTGATGAAAAGCGGGCCTGATGTACACGCCATTTACGATAGGCTTCAAACCATGGCCAATCACCCCATTACTGAAGTGATTAATCCAAATATCTACACCATCAAGTCTTCAGCGCCGGTGAGCGCAGTCGTTGCCATGCTCACCCACATTTCCGATACGCAACATCTGTATGTTGTCGATGAAAACAATAAACTCGAAGGCATGATTTCAGCCCGCGATATTCTTTGTCGTCTCCCTGAAATAAAAGAGACTTAAGTGTAAATCATGGAAGCCAGCTCCTTCTTCCTCTCCCTAGTGCTGATTCTGCTCTCAGCGCGGGTGCTTGGAGAATTGGCGGCTTGGCTCAATATTCCACCCGTTATGGGCGAAATGCTAGCTGGCATCATCCTTGGCCCGAGCTTACTGGGCTGGGTCACATTAAATGAGCTTATACATACACTAGCTGAAATAGGTTTGATTTTATTACTGTTTGAAGTGGGCTTAGATACCGACTTAAGCAGAATGTTAAATACAGGTCGTAAATCATTGGTGGTAGCTATCGGTGGTTTTCTTGCACCATTTATAACTGGCTTTCTACTCAGTCATTATGTCTTTGATTTTTCAATTCTAGTTTCCATGTTTATTGGTGGCGCCTTAACTGCTACCAGCATTGGCGTCACGGTGCGTGTATTGCGCGATCTTAAACGCCATCAATCCCGCGAGGCGCAGGTGGTGCTGGGTGCTGCAGTGCTTGATGACATCTTGGGTGTGATTTTGCTCGCCCTACTCTATGAATTTTCCCTATCCGGCGGCGTGAGTTTCACCAATGCCAGCAAGGTATTTATTTTTATTATGATTTTTATGTTGCTTTCGCCCGTAGCTGCGAAACTTATGGCCGTGACCATAGGGCGCTTTGACAAAAAGAGTAAGATTGACGGTTTGATTCCCACTACTATTGTCACCTTGGTTTTATTTTTTGCTTGGCTGGCTCATATGGTTGGCGCGCCTGCCTTACTTGGCGGCTTTGCTGCGGGCCTTGCCTTATCGCGCAGCTTCTTTTTGCCCTTTGGTGCATCCTTGATGCAATCGGATGCTGTTTTTGTAAAACGTATTGGCGTGTCGATGAAACCCATTATCCAATTATTTACGCCCATCTTCTTTGTCACAGTGGGCTTATCATTAAATCTTCACGAAGTGCAATGGTCATGGCATGTCTTGCTGATGAGTATCTCTTATATTTTACTGGCCTTGGTGAGCAAGCTCGCTGGTGCATTCATTATTCGAGAAAATATCCATTTTCGCTGGGCTGTGGGTTTGGCGATGATTCCTAGGGCTGAGGTGGGTTTGATTTTTGCCGAGCTTGGCCGCATGTCCGGGGTGTTTAGTGATGATTTGTATGCTGTATTAATTATTACCATTGCCGCCACCACAGTCTTGCCACCCTTTATGATGAAGTGGTTTTACCATCATTATGGTAGCCGCATAGTCGACTAGCGTTTACTGCAAATAAGTGTCCAAACGCTTGAACCAACCCTTTAACCAGCGTTGTTCACCGCGCGAAGGCGGTGATAAATCGACACGTTGTTGCAACACAGCTTTGGCTGCCTGCACAAACGCTTGGCGAGCATCAAAAGATGCTGACATGCTGAGCAACACTTGCCTTAAACCCCAACCTTCACCCTGATAACGCTCGCTTTCTTTCACACCTTCACCTTTAAAATTCACGTAATCAGCAAGTATATAACCACCACCTTTTGCTTGGGCGATGCGCTCAAATTGGGCACGAATCACCGTTGCTTCAGCGGCAGTGGATACCGACACCATTTTTTCTAACGCGTCTTGTAAACGAAGCAGAATAAAGGAAACCTGTGCTTCTTTGTTGATGTCTAGCCACTGACGCAAGGCTTGAATTTTGGGTTGTTGGCTCGGGCTCAAAAAAGCCGCTTTATTGGGCCATGGGCATGGTGTTTGCGGGGTTAACCACGCCAGAGTATCTGGCTTTTCGATGTGCGACTTATCCATCCAAGCCAACACATCAGGGAAACTTTCTTGAAACGGGGGATGCACACCAGCTGGAAACCAAATGAAATGACCAATGCCCAATGAGGCAAAATTTTCACCATCATTCCATGCAACCAGACATTCACGAGAACGATTGCATTCATTAGCAAAAATTTTATCGGCAATATGTTGTCTTTCTTGGGCAGATAATGTTGAGAAATCAAAGGAGTAAGCAGAATTTGGTATGAATAGCAGGGCCATAAGCCCTGCCATCAAGGTTTTTTTATGCTGAGAAAACAGTACCCACACCTTCATCGGTTAAGAGTTCCAACAAAATCGCATGCGGCACACGGCCATCAATGATATGCGCGCGGCTTACGCCGCCTGCAATCGCATCAAGGCAACAAGTAACTTTCGGAATCATGCCACCTGAAATCGTGCCATCCGCAATCCATGCCTGGGCTTCATCGGCAGTGAATTTTGAGCGCAGATTTTTATCGGCATCAAGCACACCTTGCACATCAGTGAGCAAGACAAGCTTGGCAGCGCCCAAAGCTTGGGCAATCGCGCCAGCTACCAAATCAGCATTGATGTTGTAACTTTGTGAATCGTCTTTGTGATAACCCACAGGTGCAATCACAGGTATAAATTTATCAGATTCCAACAATCGCAAGATTTCAGTGTTGATGCTGTGCACCTTACCCACATGACCCACATCAATAATTTCAGGCACATCAAATTCAGGCGAATTACGTGTAACGGTAAGTTTACGCGCACAAATAAGTCCGCCATCTTTGCCAGATAAACCCACAGCTTTACCACCAGCGCGATTGATATTGGCTACGATTTCTTTATTCACCAAACCAGCCAGCACCATCTCCACCACATCCATGGTTTCATCATCAGTGACACGCATGCCATTGATAAACTCAGCTTGCTTACCGATTTTTTTGAGCAAATTACCAATTTGCGGGCCACCGCCGTGAACAACTACGGGGTTGATACCCACTTGCTTCAGCAAGGTAATATCCATGGCAAAGCTTTCTTTTAAGCTCTCTTCCACCATGGCATTTCCGCCGTATTTGATGACCACGGTTTGACCTGAAAAACGTTGTAAATACGGAAGCGCTTCAATCAGCGTGGAAGCGCGCGAATTCATATGTTTCATGCTGCGGTCGCCTCACGTTTGTCTTTCTTCACTGGCTCTGCATCAAGCAGCAATTGGAACATCAATAACACCGCTGTAGTTGCCACAGTGGCAATGACAGAAAACAGCATCAAATCACCATCGGGATGTTCAAGTTGTTTGCCCATAGGAATGAAAATTAGAATTGCAGGCAAAATAAGTGCTAAGCGCGTCAAACGTAAATCTAGGCTAAATAGATTAGCAGCAATACCTGGTGCTGAAAGTAAGGCAAAAAGTGTCAAGGCAATCCAGTGATTTTCGCCATCCACTCTGCTGATACGATCAAGCACAGAAGATTGCAATTCAGGATCAAGACGCATATCAAACATTGCTGCCAGCACCACTACAATCACACCCATAGCTACTGTAAGCAACACACCAATCAATCTAGATTGGCGCGCCCATTGGTTCACCCAAGCTGCATTGCCAAGCACGTAAAATAAGCCTGCAAACAACACACCCCAAAAAGCATGATTATAATTTAAATCCATGAGCGAACCGTCCTTTAAAAATAAAATGTGTGCGAACCCTACAAGTTTGCAAAGAATCGACAAACTTTGTGTAAGCCATGAAAAAATGATTAAAGATGTCAGAAAAAAACTTAGCAAATCATCATAATATTAATACGTGAGTTTTTTATATTCCTTGATTAGGGTGCGCAACCATTTTTAAGTAAGTTCAAGTAGGAGAACAACCTCATGGCATTAAACGTTTATTACGACAAAGACGCTGATATTTCTATCATCAAAGGCAAAAAAGTTGCGATTATCGGCTACGGTTCACAAGGACACGCACACGCAACCAACCTCAAAGATTCAGGCGTTGACGTTGTTGTTGGCCTTCGCTCTAACTCTTCATCCGTTGCAAAAGCAGAAGCACATGGCTTAAAAGTAAGTAACGTTGCCGACGCAGTGGCTGCTGCTGATGTTGTGATGATTCTAACTCCTGATGAATTCCAATCCGTTTTGTATAAAGACGAAATCGAACCAAACATCAAACAAGGCGCTACATTGGCTTTCGCTCATGGTTTCGCAATTCACTACAACCAAGTTACGCCACGCGCTGATTTGAATGTTGTGATGATTGCACCTAAAGCGCCTGGCCACACTGTTCGCTCTGAATTCGTTCGCGGCGGCGGCATCCCTGACCTTATCGCTATCCATCAAGACGCAACTGGCGATGCAAAAGCAATTTGCTTGTCTTACGCATCAGCAATCGGTGGCGGCCGCACTGGCATCATCGAAACAACGTTCAAAGACGAAACAGAAACTGACTTGTTCGGTGAACAAGCTGTACTTTGCGGCGGCGCTGTTGAATTGGTAAAAGCTGGTTTTGAAACCTTGACTGAAGCTGGTTATGCACCAGAGATGGCTTATTTCGAATGTCTTCACGAATTGAAATTGATTGTGGATTTGATGTATGAAGGCGGCATCGCCAACATGAACTACTCAATCTCTAACAACGCTGAATACGGTGAGTATGTTACTGGCCCTCGCGTTATCAACGATGAATCTCGTAAAGCGATGAAAGAATGTTTGCACAACATCCAAACTGGTGAATATGCCAAACAATTTATCCTTGAAGGCGCTACCAACTACGCTTCAATGACTGCTGCACGCCGTAACAACGCTGCGCATCCCATCGAAGTCACAGGCGAAAAACTTCGCGCGATGATGCCTTGGATCAACAAAATCGTAGATAAATCTAAAAACTAAGGTTCTTCTACTTAAAACAACAAAGGCTCCCCCTGGCAACAGCGGGAGCCTTTTTTATTTGGCAATTTCTTTATTCGTTTCTTTAGCGACAAGGAAATTAAGCGCCATAAGTTATCCTCTGTATCAACGAGCTGCATAACCTACGCAACAAGCATGCCACACTAAAACTAACGACTCCCTGGGGATACAACTGCATATCCATCAGTGTCAAAATATAGGAGGATAACCCTAGCACTACACGCTAATCAATTTACTAAATGCAAAAGGAAAAACTATCCTTTGTGTCTCACCACCTTTGTGGTTTAATCCCTCTCCCCTATGAATATGAATACAACGAATAACACCCTAGGAACCATCGCGTGAAGCAAAGCAAAAGCAAAAAAGACCGAAAAACTTCCGCATGGTTTCAGCGCCATGCCAATGACCCGCATGTGAAACAAGCCCAACGTGAGGGAAAACGCTCACGCGCAGTTTTTAAGCTCACTGAAATTCTCAATAAACATGATTTGGATATTCGCAAAGATTCAGTGATTGTGGATTTGGGTTGTGCGCCTGGCTCATGGAGCGAAGAGCTGACCAATTACGTCGATCACCAAGGCCTAATTATCGGCATCGACCTGTTACCACTAAACCCCATTCAAGGCGTTACGCTCATCCAAGGGGACTTTGATTCGCCAGAAGGCCAAGAAGCATTACTCAAAGCTTTAGATGGCCGCAAAGTTGATTTGGTGGTTTCGGATATGGCGCCAGAAATGAGCGGCAATAAGCTTGTCGATCAAATGCGCATGATTGGGCTCAACGAAATGACCCTGCATTTTGCCAAACAATATCTCAAACTTGAAGGTGCAGTGTTAATGAAAACATTTATGGGCGAAGGGTATGATGATTTCCGCCGTAATATGGGCATGAGCTTTCGTAAAGTGAAAAACATCAAACCTGCTGCCAGCCGCAAAACTTCAGCAGAATTCTTTATTTTAGGGTTGGGTTTAAAAGTATGGAAAGAGTAAAGGTAAAACCTGAAGAGTTCTTGGTCTGGATGGATTTGGAAATGACAGGCCTAGAGCCCGATGAGGATGTGATTCTCGAAATCGCTACCATCATCACCGATGGTCAGCTCAATACGGTGGCTGAAGGCCCAAATATCGTGATTCATCATTCGGATAAAGTGCTTAATCATATGAATGATTGGTGCAAAAAATACCATGGTGATTCGGGGCTTACTGAACAAGTGCGTAACTCCACAGTTTCCCTTGCCCAAGCAGAACAACAAACCTTGGACTTTATTCGCAAACATGTACAAGAAGGCGATGCCCCATTGTGTGGCAACTCCATTCATCAAGACCGTCGATTTTTAGTAAAATACATGCCCCGCCTTGAAGGCTGGTTGCATTACCGCAATGTGGATGTGAGCACGATTAAAGAATTGGTTCACCGCTGGTATCCGAATCAGCCCAAATGGAAAAAACAGGGTGCGCATTTGGCTTTGGCTGATATTCAAGAATCCATTGCTGAGCTAAAACACTATCGAGATATTAACTTTAAATAGGCAATCACACATCAGCGGCTAAAACGTACGCAATTAGTCGCTGACGTTTTCCACTGCCCGTTCAGCAATAATCACCAACACGCTTTGCACAAGCGCTGCCAGCGGAATGGCGAAGAACACACCCACTACGCCCCAAATGCTGCCAAAGAACAACACAGCCACGATAATGGCAATCGGATGCAAGTTGACAACTTCAGAAAACAACCAAGGAATCACAATATTGGCATCAATCAACTGAATGACTGCATAGGCCAATAAACTATACATGGTCATTTCCGACCAACCCCATTGGAAAAATGAGAGAAGAACCACAGGAATTGTCACCACAGCAGCGCCCACAAAAGGAATCCACACCGAAATGCCAGTGAGCACACCCAGCAGCAAGGCATATTGGTGCCCCATTAGATACAGGACAATCCACATCACCAAACCAACCATAAATGATTCCCAGAAACGGCCGCGAATATAATTACCCATTTGCGAATCCAACTCTTCCCAAACGCGCAATAATAGACTGCGTCGTCTTGGCAAGAATTGCTTGGTCCAAACAATAATGCGCACCTTGTCTTTAAGCAGGAAAAACACCAACACTGGCACCAATACCACATACACGCCCAGTGCAATCAAATCAGGAATTGATGACAAAGAAAACGACAGTAATAAGCCACCCCACTCTTGGAATTTTCCTGTAATCCATACCAATATCTCTTGCAAGCGCTCAGGGTTAAGCACAGTGGCATACTGGGCTTGGGCCTCTAAAATGGTCTCTTTAAATTGGGTGGCGTATTCAGGAAGCTTATTGAGCAAAAGGCCAATCTGCTCAGTGAGCACTGGCAAAATGGCAACCAGTGAGAACAGCACAGCAACCGTGGCGCCAAAACCAACAACGACCACCGCCGCAAGGCGCGGAAACTTACAGGCAACCAGCAAGTTCACAATTCCATCTAAAACATAAGCCAAAATAATTGCCACCAACAGCGGCGCTAAGGCTGAACCAAACACAATCAGGGTGACAAACACAACCAGCAAAAATGCCAGTAACATCATCAGCTCAGTATCTTCAAAGTGTTTGTTCAACCAGGCGACAATGGGCTTTAACATCTTTGATTACCCCGCAGTAAGTTCGGACGTATCTGGAACTTTTTGGTGGTTTTTCATCACCAGCGTTACAACAAGTATGCTAGTCAGCAGTTGCAAAATGCTGCCCAACCCATGCCAGAAGGCAAAAGCCCAGCGCAGCGGCTCTTCCTTACTCAGCAAAGAGATATCACCAGCTTCCGTCTTAATCATCGTCATCATGGTCGATACAGCAAACACATTGATAGCCACCATCAATGTTACGGCCAGTAGCAAATACCACGTTGCTTTGGTCACGCCCAAACGGCGAGCAAACAAAGCAGCGGCCACACAAAGAATCAAAAATGCCAAATTGGAAACATGAAAAATCTTACCCGCAATCAAACCCGCTTGGGCTGATGTGAGCTCTGCAAACAATACAGGCGCAACCACATACGCAGGCACAATAAGTAAGGCCAGCATCAATGCCAGTGAGAGTTTTAAACCTGCAGTTGGCATTTTCGCAGAAAGTTGCTGATTCATGATGGGTTATTTATAGCTGATGCCGACGATTTCGTAGTCGCGTTCACCGCCAGGTGCAAGCACCGTAGCCACATCGCCTTCTTCTTTGCCAATCAAGGCGCGGGCAATCGGGGAGGTTACAGAAATGGTGCCCTGATCAATATTGGCTTCGTCTTCACCCACAATTTTGTAGGTGATGGCTTTGTCCAATTCCATATCCACCAAATCGACAGTTGCGCCAAATACAATACGCTCAGATTCAATCGATGCAGGATCAATCACTTGTGCGCGTGAAAGCTTATCTTCAAGCATAGAAATACGGGCTTCATTCATGCCTTGGTCTTCTTTGGCCGCATGGTATTCAGCGTTTTCCGATAAATCCCCATGCGCACGCGCCACTTCAATGGTATGCACAATGTGATGACGTTTTTCACCTTTAAGGTATTGCAACTCTTCACGCATGGCATCAGCGCCAGCTTTGGTCATTGGAACTCGTTGCATCGGTTATGCCTCGCCTTGATGGTATTCTTGAATGCTTTTTACTTCGGTAACATCGTCATTACTGAGCATGGACTCAGCAGCAGCCAAACCACCAGCCATGGTTGTAAAGTATACAATGCCGCGGTCAAGGGCTGCTTGGCGAATCGATTTGGAATCGGCAATACTGCGCTCACCTTCTGTGGTGTTAACAATAAAATTGATTTCATCCGACAACAATTTATCCACGATATGCGGGCGCACACCATCAATTACTTTGGCCACTTTGGTGCAAGGCACTTCGGCTGCAGTCAAAATCGCTGCCGTACCTTCAGTAGTCATCACTTCAAAACCAGCATCAACAAGCATACGCGACAAAGCCACCACACGGTCTTTATCCGCATCACGCACCGATACAAAAGCACGACCTGATTTGGGCAAACGCGAGCCTGCGCCAAGTTGAGCTTTGGCAAATGCAGCTGGGAAAGTTTTGGAGATACCCATCACTTCACCTGTTGATTTCATTTCAGGGCTAAGCAATGGATCCACGCCGCGGAATTTCACGAATGGGAACACCGCTTCTTTCACTGAACGATACGTGGTGGGTTGTTTGATATCTTGCAGACCCAAATCATCCAAACTTTGACCCGACATAATACGCGCCGCCATTTTCGCCAAAGGCACGCCCGTAGCTTTGGATACAAACGGCACTGTACGCGAAGCACGAGGATTCACTTCCAAGACGTAAAGGGTTTCACCCTGCAAAGCAAACTGAATATTCATCAAACCTGATACATTCAAAGCCATACCCAAAGCTTTGGTTTGGCGAATCACTTCATCAATGATGTGTTGCGAAATCGAATGAGGCGGCAAGCAACAAGCCGAATCACCGGAGTGAACGCCAGCTTCTTCAATATGCTCCATGATGCCGCCAATCACCACACGTGTACCATCACAAAGCGCATCCACATCAAGCTCAATAGCTTGATTCAGGAAGCGATCGAGCAACACGGGGTGATCATTGGAAGCTTGCACAGCCTCAGTCATATAACGCAGCAAACCTTTTTCATCATGCACGATTTGCATCGCGCGGCCGCCAAGCACATACGAAGGGCGAACCACAACTGGATAGCCAATGGTGTTGGCTACGTTCACAGCTTCTTCGGTTGAGCGCGCTGTGCCGTTTTCGGGCTGCAACAATTTCAGATGATGCAGCAATTGTTGGAAACGCTCCCTATCTTCGGCCAAATCAATCATATCTGGGCTGGTACCAATAATAGGAACACCCGCAGCCTGTAAGGATTCAGCCAATTTTAGCGGCGTTTGGCCACCAAATTGCACAATCACGCCAGCAGGTTTTTCCACGTCCACAATGGCCATCACATCTTCAAATGTGAGTGGCTCGAAATACAATCTGTCAGATGTATCATAATCGGTAGATACGGTTTCAGGGTTGCAGTTGACCATGATGGTTTCAAATCCATCATCGGATAAGGCAAAGGCAGCATGCACGCAGCAATAATCAAACTCAATGCCTTGGCCAATGCGGTTGGGGCCGCCGCCAAGCACCATGATTTTTTTCTTATCTGTTGGTAAAGACTCACATTCAGCTTCGTAAGTGGAATACAAATACGGTGTTTTGGCTTCAAATTCTGCAGCGCAAGTATCCACGCGTTTGAACACAGGTTTGACACCAACTGCAGAACGCGCTTTACGCACCTCATGTTCATTGCTACTCAGCAACATAGCCAAGCGACGATCGGACAAACCTTCACGTTTAGCTTGCAACCATTCGGCTTGGTTCAAGCTGCTTAAATCACGGCCAGCCAAAGCTTGCTCAAGCTGAATGACCATCGCCAATTCACGCACAAACCAAGGATCAACTTTGGTCACTTCAAATACTTTTTCTTCGCTCCAGCCAGCGCGCAGGGCTTCGCCCATCCACCACAAACGATCTGCACAAGGCACAGCCAATTTTTCCTGCAAAAATATTTTTGCATCAGCATCAGCAGGCACTGATTTATCAAAACCACAAGAATCCACTTCCAAGCCACGCATGGCTTTACCAAGGCTTTCCGTGAACGTGCGGCCAATGGCCATCACTTCGCCCACGGATTTCATTTGCGTGGTCAAACGTGTATCGGCGCCTGGGAATTTTTCAAAAGCAAAACGCGGAAGTTTGGTGACCACGTAATCAATGCTAGGTTCAAAGGCAGCAAAGGTTTCACCCGTGATATCATTTTTAATTTCATCCAGCGTGTAACCCACAGCCAATTTCGCTGCGATTTTAGCAATCGGAAAGCCTGTTGCTTTGGATGCCAAAGCCGAAGAACGCGACACGCGCGGATTCATCTCAATGACAATCAAACGCCCATCTACTGGATTGACCGCGAACTGTACGTTTGAGCCGCCTGTTTCCACACCAATTTCACGCAAAATGGCGATAGAGGCATCACGCATACGTTGGTATTCTTTATCGGTGAGCGTTTGTGCAGGGGCTACGGTAATCGAATCACCGGTATGCACACCCATGGCATCAAAATTTTCAATAGAGCAAATAATCACGCAGTTGTCCGCATGATCACGCATCACTTCCATTTCGTATTCTTTCCAACCAATAATCGATTCTTCGACGAGAATCTCATCCGTTGGCGAAGCATCCAAACCTGATGCTGCAATTTGCTCAAATTCTTCTGGGTTGTAAGCAATGCCGCCGCCTGAACCACCAAGGGTAAACGAAGGGCGAATAATAATTGGATAACCAATTTCCGCAGCTAAATCACGGCCTTCTTGCATAGAGTGGGCAAAACCACCGCGCGCCATTTCAAGACCAATAGCATCCATAGCATGTTTGAAACGCTCACGATCTTCTGCCTTATCAATAGCATCAGGCTGAGCGCCAATTAGTTGCACATTAAATTTTTCAAGGATGCCGTGTTTGTTTAAAGAGAGTGCGCAGTTCAGGGCTGTTTGGCCGCCCATGGTTGGCAAAATAGCATCTGGGCGTTCTTTCTCAATGATTTTAGCAACCACTTCCCATGTCACGGGCTCGATATAAGTGGCATCGGCAAATTCAGGGTCGGTCATAATCGTGGCAGGATTGGAGTTGACCAACACCACTCTAAAGCCTTCTTCTTTGAGCGCTTTACATGCTTGCACACCGGAGTAATCAAACTCACAAGCTTGGCCAATCACAATGGGGCCAGCTCCTAAAATCATAATCGTTTGAATATCATTGCGACGTGGCATTGGGTCTAACCTCGTAAAAAAGTAGTGAACCGAGCAAAAAATAGGGCAGAATCAATGCCTGCCCATCGTGTTTCTTTGCAATGTCGCGCAGTATAACCATCTTTTGCTCACTAATGAAGAGGCATTGTCAGATAGCTTTTTCAGGCTCAGCCCTTTGTCTTTTACAGTCACTTTTGAACTGAAACTTCAGACAAAAAAGAGGCTGCATATTCTGCAGCCTCAGTCATTAAAAATAAGAATATAAACCTTAAAGCATCCGAATCATTTCAACAGCATCTGAAGTCATTTGCTGGATTTTTTGTTTCATAGCGCGTCGCATTCTATCCACATCGGCTTTATCCATACCCGCATCTTCAAGCGCATCAAAGTCTTTCATGCTCAGCATAGAATCGCGAAGTTTTTTGAGAATAAGTTGCACATTGGCCATGCTTTTATCTTGCGATGTTGCAGCTTCGGCGCTGGCTGTTGACACCCATGAACCACCTGAAATAGCAAACACTGTCAATAAAGCCGCCATCACAAAATGCACTAAAAATTTACTTACCATCAAGAACCCCCATCCTTTTTGACCCGTCCTTTTTCATACCCGCGACCACATTACTAAGCCAGTGATAAAACACAAGTATCCGTGTGACAGTTCTCACTTTAGTGGACAGACTTCTCAAGCGCAACCTGATACCATAAAAATATACGCTTTACACTTCCAATCCTTGTCGAGCCCATTATGTTCTGTCACTTTTCGCATTTATTTTTAACTATGAGGTAAGTCATGACTTCCAGCCCAGCCACACTATTGAAAGCTGATATCCAAAGCCTAAAACTGATTCATACAGGCAAAGTGCGCGATATGTATGAAATCGATGCCGATCATATTCTGATTGTGACCACCGATCGTCTTTCAGCTTTTGATGTGGTGTTGCCCACACCCGTACCAGGCAAGGGTGAAATTCTCAACCAAGTCTCTGATTTTTGGTTTAAAAAAATGGCGCATATCATTCCTAGCCAAACTTCAAGCATGACATTGGAGCAAGCCCTCCCCAATGCCGAAGAGCGCGCTCGTGTTGCCAGCCGTGCGTTGGTGGTCAAACGTCTCAAGCCGCTACCGATTGAAGCTATTGTGCGTGGATATTTGATCGGCTCAGGCTGGAAAGAATACCAAGCTTCTGGCGCTGTATGCGGGATCCCGCTGCCGCAAGGTTTGCGCTTGGCCGATAAACTCCCCGAACCCATATTCACCCCATCTACCAAAGCCGATGTCGGCGCCCATGATGAAAACATCGATTTTGACCGTATGTGTGTACTTATCGGTGATGAATTGGCCACGCAAGTGCGTGATGTTAGTTTGCGTTTATACAAAGAGGCGGCTGAGTATGCCCTTTCACGGGGTATTATTATTGCCGACACCAAGTTTGAGTTTGGCCTCGATGCCGATGGAAAACTTGTGCAAATTGATGAATCACTAACCCCCGATTCCTCGCGCTTCTGGGATGTTGATAGTTATGCACCCGAAACCAGCCCGCCAAGCTTTGATAAACAAATCATTCGCGATTGGCTGGAAACTCTGGATTGGGACAAAACAGCACCTGGCCCAGAAATCCCAGCGGATATCATGCAAAAAACTGCCGATAAATACCGTGAAGCGCTTACCCGCCTAACCGCTCAATAAGCAAAGCGAGCCTAGTTATCACCTCTTTTAATTCAGCACATGTGGATGCGCCACATGCGCTTAAAACCTATACGCAGCAAGTGAAGGAAGACTTTGCCGTCGGCTCAATGCTGAGCACTTCGCTTGTGGGTTACAATCATAGGCCCGAACAAGCCGTGTTGGCCTTGGAAATTGCTGAAACCATTAGCGGCCAAAGCAAACTTATTGCTGAAGCAGAGACAGGCACTGGTAAAACACTGGCTTACTTGATTCCAGCCCTACGCTCATCCGATAAAGTGCTGATTTCCACCCACACCCGCGCCTTACAAGACCAATTGATGTATAGGGATATTCCCGCCGTGCAAGATGCGCTTGGCGTGCGCCGAAAGGTGGCGCTGCTTAAAGGGCGCAGCAACTATTACTGCCCGCAACGCCTGCATATTAATATCGCCAACAACCAACAAGAAATTTGGGCAAAAAAGAATCTACTTAAAGTGGCCAAGTGGGCAGAAAGCACCAATGATGGTGATTTATCGGCGCTTTCTTTTGATGTGTTTGAACAAGGTATTGGCCCCTTGGTCACCGCAACTGCAGAGCAATGTTTGGGCAGCAAGTGCGAATCGTATAAACACTGCCCCTTGATGAAAGCGCGACAGAAAGCGCAAAACGCTGATATTGTCGTAGCCAACCATAGCCTTTTGCTTGCGGATGCCTCGCTCAAATCGGGTGATTTTGGCGAAATCTTGCCGCAGTTTGATACTTATATCTTGGATGAGGCACACAGCCTACCCGACTTGGCCAGTCGCCATTTTGGCATTCAACTTTCTCGCTCGCGCCTTTTGTATTGGCTCAATGATATGCAAGCGATTTTGGATGTGCTTGGCGATGAAGCCAGCTTAAAAGAGCAAATGCGTAAACTCGGCGCAGAAGTCATCACCAAATGGGCTGACCATGATTTAAAAACCATCCAAGGCTTTTGGAACCAACTTAGCGATTTGGCAGCCTCGCGTGAAGATAGGCATGATGACATCATCAAACTCTCAGCCCGCGCAGCCATCATCAGCGAAGACATGGCGCAATTATTATCACCTATGCCTGGTTATGTCGTTTGGGATGAAGGCCAGGGTGATTATAAAAAATACACCTCTGCCCCTGTTGAAACTGGGCCAGTGCTTTATTCCCATTTGTGGGAGCGCGAAGCATCCTTTGTATTGTTATCAGCTACATTACGTGTTTCGCAAAAGTTTGACTATGTGCGTGAGCGTTTGGGGCTGGATGAAGCGCAAGCTACAAGCTGCTTTCACCCCTCCCCTTTTGATTACAGCAAACAAACCATGCTCTATTTACCCAAACATATCCCAGAACCAAGGGATGCGGATTATGCATCGGTGATGCGCAATGAAATGGAAGCCTTACTACGCACCTCACGCGGCAGAGCCTTTGTCTTGTTTACATCGCACTATGCCCTCAACCAATTCGCACCCAAATTGCAACAAAACTTACCTTGGCAGGTGTTGATTCAGGGCGAAAGTGGTAGCCGCGATGCTATTTTAGAAGCGTTTCGCAGTGATAAGCATTCGATTCTTTGCGGCACGCGCAGCTTTTGGGAAGGTGTGGATGTGCCTGGCGAATCCCTATCGCTGGTGATTATTGATAAAATCCCTTTTGCCCCGCCTACCGATGTATTGCTCAAAGAGCGCACCAAGCATTGCGAAGATAAGGGCGGCAACGGTTTTATGGATATCCAATTGCCCGATGCGATTGCGGTGTTGCGCCAAGGCGTGGGTAGATTGATTCGCGCGACCTCCGATAGGGGCGTGATTGCAGTGCTGGATTCACGCTTATTTAAAAAACGATATGGGCAAGTGGTGATTAACAATCTACCCCAAGCGCCTATCGCCAATGATTTGAGTGACATCCGCTGGTTTTTTGAGGATGCTGAGTAGCTTAAAAACGCGAAAGGGAGAAGCATATGTTCAGTGAAACCAATCGCTATCAACACAAGAAAATCACAATTGCTTTATCGCTAGCACTTCTCGTTTTTGCCATAGCCACCACCACCTTCAATACACAACAATCAGCATTACTGGCCGTGATTATGCTGCTCGTCGCCCTTTGGACCAATGAGGGCCTGCCCATGGCTGCCGCCTCATTATTGCCCATCGTATTGTTTCCAGCCTTGAGCATTCTCGACACCAAAGCCACGGCGCTGAACTACGCCCACCCCATCATCTTCTTATTCCTGGGTGGTTTTTTAATTGCTATTGCTGTGGAAAAAAGCGGCCTACACACTTGGATTTCCAATAAAATGTTACAGCTATTCCCCAATACAGGGCGCGGCATTATTTTATCGCTGGTCATCACATCGGGGCTTTTAAGCTCCATTTTATCCAATACCACCACCACGCTTTTGCTGATTTCCATCGCCCTTTATTTATCCGACAGCATCAAGCTTAAAATGCGTTTTGCCCTTGCCATTGCTTATGGCGCCAGCGTCGGCGGCATCATGACACCCATTGGCACACCGCCGAATTTGATTCTACTGGGCTTTATGCAAGAGCACAGCTTGCCAGCTATTCCCTTTATGCAATGGATGATGCTGGTCGCGCCATTATCCATAGTGATGTTTATAGTCGTTGGTTTGGTGCTCAGTATCGGCGTCAAAGGTGAAACCTTACCTATCATGTCTGAGCCCAAGCCTTTAACGGTGGATCAGAAAAAAGTATTGGGGCTGATTGGTTTTTTAATGTTACTGCTTTTGGTCAACGCCCCGATTCGCCCGTATTGGCAAGGCTTGGGACTCAATGAATCAGGTATTTTACTGGGTTTGGGGCTACTGCTTTTTGCTCCACCATTTAATATCCTCAATTGGATGCAAGATAAAAATCAGATTCCTTTTCAAATCATGTTTCTCTTTGGCGCGGGCTTTAGCATCGCCAATGCCTTTGGTGCCACTGGCCTTGCCCATGAAGTCGCTAATTATATTATTTCGTTGACCACGCTTCCCACCATTTTATTGCTGCTAGCGATTGCAGCCATCGTTACCTTCACCACTGAAATCACATCCAATACCGCTTTGATTTCCATCATGTTACCCATCATTTATGCAGTAACCCAGCAAGCAGGTATCGATAGCACCTTATTCATGATGGTGGGCACCATCTGCGCCAGCTTTGCTTTTATGCTGCCCATTGCCACGCCGCCCAATGCCATTGCTATGTCCAGCGGCATTGTCGATGTAAAAACCATGATGCAGTTTGGGTTGCTCTTTAATCTGGTGGGGATTGTTTTGATTACAGCTTTTGCCTTATTGTTTTGGCAACCGTTTCTCGGTAGCTAAGCCATCTCACAAACTTTAATGATCCAAGAAGTGGCGGATTTTTTGGCTAAGCCGATTAAAATCAACGGGTTTGGTGAGAGTCTCACTATTTTCTGCCAATTCATAATTTTCAAACGTTTGGCCCCTATCATAGCCTGAAACAAACAATATCGGCGTGCTTGGTTTGATGCGATGCATATGCTCGGATAATTCCAAGCCACCCACCTTGGGCATCACCACATCCAAGATGGCCAAATCAATGCTATTAAAATGTTGGTTAAACACATCCATGCCTTCCTCGCCATCAGCAGCTTGCAACACTTGATAACCCAACATCTCAAGAAATTCGGCGGTGGTGGTGCGCACTGTCTCTTCATCATCGGCCAAAAGAATCGTTTCCCCTTTAGCGCTTTGCACAGCAATAACCGGTGTTTGGATAAGCTTATCTTCTAAGCCTTTGATGATGGGTAGGTAAAGCTCAAACACCGCACCTTCCTGTACATCCGTTTGTATACGAATCACACCGCTATGGCTTTTCACTGCACCAAAGACCATCGATAAGCCCAGCCCTGTACCCTTACCTTGGGGCTTGGTGGTGAAAAATGGCTCGAAAATATTTTCAACATCATGAGCACTAATGCCTTCGCCATTATCAGCCACAGTAAGCAAAGCATATTCACCTACGATAAAATCAACATGGTTGTCCACCCAAACTGCATCAGCATAAAATGGCCGCAAACTGACTGTAATCATTGGGTCTTTATTGCCTTTAAGCGCATCACGGGCATTGATAACCAAATTCATCAACACTTGATGTAAAAGTGTGGCATCACCCCAAACCATCAGCGGCTCACTGCATATATCCAGAACCAATTTGATATTTTCAGGTCCACTGCTACGCAAAAGCTCCATAGCCTCATCAACAAATTCGGGTAGCAACACATGTTGCATATGCGTCATATCTTTGCGTGAGAAAGTAAGTAGCTGTTGAATCATACTGGTGGCTCGCAGCGATACCTGCTCAATACTATCCAAGCGTTTGAGCAAACTTTCTGGATCATTATTGATTTTCTTTGCCAAATATAGATTCCCCAAAATCGCCGCCAACATATTGTTAAAATCATGGGCAATCCCACCAGTAAGCGTGCCTATAGCCTCCATTTTTTGGGCCTGCCGAAATTGCGCTTCAAGATTTTTTTGCTCGCTTAAATCCGAATGGATGCCGATAAATCGGGTAATCTCACCTTGTGCATTTCTGCTCGGAGAAATGGTGAGCAATGCTGGATAAAAACGATCAAACTTACTTTTTTGCACCACTTCAGACGACCAAACATTTCCCGCATTGATGGTATTCCACATTTGGGTGTAAAAAGAGCGGGGCTGCGTACCGCTTTTGAGCAAGGAAGTACGGCTACCAATCGCTTCTTCGGCGCTGTAGCCCGTGATTCTTGAAAAGGATTCATTCACATATTCAATAAGACCTTTGGTATCGGAAATCATAATCGCTTCACCTGCTTGGTCGACAGCGGTGAGCACTTTCAGCGCATCTTCCTCGATGTGATGACTGCGAATAATCACCGATAATGCATCAGCGGCCATGGCTAAGAAGCGATCAACAGCCTTATCACGCTGATGACCATGCTCCAAATACAAGTTCAACACAGCAATCACTTCACCTTCAGACATAATTGGGAGCACATAATGACCATGTTCGCTCATGCCTTCAAAAGTAATGGTATGATTATCATCCAAACAATTTTTATACACCACCTGCCCAGATTCGGCGGCGCCACCACACAAACATTCACCATAATGCAGGCTATGACACCGCTTGATCAAAGCAGCATCCAACTGATGCTCAGCAACCATATGTAGCTTTTTATCACGGTTATCTGCAAGGTAGATGCAGCCTGATTTTTTGATGGTGAGCGCATCTAAGGAAAGGATAATTTCGAGAATCTGCTGTAGTTTTTCTTCAATAGATGTTTTTTTCAAACATATACTTAAGATTAAAGATAAGGCCTTATTTAAACCTGCCCGCATTTTCATGCGCTCCGTTGCATCTTTGGCTACGCCATAAGCTTCACTAAAAATTGCGGCAATGATAAGGCCGCCCTGAACCAAAAAAGCAACGCTCATGATAAAGATAGCCAACACATGCGGCTCAACACTCATGGTAAAGCTATGTTGCTGCTCAGTTGTATGAAAATGCATACCATACATTGCCGTGTAGTGCATGGCTGAAACAGCCATACCCATCACCACAGCCGCCAATATCTTCACGCTCATTTGTTTGAAAATACGCGAATCGCGCAACTGACTGGCAATCGCTAATGCAGCAATGGAAGCCATCACCGCAATGGCAACAGCCAGAACAATAATGGCCATGTCATGGTGCATGATGGCATTGAGCTTCATCGCCGCCATACCCGCATAATGCATACCGGCGATGCCCAGGCCCATCATGGTGCCAATGAAATACGTTGCGGGCGAACGAAGACTTAATGTTTTGCCAAAACGTAACGGAACAATGGCTGCCGCGCTCGACACCACTGCCAGCAGCAATGATAAAAAAGTAAGGGGCAAATTAAACACATAAGGGATGGGCAAATGAAAGGCGAGAATGGCTATAAAATGCATGGTCCAAATGCCTGCGCCAAGGCTCATACCAAAAGCGGCTACCCATAACCATGCATTTGAGTCAGCGCCCTTGGCTGTAATTCGCGGAACAATAGATATCGCTACAAAAGCACTGATGATGGCTGCCAATACCGATATGGCCACCAACAACCCATCATATGTTCCAGTTAATTCAATCAAAGGCTTCATCCCCTCAAACTTCATTGAAAAAAGTAAGCAAGAAGAAAGCCAGTTTAAATATTATTGTGGTTTGGTTACGACCGCAGGTAAGGGTGATTTCACCCAAATTTTTTCGAACACATATTTTCCGCCGCGAACTACTTCCACTTCGGGCAGGGGCAAAATCGCCAAGGGCATTTCATTGGCGCCAAACAATTGCAACGAAGCTGGATATTTACCCTCGGGCAAAGCAACGCGGGCAAGGTAAATATCCTTGGGCAGGGTTAACCAACTGCGCGTATCTGCAGTTTCGGTGGCCATGGCGGCCATGTTCATCATAAAACCAGCCAGTTCGCCTGATTCTTTGCGCATGGCTTCGGCCATATTGTGTTTCACAATGGCTCTGGCCAACAGTCTAGCCATCATAGCTGGTTTATGTGTTTCTAATGATTCTCTGGCTGCCACATCAAAATCATTCACTTTATCCAGATTGATGCGTTCATCACCAATCACCAATTGAGCATACGCCATGGGCGAGCTGCGCGATTCAAACACAGGAAACGCAATGCGGTGCTCAATACCATCATCACCCAACACAAACACATTTTCATCGCGCTTGATGGGCGATAAGCTGTGATGCAGTAAGACAATCACTTCACCTTTATCACGCATGGACAGATCACTTGTTGATGGTGAAATACCAAATTCTTGTTTGTATCGACTCACTTCATCGATAAGCCCCAAGCGGGTCGCCATGCGCAAAACATCATATTTTAAAAACGTGGGCACTTCGCTTTTATTGCGCGTTTGATACGACAACAAGGCTTTACGATACGATATCATCGCATCACTCCACTCTTGCCCGTGTTCATAAATCATCCCCATGAGATAGCGGGCAAACGCATCCTCAGCAAAGACGGTATCTTTATCGGCATCTTCTCGAAGCTTTTGTAATAAGAAGTCAGCTTGCAGTGCTTCCACGCGCGCTTCATCCCATTGATTCAAAGCAATATAATTGAGCGCGGAATACATATGCACAGCCACACGCTCAAAATCTTCGCCTTCATAACTCATGATGCTGTCGTTAAGCGTGATTGCCCCTGCTTGTTCCAAAATGCTGGTGGCGGTAAGTTTATCACCAAGTTTTTTGGCAGCTTCAAAGGTGGTATTACTTGCTTCATATTGACCACTCATGCGCTGCAACATGGCCTTATCCATCAAGTACAGCAGTTTATCCGAGCTGGAATTGGCTCGTTTTTCAACCTCAACCAAAGCTTCTTCTGGCTGTTGTTGGCTGAGCAAAAATTCAACACGTTGAAAACTATTGCTATAACTGGCACAGCCTGAAAAACCAACCAAAAGCAGGCATAAACAAATGTTTTTCATTGGAAAGTTCTGCATGGGTTGGTTTTCTTTGGGTTGTCTTTTTTAAGCTATCATCAGCTTAACGGAACATACCTGATTCTAAGACTTTTTTGATTTTCTTTTGGCCAATCCAAACTTTGCGGTTATCAGCCAAGCTGATCAATGTTAAGTCCACTTGGTAATACTTCACTTGCGTATCTTTGGCTGCATCAAAAATGCTGTTGATTTGACCTTTCAGCATATAATCGGCGCCAAGCTCTTTGCCCGCCAAGTTTTGCGTGGCCAAGGTTGCATTGTCCATTTGATCAGCGCGCTCATCGCGGATGTCTTGGCGCTCCTGGCTTGAAGCCACAAATTCCACTTCACCCGAATTAATCAAGGCCATTTCCAAATCGGAAATAAAGGTGCGGGTATTGATGTGTTCGTGGCTTAAGTTGCGCACTTCACCGACAATCACCACAGGGTTTTTACCATTGGCCACTTGGTATTTACCCAACCAGCTTTGGGTCATCAAATCAGCCACCATACGCGAAGAGACAAGGCGTGAATCGGTGTCATTCCAGTTGCCACTCAAGTCTTGCACGGTATCGGTATCCACACGCGAAACTGTGGTGCTTTTACAAGCCGACAAACCCACCATCAATAATCCCACCATTACGATTTGCATCATTTTATTCAACATACACACACCTCTTTTTTATTTTCTTCGTTTATTTTCAATCAACTTACAAAACTGCTTGTACTGCTGCCAGCAACGCTGGGGCTGCTGTTTCGGTTCGCATGATTCTAGGGCCAAATGTTAAAGCAGAAAAACCCTTTTGTTGTAGGGCTTCAAGCTCATGGTCGGTCCACCCACCTTCTGGACCAACAGCAAACGTCACATCACTGCCTCCCATCATCGTCGAGCGCACTTCCAACCATAGCTTAGCATCCCGAGGATGCAAAATATAGCTGGCGCCCTTGCAGTCAATTTTTGCAAGTTTATCTAGCCAAGATACTTGCGGCAAAGCGGTTCGCTCGCTTTGTTCAGCAGCTTCTATAATAATTTTTTGCCAGCGCTCCAAGCGTTGGTTTAGTTTATTGCCAGGGATTTTAAAGGTGGCGCGCTCAGAATTGAGAATTTGAAAGCTGGCAGCACCCATCTCGGTTGCTTTTTGTAAGACGGTTTCAATTTTTTCACTGCGATTGGCAGCTTGAATAATGTGCACTTTACAAGGTAACTCGCGGTTCACATCCACAAAAGTATGCAGCATACATTCGGCTATATCTTTGCCCACATGTGTTAACTCAGCTTGGTATTCGCCGCCCTTACCATTAAAAACAGTAATTTTATCGCCAGCTTGCAAACGCATCACTTGCTTTAAATACCTGGCTTGCTCAGCACCAATCACCACATGCAAACCCACTTGCATATCAGCATCAAGATATAATCTACAATGCATCGCTATCGCCGCTTTCATCTTCTTCAAGAAACATCTGCAATACCACTTTGCCGCTTTGATGCCCCTCTTCCAACTGCGCATGGGCTTTTTGAACATCTGCCAGCGGATAGGTTTCATCGACATAAATAAACAATTTGTTTTCATCAATCAGTTGGGCGCATTGCTCTAAAATAGTGGCTTGCTCAGCACCTAGTGTTTGATTGCCCTGGGCCATGGGCGTAAGCATCAAGGTTTGACTGATGCGGGCATTTTTATTGCGCAGTGTTTTCCAATCCAAATCTTCGGGCAACTGCAATAAAGTCACCAAATCCCCATAGATAGCCAAGGCAGGCAGCAACGCTTTTAAGCTCTCGCCGCCAACGGTATCCAATATAATATCCACACCAGAACCATCACTCCAATCGAGCAACACCTTGCTCACATCTTGGGTTTTGTAATTGATAATTAAATCCGCGCCAAGCTCTCGCACAAACTCAGCTTTTTCATCGCTACTCACACTAGTAGCCACCTGCGCACCAGCAAGTTTGGCCAACTGAATCGCCACATGCCCTACACCGCCAGAACCAGCAGAAACAAACACCGTTTGCCCAGCATGAATATTGGCACGATCAAAAAGTGCTTCCCAAGCCGTAATCAACACCAACGGCGCAGCTGCTGCTGCATCAAAGTCGAGAACCACAGGCTTTTGCGCCACAAACGCAGCTTTGACCACAGCATATTCCGCATAATTGCCCACCGAATCACCAGCTGCGCTGCGCATACCCAAACCGCCATAACAATAATACACAGCATCACCAACTTGAAAACCTTCGACATCAGCGCCGATTTTCTCCACATATCCAGCTCCATCGCAGCCCAAAATGGCCGGATAAGCATCAGAAAAAAACAAGCCACCTTTGCGCAGCTTGGTGTCTACAGGATTCACCCCTGCAGCCATGACCTTAATCAGCAGCTCATCAGCAGCGCATTCGGTAGGCATCGGCAAATCCTGAACTTCTAACACATCCACCGAACCCGTTTTGTTTATCACCACTGCTTGCATCATCACATACCCCTTGTCATTGATAAGCATTCCCATCAACACTGTTCGCAAAGCGTATGAAGAAGACCGCTGCTAAGCAATCATTGACTGGCTGCAAACTGGACAAAGATAAAATAAGGCTGAAAGTAGCAACCGTGTTTGCACCAATGTGTGCGCTTATCACCCCCCGATTCTTAGGAGCTTTGTATGCCCAACATCAAAAAAGTTTTGGTTTTATGTTTGCTCGTTGTTGTCAGTGCTTGGCTCCCACTGCCATCGGCATGGGCAGCTGATGCCATCAAAGACCCTACCATCACCCGTATGGTTGGTGAGGTAAACATTCTGCGCGGTAAAAGTTTTATCAAAGGTTCAGCGGGCATGGCCCTGCAACGCGGCGATGAAGTTCGCACCAGCCGTCGTGGTAAAGCGTATATTGATTTTCCCGACAACAGTCGCGTCAAACTGGGTAATTTCGCCAGGTTTCAAGTGCGCGACTGGCAAGAAAGTGAGGGCATTTTCTCTTCCATCCTGCGTGTTTCACAGGGTGCATTTCGCTACACTGCGGGCTTATTGCGCACAGGCTTAAAGCAACGCAATACCGAGCTTAGCACCCGCACAGCTGTACTTGGCGTGCGCGGCACAGATTTCTGGGGCCGTGTAGGCAAAGACAATACCTTTTTGCTTTTGCTTGAAGGCAGCGTATCGCTTGCCCCGCGCTTTGGTGATAGCACCACTTACAACCGCGCTGGTTTTGCAGTGAATATTGATAATGATAACATTTCGGAACCCTCAGCTTATAAGGGTGAAGACATCGCGCCATTGGCTGCAGAAACGGAAATCGAAGACTAACCAACGAGTGGTTACTGACTAATAACCCTCTTTGGTGAGCAGTAAAAATCCGGCAATACCCGCAAACATGATATTCGGCCACCATGCTGCAAAGGCAATTGGCAGCTGAATATTTCCAGCAATAATGACCACAGTGCTGCTAAAAACATAAAATATAAAACCAATCAATACGGCCAGCGCTAAACCTTTGGAGTTGGCAGCAATGCGGCTGCCCATATTCGCACATAAGCTGTAAGCCAAAATCACCATAATCAAACAGGCCAAGGGTGAAGCGACTTTGCGATGAAGTTGAAACACATATTCGGCCGATGCCAATCCTGCCGCGGCCAGATCTCTGGAAAACTGCAACAAATCGAACCAGCGCATATCTCTGGGGTTTAGCGGAGCCACCGTCGTTGGGCTAATCGTTGAGGCCAGCGCAAAGTTTTCCTGCACCGAAATCAACAAACCCTGCTTGGTATCGGGGGCGCTGATGGTTGCTTTTTGCATATGCCAATGGCCTTGACTGTAGCTGGCCTTGTCCGAATCAATCCGTTGTAACCATCTGCCTTGCGTATCGGTTTTTAGCGCCATCAAAGCAAAATAATCATTGGTCAGCGGCGTAAGTTTCATCAACTGCTCACCCTCACGCAGCCACTGCACACCTTGCGACAACGGTGCTTTCTTTTGCACATGCACCCGCTCAATCGTTGCCAAGCGGGCATTGGTCATTGGCTCCACCCACTCACCCACGGCAAAGGTAAATAATCCGGCACATAAAGCAGCGGCCAACAAAGGTTTGAGCACAAAGGCCAACGATACACCCGAAGAGCGCATCGCCACCAATTCATGATGGTGTGAAATTTCGGTGATATAAATAGCAGAGGCAATCAACACCACCACCGGCATAAAATCAGAAATCATCAACGGAATTTTCAATAATAAATATTCAGCCAGCAACCCCACTGTCATGGTTTGACCGACAAAGCGCGATTTATCAAAGGATTCAGCAATCAGGAAAATCGCTACAATAGCGATAGTAATCCCTGCTATACGAATCAGGCTGGAAAAGAAAATCCATCGGAATAAAACTGACATGCAGCTATCGTAAAAAGAATGACCATGGCAAGCAATGTAAACCTGCCAAACCTTGTCAGCAGATACGAGCCATGCATTATGGGTCGCATGATTTCATGCCTAGTATCTGGGCGAAGATGGGGGATTTTAAGTTGCAAACAACAATGAAGTGGTTTTCTGTTCTTTTTAGTTTTTTCGCAGTGACTTGCCATGCTTCACTTGCCTTGGCCAGTGAAAGTAATGGTGTGGATGCGATGTTTGAAGGCATCAATAAATTTTTCGCCACCTTCCTCTTCTTTGATGTGATGCCAGGCGGAGCTGAAGTGCCCTTTATTGTGGCTTGGTTAAGTGTTGGCGCGATTTATATGACCTTTCGTTATGGTTTTATCAATGTGCGCATGATGGGCCACGCCTTTGATGTGATTCGCGGCAAATTCCAATCGCCGCAAGATCAAGGTGAAATTACCCCTTTTCAGGCTTTAACCACAGCCATTTCTGCTACTGTTGGCTTGGGCAATATCGCAGGTGTGGCCATTGCCATTATTGTGGGCGGGCCAGGTGCTATCATTTGGATGATGATTGCTGGTTTTTTTGGCATGACCGCTAAGTTTACTGAAGTCACGCTGGGGCAATTGTATCGCGAAACACGCCCAGATGGTCGCATTATGGGCGGAGCCATGGAATATCTCTCCAAAGGGTTTGCCGAAAAAGGATTTGTGGGCACTGGCAAAGTGCTGGCCATTATTTTTGCGTTGATGTGCGTGGGCGCATCGCTTGGCGGAGGTAATGCTTTTCAAGTCTCGCAAGCATTGGGTGCTGTGCAGCAAGAGGTCAGCTTCTTTGACAACTATCCTTGGTTGTTTGGCCTTATTATCGCCACCATTGTTGGCTTTGTGATTATTGGCGGCATCAAGCGTATCGCCCATGCCGCGGAAGCTGTCGTTCCCACCATGATTGTCATTTATGTGGTCACTTGCTTGTATATTATTATATCCAACATCCAAGCCCTTCCCGATGCCGTTGCCACGATTTGGCATGGCGCGTTTTCCCTAGAAGCTGGTTTTGGCGCTTTGATTGGGGTGATTGTGCAAGGCTTTAAGCGCGCTGCATTTTCCAGCGAAGCAGGTATTGGCTCAGCGGTGATTGCCCACTCCACTGCCCAAGTGCGCTATCCCGTGCGCCAAGGCATGGTGGCCTTGTATGAACCTTTTATTGATACCATCGTGATTTGCACCATGACCGCTTTGGTGATTGTGATTACGGGTGTGTACAACGCTCCTGAACACATGGCTTTGATTGCCGAGAAACAAGGCGCAGCGCTCACTTCCGCAGCTTTTGGTTCAGTCGTGCCTTGGTTTTCCAGTATATTGTCCTTATCGGTAGTGCTGTTTGCCTTTAGCACCATGATTGCTTGGTCGTATTATGGTGAGCGTTGCTGGACCTATATGTTTGGTGAGAAATACTCGCTCGTATACAAAGTGATGTTTTTAGCCTTTATCGTGCTGGCCACCATTGGTAGCGCCGGCAATATTTTGGTCTTTAGTGATTTGTTGCTACTGGGTATGGCTTTGCCCAACTTTATTGCTTTGTACTTGCTCCAAGACAAAGTTGCCGCTGCCTTAAAAAGCTATTTGGCCAAGCTTAAAAGTGGTGAAATGCACGAGGAAGAACTTCGTTAGGCAAAGTCTGCCAAGCTTTGGCGAAAATCAAGGAAATTTCGCCTAAAGAAATTTCGCCGCCCTACAGCTAATCGACTGTTTTTACTTGGCTTTTTTTACCATTAGTTTTGCTGTGGATTTTTTCTGTTTAAACGTGGGCTTACACCTATTGCTTTCACCATACAGCACCTTGATACTTCGCCCATGCAGCCAACTCCTTTACTCATTGAAGACTATTACGAAGCCGACGAATTTGCTGGACTCAAAGCATTTGCTGATGGCCAAGAAACTCCATTTGTGGTGATTGATAATAAGATTATTACCAAACATTACCGCGCCATTGAGGAAAATTTCCCCTTTGCCAAAGTGTATTATGCCATCAAGGCCAATCCCGATGATAAGATTTTAAGCTCACTTCGTGACTTGGGTTCCAACTTCGATGTAGCTTCGATTTATGAATTGGACAAAGCCATGAAAAATGGCATCGCAGCCGAGCGATGCAGTTATGGCAACACCATCAAAAAGCGCAAAGATATTCGTTACTTCTACGAAAAAGGCGTGCGTTTGTATGCCAGTGATTCGGAAGCTGACTTGCAAAACATTGCTGCTGAAGCACCTGGTTCTAAGGTATATATTCGCATTCTCACCGAAGGTAGTCACACTGCCGATTGGCCGCTTTCCCGCAAATTCGGTTGCCAAACGGATATGGCGGTTGAATTGATGGTTTTGGCCAAAGATTTGGGCCTGGAGCCTTTCGGCATTTCTTTCCATGTGGGCTCGCAGCAACGCGATATTGGCGCATGGGATGCAGCCATTGGTAAAGTGAAAGTTATTTTTGAGCGTTTGAATGATGAATACAATATCAAACTGAAAATGATCAATATGGGTGGTGGTTTTCCTGCGAATTACCTCACTCGCACCAATGATTTGGCGACGTATGCCGAAGAAATCAAACTCTATTTGCAAGACGATTTTGGCGATGATTTCCCTGAAATTATTTTGGAACCCGGTCGTTCACTATGCGCCAATGCCGGCATCTTGGTCAGTGAAGTAGTGCTGATTGCTCGCAAATCACACACCTCATTGCATCGCTGGGTATTTACCGATGTGGGCAAATTCTCTGGTTTGATTGAAACCTTGGATGAAGCCATCAAATATCCGATTTACACCGACAAAACGGGTGAATCCGAAGAATGCGTGATTGCAGGCCCAACCTGCGATAGTGCTGACATCATGTATGAAGATCATAAATACGAATTGCCACTCAGCTTGGAAATGGGCGATAGAATGTATTGGTTTTCAACAGGTGCTTACACCACCACCTATTCAGCCATTGAATTCAATGGCTTTCCGCCACTCAAACAATACGTAATTGATTAAGGTTTTTTACTGCCATCCGCGCAGTGCAAACCATACAAAGCTGGATTATCCGTTAGAAAAACTTTGATTTGTGGCTGTCCCATCATGATGGGCAGCTGCTTTTCATCATTGATCGTAGCCAAATAAGTTGGCGCTTGCCCAAAAGTATCAACAACGCTGCCTTTGTAATCGGAATAATTCATGGAAATACCATTGAATTGACCCACAGAGAACAAGAGTTGATGCATGGTAATTTCTGCGCCAAGCCACAAGGCATTGTGCTGCGTTTCTGGTGAAATCATCAATGTGGTTTGAAAGCCTGCATTGGCCAAGTCGCGCAAATAAAATGGGCTTCTGGATTCAATCAACACATCGTCTTTGCGCCCTGCATTGCCAATTATGTCTTTAAGCCGCGCTGTGGCTTTGCTGGCTTGCCAAGGCATCAATTTGTAGAGGTTTTTCGCATCCAGCCAAATATGCACTTTAGGTAACGTTGCTAACGCATCTTGCAAACGAAGTGGTTTGCCATCGGCTTGTAATTGATAAATTTTGCTATGGCTGATGATAAAATCATTCAGCTCAACATCGTAATAGGTATCCATCTCAATGCCAGCTGCGCCCAAGGTTATGGCTTGTTGGTAGGATGCCAAGCTGTTTTCAGGGAAACCCTGCTCAGGATTCACATAACCTCTATGCGCCCAACCTTCCAAACACTGCACAGCAAAAGGCTGCACCTTATTCAGTCTTGCTTGGTAAGTCTGCTCCGCAATCGGCACAAGCAGCAGCAATAGCCCAAGGAAAATTATCGGCTTGATTATGCTACGCTTGCTGATTTTAGGCATGTAGCTTTCTCCTTGGTTGGTTGGCCTAGCATTGCTGAATTTAACCAACAAATGCTAGCCCACACGTTATGCATACAGGCATACCTTGTACAACAGATAACGTCCAAACCGCAAAGCATCAGTGTTTAACAGTACTGAAACACACCCAAGTCATGATTTTTCTGCACATGATTCCAAGCAAAAACTTCACCATTCATCACCACATATACGCCTTTGTGGAGCAGCTGCACAGCCGTCACCGCACAGCCAAGGTTAAAGAGCGCATCTGAATTGCGAATGGAATAAGGAATCATGGCTCCGACCAAGACCACAGTTTTATCGCTCAACCCTTGCCCCAATACGGAAGCTGTTTCCACCATCGAATCCGTGCCATGGGAAATGATAATACGCGATTCTTCCGAAGCCTGACATGCTGTAAGAATCACTTCGCGATCAGCCGCCGTCATATCCAAACTATCTTTGAGCATCAATACCTCAGTGCTGTAAGCCAACTGACACCTGCCCCGCAATAACATCTCCGGCACAAACGATTTCTGAAACTCCAATTTGCCCGTGAGTTCGTTGTATTGCTTACAGATGGTTCCACCAGCTATCAGAAATTTCAGTTTCATTCTAACTCCCAATTTGGCTAGCCCTACATGAACAGCGGGAGCAATGCTTTAGCTTTGCCGTTCAAATATCAATGGCCAGCAGGAAAATCAATCGAGTCTGACCCGAATGGCATATCACGCCGATCTCTTGATGATTTGTCAGCGAATGATGTTGTACGTGGAAAGTGGATGACCGAGGCATATAAAGAGCATGGGTATACTATGGCTGAAATTGCAAACTATGCAGGTGTTCACTACTCTCTGGTAAGTAATATTATTAAGAATTGGAGGGGTGATGATTCAAGATTCAAGACCTGACACCTTTTTCCCCATCAAAGGCGGCTGGAAAGGCAGCCTTCGCCGCGCGCTCCCCATTATCATCAAGAAATAACCCATCCGCTTTATCTCTAAGCTACCCAAAAGACTATATTTTTTGAACCGCCATCCCCCAGGGGAGCCTCTCTTACTACGCCAGCTAGCTGGCTCGCAATTCACCATCAATTCGCAAAGTGACACGAAGGTTTTTTTGGTCAGGTTCTCCTTGTTATACAAACGCCACAACTGAAGACACCAAAAAATATAGCCCTCAACGTAAAGGCGCATGATCTCTGAACGTGACTGTTCCTGATGACTCATATGCAATAGCTCCGCTTTCATAAATCTCCTCCAGCAACAAACATAAAGAGGAGGTATTCTATTCATTTAAGGTCTAGCCATAGACCTAACATATCATTTGCATTTCAAGATTCAAGACCTGACACCTTTTCTTGGAATAAAGGTGTCTTAGCGGCGAAAAAGTAAGAAGTTTGAAAGCGATTCAGTTATCGATCCGGTTGATCCGAATCGACATAAGGATGTAATTAGGTGGTGGGCAGAGAACTAATTTTTTTTTCCATAAATCGTCCCGATTAATTGGTTTTACTTTCTGATCTAGAATTTATAATAATCAAAGATATTTTTTTGAATTTGTCAGGCACTTCCGCTTCGTCAAAGGAGCCGTAACGTAGTCTTCATCTAAAAACCGGATTAGCTCTTTTAGTTGTTTCTTATCGTCAGGCATCAATAGCTTGCCGTCGTCAGTGGTCGTTATGCTGATGTGGTGTTCTTCTGGCAGTTCTGCGTTGAAGTTGTTGGCCACAGTTTGTATGTCGGCGACTGTAATGTCTTTCAGCACCTCATTTTTTTGCAGCAAGGCGATTTTCTTGCGAATGATGGAATCAGCGTGGTCTTTAAAGCTGGCTGCATCCTCGAAGGCAAATAGTTCGGTATCGGCGAAAGCGTCGAGGTCGATATCGGTGGCTTCACGATAATATTCAGCCAAGTCTAGAAATCGCTTGGTGTTGTGATAAAATCAAAGGGGTCAGACTCGAT